>JANXYU010000031.1 GCA_025355855.1 Actinomycetota bacterium
CACAGAGCGGCCGCGTCAACAGTTACGTTGGGGCGGGCTTCATAAATCATCCCCACGACGCCCAAGGGCACGCGAATGAGGCTTATCTTCAAGCCGTTCGGCCGTTTCCAGCCTTTGACCACTTCGCCCACCGGATCGCGCAGCGCGGCGATCTCTCGGACAGCGTCGGCAATCTCGGCCAACCGGTGTTCGTCCAACATCAGGCGATCAAGCAAAGCTTCGCCTATGCCGGCTTGCCGGGCCGCTTCCATGTCCGCGGCGTTTGCCGCCAATATCGCGGTCGCCTCAGCCGTAATGGCGTCGGCCATCGCTGCCAGGGCGTGATTCTTTAAGCCTTCGGACGCTGTCGCCAACGCGCGCGCGGCGATTTTGGCTTGTTTGCCGAGTTCAAGAACTTCTGACATGGAAAGACCTCCTCAAAAGACCAGGTCGCCGGTCTAAAGACCGGCGCCTACATTTTACGCGCCTACCGCCAACCGTCGCTGGTCCAAAGACCGGCGCCGACAGAAACCGACTCGCGCCTCGTACCTCATCCCTCATGCCTTACTTCAAAATCACCAGGCAGTCGCGATGCACAACCTCGCGGCCATACAGTTCTTTGTGACTCTTATTGATCTCTTCGCTGGTCATACCCTTTATTTTGGCCAAGTCCTCGGCGGTAAAATCAACCAAGCCGCGGGCAATCAATTCGCCGGCAGCATCTTCGATTTCAACCATGTCGCCATCGGCAAACAAACCCGCGACCGCGGTTACCCCGGCAGGGAGAAGGCTTTTTCCCTGGCCAAGCATTGCCTGTTTGGCGCCGTCGTCAACAGTGACAGTGCCTTTAGCGACGGTCCCGAACGCGATCCACGCTTTGCGGCTGGTCATCTTGCGTTCGCGCGGCGCGAAGAACGTGCCGACGTCAGCTCCATCCATGGCGTTAAGCAGTGAATCATTGGATCGGCCGTCAACCAAAAACATGCCTGCCCCGGCCAGGGTAACGATCTTGGCCGCGTTCAGTTTCGTGATCATGCCCCCCGAACCGAACGATGTACCCGCCCCGCCAGCGAGCTTCTCTATTTCCGGCGTGACTTCAGCAACCTCTGACAATATTTGTGTATCGTCATGTTTACGCGGATCGGCTGTGTGCAAACCGTCGATGTCACTCATAATGACCAGGGCGTCCGCTTTGGATAAGTTTGTGACTAGAGCGGCCAATGTGTCGTTGTCGCCGAATTTGATTTCCTCGACGACTGTAGTGTCATTTTCGTTGACGATGGGAACAACGCCGAAATCCATTAGCTTCTCGAACGTGTTGGCGGCATTGACATAATGTTCGCGATGCGTAATGTCGTATTGAGTGAGCAGCACCTGGCCAACATGGACGTGATGCTTCTCAAACAAGCCAGTGTACTGCTGAAGCAATAACCCTTGACCGACCGAGGCAGCGGCCTGCAGGTCCGGAATCGCGGTGGGGCGGTCTTCCAGTCCTAAACGCTCTTGCCCGGCGGCAATCGCGCCGCTGGTTACCAATACTACCTGGTAGTCGCGGGCTTTGAGAGAAGCTATCTGCTCGACGATTGCAGCCAGCCGGTCACGATCCAGCCGGCCCGTTTCCGTCGTGATGATGGCCGAGCCGACCTTAACAACTATTCGCTTGGCCTTGGCAACACAGGCTTGTCTCATGTTTCCCTTTCTTACTTCTCGACTCGCTTCGCTCGCTCGAAGAGCAATGCCGGGGCACCAGTCTAAAGACTGGCGCCTACATAGACCTTTTTATCGCGTCGTTTCCGTAGATGCCCGAGCTTACGCCCATGTCATCCTCGTACTCTTCGTACTCCTAGTACTAGTCGCCCTTAATGTTATCAATCATGTCGGCGATGGCAAACTTTAGAGCGTCAACGCCTTCGCCTGTCGCCGCCGAGATCGCGTAGAACGGGATACCCCGCTCAGCGAAAACCGCACGCATCGGCTCGATCGTCTCGCGGGCTTCCGGCAGATCGATCTTGCTACCGGCCGCGAGAACAGGCCGTTCACCCAGTTCAGTACTATACGATCCCAGCTCACCGGCAATCAGGTCATAGTCTCGCATCAGCGTGTCGACGTCGCCGACCGACAGGTCGACAATATGCACCAGGACCGTCGCGCGTTCAACATGCCTGAGGAACTGGACGCCCATGCCCTTGCCTAAATGCGCGTTCTCGACCAAGCCAGGAATGTCCGCGACCACGAAGTCACGATCGTCGTTTAGCCGCACCATGCCCAGATTCGGCGCTTTGGTTGTGAACGGATAGTCGCCAACCTTGGCTTTCGCAGTTGACATCCGGTTGATCAACGTTGATTTGCCTGCATTCGGCAATCCGATCAAGGCCACATCCGCAAGTAATTTCAGTTCCAACGATATGTCGAATGGTTCTGTATCCTCTCCCGGCTGCGAGAACTTAGGGCTGCGGTTCGTTGACGACGTAAAGTGCGCATTGCCTTTGCCGCCCCGACCGCCGGCCGCAATGACCGCTTCCTGCCCGATAGCCGTCAAGTCGGCCAGCACATTACCGTCTTCGTTACGGATAACCGTCCCAACAGGTACCTTTACTAGTAGGTCTTCCCCATTCTTGCCGGTGCAGTTCTTGGCTTGCCCGTTGCCGCCGGCTTGGGCAAAAAAATGACGCTGATGGCGAAAATCCATCAACGTCTTTAATCCGGGATCAACTATGAAACGTACCGAGCCGCCGTGTCCGCCGTCGCCACCGCTGGGACCTCCCAGCGGCTCGCCTTTTTCATGACGAAAAGCTACAACTCCGCTACCGCCGCGACCGCCCTTAACCGAAACATGCGCTTCGTCAACAAACATATGCGGTTTTGATTCCTATACTTCTTCGACGATATCTACCTTAGCGCCGTTGAAACTTACGAATCCCGCGCGCAGAGCGAACAGCGTGTGATCGTTACCGATCCCGACACCGACGCCTGGTCGCAATTTTGTGCCGCGCTGGCGAACGATAATTGTGCCGGCCTTGACCTGCTGACCGCCATACGCCTTAACGCCGAGTCTTTTTGAATTACTGTCCCGACCGTTCCGAGAGCTGCCTAGCCCCTTCTTATGTGCCATTTAGCCTTGTCCCCTTGAAATGCTTTCAATCTTGACTTTGGTCAAATTCTGCCTGTGGCCTTGAGTCCTCTTGTAACCTTTCTTGGACTTATACTTGAAAACCAGTATCTTCGCGTCGCGATACTGCTCGACAACCGTCGCCTTAACGCTCGCTTTTTCCAAAGAGCTCGCGTCAGCCAGCGTTTCTTTATCTGTGCCTACCATCAGGACTTCGTCAAAAGTTACCGCCGCGCCGGGTTCCCCCGCCAGCTTCTCGATGTCAAGGGTTTCGCCTTCCTTGACCTTGTATTGTTTGCCCCCGGTTTTAATAACTGCGTACATTAATACTCCTCCAAATCGAACAATTGCGTAACTAAATGATTATAGAAGAAATGGGCGGGTCAACGCAAGTCTGGCGTTGTTCTAGCCGATTAGATTGTCCCAAAGGAAGATGTGAGTGAATTCCGCCGGCGCTTTCTCTAGAATGGCGCGCTCAAGCGTCAACCACGCGACTACCAGATCGGGGTCCCACTGGCGATTTGCCCCGTCTTCCAGGCGGTTCAAAGCCATTGGAATAGACATCTTCGCGCGGTGCGGTCGATCGCTGGTCATGGCGTCAAAAGCGTCTGCGATAGACAAGATGCGGGCCCCTAATGGGATGGCTGTTCGCGCCAAACCATCCGGATATCCGTGCCCGTTCCACCATTCGTGGTGGTGCAGGATGATTTCGGTCAGGCCGGCCGGGAAATTCAACGGCTCCAGGATGCTGATCGCGATCTTCGGGTGCTTCTGCATCTCCAGCTTCTCCTGCTCGTCCAAGACGCCCGGCTTATGCAAGACACTTTCTTCGATCGCAATCTGGCCGATATCGTGAAGCATGGCCGCGCGATATATAAGCTGAGTCTCTTCCTCTGCTACGGCGGCGATTTTTGCCAGCTCAACAGAGTACTCCGCGACCCGCAGGGAATGGCCGCGGGTAAAATGATCTTTGTGCTCGATGGCGATATTTAAGCTGCGGATAACATCCTCGACAGGGATTTTCCCGTTATTCGGCTGCGATTCCATTCACCACATCCCCATTCCCACTCTTCATGACATAGCCGTGGCCGCTGCAGGTCGGGCACTTCCCGGTAAAAGCCGCCAGCAATCCGGGCGTAAAACTTTTACGAGTCATTTCTATCAACCCTAGCCGGGAAATCTCTACGACCTCGGTTTTGGCCCGATCCTGTTCCAAGACCTTTTCGAATTCTTCCAAGATAAGGTCTCGATCATTGGAACTGCCCATGTTGATGAAGTCGACGACGATCAATCCGCCGATATCTCGTAATCGGAGCTGGCGGCCGATCTCGTGTGCCGCTTCCAGGTTTGTCTTGAGAATCGTTTTATCAAGACTTACCTTGCCGACGTACCGACCCGTATTGACGTCTATCGACGTCAACGCCTCCGTGTCTTCTATTATGATATAGCCGCCGCTTTTCAGCCATACTTTCGTGCGTAGAGCCTTCTCTATCTGCGGTTCGATCCCGTACTTCATAAAAAGCGGCTCACGGCGGTGGTAGCGGCGCACAACGCCGCCTCGGCTTGGATCGATATCCGTTATGTAGCTTTGAATCTGGTCGTATTTGGTTCGGTCGTCGACAACAATCCGCTTCACGTCAGGGCCGAAAACGTCCCGGATTATCTTCATTGCCAGGTCCATTTCGCTGTAAACGAGTGTGCTGGGGGTGGCCTTAGCCGCGTCTTTGCGGACCTTTTCCCACAGTTCTTTCAGATACGCCAAGTCACCGATCAACGTCGGTTTGCTGATGTCGGCCGCCTGCGTCCGGATGATTATACCCATGCCTTCCGGTTTGATCTCCGCCGCGACTTTTTGCAGCCGCTCCCGTTCCTTGCCCTGAATACGGCGCGATATGCCGACGAAGTCTTTAAAAGGCGCCAGAACCATATAGCGGCTGGGCAGGGCGATCTGCGTCGTTAGCCGGGCTCCTTTGCTGCCGCTGGGCGCGCGCGTTACCTGAACCAATGTTGTTTGGCCCTTACGGACACCGATCTTGCCTTTCTTACGACGACCGCCCCGCACTTTGTTCTCGACGTCTTCAGTCTCCTCCTTGGGCAATGCTTCTTTGGTCAGGTCAAGACCTGCTTCGTCGCCCTCGCCGATAATGTCGTCGGCAGACAGGAAAGCATTGCGTTGTTCGCCGATGTCAACAAACGCCGCCTCCATGCCCTGGAGCACATTCTGTATCCGGCCAAGATAGATATTGCCAGTGATGTTGCCGGTGTCGCGCTTCTCGACATAAACTTCGGCCAGGTTCTTGCCGTCCAAGAGCGCCAGCTTTGTCTCCTCCGGCTCGACTGTGATAATAATCTGTTTTGTTCCATTGTTAGAGCTTAAGACCATTGGGATTGTCCCCCTACTTTGATCTTCCTAACCTCTCGGGCCCCCGTGATGCTGACCTCAGGTGGAAGATTACGATTTAAACGTTCGACGATGTCCCTGAGTGGTATTGGCAGGTCCAACGTGATATCTGCATTCTGTCCTTCTGATTCTACTCCTACCGGCATGGCCGGGGTAACTGAAATCTTGGCGTGCGGGCGAAACCCTTGGGTCAAGGTAAGCGGCAGTTCGGCCCGGCGGCAGGCCCGCTCGAACAAGCGCATGGTGTCTAAATGTGAGATGTACTTCAGCCGGCCTTTCTTGTCGAAGGTAACTCTTATCCTTGGCATTCTATCCCGCAACCCGCGCAACCCGACAGACAGTCGATCGTCGTCGATGCCTCCAAAGCCTTTTCGTATTCTCCCCATAACCAGTCCTTTGACACACCGGGGGCGATGAAGTCCCACGGTAAGGCCTCGTCGGCTCCACGCGTTCGGTCGGTGATGTCTTCCAGCTTTAAGCCCTCGTCGGCGAACGCGGCCGTCCAAAGATCGAAGTCATAGTATTCGTGCCAGCTGTCAAAACGGGCACCGCGTTTATACGCCGCCTCTATTACTTTGCTCATCGAACGGTCGCCGCGCGCCAGCGCGCCTTCGAGTTTAGCCATCGTCGGCTCGTGCCACTTGAAATTCAGATAGCTTTTCTTCAGTCGGTCGCGAAGATAATTATTCTTCTCGCGCAACGTCTCTAAGGTGTCTTGCCCGAACCACTGAAACGGGGTATGCGCTTTGGGAATAAAGCTGGCCACGTTGATCGTGATGCCGACCCGGCCATGCTCATTCTTTGGAACAACGTCCATCGCCAAAGCGCGCAATTTGTAGGCGAGATCCACGATTCCGTCTAAGTCGTTTTGGGTCTCCGTCGGCAAACCGACCATAAAGTATAGCTTCAGCTTTCTCCAGCCGTTGCGGAAAGCAATTTCGGCGGTCCGCATGAGGTCTTCTTCAGTGACTCCCTTGTTTATCACGTCGCGCAAACGTTGCGTACCCGCCTCCGGCGCAAAAGTTAGCGATGTCTTCTTGCCGCCGCCAATAATATCGGCCAGCTCCACGGAAAAAGCGTCGACGCGTTGGCTGGGCAACGACACCGCGACCGCCTTTCGGCTCATCTCCCCGACCAATTCCTCGGTCGCGGCGACAATACCGGTGTAGTCGGTGCTGGACAGTGAAACCAATGAGACCTCGTTGTAGCCAGTGTTGGATAAACCCTCTCGCACCGCTTGCAGGACTGTCGGCACCGACCGTTCCCGGATCGGCCGATAGACCATGCCAGCTTGACAAAAACGGCAGGACCGGCCGCAGCCACGCATAATCTCAACCTGGAATCGGTCGTGGACGACTTCTAGATTCGGCACAGGCGGCCGGCACGGTGGCGGGAACGACCCTAAATCGGCGAGTATCCGGCGTTTGATGGGGCCCTGGGCTGAATCATACAAACTAGGAACATAGACGCCTTCTATGGCAGACAAGCGCCGGAGCTTCTCGCTCCTTGTACTATTTGTACTCTTCGAACTTCTCAAAAGATCAACGACCTCTTGAATCACTTCTTCCCCGTCCCCAATAACGAACGCGTCAAAGAACGGCGCCAGGGGTTCAGGATTATAGACGCAGGGACCGCCGCCGATAACAAGCGGTTCAGCCTCCGCCCGGTCGGCGGCGCGCAATGGGATACCGCCCAATTCGATTAACGCCAAAATGTTGCTGTAGTTAAGCTCGTATTGCAAAGTGATTCCCAGGATGTCGAAGTCGCGCAAGGGCCGCTGAGTTTCCAAAGACCACAACGGCGTCTCGGACGCGCGCAAGACCTGTTCCATGTCCGGCCACGGCGAGAAGACGCGCTCACAGGCGGCACGAGGGTCACTATTGATGATGTCATAAAGAATGGTCAAGCCAAGATTGGGCATCCCGACCTCATAGGCGTCGGGATAGGCTAAACAGACGCTGACGTCAATATCGGCGAGCGATTTGGTAATAGAATTCCACTCCCGACCGACGTAGCGACCCGGCTTACGGACTGAACTTAATAGGTTTTCGTGTTCAAACGTCAATATTTGTGGCCTTCGCCTCAATTGCGCGCACGCCCGGCAAACGTACCGTCGCGTCATTAGCAAAATATTGGATTGCCGTCTTGCCGAGCGCTACGGTACCGCCGTAAGCGACACCGCCCTTGACCGCCCATCCTAAGACGGGAATAAACGAAGCTATATTACGCGCCAAGGCCCGAAACGCGATGGCGCTGCCGAAGACAACGATTAGTTCTTTGAGTCGATCCAACCCGACCTCTTGGCCGTAAACGACCGCTATCTTCAAAATCATTTTGACCTGGTTGGCCGTCATTACCGGCATATCGGCGGCCGGCAGGAAAAACAAGGTGCCGACGACGGCGTTTTCGCCGGCCGTAGCGGTTACGATCCGGTTAGCGACCGCTCGGCGGAAAACGGGAAACCGGCGAGCCAATGGAATTTCGACCGCGCGCGCAACCGCGACTAAGCGAGGCAGAAACTCCTCCACAACATTCAAGCCCGTAAGCGCGGCGACGACCGTGATCTGGCTGGACGGCGCACCAAAGATATCTGCCAGGCGGCGCCGAACCGCGGGGCCCCCTTCGGTCGCGAGGTCTAGCTTGTTGCCGACCAGCAAGCACGGTTTCTTCAAGTCACGCAGGGCTTGCCAAACTGCCATGTCCTTCTTATAGTCGGGCGCGGCTGCGTCCACCACGAAAACTATCACATTGGCTTTACCGGCATTGGCGATAGCCCGAACAGTCGTATCTCTTTGCCCGTCGTATTCGCACATGATAATGTCGGCCACGTCGCGGGCGGCCAGGCTAGCCCGATCGAGCAAAAGCCACGCTCCCAGCGCCGTCTTGCCTGCCCCATGCCGCCCCACGATAGCAATCGTCACGCGGGCATCGGTATCGCTCATGACCTCGTCATAGATGTCTTTAAACTTATCGAAGTTCAGGTTCGGAAGAGCCATTATATTGCCGCCCTTTCGGCCACGCCGCCGTAGCGGCGCATTGCCACACTGAGGACAAGCCCCAGGCTGATCATCGTCGTCAAGAACGAACTACCCCCATAGCTTATCAGAGGGAGCGGTATTCCCGTAACCGGCATGATGCCGATGTTCATTCCGATATTGGTAAAAGCCTGAAATAGCAAAGAAGCGATGACGCCGGCGCAAATCAAGGTGCCGAACATATCGCGGCTGTTTAGAGCGATCTTGGCGATTCGCCACAGCAACAATCCGAACAAAGTAATAAGTATAAGGATGCCGATAAAACCAAGCTGTTCCCCCAGGACGGCAAAGATAAAGTCCGTGTCGCCATGCGGGATGAAGTTCAACCTGGTTTGGCTGCCCAGAAAGAGGCCGCGGCCAAAAAACTGGCCGGAACCGATAGCGATCTTGGCTTGCGTGATGTTATACCCAGCCCCGGTCGGGTCACTCTGGGGGTTAAGGAAGACCAGCAACCGGTTCACTTGATACTGGTGCAGGATGTTAAGTTTGACCGCCAGAAACGCGCCAACAGCCGTCGCGCCGCCCAGACCGGCCAGCATCCAAAGATTAATGCCGGCGGCGTATAGAATTCCCACAGTAATGGCGCCAAAGACAAGGGCCGTACCCAGATCCGGCTGGATGAAGACAAGCAGAATGAATACCATCGCGTACGCGACGGCGATACCGATGTCCCGGTTGTTGGCGATTCCCTCCTTGCGCTTGCTGAGTAGTGCCGCCAACATGATGATCAGCGCGATTTTGGAGAACTCCGACGGCTGCAGGTTGAAGGGGCCGATCGGGATCCATCTCTGGGCTCCCAGGGCCACCTTGCCAATGATAAAGACCATGACCAGCAGGACCATGCAAATGCCATAAAAAACACCGGAATAGGTCTTGAGCTTTAGGTAATCGAAACTAGCCGTGACTGCCAGTCCAACCACCCCGACTACGATCCAGCCTAGCTGTAGACGCAGTTCGCTGAAACCAACGCTAGCCTGGGTCGCGCTATATATCAATAGTGCCCCGTAGGCGGCCAGCGCAAGAGTGAGAGCGATCAGAGGCCAATCAATATGGCGCAAAGGGTGCGAAGCAGGCAGCTTGCGCGCCATCTAATCCACCGTGCTTTCGATACGAATACTGGAATCAGACGTTAACCCGTACAGGTTATCGAATATCTTGCGCGCGACCGGGGCCGCCGCGGAAACTCCGTGGCCGCCCTCCTCGATCATCACGATCACCACATACTGGGGTTTGTCTGCCGGCGCATAGGCCGCGAACCATGCGTTGGCTTGCTTGCCATAACTCTCGGCGCTGCCTGTCTTTGCCGCGATCGGGATGCTGTCTAAGGGAAAACCCTCAAACGCTGTCTTAGCCGTACCGTTCGAGACGACTTGTTGCAGATCATCTCGTACGATATTGAGAATCTCCGGATCAATGCCGACGTTGCGAACTTTATACGCCTTAACGTCCTTGACTACCTTTCCGGCCGGCGTCGTGATGCGTTTAACGATGTGCGGCCGGTAGAGCGTGCCACCGTTGGCGACCGCGGAGTACGCACAGGCCATCTGAAGCGGGGTCGCCAAAACATCGCCCTGGCCGATAGCCATATTTGTTGAATCGCCCGGATACCAGATCTGATACTCGGGGTCGTTTTTGTTCCAGGTCTTTTTCCAGGCCTTGGTCGGGACCCGGCCGCCGTCTTCGCCCGGCAGATCGACGCCGGTTGGTTTGCCCAGTCCGAAACGATATAAGTAGTCCTGCATCTTCTCGCCCTTAACGCCGATGCTTTTATAAAACGCCAAGCCGATCTCGTAGAACACGGTATCGCAGGACTGAACGATGCCCTCGTTTAAGGTTAGTCTGCCGTGCCCCTCGGGCAGCCAGCAGAATTGAGGCCACTGGTCACCGGCGCCCGTCCACTTGCCGGTACAGTTGTATTCAGATTGAGACGAGGCGATTCCCTCTTGCATAGCCCCCGAGGCCATCATTGCTTTGATCGTTGATCCAGGAGGGAAGCTATTGGTCACGGCCCGGTTATTCAAAGGATAGTGATTGGCGGGATCGTTGAGCGCTTTCCAGTCGGCCGCGGAAATGCCATTTGTAAACAAGCGCGGGTCATAAGACGGTTGGCTGGCCAAAGCGTAGATTTCCCCGTTGTTCGGATTCATGACAACAACCGCTCCCGCGGGCGCGTTGTAATCTTTCTTCGACGTTGGATCGTAGGCCTGCCGCGCCTGTTCCAGCGCTTGGGCCAGAAGGTTCTCGCTCAACGCCTGCAGATTGGTGTCGATCGTCATGGTGATATCTTTACCCGGGCTAGGCTTTTTCACGTCCATCGACGCCACCGGGTACCCGGCGGCGTTTACCTCGATGCGCTGTTTGCCGTTATTGCCCGCCAGCTCGTTTTCATATGAGAGCTCAACGCCTTCTCGGCCGATCACATCGCCTAAGTTGTATTTACTAAATTTCTTTTGTTTCAGCTCGTCACCTGTGACCTCGCCCAGATAGCCCAGGATATGCGCGCCGACGTTGCCTTGCGGATACTCGCGTACAGGCTTGCCTTCGATGATGACGTGTGGAAATTCCAGTTGGTGTTCCTTGATGCTCACGGCTACCTGCTCAGAGACGTCTTCCTTAATGGGAACAGGTTTATAGGGATCGATGTTCTTGTTTTCAAGACGCAATTTGACTTGTTCGGGCGTCATGCCCAGCGTGGCCGCTAATTTCTTGACGGTGTCTTTTTGTTGTCTGATGTCGTCGTCGCTCATCGCCGCTTGCACGTCTGTCATGGCGACTACGTAACTGGCGCGGTTGCCGATCATCAGCACCCCATTGCGATCGTAGACGCCGCCGCGCACGGCGTCGATAGGCACCTCGCGAATCTTGTTTTCCGTGGCAATGGCTACGTACTCGCTACCCTTAATGACCTGCAAAAATAGAAGGCGCGCGACGATAATGACGAAAGCGGCCAATATGGTGATTGAGATTACAGCCAAACGGCGTTCCGTCATCTCGTTTTCGTGCACGTTACATCACCTGCATGCGGGCGTGGCTTTCCTGCCACTTCAAAACACGAATAAAGGCGGGATAGATAAAGGGTGTAAAGAGGGTGTTGTAGAGCGCGGTCGGCAGCATCGACCAGCTGAGAATGGACCGGACCACAACGGTCTCGCCAAATAAGAAAGCGAGCAAGGCAGTCATCGCCTGGCTGATAATACTGGCGCCGAACACTGTGATCATCGGCCACAGAATGCCTTCGCGCGGTCCCATGTCGCGCAACAGAGACGAAGCGCCGCCAATAATCGTCTTAGTGACCATGTTGAAGCCCATATAGT
Organism: Actinomycetota bacterium; assembly: GCA_025355855.1. Taxonomy (GTDB): domain Bacteria; phylum Actinomycetota; class JAHEXW01; order JAHEXW01; family JAHEXW01; genus JAHEXW01. The sequence continues at coordinate 11,839 of JANXYU010000031.1, forward strand.
TGGCCATGACTAAGTCTTCCAACAATCCGCCGAAAAAGCCGGTGAAGGAGCCCATGTTCATACCTTCTGTAAGCGCAAAGCAGACGATGACGACTAACATCAGATCAGGTTGAATACCAGCGACGCTGAGGTGCGGCACCAAGACGGTCTGAGCCAGAAAAGTTCCAATCAAAACTAGCGCAGTCAGCAAGAATCTCTGCATCCTCTAACGCACCCCCGTGATGATATAGACCTCTTCCAGGGTCCAGAAGTCGACAGTGGGACTTACTCTGACGTCCTGGAACAAGCCGTCGTTGTTTCGCGCGGTCGAGGTGATTGTGCCGACAACCAAGCCGGTCGGATAGACGCCTCCTAAACCAGACGTCATGACAACCTCTTTAGCCGTAGTCTTAACGCCTTTTGGCAAATAGTTAAGCTGAAGCTGCTCCTGGCCCTCGCCTTCGATTATGCCGGTCGCCCGGCTGTTCTGGAGACGGACGCCGACAGCGCTCTTTTGGTCCATAATCAATTGCACCAAGCACGAGTTGGCTGTAGTCGACATTACCTGACCGACCAAACCATCGGCCGTCGCCACGGGCATTCTTTGCTTGACGCCGTCTAGACTGCCCTTATCTAAGATAACTGTCGCTTGCCAGGTGTTAACGGATTTTCCGATTACCGTGGCAAAAACGGTCGCGTATTGTTGCCGCACCGGCGCGCCGATCGCCGCGCGCAACCGCTTGTTCTCTAGGTCCAATTCCTTCAGGGTCACTGTGTCTCGCCGCATCTCAGACACTTGCCTTGTAAGGGCGCGATTGTCTTCTTTCAGGCGGCTGAATTCGGTCAAACTGGCCCAGGTATCAGAGAACCCGCGCGTCACGCTAAAGGAACCCGCCTGCAGAGGGGCTAAGAGGTTAACGGAAAATCGTTGGGCGCGGTGCAGGACTCCGTTTGGGCCCTCGCGGAAATGCAGAACCAAAACGCTGATGCTGATTAGGACCAATAGTCCCAGGGTTATTTGGTTTCCCCAACTTGTTCGACGGTCTATCATGATGATCAGCTCGCGACGATATTACCGCCGCGAAGCTACAAGAACCTTCTTTAAGCTGTCGAATTCATCCAGGCAACGGCCCGCGCCGACCGCGACGCAGTTCAACGGCTGTTCGGCGATGTGCACTGGCATCCCGGTTTCTTGGCGCAGTCTCTCATCCAAACCGCGCAGCAGAGCACCGCCGCCGGTCAAAACGATACCGCGGTCCATGATGTCACTGGACAATTCGGGTGGCGTCTTATCCAAAGTGCTCTTAACCGCTTCGATAACCGCCGCAACCGGCTCTTCGATGGCGGCTCGTATTTCCTGCGAGCTGATCACAAGTACCTTGGGTAGCCCTGTAATCAAGTCCCGGCCGCGCACTTCGGCTTGTTCCTCCTGGTTAAGTGGATACGCGGAACCGATTTCAATCTTCAGTTCCTCTGAAGTCCTCTCACCCAGCATAAGGTTATGCTCGCGTTTCATGTAAGCGATTATGGCCTCGTCCAGCTCATCGCCGCCGACGCGAATCGATTCCGCCGCGACGATGCCGCCCAGTGAAATGACAGCGACTTCCGTGGTGCCGCCGCCGATGTCGACCACCATATTGCCGGAAGGCTCGTGGATAGGCAGGTCAGAACCAATGGCGGCTGCCATGGGCTCTTCAATAAGGTGAGCCGAACGCGCGCCTGCCTGCTCGGTCGCTTCTTCGACGGCGCGTTGTTCCACACCGGTGATGCCGGATGGAACACCGACGATGACACGAGGACGCGCCAGGAACCGCCTCTTGTGGACACGCTGGATGAAGTAACGCAGCATGCGCTCGGTGACATCGAAATCGGCGATAACGCCGTCCTTGAGAGGTCGGATGGCGACGATGTTGCCTGGCGTGCGCCCGATCATGCGTTTGGCTTCCAGGCCGACGGCTAAAACAGCGCCGGTCGTCTTATCCATAGCGACAACAGAAGGCTCGTTTAAGACGATACCCCGGCCGCGTACGTATACTAGAGTGTTAGCTGTTCCTAAATCCACGGCCATGTCGCGGCCGAAAATATTCATGAAGCTATCAAACATGCGCATAAAACCCCTTGGTTGTCTGTTACTCTATTTTACCATATGTGCAGTTCGAGCCTAAAAGAACAGGCTGAGCTCGTATTCCGCTCGCTCCGGGGCATCGCTGGCATGAACGGCGTTGGCATCGATCACCAGGGCATAGTCGCCGCGAATCGTCCCCGGTTCGGCCTCCGCCGGATTCGTCGCGCCTACCATTTTGCGGATAACCTTGATGACCTCGGGACCCTCGACGTGCAGAGCGACAATGGGGCCGCTGGTAATGAAGGCAACTAAATCGTTGAAGAACGGCTTGCCTTCATGGATATCGTAAAGACGACTCGCTAAAGCTGTGTCGACATCTAATTGACGCAAGCCCTTGATGGTCAGACCTCTTTTTTCGAAACGCGAAATGATTTCGCCGCGCAAACCTCGCCCCACGGCGTCAGGTTTGATCAATACCAGTGATTTCTGCATTTCCATTTTGAACTCCTTGTCTTGTCGTTTTGTAGCTGCCGGTCTTTAAGACCGGCAGACGAGCCGGTGTCGACCCTAAAGACGACACCTACACAACCGTGAATTACGTCGTTTTGGTCAGTACTTACGAAGTTTACCCGCTGTCTTTTTGGCGGGCGATCTCACCGATTACGTACAACGACCCCGCTATTAATATCAGGTCGGCCGGTCTCGCCTTTTCTTTCGCCCTCTCCAGCGCCTTTGTCACTGACGCCTCTATCTCAACATTCGAGCCGAACTTCTTTATCAAGCTAGCCAACTCGTCCGCCGGCAGAGCCCTGCTGTAGTCCGGCGCCGTCGTGATGGTCTCGTTGGCCAGCGGAACCAGGGCCGCCGCAATTCCAGCCGCGTCCTTGTCCGCTAAAACCCCCAAGACCAGGATAAGTTTATCATATTCAAACTCGTTTCCCACGGCCTCAGCCAAGCGCGCGGCGCCGGCTGGATTATGGGCTCCGTCCAAGACGACCCAAGGCTCGCGGCCTATTATCTCCAGGCGTCCCGGTGACGTTGTTTGCGGCAGCGCCGTGCGCACCGCCGCCGCCAGAAGCCCGGTCGCAGCCTGATGCTTGTCTAGCAAGAAGGCCTCGACAGCGGTAACCGCCGTAGCCGCGTTTTGGGCCTGATGTTCCCCGCGCAAGACTATTTCCACGTCCGCGTAGACACTACGCAAGCCCTTGATCGTGAGAACGTAACCGCCCTCCGGCCGCCGTTCACTGCCCAGGACATCGAAATCACGGCCGTATTCATACAACCTTGCCCCAGCCAGCTTGGCCTGTTCGCTGATTATCCGAAGAGCCTCAGGTTGAGCGGCGGCTGTTACCACTTTCGCTCCGGTTTTGATGATGCCGGCCTTCTCTCCCGCAATGGCTTCGATCGTAGTGCCTAGACGCTCGGTGTGCTCCAGTTCGATATTGGTGATTACAGCGACATCGCCGCGCGCGACATTGGTCGCGTCCCACCGGCCGCCCATACCGACCTCGATAACCGCGGCTTCTACTCCCCGTTCGGCAAACCATTTAAAACCCAGGGCGGTCAAAAACTCGAACTGGGTGACGTCCCCGCCCAACCCGGCGCGATTTGCCTCTTTTACCAGCGGAATCAGCGATTCACATTGCGCCGCGAACTCAGCCTCGGTAATCTCGACGCCATCGATGGAGTAGCGTTCGACGTATGTTACCAAATGAGGTGATGTATACTGGGCTGTCTTGAAGCCAAGCTCAGTCAGAATGCCGCGCGTCAGTCGCGCAGTCGAGGTCTTACCGTTAGTGCCGGTTATGTGGATTATGGGAAAAGCGCGTTCGGGATGATCGAGTAAACGGCAGAGATGGGCGATGCGGGAGATGTCGGGATTGATGCCCTCGGACGTTTCGGAGGCGAGGTATTCTACCGCAGCCGCATAATCCATTAGCCACCCAGTGTTTCTAGCTGGTGCCGGAGTTTTTCCTGTTTACCGGCCAGCGCGCCGGCGTCTGCCTTAACTTTGGCGACGATTTCCGGCGCGGCTTTGTTGATGAAGCCCTCATTTGCCAGCTTCGCCTGGCATTTCTTCAAATCTGTGTCAATCGACTTGAGCTCGTTGTTAAGCCGGACGATTTCTTGATCGACATCAACCAGTCCGGCCAGCGGCACAAATATATCGAACTCGCCCACAACCGCTTTAGCAGCCTGTCCCAACTTATGCCCAGCCGGTTCATATGTCACGTTACCTAAACCCGCCAAAATCTTAGTTTCCTCTTCGTGCGCTTTAATCAGCCCTATCCCGCTCGTGTCCGAGCCGGCGAACACCGCGTCGATCGGCCGCTTGGGTGATAGTTTTAATTCGTGCCTGATCTGGCGCAAGGCGACGGTCGCCTCGATTATCAAGGTCGCCTCGCGCACGGCAGCGGGATCGATCGCCGTTTTGTCGGCTTCCGGCCACGGCGCCAACATAATGGTCTCGCCCGCGTTGGGGAGTTTCTGCCAGATCTCTTCCGTAACGAACGGCATCACGGGATGGAGCAATCTCAGAACGTTATCAAGTACGTTGACCAGAACATGCTGCGCCGTCGCCCGGTCCGTACCGTTCAAACGCTGCTTCGACCATTCGATATACCAATCGCAATAATCTCCCCAGACAAACGCGTACAGTAAGCGGCACGCCTCGCTGAAGTTAAACGTTTCGATATTTTGATCAACCGCCTGGGTCACCTCCGCCAAACGGCTTAGTATCCAGCGGTCGGCGACCCTCAGGTCATCCTTGGCCGGAACGAAACTCACGTCATATCCATCCAGGTTCATCAGCACGAACCGGCTGGCGTTCCACAATTTGTTGACGAAATGACGGTTGCCCTCGACCCTTTCTTCGCTCATTAAAACGTCGCGCCCGGGGATGGCCATTGAGGCCAGGGTGAAGCGCAGCGCGTCCGTTCCGCTCCAAGCCATGACGTCCAGCGGGTCGATGACGTTCCCGCGTGACTTACTCATCTTCTGCCCGTGCGCGTCGCGGATCAGCGCGTGGACATAGACGTCATGGAATGGCACTTCGCCCATGAAATGAATGCCTGCCATCATCATGCGCGCCACCCAGAAAAAGATGATGTCAAAGGCGGTGGAGAGCAGGTTTGTCGGGTAGAAGTAGGCTAGTTCGGCAGTCTTCTCCGGCCATCCCATTGTCGCGAACGGCCATAGCCAAGATGAGAACCAGGTATCCAACACGTCTTCGTCCTGCGTCAGCGAGGCGCCGCCGCACTTGGGACAGACTGCCGGGTCTTCCAAGGCGACAATCGTCTCACCGCAAGCGGCACAATACCAGACCGGGATGCGATGGCCCCACCATAATTGGCGCGATATGCACCAGTCCCGAATATTGTCCATCCACTCGTAATAGATTTTCTCCCAGCGCTTGGGATGAAAGACGGTCGTGCCGTCCTTGACCGCGGCGATGGCTGGCTCCGCCAGGGGTTTCATTTTTACAAACCATTGCAGGGACTGATACGGCTCGACAACCGTGTGGCAGCGATAACAGTGACCGACGGCGTGCAGATGTTCCTCTTCCTTAACAAGATAGCCGCCCGCGGCCAGGTCCTTTAAGACAGCTTCCCGGCCCGCGTAGCGCTCCAGTCCCTCGTAAGGTCCGGCTTGCTCGTTTAAGATGGCGTCTTCGGTCAAGATATTGATCTGGGGCAGGTCATGCCGTTGACCCATGTCAAAGTCGTTTGGATCATGCGACGGAGTCACCTTAACGGCGCCTGTGCCAAAGTCAGCGTCTACAAAGGCGTCAGCGATTACCGGTATCTCCCGGTTCATCAAAGGCAGGACAAGGGTCTTGCCGACCAGGGCGCTATAGCGTTCGTCCTTGGGATTAACGGCGACCGCCGTATCCCCTAGCATTGTTTCCGGCCTTGTCGTCGCGACAGTAACGAACTCGGTCTGGCTCTCCGCTCTCGGCTCTCCGCTCTCTGCTTTCAGCGGATACTTGATGTACCAGAGCTTGCCGGGCTTGTCCTCGTGCTCTACTTCGATATCAGAGAGCGCGGTGCGGCAACGCGGACACCAATTTATGATGTAGCTGCCGCGATAGATCAGGCCTTCGTCGTAGAGGGTTTTGAAAACCACGCGGACGGCGTGGGAATAGGGTTCGTCAAAGGTAAAGCGTTCGCGGTCCCAATCGCAACTGCAGCCGATCAGCTTCAGTTGGTTGATTATCGTCTCGCCGTACTTGGCTTTCCATTCCCAAACACGGTCGTTGAACGCTTCCCGGCCCAGGTCTTGCCTGGTCTTTCCCTCTTTGGCGAGCTCCCGCTCGACGACATTTTGGGTGGCTATGCCGGCGTGATCGGTACCGGGCAGCCACATTGCCGCGTAGCCCTGCATGCGTTTACGGCGGATGACAACATCCTGCAAGGTGTTATTGAAGGCGTGCCCGACGTGCAGAGATCCTGTCACGTTAGGCGGTGGGATCACAATGGAGTATGGTTTCTTGTCCGGATCGACATCGGCGTGAAAATAGCCGCGCGCCAGCCAGGTGTCATACCATTTACGCTCAACGTCCTGGTGAGTATACGCCTTGGCCAGCGGCTCGTTTTCCACTAGATATCGCCTTTTTCCGTTAGGCCGATTCTTCGGCCAACGGCTTCGTGTCGCCGTCGGAGGAGGGAGCTTCCGTAACCAAAGTCGGCGTCAGACCTTTCCGGATGACATCCTTAGTGACAATGCACTGGGTGACGTCAGGCAACGACGGGATGTCATACATCACATTTAGCAAGGCGCCCTCCAGGATGGCCCGCAGCCCTCGCGCGCCGGTGCGGCGCTTAACCGATTCGCTCGCGATCGCTCGCAGGGCGTCAGGTTTAAAGATTAGGTCCACATTTTCCATCCCGAATACCTTCTTATACTGTTTGACAAGAGCATTCTTCGGCTCTGTCAACACGCGGACCAGGTCGTCCTCGGTCAGATTAAGCAGGTGTGTGACGACGGGCATCCGACCGACGAATTCGGGGATCAACCCGAAAGCCACCAGATCCTCCGGTAGAAGTTGTCCTAGCGCCGCGGCCGTTCTGGCGTCGCCGCTCTTCTTTAATTCAGCTCCGAAGCCTAAGCCTTTGTTACCGATCCGATTGTCGACGATCTTGTCTAAATCGACAAACGTACCGCCGCAAATGAATAGAATGTTAGACGTGTTGATCTGGATGAATTCCTGATGCGGATGTTTACGGCCGCCCTGAGGCGGAACCGAAGCGTCGCATCCTTCCAAAATCTTCAGCAGGGCTTGCTGGACGCCTTCGCCCGACACATCGCGAGTTATGGACGGGTTCTCCGCCTTGCGAGCGATTTTGTCGATCTCGTCGATATAGATGATGCCCATCTCGGCGCGTTTGACGTCGAAATCGGCGGCTTGGATCAGCTTCAACAATATGTTCTCGACGTCCTCACCCACATAACCGGCTTCCGTCAGAGCGGTCGCGTCGGCGATAGCGAAGGGAACGTTCAAGAAGCGGGCCAGCGTCTGGGCCAGCAAGGTCTTGCCGCAGCCGGTCGGCCCGATGAGGAGGATGTTACTCTTCTCCACCTCGACGTCGTCGTCAGCTAAGGGCGCTTCGGGGATAGCGATTCGTTTGTAGTGATTGTAGACCGCAACGCTCAGCGCTTTCTTAGCGTCGTCTTGCCCGATCACATACTCGTTAAGGAATTCAAATATATCGCGCGGTTTAGCCAGCTCAGCGGTCGCAACCTCTTCCTCCGGCTCAAGTTCTTCCAAAATGATGTCGTTGCAGAGATCGATGCATTCGTCGCAGATGTAGACGCCCGGGCCCGCAATCAGCTTCTTGACCTGGCGCTGGCTTTTGCCACAAAAAGAACAGGTTAACAGTTCTCCGTCTTCACCTTCTCGCGACATAGGCTACGCCTCCTCGGCTTCACTTAAACTAGTGATTACGTGGTCAACCACGCCGTACGTTTTAGCCTCGTCTGCCGTCATGATGTAGTCACGTTCCGTGTCAGTTGTGATTTTCTTAGCGGACTGGCCGGTATGTTTTGCCAGTATGCCGTCCAAGAGTTTGCGCGTGCGCAGAATCTCTTTGGCATGGATCTCGATATCAGTCGCCTGTCCCTGCGAGCCGCCTAGGGGCTGATGAATCAGCACCCGGCAGTTCGGCAGCGCGAAACGCTTACCCTTGGCCCCCGACGCCAGTAATACAGCCGCACCGCTGGCTGCTTGACCGATGCATGTGGTCGCGACATCCGCCTTGATGTACTGCATAGTATCGTAGATAGCCAGGCAGGACGTTACGACGCCGCCCGGCGAATTGACGTATAGGTTGATGTCTTTGTCGGGGTCTTCGCTCTGCAAAAACAGCAGCTGCGCGATGATTAGGTTGGCCACGTCGTCGTTTATCTCAGTGCCCAGGAAGATGACCCGGTCTTTCAGCAGCCGGGAATATATGTCGTAGGATCGTTCTCCGCGTGAGGTTTGCTCAACTACCATCGGAATCAAGCTCATTTCGACTCCTCCTTTTTGCCCGCTGGGGCGGGCTTGTCCGCCGGGGCTTTCTTGGCGTCTTCTTTCGGTTTCTGGCTGATTTCGTCAATCAAAAACTCGACCGTCTTAGCCCGAATTACATCAAGTTTGACCGCGGAGCGCAGCCGCGTACGATTCGCGGGAGCGTCCGCACCCTCCGTAAAGTAGTTCCCTTCTTCCCCCATCTTCTCGATGTATGTTTTTAGCGTCTCATCCAGCTCATCATCGCCAACAACGATCTGTTCTTGTTTGGCAATCGCTTCCAAGACCAGGTCCGATTTGGCGGCCTTGGCGGCGTCGGCGGCTATATTTTTCCGGAAATCCTCCATCCTGATATCCTGACTTTCCAGATAGTCGTTCAGGCTGGCGCCGACTTGGCTGAGCTGCCGCACGAAATTCGACAACATCCGGTCGGTATAATCGTCGACCATGGTTTGAGGCGCGTCAACTTTTACCGTGTCAGCGACCGCTTCGATGACCTTGCTGCCGAAAATGTCGTCGGCTTGTGATTCCTTGACGCGCAAGATGTTCTCCTTAACGTCCTTACGGAAACCTTCGACCGATTCGAACCCGACCTTCTTGGCAAATTCCGCATCCAGAGCCGGCATGATCTTAGTCTTCAGCTCTTTGATCTTGACTTTAAAGGACGCTTTCTTGCCGGCGAGTGCCTCTTCGAAATACTGCTCGGGGATGTCGACCTCGAGTACCCGCTCTTCCCCCGGCTTCATGCCGATAATCTTGTCCTCGAAACCGGGCCAAAAAGCGCCTGAGCCGATTTCCAGCAGGTAGTCGGTGGCCTGGCCGCCTTCGAGCGGTTTGCTGTCGACCGTTCCCTCGAAGTCGATCAAAGCGAACAAGCCTTTCTCGGCTTTGTCTTTTAAGGTATCTTTGATCTCGGCAAACCGGTCCCGCAGAGCCTCGACCTCGCGGTCGACCTCTTCGTCGGTGACCTCGACCTTGTCCTTTTTAACCTTGATCTTGTTATAGCCGGTCAGATCTATCTGCGGCTTAACCTCCACAGTAGCTTTAAAGATGAATGGTTTGCCGGACTCGGGACCTTGTTTGACTTCGACCTGAGGCGCCGCGATGGGATCGTATTCCGTCTGGCTGATCGCGAGGCTGTAGATAGTTCCCAAACCCTCACCGTTTAGGAATTCCTCAGCGATGGCTTCCTTGCCAGCCTTGGCCTCGACAACGGAGCGCGGCGCGCTGCCCTTGCGGAACCCCGGGATGTTCAACTTCTGCGATATCTGTTTGGCTGCTTCATTGAGCAAATTGTCGACATCGGCCGCCGGCACCTCGATTGTCAAAAGTATCTTGCTGCCGTCTAGTTTCTTAACGTCAGTTTTCAAAACTACCTCCACTTAGCTCGGGCGCTACTGCGCCCTTGTAGCGCATGGCAGATGGCCCGCTCACTTCATTCTCTCTATTACTAAAACCGAACATGCCTTTGCTCTGTGCTAACTGCTATTAGCTATTCGCTATGTCTGGTGCGAGGGAACCTTTCCCCCTTAGGCATCCCCCTTGCTTGGGGGTTCTGGTTCTGGTGCGAGGAGGGGGACTCGAACCCCCAAGCCTTTCGGCACCAGGTCCTAAACCTGGCGCGTCTGCCAATTCCGCCATCCTCGCACGAAAAGATGAAACCGGCCCGACTTCGCCAAACGCTGCCTTCGTTACACTCCGGCTTCCGGGCTACGCCGGACACATTCTTCTTGTCCGAATTAATGGCCTGCCATTCGTAGCGGCATTAAGACGGAGCCTTACAAATCATCGCAGTCTAACCGCGAAGAATGGTAGGCCGTACAGGGATCGAACCTGTGACCTTGGGATTAAGAGTCCCCTGCTCTACCAGCTGAGCTAACGGCCCGTATTATTATGTTTGTACTAATATGTTTGTGCTCTGTTGAAGGTTCTTAGTCTGGTACGCCCGGGAGGACTCGAACCATCCAACCGGCTATTCGCCTCCAGAGGGGCAACCAAGGGTTTCCCCTCTGGTATCTCCCCTTCCTTAACAGAGATTCAAGGGGGAACTTTCCCCCTTACGAATCCCCCTGGGTTGAAGGTTCTTAGTCTGGTACGCCCGGGAGGACTCGAACCTCCAACCCTCGGATTAGAAGTCCGATGCTCTATCCAGTTGAGCTACGGGCGCATATTAAAGGGTTTCTCACCCTTTCTTTTCCAATTCTAGAACCGACCGACGTTTGTTTGTCGATTCTAGAATTGGGGTGACCGAGGGGACTCGAACCCCCAACCACCGCAGCCACAGTGCGGTGCTCTGCCTTTGAGCTACGATCACCATATCAACTTATGAATCTGGAGCGGGAGACGGGATTCGAACCCGCGGCATCCAGCTTGGAAGGCTAGCGCTCTACCACTGAGCTACTCCCGCATGTTTTGAAAGAATGGTCGGGGTGAGAGGATTCGAACCTCCGGCCTCGTGCTCCCAAAGCACGCGCGCTAACCAAGCTGCGCCACACCCCGCCTTAAGTTACGCGCCGTTTTCTTCCGTCCATGTCAAAGAACACACGACCTAACACTCTAACCTTACTATATTAAAGGAATGGTTGTCCGACCCGCAACTTTCAGGACAGACGCTGGGTAATAACCTCGGCCATCTGGCGCAAAGCCTGGCCCCGGTGACTGATTTTGTTCTTCTCCGCTAGGTCCAACTCGGCCATGGTGCGGTCGTATCCGATAGGTATGAACAGGGGATCATATCCGAATCCCTTATCACCGGAGGGATGCATAACAATATGGCCGGCGACCAAACCTTCTGTGGCCGTGACGTCGCCATCCGGCTCCGCGAAAGCGATGACGCAGCTAAAATGGGCCGTGCGCTGCTCGTAGGGCACTTCGGCTAGTTCGGCCAGAAGCTTCTCGTTGTTGCGTTCCGTCGTCGCATCCGGATCGGAGAAACGCGCGCTCATAACCCCCGGGCGCCCGCCGAGCGCGTCTACTTCCAACCCGGAATCGTCGGCCAGCGCGCTCTTCCCGAAATATCCGGCCAGCGTCGCGGCCTTCTTACGGGCGTTACCCTCGAACGTCGGCTCCGTTTCCTCGACCTCCGGCCAATCCTCGAAATCGGCCGCCGTCAGCCATTTAACGTCGGCATCGGCAAACGCGGCTTTGATTTCTTTGATTTTGTTCTCGTTGCCGGTTGCCAGGATGATTTCAGTCATGATTTAAGGCAACTCCAGAGCGCTTTTCTGAAGTTTGATAAGTTCATTGATGCCGCCGGTTGCCATATCAATCATAGAATCCAAGCCGTCACGGCTAAACGGATATGCTTCAGCCGTTCCCTGTATCTCGATTATCTTGCCCGACTCGGTCATGACGACGTTCATGTCGACTTCCGCCTTGCTGTCTTCTTCATAGTTCAGGTCGAGACAATACTGGCGTCCGACGATACCCACGCTGGTCGCGGCCAAAAACTCGGTAATTGGAGGCGTTTTCCAGCCCCGGTCAGGCGCCAGCGTCATCAGCGCGTCATAGAGCGCGACGAAACCGCCGGTAACTGCGGCCGTCCGTGTGCCGCCATCGGCTTGCAGAACGTCGCAGTCGATCCAGATCGTGACTTCACCTAGCTTGTCCAGGTGAACGACGCTGCGCAGGGCCCGTCCGATCAGGCGCTGAATCTCGTGCGTCCGTCCTCCCTGCTTGCCCCTTGATGCTTCCCTAGGACTGCGGGTATGCGTCGAGCGAGGCATCATGCCGTACTCTCCGGTAATCCAGCCTCTACCCGTGTCGCGCATCCAGCGCGGCACTTTCGTGTCTATGCTCGCGGCGCAAATAACCTTAGTGCGGCCCGATTCATACAAACAAGAACCTTCCGCGTATTCCAAGAAATGCCTGGTGATCTTGACTTCTCTCAACTCTTTGAAGTCCCGTCCGTCTATTCTTATCATATTATTCTCCTAGAACGACTTTGTCGACGTTATCGGCGTTTCTGCCGAGGAACAGCGTTATCAGGTCCTGGAATTCTGCCGTATCTCCGCTGACGATGAACCGGTGCGACACGCCCCCGTTGCCCTGCTTGAGATACCCGCGCCGGATCAGATTCTCTTCGACTTCCGCCGCCGTTTCGGTAGCTGAACTTATTAGTCTCACTTTTGGTCCCATGACCTCGCCGATCACGTCCGCCAGCAACGGATAGTGGGTACAACCAAGAATCACAGTGTCGACACCGGCGTTTTTGAGCGGCGTCAGATATTCCTCGGCTTGCCGCTCGACCGTCGCCCCGGCAACCTCGCCTCGCTGGGCAAACTCGACGAACCTCGGACAGGCTTGGGCCGTCACCTCGATGCCGGCGTCGTAGGCGGCAATCGCCCTCTGGTAACTGCCGCTGGCAATGGTGCCTTCCGTTCCGATGACTCCGACGCGGCGATTGACCGTAGCTAGCGCCGCCCCGCGGGCACCCGGCTCGACGACTCCGATTATGGGAACGTCGAAAGCTTGCTGCGCCTCGGCCAGTCCGGCCGCGGTTCCGGTATTACACGCCAGGATTATGATCTTAACGCCCTGGTCAATCAGGTACTCAGCAATCTGGAAAACAAACTCTCGGACTTCGGTTAGGTCGCGCGGCCCATACGGAAAGCGTGCCGTATCACCGTAATAAATAATATCTTCTTGCGGTAAGTGGTCCAAAACGGCCCGGACGACGGTCAAACCGCCGACCCCCGAATCGAAGATTCCGATCGGCCGGTTATTCAAAACAGAATACCCCCTCTTGACTAGCAAAGATAATATTATAGCAGATGTGATATACTTTCTTTAGTTGTTTTCCACAAGGTTTGACCCTTTAAGCCTGGTTGTTCATCCCCTCCTTGAGTGTTTGGACTCTAGCTCTTATTATTCTTCAAGCCTTGCGAGACAATACAATGTCTGTTTTACAAGGAGAAGAGAATATGAGTTTTACCGACACTACCCTGTTGTGCCGCGATTGCGACACATCCTTTACGTTTACCGCGGAGGAACAGGAATCGTACGAAGCCCGCGGGTTCAAGCAACCCGCCCGCTGCCCGGAATGCCGGGCGAAGAAACGCACGAACCAGCGCCGCGGCGTCGAATCACATCTCAAGAGGGAGACTGTTAGCCCCGTCTTGGCCAACACCCAGATTCGCCATCGCGCGCTCCATCCCGAGCACAAGCCTGTAAGCGCTGCGGCAGCGGTTGCCGCAGGTGGATTGGTGTTTGCTGACTTCGAGCTGGACGAGATGCTGCAGAAGAGCATCGACATGGCCGGCTATGTTACGCCAACCCCGATTCAGGCCAGCGCCATCCCGATACTATTGGACGGCAAAGACATCATCGGAACGGCGCAAACCGGCACCGGCAAAACCGCCGCTTTCGCCATCCCGATCATTCAGTATCTGATCGACCATCCCGTAAACCATAAAGCCACACGAGTTTTGATATTAGCGCCAACACGCGAGCTAGCCGAACAGATTCATGAGGCGTTCCAGGTGTTGTGCCGGTTTACGGATGTCCGGTCGGCAACCGTCTACGGCGGCGTCGGCTTTAACCCGCAGGAAAAGGCGTTGCGCGACGGCACGGAGATTATCGTGGCCTGTCCGGGACGACTATTAGATCATATGACTCGCGCGACGGGCGATGTCTCGCGTGTCGAGATCACGGTCTTAGACGAGGCGGACCGCATGCTCGACATGGGCTTCATCCCCGACGTCACACGCATCCTCGGCGAGATGCCGAAGGAACGGCAGACGATGCTGTTCTCGGCTACCTTCCCGACCGGTTTAAAGCCGTTGACGGGCGCCTTGAAAAATCCGGAACGCGTATCGGTCGACTTGATCGCACCGGCTAAGACCGTTTCACACGCCTTATACCCTTGCGACCACCATCTGAAGACATCGCTCTTGGTGCACCTGCTGCGTGAGACTGATACGGCGTCGATCCTTGTCTTTACCCGGACCAAACACCGCGCCAACAAGGTCGCGACCCAAATGGCCAAGACGGGCTACAAGACCGGCGTCCTGCACTCCAACAAAAGCCAAACACAGCGCCAAGAGGCCTTGAAAGACTTCAAGTCAGGCCGCATCCAGTTGCTGGTAGCGACAGATATCGCCGCTCGCGGCCTGGACATCGCGACAGTATCGCACGTCATCAACTACGACATTCCCGACGGCGCCGACTCCTACATCCACCGTATCGGCCGGACCGGCCGGGCGGAACGCGAAGGCGACGCCATTACGTTGGTTACCAGAGAAGACAAAGCGACCGTTAGAGAAATCGAGGCGGCTTTGGGCTCTCCCATAGAACGGAAGACGCTGGAAGATTTCGACTACAACAAGCCCGCGCCGGAAGGCATGGGTTCCGTTGGCGGAGGCGGCGCCAACCGCCGCTCCGGCGGAGGCTCCGGAAGACCTGGCGGCCGAACCGGCGGTTCCGGCCGGCCCGGCGGCTCGAGTGGTTCCGGCCGGCCCGGCGGCTCCGGCGGCAACCGCCCTTCCCGACCGGCGGCCCGTTACCGCTAGTCAACATTAATATTATTGAATGATCTTTTTGAATGTAAAAGACCCGAGGACGAATCCTCGGGTCTTTTTTTAAACACGCTTCCGCATTTACTGATGCCCGTAATGCAAACCCTGACTTCCTGTCCATACCATAAATCGCAAACGTCTAATGTCTATTGTCCAATTAATTGGACAAAAGGTTTTAAGATATTTGGTTATACTGTATTGCTAATCATTATTATCTATGCAATATTGGTTTTAGATGTCGAACACAAAGAATCATGCGCATCTTTCTGACCAAAAGATGCTGACAATTGTCATCGGTTTATGTGTCGGAATTGCCAAAGCGAAAACCGCTTACGACGCGGCTGAACTAATGACCGCCATTCTCACTCCGCAGGAGACTCGCACAATCGCAATCCGCCTCAAGATCAGAGAGATGCTCAAAAAGGGCTGTGGTTACGACCACATCAAGTCCGACCTGTCTGTCTCCACAGGAACAATCTCGCGCGTAAAGCTTACGATGGAACAAATGGATCGACGTCCAAAGCATACCGAAGGAAAACCAGACGTAAGCGGGATATTGAGAAACGATCAATCCAGCGATTCGGGTTCAGGCAACGCACGCGTCAAACCGTCTCATAAACACGTCCCCTATGAGGAAGGCATGTGGCCGATCGAGCTCCTCGGTAACTTGTTCCGCGCTGTTTTCGCCAAAGATCATCACTCCGGAAAATAGATATAAAGCCTATTATCCAATTAATTAAATAATAGGCTTTGCTGAGGTGCCATATATATTATGGGGTCGCTGTATCGGACCAGGGAGATGGACACTCAGACAACAACCCTTGCGCGTCCAAGCTATACTTGGAAAATGCCAATGGATACCAGAAACGACAACTATAAAACGATACACGAATACATCGCGCTTTTCCCGGAGGACGTTCGGGTGATTCTGGAGAAGGTGCGGCAGACGATAAAGCGGGCAGCGCCGGAGGCGGTAGAGGCCATTGCCTACCAGATGCCTACCTTTAAGCTCAACAGCAAGAATCTGGTGCATTTGCCGGCTGGAAGAACCATATAGGCTTCTACCCGACGCCGTCGGGAACCGAGAACTTCCAAAAGGAGTTGTCGCCGTACAGGGCGGCTAAGGGTTCGGTGCAATTCCCCCTGGACCGGCCGATTCCCTACGACTTGATAAAGAAGATTACTTTGTTCCGCGGGCGGGAGATTCAAGAAAAGAAAGCTGGGAAATACTAGAGGACCTTGCATACTGCCCTATGTTCTAGAGACTGTGATGGCGTCCGCCGGACACCGTTTCTGGCATCAACCGCCGCCGCTGCAGGCATAGGGGTCTTCAACTCTAGCCACATCGTCCATGACCTCGATCATATTGTTCGGGCAAACCTCGGCACATTTGCCGCAGCCTTCGCATTTAGCGGAGTCGATTTCCACATAGAAGCCCATTAACAAATCCTCCCATCTCATAATCAACTTCATACAGTATATTAACGCCTGTTTATATTCTATCAGATAAGCGTGTCGGTGTGGCTATTTCGAGGTGTGCCTGATGGCTGCGTTAAAGGCCGTGATGGTGGCAGGCGTAGGGATTTTTATGGCGATGCCCAAACGCATAATAGCGCCGCCAAACAGTTGCAGTTCGTTCGGTTTGCCCGCCTGCTCAACGTCGCGCTGCAGCGATGTCTTGGTATCATACGGAAAAGCGCCGGCTTTATCGAACGTGGCCTCAATGATGTTTGCCGGCAAGTAAATCCCCTTCGCGTCCGCAATCGCCTTGATCTCGCACATTATTTGCCTCGTCTGGTCGGCAAGCTCGGGGTCAGCCATGACCTCGCCAATAGTCTTGTCATGAGCTGACGTAACCAAGCCAAATGGCGCGATAAAAATAAACTTGGTCCAGATGGCGTTTAGGGGGTCGGCGCTCCACTCGACCGGCAGGCCGGCCCGCTCGAAAATGTTCAGCATTTCATCCGGCTTGAAACCGGGATGCGCCGGATCCTCTCCCGTGATGATTATCCCTTGCCCGCTGGCGTACGTTACTTGCCCCGGGGCGCTGACGTGCACGCTGATTGTGACTGTGGCCGGCAAAACGATTCCGTGGGGAAGCCCGGCGCGCACTCGATCAAAGATATCAACCCCGTTGAGCAAAGGCATGATCACGGTCCGGTCAGCGACAACCGGCGCGAGCGCTTGAGTAGCCCCAGCCAGGTCGTACGCCTTCACGCACAGCAGAACAAGGTCCGGCGCTGGCGCTTCGCCGACGTCATCGGTTACCAAATATGGACGGGCAATGTGGCGCTGACCGTCGGGAGAAGTAAGCTCTAACCCGTTTGACCGTATCGCCGCCAAGCCCGCGTTGCGCGCAATCAGCGTAACTCTGACACCCGGCTCCTCGGCCAGAACCAAGCGGGCGCCAAAATATCCGCCAACACCGCCGGTTCCGTAGACGCAGACGTCGTAGACAGCTTCACTAGCCTCGTCGGTCCACTTCTTGGCCAGCAGCTTCAGGTCCGCTATATAATCATATACAGGGCTTTTGTCCCGATTCACGACTTCCAGCACGATCAATTCCAGCTCGTCCGGAGCGGCATCGAAGTCTTTCTGGAAGCCTTTGTCCATGAACGAACCCGACGCCAGTTGGGCGCGAATGCCATTGACCTTGCCCTCCAGGTTGGTCACCCCAAAAATGAAAGCCTGCCCGGTCCGTTTGTTCCGAACCTGCAGGACGCCCATTTCCGGTCGGTTTTCCTTATATTGGCGTTTGAGCGTGCGTCTTTTGTCGGAGTCCATTGCTCTATTTTAACCTACGAGGGCGGACAGCTAAACGCCATCCAGCATCTCTCGTGGCGCAGTCGCTGGTCGTCAAGGACTACCTCTCTGATCTCGTCCGAAAGTTGGGCGCGTTGCCAGGCTCATTCTTGACGACCGTCTGCTCGCCTCCACCTTCCGGAGCGGCCGCCGCGCAAGTCTGCCAGCCTGTATACAAGACCCGCCAGTCCCTTCTGTGGTTAAATATCGTTATGGAGGCAAATATGAGCGCAATACGGCTTGGCATAGTAATGGGACTCGTGTTTGGGATTTTGGACGTCGCCATAATGATCCCTTTAAAATTCGACACGCCGCGTAAGAAATGGGAAGCCCTAATCGGCGCGTTTATCGAGCGCTTCATGCTCGGGTTTTTAATCCCGGTCGTTGACTTAGGCATCCACCCTGCCCTGACAGGTCTTCTGATCGGTCTGGGCCTTAGTATCCCGACCGCGGTCATAACCCGAACCTATGCACCGATTATCGGCATCGGCGTCGCAGGCGGCGTGATAATGGGCTTCGTGACGAAATTTCTCCTAGGCTAGGTTGCCCATACGTCAGCTAAATAGTTAAGCCGACAACCCCCGAGGATCAGAAACCGAAACCGATAATGCAAGACCTGACCTCTTGTACATTCCTTGCGCACGTGTGAAAGTTATGGGAGCATATGTTCAGCAGTCTTTATTCAGGTTGAACAATATGGAGGTTGTAGTGGCAGAAGGACCAAAAAAAAACGAAAGCTTGACCCTGGTATTGTCGTCATTATAGTTTTTATGCTGCTCGCCTTGTTTTTTGTTGTCGGTATGGCGCTATTTGATGATGGGGGACCGTTTGAAAAGAAGCCAACGCCCCAGGTTGAATCAACAAGCGTTCCTTTACACAAATAACAAAACTACACCCTATCTGTAAATTCTTGAATTCCTGCGAATTGATTATTCCTAGAATATGGGGGAGTTTTTCTAAACCGCTTGCAGAAAAAAACAGAAGCCGCAGTCGCCGTCATTAGGTCATTGCGAGGAACCCAATAACCTCCGAGGATCAGAAGCCAAGATGTTAGGATGCGTGACCTGACCCTTAATATGGTTTGCAGGTCACACGCTTTCTGCTCTCCAGGCCTACCTTATGACTAAGACAAGAGAAAACACAGACATTACGAGCGTTGATATTCCGAGAACGATGCAAATAAAACTCGAGCGAAGAGCTTTGTTTGGTCGCCTGTTTCTTGATCCACCACGTACGAGATTTGCTGGTAAAGTAAGCTGCGTCTCAGTTCCTGCGGCAGCAAATATCAGCAGCCCCAGGATGACCGTTATTGTTTTTGGTTCTTGTTTCTGTTTCCGCTTGTGCAGAAATGCAGAAAGGCCGCCGGTTGGCGGCCTTTCTAATTGGTGGAGGTGGCGGGACCTGGTGCCCCGGCGTTTGCGCCGGGCAGGGACTATGTCTTCATCCTCGATGTTGGTCGAGGAGCGAGGCGTATAATAGCCGTCTCAGATTTGCCTATTGGCACTGACAGCTATGTAAGTCTCTACAGGGCATCTCTACCCCTCGGCGTTGCCTTATCCCCTAAAAGGGACTTAGGGTTCACCGATGTAAGCCTCGTTTTCCGTGTGGCGTTACCGCCACAGGCGACCATTTTGTTGATCGAACCCGCGTCCTAAACGGCCTTAGTAAGAGCATCTTCGAGCGTAGTCCGCGATTTAATCTCGCCTTCCAACCCCCGCGGACGGGGTTTAGTCGGCCATCCCGCTGGTTACCGCAAGCGTTAGCGGGAGTCCCGCTTTACGGTTTCCCACTTGTGACGCCAGGTCCTGAGCCGTGGGACTCCCAGGCTGACGACGCTACTTATTAAGCAGCGTAGGCTAGTTCAGTGTTGGCATTTATAGCCGTTCCGGTTGTTTAACGAGTACCAGCCCTCGGCTCGCTTCTCTTACCTCATCTGTCCAGTCGATACCTTTACACCCCCTTGCGCCGTCTCAAATTCTACGGTTACCTTAGAATTATCGTCGGGAAAAGTTTTGTGTGGTGTAATTGCCTGGTTGTCAAAGATCCTGACTTCTCGATTCGTCCGACTATGTCGGACTCACTTGAAGAGCCTTTTTGGTTGCCTTGTAATCCTTGTACTCTTCGTAATCTTCGTATTCCTATTTCCTAGGTTTGTGTTTTTCCTTGAAGGCGCGGGCGACGTCCCGTTTGGCTTCCTTTTCCGCGATCGTATGCCGCTTGTCGTACTGCGCCTTGCCCTTCCCCAGCCCCAGTTCCAGCTTGGCGAATCCGTGCTTGAAATATATCTTGAGCGGGATCAGCGTGTATCCTTTTTCCTTAACCCTGCCCGCCAATCGGTTGATCTCGGCCTTGTTAAGCAAGAGCTTCCGTTCCCGGGTCGGCTCCACATTAACGATGTTGCCTTGCTCATATGGACTGATGTGGAGGTTGTTGATGAAAACCTCGCCGTTCTTTATCCGCCCGAAGCCGTCTACCAAGTTTGCCCGACCAGCGCGCAGAGACTTGACCTCGGTGCCGGTCAGCACCATGCCGGTTTCGTAAGTCTCTTCGATGAAGTAATCGTGATAGGCTTTGCGGTTCGTGGCGACGGTTTTCAAAAGACCTCTTACTCCATTATAGCACTTGGACTCGACGTTTCCGGTTCCGCAGATGCGCCGCCGAACGCCAGCCAGGCCAGGAAGAAGAACGATATCGCGTAGTAAAAGTAGTTGTTGTGAGTGAAATACGAAAAGACAATGAAAACGAGCGTTGTAATCGCGGAGGCCAGCATCACGATTTGCAGTGTGTTCCGCCGGCGCTGCCACCATAATAGCAGGGCCATCAGAGGCGCCAGGAAGACGATGTAAAAGATTTGCGACGGGAACGAACTACCGGCGTTTTTGACTAGCCCCATGTGCAAGGCGATTGCGCTGGCAGTCCAGCCGTCGATGTGGGCGCCGTTCTTGGTCAGGCCGTTCGGATATTTAACGATGTCGTTGATGAAATGCCCCGGGCTCCACAAGAAGAATGGCACCGCGAAGACAAGAATCATCACGCCCAAGATAAGAACAGTGATCGCCAAAGGTGTCAGTTTTCCGTCCGACCCGCGCACCCAGCCGCTATCCTTGATATGTTGGCCGGCCACGTAAAGCAGATAGAAAGGCAGAACAAGCAACATGAACTGCTTGGACAGTAGGCTCATTCCGAAGAACACCGCGGACCAACCGTAGCGACGCTTCGTCAGGAATAACAGTGACAGAACAAGGCCGGTCATCGCCGCCACCTCATTTGAACCGGCGACAAAATAGAAGACCACATCGGGATTGAGACCGAAGACGATCATCATCGCCAGTTTGGATTCCCTCGTCGGCGCGAGCCGGTACAAGGCCCAGAGCAACAGGAAGAATATCGGCAGATAAACAAACCTCAGGTCAAAATAGCCGACCGTATAGTGCACAAAAAGATAACCCGGCAGAGGCATCAGGAAGGTCATGGGGAGATAGACATAGTGCTCCAGCGGGCCGGCGGTCTCTCCCGCCATATGAGCCATCGGTGTGTTGTAGTAGGTCTGACTGTACGGGTTTTGCCCATGCAGCAGCATCTTCATGGCCTCTTCCGTCTGAACGGCTGAGTCCATAATGCGATGGCTGGGACCGGCGACATAACGGCCGCCAATGCTTAGACTCATCGGCCCGATGACGGTCAACGCGATCAAGACCCCCAGTATCGTCAACTTGGCCGCGTGCCTGCGCCGGGCGTTGCTCAAAAAGAACTCAGTCATGAGATACCCAGCGACCAGCAGGATAACCAACATAGCGTCAATATGTAGCAGCAGATCGGCGGTCCGGTTCGCCGGTGTGACGTAACGGATGTACCACAAAGACATGGTAAACATCAGCACCAGAAGACCTGTATCGATAGAGATGTTTAGGGGCTTAGGGTCGGCCACAACCGACTCCGCTTGCACTTTGGGGTCATTTGTCATGCTGATTATCATATACTAAAAGCATGAAGCTGGAGTGGACGACCAAACATAGCGTCAACGTCAAAGAGATTGACGAGCAGCACAAATATTTTATCGGCTTGATAAACGAGATGTTTGAGGCCTTGGAGCGCCGCGAAGTCGAAGCCGTAGTCGACGATACGTTGAACCAGCTGGCGACGTATGCGCAGTTCCATTTCGCGACGGAAGAGAAATTGATGGCGCAGTGCGGTTACGAGGGCTTGAAGCGACAAAAAGACGCGCATGCCGATCTGACGAACCGTCTGATCGAACTACTCGACGAACGCAAGGTCACGCTGGACATCTACAAATACTACTACGACCTTTTGGATTTCCTTAAGGAATGGTTGCTAGACCACTTGCTCACCGAAGACGTTAAATTCTCCAAGTGTATGAACGACCACGGGATTTTCTAGGTCGCGCTGGTTTCCGGCTGCCGGTCTGAAGACCGGCAGCTACACTAAACCCAAGTACGTGCTGCCAAGTGCTGTAGTGCTTTACAGCGCTACAGTGTTGCTTGCTAAAGCGCTTTACCGCCTTAGCGCACCAAAGCGCTCCGCCAACTCAATCCCCAATAGTAAAAGGTTGCCAGCTCGTCGCATCACTTCAGCGCTACGTAGCGCTGAAGTATTACCAGGTCGAAGTGTTTCGCCGCAAGAATGACAGCAGAAAGCGCCAGAGCCGCCCTCTATGTCTCGCGAACGCGTAGGCATTAGTTATTACGGGGTTGTGATAAGCGGGTGGTGCGACTGGGGGGACCCTCCCCAGAACGGGCACAGGAATCTGAAACAAGAAACAAGAGTCGCGTCATTCGGTCCTTGTGCGGAATAGGGATGCGAACGGTCATCTGGGTCCGCGCTTTTTGCGGGCGCAGGAACTGACACGCTGCTTACTTTACCGGCAAATATCGTGCGTGGTGGATAAAGGAACAAAGCCGGGGTCGCGAACCTTGAGAGCCATGAACAAGACTAAAAGACTTTGAGTGATCCTCTCAGCGAGACTACTGCCCGTCTAGTTCTTTAGTGTCTTCCAGTCGGTTCCGCCCAACATCAACTGCAAAACCTCTAAGGCCTTGTTCAGCTGGGCATCTGTCGCGTCTCCGGCCGGCGGCTGAGCCACTTTGATATCGGGAGTGACGCCGACCTTGTTAATGGTGCGGCCTTTCGGAGTGTAGTATTTGGCGGTCGTGATTATCAAGCCGCTGCCGTCGGACAGATCCATGACTGTTTGTACACTACCCTTGCCGTAGCTTTGTTCGCCAATAATCGGTCCGCGGCCGTAGTCTTGAATGGCTCCCGCGACGATCTCGGAAGCCGACGCGCTTCCCTTATTGACCAGTACACACATGGGAATCTCGGTGTCGGCGGTGCCGGTGGCCGTGTATCTCTGTTCCGCTTTGTTCTTCTCGCGGATAGACACGATCACACCCTTGCCGATAAAAGCGCTGGCGACGTCAACGCCACTGATCAACAGGCCTCCCGGGTTGTTGCGCAAATCGAACACGATGCCCTTGGCGCCTTCGGCTTTCAGTTTTAGTATCTCTTTGCGCACATCAGGCCCGGCCGACGAATCGAAACTATGTATCAGACGGATATAACCGATGTTGCCTTCCAGCTTGGATTGGATGTTGGGCACGCGGATCTCGGCTCGGGTCAGCGTAACGTCGCGCGCCGGGGTGTCGCCGGTGACGACGGTGATGGTAACCTTCGTGCCGCTCTTGCCTTTGATTTTGTTGACTGCGGTGTCAAGCGGCATGTCTTTGGTCGGCTTGCCGTCGATCGCTGTGATCTTGTCGCCAGCCTTGAGACCGGCCTGGCCGGCTGGGGTGCCATCGATGGGGCTGACCACCGTCAGCTGGCCATCGGTGAGCTCCAGCGTCATGCCCACCCCTTCAAAACGTCCCTCGGTGACCTCATTGACGTGCTGGAAATCGGTCTTGCTGAAGTGCATTGTATGAGGATCTCCCAAGGCGTCTAACATGCCGTTGATGGCGCCGTTAACCAGTTTGGTTTTGTTTGGCGTCTCCACGTACTGAGTCATCGTAATGTTGTAGATCTCTTCCAAAACGCTGAACGTCGAACCGTTGCTGTTCGATAGCGAAGCATGGTTGGCAACGAAGCCATTCAGAGCGACTCTCTCGCCGAGGAAGAGACCGCCGGCAAAGACGCACGCGGCAATGAAGACGGCCAATAAGGTGACTCCGGTGATTTTCATGGCTTTCTTAGGCAATCTTAAGGCTCCTTTTTAGGGCAGCCAACCCAATGGGTTGACTGTATACGCGCGATTGTAAGTATTATAGGGACCGACCGCGTCGTCATTGGACAAAGCGTAATCGTAAACCTCAAAATGCAAATGAGCGCCCGTTGTTGAACTGCCGGTGTTGCCGACGCGTGCGAACTGCTGGCCCGCGGCCAGATAATTGCCTTCAAAAACTGAGATCGAACCGGTCTGTAGATGGCAGTACCGCGTTTTGACGCCGCCCCCGTGATCGATTTCGACGGTATTCCCAACAACGTCATTCCAGCCGGTATAGAGGACCGTGCCCGCGGTCGGCGCAACAACAGGCACCCCCTCGTCGACACCTATGTCGACGCCGTAATGAAAGCGGACATCGCCGTAAATGGGATGATTCCTGTAACCGTATTTGCGCATCGCGTCCAATGAGCCGTCGCCCATGATCCCAGGCGCGTAGCTGGCGTCACCCGCCGGCCAGACAGCGAAATATCCGGGGCGTTCTCCGCCTCCGACCCTCCGGTTGGCGGCCTCCTGTTGTTGCCTGCGGGCATCAGCGATAACCGCGTCTTGCGCCGCAACGTCATTTTTAAGGGCAACTAGCAGGTTTTCCTTATTGGCTTTCTCGGCAGTGATCTCTTCGTTCTTACGATCTAGAGGAGCTTTAATGGTTTGAATGGACCGCTCTTGGCTAAGAATGTCCTGTTTTTTTGAGTCGGCCAGATCGCGGTCGGACTGGACCTGGTCACGTGCGGCTTTGCATTTTTGCATTACGCGGGCGTCGCTCTTGACGATCATCGCCAGATAGGTCATGCGGGAAACGAAATCGTCGAAGCTAGAGGCGCCCAGGATCACGTCTAGATAGCCGGTGTCGCCTTGCTTGTATATTCCCGTAAGGCGGGTGTCGATCAGATCGTTCTGGGCGTTAAGCTGGTCTTCCGCCGCCGCCAGACGGGTCTCAATTTTCAGGAGAGCTTGCTCCGCGTTAACGCGGGAGGACTGGACAACGGTCAGCTGGTCCTGCAAAACTCCGATATCCAGTTCCAGCGTATGCAGGCGATTCTCTGTGTCGGCCAGTTGTTGGGCCAGGGTTTTCTGCTGCGCTTCATCGGCCGCTTTCTGCCGGGTCGCGTTGTTAAGGTCTTGCTGGATCTCTTCCAGCGTGCGCGCGCCCACCGTGGCTCCGGGCAAGTAGAGAAAAAGCGTCAGCGCCAGCAACGCCGCCAGGACTTTTTTGATGGATTCCGGCCGTTTTCTCATAAGCCGCATCCTTGCATACGAGTCTTACTCCTATTTATATTTTTAGGAAACGCCGCAGCGCGAACAGGCTGCCGCCGGCGCCAATGACACCGCCGACCGTGAACAATGCGAGCACGACGTAGAGGAACGTTGTCGCGCTAACGGTGAAGGCCATAAACGGCACCATAGTCTCAACCCGCTGGAACAACTGGTTGTTAGCAATTAAGAGCAGCAGCGTCGCGGCCAGTGCCCCCAAGAACCCGGACAAAACGCCTTCGATGACAAACGGCCAGCGAATGAACCAGTTGGACGCGCCAACCAAACGCATGATCTCAATCTCTTTGCGTCTCGCGTATATTGCCAGCCGGATAGCATTGATGATCAGCGTCATGCCCGCGAAGACCATTAACACGATAATGGTGATGAAAATCCAGCGAGCGATGGTCGCGATGGCGAACAATCGCTTGACGACTTCCTGGCCGATGATCTCGTCCACGGCCTTGTTGTTCTTCAGGCTGGCCTTAAGTTTATCGATGGACGCCGAATTCTGGTCGCCTGTCTTGAATTTGACTTCGAAGCTGGCCGGCAGCGGATTGCCGCTAAGCGCGTCCAGTAATCCCGGCGAGTCTTTCATCCGCACCTTGAAGCGCCGCAGAGCCTCCGCCTTGGAGATATAGGTCGCCGTTTGGACCTGGGGCAGGGTTTTAATTGTACGATTGACGGTATTGGTCTGAGCGACCGAAATGTCATCCTTCAGATAGACGTTGATATTTGCCTCGGCTTCCAACCCGCCGAACTTGGCGCTAAATATCAAAGCGACGATGGTGAAGAAACCCAGCATGAACAGTGAAATAGCGACAGTGGAAATGGCCGCCAGGCTCATTATCCAGTTACGTTTGAAGCTAACAAAAGCTTCTCGGAAATAATACGCGATGGAGGTAATCAATGTCCGTACACGCCCCTTGCCTGGTCTCTGACGACCCGGCCGGCCTCCAGGGCGACAACTCGCTTGCGCATGCTGTCGACCATTTCCTTGTCATGTGTCGCGACAACGACTGTTGTGCCCAACCGGTTGATACGGTTGAACAATTTCATCAGGCCCATTGTCGTTACAGGGTCAAGGTTTCCGGTCGGTTCGTCCGCCAAAAGGATCGGCGGATGGTTTACGAAAGCTCGGGCGATTGAAACGCGCTGCATCTCGCCGCCTGAAATCTCATTCGGGTAACGGTCCATCTTACCGCCCAAGCCAACCAGCTTTAAAACGTCTTCGACCTGGTTTTTGGTCATATAGCGCGGTTTCCCGATGACCTCCAGGGCGAAGCTGACGTTCTCGTACACCGTCTTATTGGGCAGAAGTTTGAAATCCTGAAACACACAGCCGATGTTGCGGCGCAGATACGGGACCTTTGATTGTGACAGTCGGCCTATGTCGCGCCCCGCCACGAATATAGTACCGGCAGTCGGCTCCAATTCCTTAAGAAGACAACGGACTAACGTAGATTTACCCGAGCCGCTGGGGCCCACTAAGAAGACGAACTCTCCCTTTTCAATGTCGAGGTTGACATTATCGAGAGCCAAATGGCCACCCGGATAAGTCTTGGTGACCCCTCGCATTTTTATCACAGAACCAACTCCTCATTTCTATCTCTAAACAAACATAAGGCCTGTTGACACGCAGGCCATATCTTCCCTATTCAACTACGGTTATTATACTACATATGGATATTCACGGCACAGGCGTCGACCTTATCGAAATAGACAGAATCCGGCAAATCATCGAGCGTTTCGGCGGCAAAGTACTAGCCCGCGTATTCAGCCCGCGCGAGATAGCCTATGCGGCCGACAAGGCAAACCCATATCCTCATCTGGCTGCGCGGTTCGCCGCCAAAGAGGCGTTTATCAAAGCGCTGGCCCCGTTGCCGATCGCGAAAGTCAATCTCAGGGATATCGAACTGGTTGCGGCGGAAGGAATGGTCAAACCGGAGATCGTGTTATATGGACCCGCGGCGGCATTGTTCTCGAGCGCTGAACTTGGCAACATAATGGTCAGCGTGTCGCACAGCCGGACCTATGCCATAGCGACGGTGACTTTGCTAAGACGGTGACTTTGCTAAAAGAGATAGCGCGCCCTAAAGCATCTCGCGGGCGGCGGCTGCGATCTCGTCGGCGGTGATACCGAAGAACGCGAACAATTCCTCGTAGGGCGCCGATTTACCATAGCGGTCCGCCAGTCCGACCCGGCGCAACGGCGTCGGCAGATTCTCGCCCAAAACCTCAGCCACAGCTCCGCCTAAACCACCGATAACGGAATGCTCCTCGGCCGTGACCACATGCCCGGTCTTAGCGGCTGAGGCAATGATGGTATCCTCGTCCAAGGGTTTGATGGTCGCCGCGTTTATTACCTCGGCGCTGATCCCGTCTTCCGCCAGCGCCTCGGCGGCGTCCAAGGCCATCTTGACAGTTATGCCGCAGGCCACGAGGGTTACGTCCTCGCCCGGCCGCAGCACTTCCGCCTGCCCTAACTCGAATCTATAAGACTCGTCATAGACAAACGGAACCTTAGGCCGCCCGATGCGTATGAAGACTGGTCCCTCAAGGGCGGCGGCCGCTCGCAGCATTTCGGCGGCTTGCCAGTAATCGGCCGGCACCAATATTTTCATTGTCGGTAACATGCGCAACAGCGCGATGTCCTCGAATGTCTGGTGAGTCGCCCCATCCTCACCGACGCTGATGCCAGCGTGGCTGGAGCAGATTTTCACATTCAGATTGGCATAGCATGTGACGTTGCGCAGTTGGTCCCAGGCCCGGCCCACTGTGAAGACGGTAAAACCACCCACAAAAGCTGTTTTGCCGGCGGCGGCCAGACCATTCGCCGTGCCGATCATATTTTGTTCCGCGACACCGCAATCAAAGAACCGGTCGGGATAAAGGGCGGCGAATTTGTCCAGTCCCGTCGATTTAGCCAAGTCGGCATCGAGCGCCACAATGTCGGCGCCTCGTTGGGCGAGTTCTATGAGTACGGCCGGGATGGCTTCGCGCGTGGCTTTCATGCCCCCACCTCCGGTACGCATGATAATTCTGCCAAGGCTTGCCTTAGCTCGTCGTCATTGGGAGCTTTACCGTGCCAGTCCGCTTTGTTTTCCATGAATGACACGCCCTTGCATTTTACTGTGCGGGCCAAAATAACGGTCGGTTTGCCGTGCATCATGTCGGCTTCTTTCAAGGCGTCCTCAATTGCGATGACGTCGTGGCCGTCGACCTCAAGGACATGCCATCCGAAAGCGCGCCATTTGTCCTTTAATGGCTGGACCTCGACAATATCGCTGACGTGCCCGTCTATCTGCAGATTGTTGTAATCGACAAAAGCGGTGACCCGGTCGAGCTTGTGGTGGGCACCGAACATCGCTGCCTCCCAGATCATGCCCTCTTGGCTCTCGCCGTCACCGATCAGAACATAAACGCGATAGTCGCGGCCATCGATGCGTCCGGCCAGCGCCATCCCATTGGCGGCGCTCAACCCCTGCCCCAAAGAGCCGGATGTGATGTCAACACCAGACACCTTATTCATGTCCGGGTGACCTTCCAGTCGGCTGTCCAATTGGCGTAAGCCCTGCAGGTCCTGAAGGGGGAAATACCCATTCTCCGCCAGCGCCGCGTACAATACGGGGGCCGCATGACCTTTGCTTAGGACGAACCGGTCCCGATCGGGATCCCGGGGATTCTTGGGATCTTGGCGCATATGATGGAAATATAGGACGGCCACAATGTCGGCGGCCGACAAAGAACCGCCCGGGTGACCTGACTTGGCTCGGCCAATCATCTCCAGACAATGGCGGCGCAGCGTTAGGGCGCGCTCTTCCAAGTAGCGTTTGAGATCGCCGCGGCTCAAATCCTTAGTTGCTGCCATCATTTATCCCCGCCTTAATGAAATCAAAATTGTTTATCTTAGCGTCTATAAGCGCCTGGCCCGGCTGGAGGGTTATCTTGCTCAACTCGATGCCGTCCGGAATGTCGTATAACTTGTAGTCGACCGTGAACGCGTCCCGCAGATAATCCTGAATGTCCTGCGGCAGACCCAGTTTCTCAATCGTCCCGGCCAGAGGTTGCAACTGAATCGTATTGTCCGGCTTCACGATGATCAAACCTGGGACGTCCACAACCACACCGGGCATTAACGTCGAGATATCGTCCTGGTACCGAAAACGGTTCCGCTCAAGCTTGATTGTCGCCCCCGGCAAACGAGCTGCCACAAGTCGGTTAACGGCTTCTTCTGATAATACTATTCGGGCGCTGCCAGAGTCTAGACTCTTCAGCGCCGATAATTGACGAGTTTTGGCCAGTGACCAAAAATCAACCTTGACTCCCTTGACGTCAAAGTGCGCCTTTTGCACGTTGAGACCGTATTTCATCTTGAAACCTTCGACATCCAGGCTTATCTCGTCAACGCGGCCCTGGAACAATCTAACGATGATCGGGTGCATTGTTAGAGTGACGCTCGAGGGCATATCCGGTTTTAATATCTCATCTACCTGAGTGGCGGCCAAGGCTTCCGTCTTATAGGTAATGGTGTATTCCAAAGCCAGGCTAAGCACCGCCAAAACGCTGAGGATAATAAGTGTCGTCGCCAGGTTGCGACGCCAGTTGCTCTGGCCGGATCCCGGCGTTTGCTTTTTGGCCGTCTGCTTGATCGGTTCGGCCGCCGTCATTGGGTCTCCCTTTTGGAGCGGAGAAAACGCATAACGCGATCAGGATCCGTGTTGATTATCCGCTCCGCCCCGAAACCGATAGCCGTCGCCTCGGCCTCGGCTTGTTCGAATCCGCCGACCAACGAAGCTAAATGCGCGTCGCTGCCTAGGATGATGTCCAGGCCTGACTCGAAGGCCGCTCGCGCCACCTCGCGGGTCATCTCCTCCCCGCCCGGCCGGCTCTTCACAAAGCTGCTGTTGTTTATCTCCAGCAATACGTTATTGCGCCCAGCGGCCTCAACGATCCGCTCGGAATCGATTGGAAACCAGGGGTTGCCCGGGTGCGCCAAGATATGAACGTTCGGGTTGCTCATCGCTCTAATCAGGACATCCGTATTCTGCGCGGCATTGCCGGGCTCGTAACCGCACAACGGGTGCAGACCGACCAGGACAACATCCAGCTGACGCAGCGAGTCATTATCAAGGTCAAGTTCACCTTTAGCATTGACGATATTCGCTTCCACGCCTGTCAAGATTCGTACACCTTTGATTTCATCGGGCAGAATCCTCATGTTCCAGAAGTGATACTCGTGCGCCCCGCCTGGCAGGGCCGGCCCGTGGTCGGTTACAGCCATTATCTTAAGGCCTCGCTCAGCGGCCGCCGCGGCGTTCTCATATACGGTGCTGTAAGCGTGCCCGCTGGCCACGGTGTGGGTATGCAAGTCGACTAAGAAGTCCATTGGGCTCTCTGTAAAACCGGAAGATTATTGGGATTATAAAGAGTATCATGATTATGAAAACCATTTGGACATGGTGTTTTGAATCGCATAATCCTTATAATCCCCATACTCCTTATACTCCCTTAACTCTTGTTAGATACGCTTCAATAAACGGGTCTAGATTCCCGTCCATCACCTTTTGGATATCACCAGTTTCGGCATCCGTGCGATGATCCTTAACCATTTGATACGGGTGAAATACATACGACCTGATTTGACTGCCGAAAGCGATGTCGCTCATGGCGCCGCGCAGGGCCGCCACCTTCTTCTCTTGCTCTTCGCGGCGCAGATTGAAAAGGCGGGCTTTCAGGATCTTCAGCGCGCCTTGCTTGTTCTTTAACTGACTGCGCTCATTCTGACACTGCACAACCAGGCCGGTGGGAATATGGGTTATCCGGACGGCCGAGTCGGTCTTGTTGACATGCTGGCCGCCAGCGCCGCTGGCCCGATAGGTGTCGATGCGCAGGTCCTCCGGCTTAATCTCTATGTCAGTGTCTTCTTCAACAATCGGTATCACGTCCACCGAAGCAAATGAGGTGTGTCGTCGTTTGGCCTGGTCATAAGGGGAAATTCGGACCAGACGGTGGACGCCCTTTTCCCCATCCAACATCCCGAAAGCGTAGCGGCCGTGAATGGACAAGGTGACGCTCTTGAGGCCCGCTTCGTCGCCTACTAGATAGTCATTGATCTCAACCTTGAAGCTCTTCTTCTCCGCCCACATCACATACATGCGCAAAAGCATCTCAGCCCAGTCTTGACTCTCCGTGCCGCCGGCTCCCGGGTGAATACTCATCAGAGCGTCATTGCCGTCGTACCGTCCGGAGAAATGGCTTTGAATCTCTAACCGGTTGACTTCCGCCGCCAGTGTCTCTAGCTCACGCTCGAGTTCATCCGATAAAGCGGCGTCCTCCTCCACCAGATTCATCTCATTCAAGCCGGCCAGATCGGCGGCAGCCTGCTGGAGATGTTCGAAAAGAACAACCTCGCTTTCCAGCTGAGATAGTTCGCTGGTAACCTTACGAGCGTTGTCCGGGTCGTCCCAAATGTTGGGAGCGGCCGCAAGCTTACGGAGAGCGGCGACGCGGTCTACCTTACCAGCCAGGTCAAAGATAATCCTTGAGCTTGACTATCTTATTAGTAATATCATCTATGTCTTGCTTATGGTCTACATGCATTTGGTTTTGGTTTCCTTGTACTCTTAGTACACATTGTAATCCTCGTAATCGTCAGTTTTACGCGCCGCAGCATTTCTTGTATTTCTTACCGCTGCCGCAAGGACATGGATCGTTTCGGCCGACGCGGGGTGCGCTGCTGCCCGGCGGAGGCGATGACTTACGCCGTTTTTCCGGCTCAGGTGAATCCAGCGACGGTCCGCTCTCGGCGACGGCGCGCAATACCGGTTGCCGCGCTTCCACCGGCTCGGCCTCCGATATCTCCACGTGGAAGACAAGCCGCACAAAATCGTCCTTAACCGAATCCACCATCGCCGCGAAGATGCGGAAGCCTTCATTCTTGTACTCAACTAGAGGATCCCTCTGACCGATGGCGCGCAGGCCGATGCCTTCGCGCAGGTAGTCCATCTCATAGAGGTGCTCACGCCAGTGGTTATCGATGACGCTCAGCATGATGATACGCTCCAGACGGCGCATCATATCAGCCCCGATTTCTTCTTCTTTCTTCGCATAGGCGGCGTGGGCGTCTTCCAGGAATGTTACGGTAATGCCCTCAGGCGCCTCGGTTAGGGGATCGACGTCATCGGCCCCCAGGGAAACGGGATATAGCTGCTCCATATAGGTAAAGAGGCCGGCCATGTCCCATTCTTCCGGGTGAATGTCGCGATTGACGAACATCGCGACCGAACCTGTTATGATCTCCTCGATCGCCTCGTCAACATGCTTGCGAATATCGAGTCCATCCAGGATCTCGTCGCGCTCGTCGTAAATCAAGGAGCGTTGGGTATTCATCACGTCGTCGTATTCCAGGACGTGTTTACGGATCCCGAAGTTTTGCTGTTCCACTTGTTTCTGAGCGGTTTCAATCGCCCTATTGATCAAGGGATGCTCGATCGGCACATCGTCGGGAAAGTTCATCCGCTCCATCAGCCCGGCAATCCGGTCGCGCGCGAACAGGCGCATCAAGTCGTCCTCGAGACTGATGTAGAAACGGGTCGAGCCATGGTCGCCTTGCCGTCCCGCCCGGCCGCGCAGCTGATTGTCGATTCGCCGCGCCTCATGCCGCTCCGTACCCAGGACGTGCAGACCGCCGATATCGGCGACTCCGTCACCCAGAATGATGTCGACGCCGCGGCCGGCCATGTTGGTGGCGATGGTCACGGCGCCTCTCTGGCCGGCGCCCTCGATGATGTGTGCCTCACGCTCGTGTTGCTTCGCGTTCAAAACCTCGTGCTTTACCCCTCGCTTAGACAGAAGCCTGCTTAGGACCTCACTTTTTTCGATTGAGATGGTGCCGACCAGCACAGGCTGGCCGTTCTCATTTCGCTCCGCGATGTCTTCGATAACCGCGTTGAATTTGGCTTCCTCGTTGCGATAGATAAGGTCGGCCAGATCTTGGCGGATCAAGGGCCGGTTCGGCGGGATGATGACGGTTTCCAGCTTATAGGTGTGCAGGAACTCGTCCGCTTCGGTGGCCGCCGTACCGGTCATGCCGGCCAGCTTGTCATAGAGACGGAAATAATTCTGAATGGTGATCGTCGCCAGCGTTTGGTTTTCCTCTTTGACCGGCACGTTCTCTTTGGCTTCTATGGCTTGATGCAGACCCTCGCTGTAGCGCCGTCCTTCCATCAAGCGGCCTGTGAACTCGTCGACGATGATAACTTCGCCGTCCTTCACGATATAGTCTTTGTCGTTTTTAAACAGCGCGTGAGCGCGCAGAGCTTGATTGAGATGATGCACCAATCCGGTGTTGGCGAAATCATAGAGATTATCGACATTCAGCTCGTCCTCGACCCGGGCCACACCTGCTTCCTTGATGGAGACGGTTTGGGTCTTCTCATCAACCTCGTAATCCTCGCCTTTCTTTAGGCCTGGAACCAGTCGTGCGAACTGGCGATAGGTTTGGGCGGCTTGCTCGGGCGCGCCAGAGATGATGAGCGGCGTGCGCGCCTCGTCTATAAGAATGCTGTCGACCTCGTCAACTATGGCGAAATCGTGGCTACGCTGGACCTTTTCCTCTACCGAAGTCGCCATATTATCCCGCAAATAATCGAATCCGAACTCAGAGTTAGTACCGCACGTGATGTCCGCTTGATAGGCCTCGTCACGATAGATGGGACGCAGCATCTCCAGACTCTCATCTGGGTTTTCGAAGCTCGGGTCCAGCAAGAACGCCGAGTCGTGCTGCAGCACTGAGACTTTCAGGCCCAGGAAATGGTACAGCGGACCCATCCACTGCACATCGCGTTTGGCCAGGTAATCGTTGACGGTTACAATGTGGACGCCGGCGCCGCCCAAGGCATTAAGGTAAACCGGCAATGTGGCGACCAGCGTCTTGCCCTCGCCCGTTTTCATTTCAGAGATCTTGCCCTGGTGCAAAACGACGCCACCCATGATCTGAACGTCGAAGTGGCGCATATCCAAGACGCGCCGTGACGCCTCCCGCACGACCGCGAAGGCCTCGGGCATGATGTCGTCTAGCGTCTCGCCGGCGGCCAAGCGAGTCTTGAACTCATGGGTTTTCGCCGCTAATTCCGCGTCGCTTAAAGGGGAGATAGCCGGTTCGTGTGACCCAACCGCCTCGACCCGCGTTTCCAGGTCTTTAATCTGCTTGGCCTCGCCAAAGCGCAACATTTTTTCAAGTCGTTTAAAAGCCAAAACATACCTCTTTAACGTGTCTGACAATGCCTTTCAGTATATCATAGGGGTTAAGTCAGCTGACCCCGGGCCGACTGCCGGTCTAAAGACCGGCAGCTACATCAAGCAATACCGACCCATGCTTGGATGGCGCGCTGTTGACGCGGATCTGGGTTCCATGTAGGCGCCAACCTTCAGGTCGGCGCCCGTGTCCGACTGCCGGTCTAAAGACCGGCAGCTACATCAAGCAATACCGACCCATGCTTGGATGGCGCGCTGTTGACGCGGATCTGGGTTCCATGTAGGCGCCAACCTTCAGGTTAACGCGGGTCTGGTTCCATGTAGGCGCCAACCTTCAGGTCGGCGCCCGTGTGCGACTGCCGCTTAATGCCTAACAATCGCAATAATCCCTATCTGATACCCACGAATAGGCATAATTGGTTTCATCTTGGACCAACCCACGCCGGACCGGGTTGTGTAGGATGTAGTCAGTCACTCCCGCCAAACTCTCTTCTTTCCGAAGAATATGATCATAAAAGCTTCGTTGCCATAACCGCTTGTGTCGGCGCAGTTGGAACCAAAACTCACTCATTTGCTTAAACAGCCGGACGAATGCGCGTAAGTCAGCAACATTTTTTACCGTGCTCACCAACAAGTGCGCGTGTTCGGGCATTAAGCAATATGCGATTACTTCGAATCCCGTAGCCTCAGCGCTCCTGGTAAGACAGGTTCGAATCATGCAGGCAACGTCGTCCGCAACAATCAACTTTTGTCCGTCGCAACAGCATGGCGTTATTGAGTATGCATTCGCGCCAATATAACTATCCTCATCCAATCTGTTTTTTGTCATATATATCCTTACTTTATGTTGGTCGAGCTGCCGGTCTAAAGACCGGTAGCTATGCGTGAGCGCACCAACGACGACGCGCGGTCATTTGACCATGCTGACTATCAGAGGACCGGCGCTCAGGAGGATAAACGCCGGCAGAATCATGAAGACCAAGGGAAACAGCATTTTGACCGGCAGTTTCTGCGCCTCCGCTCGAACGGCCGCTGCCTGCTTGCCTCGCAGATTGGTGGCCATGTCTCGCAGGGGACGGCCCAGCGGTTGGCCAAAGCGCTCGGCATCCGCCAGCAACTCGACAAAACGAGCGAAATCGCGTGACGGCGTCTGTGCGGCCGCCTGCGCTAAGGCCTGGCGCCGGGGCACTCCCAGATTGATCGCAGCTATGGCGGTATCTAGAGACATTCGCAACGGCCCCCCGCAATCCTCAACGGCGCGCGGCAAAGCCAGCGTCGGGCTTAAGCCCGCCGTCGTCATAACCGCCAGCAGTTCCGCCAAACGCGGCAACTCTGCGTCGATTGCCTGGCTGGCTTTGGCTCTGGCCGCCTTGACGGCCAGCTCCGGCAGCAGCGTGGCAAGATAATACAAGGGAATCGTCGCCAAAACCCCGACCACGACGGGAAATACTACCAGAGCGGCAGCGCCGGCCACTACACCGCAGGCGCGTTTGGCTCTATCAAAATCAGTCTCATTGAGGCTGTCCGCGTCGCCCTGCCCCGTCACCTGGCCGGCCAAGGCCCACGTGCTCGGCGTCGGCGCGACCGGCAACCAGTCAGGCAGATATCCACCCAGCGTAGCCAGCCCCGACCAGACATTGACGGTCAGCATAGGCGCTCCGGCGCCGCCAACCAGCGCAAGATCGCGTACCCGCCGCAATCCAGCGCCAGACCGAGGCCAACTATCAGCCACCCCATCGGGGTCCGCAGGGCCGCCTGCCCGCCGCCCCCCGGAAAAAAAAGCCAGAAACCAACCGGCAGAACCCCTAATACAACCGCTGAAAAGCGCGCCTGTGCAGTCAAAGACTCGATCTCTCGCCGCATGGCCAGTCGGCCCAAGGAGACTGTCGCCAACGAATCCAAAGCGGCGGCCGCATCCCCACCTTGCCGTAAAGCTACGCCCAAGACTGCGGCGGCGCTAGCCGCGTCACGCGTATCCGCTCGATCCGCCAAACCGCGCAGCGTTTCATCGATAGACAAGCCGGCTGACAGTTCACCCGCGGCCAAAGCCAATTCTCCCGCCAGCGGACCCGAGAGGCGCCCCGCCGCCTCGCCCAAGATTTGCCTAATGGACCAACCAGCCCGCAAGGCCATCCCGCAGAACCGCAGAAACTCGGGCAGCTCTTCCTCTATTCCGCGGCGTCGGTCGGCCGTTCGACGAGAGTGAGATAGGCGCGCCCATAAGAGCCGGGCCGCGCTGAGCGCCTGCACTGTTGTCGGGTTAAACATAAGCGCCTGCGGCGACATCGAATACGCC
Source organism: Actinomycetota bacterium (assembly GCA_025355855.1). GTDB lineage: Bacteria > Actinomycetota > JAHEXW01 > JAHEXW01 > JAHEXW01 > JAHEXW01. Next base: position 48,751 of record JANXYU010000031.1, read on the forward strand.
CGTGACATGGCGCACGCCGCGCTTATCCCGCTCGGTTTGAACGATCATCTCCACAGTCGCGCTCAACATGTCGCGCAAGGCGTTAAATGGCACATGGATATCGCTGGCAGCCATCATGACCTCCAGGCGTCGCAAAGCGTCCTCGCATGAGTTGGCGTGGACTGTGGTCAGTGAACCGGCGTGGCCTGTATTCATCGCCTGGATCATGTCCAAGGCTTCAGCGCCCCTGACTTCGCCGACGATTATCCTGTCCGGTCTCATCCGGAGCGCGTTGCGAACCAGATCCCGAATCGTGACCTCCCCAAAACCTTCCAGGTTGCGCGGCCGGCTCTGCAGTCTGATCACGTGCGCTTTACCCAACCTCAGTTCCGCGGTATCTTCTATGGTCACGATCCGTTCGGCTGCAGGTATAAAGCCCGCCAGTACATTAAGGAGAGTTGTCTTGCCCGAACCGGTGCCGCCTGATATAACGAGGCTGCGTTTAGCGGCGACGGCGCCGCCCAATAAGCGTAACTGCGACCTCGTTAAGAACTCTGCCGCAACCAGTTCTTCGGCCGTCAGAGCCCGCGCCGGAAACCGGCGCACCGTCAGAACGGGGCCATCGACAGCCAGCGGCGGCAGGATGACATTGACGCGGGAGCCGTCGAGCAAGCGCCCGTCAGCGTACGGAACACTCTCATCGACCCGTAACCCCAGCGGCCCCAACATTCTTTCCGCCAAATCGACTATGGCGGCATTGTCCGCGAAACAGATGGCGGCCGGTTCGATCAGGCCGGCCCGCTCGACAAATACGCTGTCCGGGCCATTCACCATGACTTCGGTTATCTCGGGATCATCAAAGACGGCCTCTAGGGGTCCATAGCCGGTGATTTCGGCGAAAAGCTGATCAACGCACGTCTCCATGTCCGCGGCTTTCATTATCAGCCGCTCGCGCCGGACAAAACCCTCAAAAGCACGCCCAAGGTCGTCCCGTCCGGCACCCAGTGCTCCCTCGCCTGCCGCCACGTCATGTTTGAAACGTTGCTTTACCTTTTCCAACCAGCGCTTTTCCATTTATCCAATAAGCCGTTGCCACAGCCGGCGCGGTTGCGCCAACTCGTCAAAAGGCCTTATACGCTGCGCAACTGCTACCAAAGCTCTCGTTATCGCCAGGTCCGTTCTCTCCGCCAAAACGGTCCCGTCACGATCAAATAAAATCCCGGCCCCTGTGTCCTCGGGAACGCTGACGGCAGCCTGGAGACCTGACAAACGCTCGACCTCAGATAGCTTTAAGGCGCCAGGCCGGTCACTCCGGTTAACAATCGCGGCCGCGCACAGCGGCCCGCCGGACACTGCCAGGTTCGTCGCCAAAGAACGGGCGCAAGTTGCCGAGCTTCGATCAGGCGTCATTACCACCCAAACCTGGTCGAATAGAACCGCGATTTCCGCGGTAGGCCCCGGTGCCGGCCAGTCGACGATTATGACGTCAAAATGTTCAGCGGACACAGTCAGCAAACCGGTGAGCAGGGCTACCGCATCGGCGCCTTCGCCCGTTTCGACCGGTCCTGCCAGCCAACTAAAACCAAGGGGATGAGTTTGGATAACGCTGGCGATATGATGCCAACGCAGCTCGGGCAATACCGGGACAATGTCGGCCAAGGATCGGTCATGATTATCAGGCCGCCTTATATGTCCGCCCAAAGCCCCGTATCTGAGGTCGCCGTCGATCAAACAGACGCGCGCCGCCGCGTGATGCGACAACATGCCGGCCAGCTGTAAGGCGACGAAACTCTTACCCGTGCCGCCGTCTGCCCCGCTAACCATGACTCTGATCACCCCTTTGCCAGCTGGGGATTCGTCCGCCTGGTCCGATTGAGCTTCGGAGTTCAGCTCGTCCTGACTATTTAAAACGCGTTGCCGGTCCTTGGCCTCCGCCCAGCGGCGATAGATTCGGGCCTGCCAAACGCCCGGGTGCTCGTCCGGTAAAACTAGATCGCACGCGCCGCGGTCAAGCGCGGAGTGCAGTTCCGTCCAATCCCGTACTTCGGCCGCTCCGATAAGTAAGGCTATAGGATTGCCAAGTCCAGCGGCGCTTTTTACCGCTCGCGGAAGCAAGGCAAGGAAACTAGTTGATATGAGAAATATGTCTATATCAGGCCGCGCCAAAGCCGGAATCAAAAGGTCCAATTCGGTTGCGGTGCCCGCGACCTGCCAACCGCAATCGTTTTGTACCGCCTGCCGCCAGGCTGTTACTATGTCACCTACCGAGTGAGCCAAAAAGATACGCGGTGAACAGGGTGCCGGGTTAGAGGTCACCGAACGTCACCCCGTCTGTCGGCCGGCCGGTGTCCGGGCCGGCTGGGCATAGTGCCAATGATAATCGCGCGTTGGCCGCCGCGAAGGCAAGCGCTTCCGCCTCCTGAGGCGTGACAGATACGGTCAATCCGACGGTGGCGCCCTGCCGGGCCGCCGTAATAACGAGAACATGGTTGAGGATAGTGCGGGCCAGAGGTTGGCCATCGGGCGCCGTAGCAAACGCGCCCGTTACATCAATCCGGTCTCCCGCGCGCACGGCGCTCGCAACGGGATCAGCGGCCGGAAAACCCAAACCCACAGCGCGTTGCCCGCGTTGAGTCACCTCGACCAGTCTGATCTCTTCTAAAGGCTTGGAAGCCCGCCCGATATCATTCTTCACTCTCGACGGCCCGGACGATTGCCAGGCCGACCCAAGTATCAGCATAAGCAGGAGTGAACATAGCCAGCCTGCATTGCGGCGCCATGTCCGGGCGACGCCGATTTTCCTGCCCCGCGTTAGACGCGAAGATGTTGTGTGCTTCTTCATATCTTATTAATTAACGTATTCGTTCCAGATTGTCAAGATATTTATATATAAATGAGCAAAACTGGGTGCGCTAAAGTCCGGAGTAAAAGAAGTTGGCAAGCCTAGATGGTATTACGCAGTCAAACGCCGATAGACCAGTGTCCAAGCAACAGAGCTGTAGGCCACGAATACGCCGTTTAGTATGGCCATAACCAGTGTGGCCAACAAGCCGACAAATATGCCCGCGGCGACTATCAGTACGCTCTTCGCGGCTACACCGCCGACCAGCATGGCGAGAGCCGGCAAGCCTATGGCCGCCCCCGGGATCAAAAGCACCACCCCGACCACGGCGCCGATAACACCCATCAGCAAGTACATCAGTAAAGTGTCGATCCAGCGCAGGCGCATTAACGAGAAGCCGCGACGCAATGCGTCGATGACCCCCGCGCCACCTAGGACAATATAGCGTGAGGCATAATTAGCCGATACCCCCAGCAAGACAGCGATAACCACAAATACGGCGAAGAAGACAAGGCCCAACGGAATTAGGCAAAATAGAGCGGGTGTCATCGAAGACCCGGCCGAAGACCCGGCAATTACCGCTACGGCGACAATAGCAATCGGAACGGCAACGATCACCAATATGACGAAGCCAACCAAAAGGCTTAGACCGAGCAGCCGCCAGAAGTTCTTAAGTCCGATGCGCCAGCCTAGGCCCAAGCTGGCTGGTTCTTCTCTATCGGCGGCCGCCGCGCTGCCAATCAGGGCCCCTTGCGCGATAATTGACGCTATCGTTATCGCTAGTCCAATCAGTATCAGCAAGAGTACCGCGAAGATAATAAGGACAAGATACGTCGAGACGAATTGGCCGAAGTTAGCGCCGGCCGAGGACGTGTTGCCGGACTTGGTTGAATAGTTAGAGATGTTGCTGAAGTTTGAACCGCCTGACCCCAGCGCGGCAAAGAAACCGAATAGCCAGAGCCATTTGTATTTCCAGACTATCTGCCAAGCTTTTTTAATGATGTCGGCATAATCAAGCTTCATTCTTTGGCCTCCTTGGTTCGCGGTTTGTTCTAAGGATACCGTTGCGCCTGTTTTTTTGCTAGCACGAGTTTAATAAGCGAAGTGGATATCAAAGCAAGGAATTCGTGTCGCGAGTTTCCTGCTGCCCCTAAACTTAGGCAGTAAGAATCTTCCATATTAAGGATGAGAAGGCGAGAACAAGTAAGGCCAATAAAGTAGCGGCGCTCGATGTACTAATAGCCGAGACTCTCTTGACATTATCAGCGCGAGCGCGCGCGGCTGTGTGAGTGAGGGTTTTGGCGGCAGCGATCCCCGCTGGGCTCCCCGCTAGCGTAGACGCATCGTTTTGCGAACTTTCAAAAACTGGCAGCCCTGGCGCATCTAGAGCGAGCATCTGATCAACGGACGGCGCGGCGTTATCACCACTCGAAACCGCCGTAGGATTGACATCACCGAATGAGTTCCTTTTGTTGTTGATTTCCGCGTATTGGACTATCGGCTGGTTGAGGAGCAGGCTGGCCATATGGGCGACTGATACGCCCGCCGGCACCGTAAACGTATACCAGCCAGCGGGGTTACTTTTTACCGAGGTCAAACCGAACATTTGCACGAGGCTGGTGATAGCCGTTTGAGACGTACCTGTCTTGAATTTTACCAGCACCGCCTTATATCCCGTGAGTGAGGTAACTTGGCTATCGACTGACACGGTAATTGTCGCGGTCGCGCTGTTCCCCGCCGCGTCGTAGGCCTTCGCGCTTATTAAATGATTGCCTTTTGCGTAATATGTCAGATAGCAGGTCGTTCCATAGGGTGCCCCCGCGTCAGTCGTATCTAGTTCTCCGTCAATATAGAACTCGACCTTTGTGACCCCGATGTCATCACTAGCGTTGGCTGACAAGATAACTTTCCCATTGATCACCGCGCCGTCAGCCGGTGAACTGAAACTGACTATTGGCGCCGAGGCGCCTGCTACCTTAGTCAGGATCGTCCCGCTCTTGGGCGCCAGACTGATAGACGTAACAGTTTGACCATCTATGGTGCGATAGGAGCCGCCCAGAGGCACATTAAACGTCTGCCCGGAATCGGTGGGGTTGACTAGCACCTTTCCGTCCGTGAAATCCCGTTGATAGACATTGTTCAACGCATAATATGCCGACAGGGGTTGCCCGACCGAAATCTCCCACAACGCTTCATAGGGCTGAACTGATGCGGCCACCGGAGGCAAGAAACTATAGCCCGTGGTTGGCCCCGATACAAGCAAGTATGAACTCAAACTATATATGTGCATCGCCTTCATCTGCTCAGCCGTTGCGTTGATATCTGAGTAGACAGCCGTCATCGCGTAGACCTTTTTGCCCAGTTGCGCGACGGCGCTCAACGCGTCAATGTCTTTCTTCCATTCCGTTTCAGTCTTATTAAAACTGGCCGCCTGCTGGCCCCACCGTAGAAAGCCTTCCATCAGCCCCGCGTCGGCTTTGGTCATGTAGGCTGCTACGTCCCAACTGTAATACGTGTCACCGTTTGATAACCCGTTGATCATAAGGGTTTTGGCCGGCCCGATCGCTTGTTTCATAGAGTCCAAGAATCCGATGTTAGCCTGCTTCCATTCGGCGTTCGTAAAAAGACCGCCGGTTGCCGGATTAACCGGCTGAGCATTGTAATAGATTGTGCCGCTGTTTATCCACGGCAGGATAACGTCCAGATAGACGCCATCATAGCCTTTCGCCACCGTGTAATCTTGCAGTTGCTGCGCGCGGTAGGCTTTCCAATCCACGTTATTCGGGTTCAGCAGGAAGTTATTGGGAAAACTCTTTTCATATACGCGGTTCCCGCTGGCGTCTTTGAGAAACCAATCCGGATGATTAGCGTTGATGTAGGCCCAATCCGATTCATTCTTCACCGCGACAAGCGCATTTAAATACGGCAGGACCTGCAAAGATGGGTTCTGCTGATGCAGGTATGCGACCTTGCCATTGTAATAGGAATACCCATCGGTAACGAGGACATTATAATAAGCCGCCAGATACTGCAGATCCGCGTCGGTCTGGGCCGAATCCCAACGGTCAAAAGTAATGACTTTTAGATTTGCGTTCTTGGAGACCAGAGAGGGATAAACTTTGGGGACAATCATAAACAACAGTAAACCGATTGCAGGAATAACGAATATCTTTGCTAACTTAACCAGCAAGCGCCTATTTTCGATACTAATTAGTGTCCCTTTTGGCAACCAAGCCATCTTTTAAACCTTTGTTAGAGATTTTCTCACGAGGCAAGACATCAAGCTTCTTGATGGACTCCCTTTAATACTGTTTATCGGCCAGAAATAGCCGTCACCTTAGCCGTTAATGGCCGCAATCGTCAACAAGGTTTAGTATGTTTTCTTGCGACAGACAAAAACGACTTTGCGTGTGACAAGGTCATTCTTTGTATAGCCGCCGTCTAGCAAAGCAGCCTCAATGTCGGGCCCCAGCAGCTTCTCGCCTTCCCGCGTCAGTTCTTCAGATTCAACGTTGATGTGCCGGTTGAACATCTCGCGATACTCGTCTAGGCGCATTTTGTTCAAATACGTGTTAACAGGAAAGCGACTCTCTAAAAGGTGGTCCCAAGGAGGAACTCGTGCCGAAGGGTTCGTGTCCGGAGCTTCCCAGCTCAGATTATGGCCGCCTGACAGGCTAGGCCACAAATGCACGCCGATCCAGGCAATTCCGCCAGGCTTTAGTACCCGGTTGACCTCTTTGATTGCGCCTAAAACGTCATCGATGTGCTCAAAAACCCAAGCGCTATAAATTACATCAAAATAACTTTCGGGAAAGGCAAGGTCGGCCGCGTTCATAAGCCGAGTATCAAGGCCGTCAAGGCCAACCCCTGTGTCATACCTAGACGTGAGCAACGCAAAATATTTGCGATCGAAAAGATAATGTCGCAAAAGAGACTTGAGCGCTCGTTCCATGCCGTTGGTCTTTAGAACCTGCGCCAGAACGGGGAGACTCATGCGATAGGTCGGCACTTCCATATCTACGCCGGTGACGTCAGCTCCGTCGGCCTTGAATAGAAGCGTTTGGTCGGCGCGCTGGCCGCATCCCAAATCCAAAATCCTAGCTTTCGCCACGGAAACGTTCGTCTTAGCTTTGACGAGGTCGCATAGCTCATTATGAAATTCTATCGTCTTTTCAACATTCCCGAACACGCCGGTCTGATAGCGGCGCAGGATGTTCCATGAAGACGCCAAACGCCGGGTTTTTGAAATGTTCTGACTGCTCATTGCGGATTTCATGTGCCCTCTGCTTCCTGTGGCCCAGCTAAGACGCCCGCGGCCGCGAGGCTCTTTGTTCGATTCACGACAGTTCGCAAGACGACGGCCGCAATGATCCAGAAATACCACTGCATCGCGACACCTTTAACAAGGTTGTCCGCCACGCTCATCACCAGATAGGCCGCCAAAAAAGCCAGAAAACCGACAGCTATCGCGATGTCGAATGGCTCAACCAACTTCTTTAGACCTTGCCAGGCCGTTCTGCCGACAACAAAAAGCGTGCCGAGGTAGAGAAGCAGCCCGGGTATGCCAACCTCGACAGCCAATCGTAAGTAATCATTGTGCGCATCGTGCCCTGTAAAGAGGGCGAATGAGCCAATGCCATAGCCGAGCAATGGTCTTTGTTTGACAAGATCAATAAACCCTTGATCCCAGAAATTCAGCCGCCAGCCCAGCGAGCCGGCTGCTTGTCCACTCTGCACTACATCCTGAAATCGGTTCGCGATCTGGGGAAACAAAATGATCGCGGCAATCAGAATAAGCGGCAACCAGTAGAACATCTTCCTGTAGCGCATAGCGGCCATAACAAGCAGCGCTACGAGCAAACCGATCCAGGCGCCTCGCGCAAACGTCAGACCGAGCATTATGGAACACGCCGCGATAAGCAACCCGACTAGTATCTTCTTGGTCGGCTCGGCGTTCTCAAAGAAAAGCGGAATGGCAATGGCGAGAATCAAAACGAGATAGAAACCAAAAGAGTTCGGGTGTCCAAAGGTGCCCAAGATCCGTTCGAATTCCCCCCCGGCGGTGACGGCGACCGATCCGGCGTTGTTGACTAGTTGATACGCGCCCACCGCGAGAGGAACGATTGAGGAAACAAGGACCGCGTCTACCAGCCTTTTGATGCTTCTCCTAGAGTTGAACACCTGGATGACGACAAGGAATATCACAAAGGTGCTGGCCACCCTCAGCCAATCGGCGACACCCGCCAACTTTGCTGATGAAGTTAGAATGCTCGCGAACGCTACGAAAATGAACAAAGCATAAGGGATCACTGCCGGGAGTTTCGAGAGTCTTGTCCTGTTTGACGCTAAATACACAGCCCCGGCGGCGATAAGTAAAACGCTTAGCAGGCTCGCGACATTAAGGTCGAAAGCCTGGGTAGATATGATGTTGACGTCCTTGAGAGCGTCCAGGCTGCTTCTTATCAGAACCAAAAGCAAGATACCCAGCTCGATCTTGTAGACCAGCAGACAAGTGATTAAGACTATTAAACTGATCTCGAAAACCAGCACCGGCGGAAACAGGAAAAGCAGACCGGCTACAACAGCTCCAACCAGCAACGCCGCCGCCCACATTATGAGGTATGCTGACGTTCTATTTCCCGCTGAATAGTTTAATTTTCCCGGCGCCACACTTTCTATGTTCACGCTATTCCTTGCCTTGGGAGAACTCCATTAAGAGTACGCTACCTGCGCCCAGCATAAGCCCAACGACGAGCGCGGCAAACATGTTGAGCGGCCACGAAGGACTGGCCGGTGATCTAGGCTCCGTGGCACCGTAAGCCAACTGCAACGAACCATGTGATACCAAATCATTCAATGCCAGCTGGGATAACACATCGGAGTAGCCCTTTCGAGACGTTTCCTGGGCGCCAATTTGGTCTTGAATCTGTCCCAGCGCCGCGGCTTTCTTTATATCGGTTTCCCCTGTCTGTTGAGCCACCGCCGTCAGCTGCTGCCGCAAGGCCGCCAAATCCTTGTCAATCAAATCAATCCGACTCGGGATTTGCGTCTTTAGCGCGTCGGTTTTGCCGTACTCAAGCTGGAATGTCTTCTTCACTAGTAATTCTGAGCCTGCGTCCGCTAACGCCTTAGCCATTGCCGGACTATCCGCGGTGGCGGAGAACGTCAAATAGGCAGTCTGCTTGATGCCCGCGACGGTCAAGTCAAAATCGCCTAGGGCGACCGCGCTGGTCCCGAGCTTCAGTTTGGCCGCATTCAAGGTTTCTTTTTTAAATTGAGGATCGTCGGCTAGCTGCTGGTAAACCGTAAAATCAACGGCGTCCGCGGTAATTTGAGGGGTACTTAGATTGGAAATATCGACGGTCTTTAGAACGCGCAGTTTGCTGGTCGCGGTATAGGTCGTGGGCATATACAGGGTCGCGACGAAAGTAGCGGCAACAGTAATCAACGTAATCACCGCCACGGCCACTCTGTGCTGCCAAACGACTTTCACATACTCAATCAGCTCCATTTAGACTTCTCCTCCTTAAACCGTTTTGATCGTTGGGCCGGCGGATTAGCCGCAAGCCAAGCAGTAACGGGTAGAACGGATAATATGCCGGTTCGGGCAGCTTTGGCAGAAACGGATAGAACCGGCGAAACCAAGCGACACTGGGAAACAACCGCCACCTCACTGCTCGCGCTCTGTCCGCATAATCGTCCCGTAGAATCATCCAAGTCTGCTGGGCCCAGGCCCGCCGATCGTTGGCAATCTCCATGACTCCTTCCTTGTTAACGAATCTATCAAATAATCGCGCGCTCAGAAACGCTGGATGGAGCTGACGCAGCACCGTTTCAGGCACGGGCGCGTCGAGCAGATCCCTGGTAAACCGAAGCGAGTAATAGCATATCGTCATCATCCTATATTGGCGCGCCAGCCTGACGACACTGCCCCAATCCAATGATGGCTGATAGCGTAACGTCTGCTCAATATCCTTGAGAAGAATCAATTTAGAGAAGTTGTGATGAACCGCGGCATGGGTGCATTGATAGATTAACAGGACTTCCGGCGACATTGATCTTATCTTTCCGTCCTGAAAGTCGGCGTAGACCGCGTTGTTCCAGATATTCTCTTCAAAAAACTTGCTCAGGGTTGGATACCATCGGTTGTTGACCAAACCCCAATGGAGATCCACAATCACGCCTGCATCATTGACAAAATGATATTGCGTTCGGCCGTCTTTCTTAGCCAGAGCGTCCTTTTCCCCCGTCGACGCAAAGCCCAGGCCTTTCAGCAGGGTCGCCGCCTCGGCCAGATCGGCGGGCTGAACGAGAATGTCAATATCGGTGTAGGCCCGCATACCCGGCCTGCGGTAGACGACTTCATCGAGTAGCGCTCCCTTTATGGGCATACACTTGATTCCCCGCGTTTCAAACTCTTGGAGAAGCTTCGACAGCTCTTCCCTCAGCACTAAGCCTCTCGCGTTTCCGGCCAGCCAAGAATCTCTGAGCCGACCCATGAGTTCAACGGGGACAATTTCGGCATCGGCTCGCTCAAGCGCTTGATAGACGAACGCGGTCACGCCGTGCAAGTTTGATCGGTCAAGCAGCTCTTGCCAATCCACACCATCCAGTATGTAGGTTATTCCCGCGTCCGACGCGTTTGACTCGTCTTGCCTCACGCAGCGGACGATCAGGCGGTCGACATCATTTAGCTTGTCCGTCATATTTAATGCCGGGCTCGCGGTCGGCTCTTTTATCGCCAGCTCGCAGCTCCTGAATATGTCGTTAAAGTCGCCCGCGATGTTTGGCCAAGCAAATTTTTTCGTGTCGTTAACCCGCTCTGATTGCGACCAGCCCTTTTCATGCTGTCGGCACAAATCAAATAAGGCCTCTTTTATTAGCCCGACGTCGTCCGGCGGAACAATTGAAACGAGACCTGACGCCTCCAACAGATTCGTCGCCGCTCCGCGTGCCGCCAAAGCGAGAATAGGTTTCTGCGCGGCCATATATTCAAAAACTTTGGCTGGAATACTGCCAACATAGTCTTTTCCCACAATCAATAACAAGACATCCGCTTGCTGCAAATACCGCAAGCATTGCTTATGAGTCATATATCCCAGGTCGCTGACGGCACGCTCCAACCCCAATCCGGTTATTACGTTGCCGACATCTCCCGAGCCGATAAAGTTCACATTCATAACCTCGTCCAGACCGGGGTTCTCCGCCAACAGTTCTTTGACGGCTTCCAAAAAATAGGCCGGCGTGATTTGATCATCTTTGCCGTAGCTGTAAAAACTGCCTGCATAAGTGATGTTAAGCTTGCCATCGGCGGGACTGGCAAGCGACGAATCGAAATCATCGGGATCAAACCCGTTCGTTATCGTTTGGAATTTATCGCGGTAAGCCGGATAAGTTTTTAGGAAGTCTGCCGTCAGGTCAGGGCTAGTGCTGACGACCCGGCAGGCCGTTCGCATAACAAGCGCTTCCAGCTTATCGACGGTCCGACGATGGAATCCGGTCGGGAGCTTCGAGAACGGGTTGTTTCGCCAGGGGTCGCGGAAGTCGGCCACCCAGGGCTTTCCCGATAGTTTATGCAGCAGGTAGCCGGTCAGATGACATGTATTGGGCGGAGAGCTGGAATAAATCAGGTCGATATCGTTCCGTTTAATGACTGCGAGGCCTTGTCTGACCGCAAAAGGAAGCCAATTGATTACTTCGTCAGCGTTGAGAGTCCAGGCGCTTATTCTCGCCTGCAGGCCGCCGCGTCTTGCCCCAGCGTTGCCCGTCGCGCGCGTTTTCTTGGACGTTTGGTTTCTCACCATCCGTTTTATAAACGATTGCAGACGATCTAAGCCCAGTGTAGAGGTCCTGAAGACCACAGCGTCATCCGGAATCTCTGCCATCAGGCTGGCGTCTTGATTATGTTTTCGATTTTCTTTGATTGTCAGAACAAAAGGCCGCCAACCTAAGGCGGGCAGGTATTTGGTGAGTTTCAGCGCCCTGATGGTTCCAACTGTGCCTTGAGGCGGAAAATAGTAGGCTACCATCAGCACGTTCTTTTGCGTCGTTGGTTTAGTCATGCGTACCGCCCGCCGGACACATCGTCATAAATGGCCTCGAGCTTCAAAACTTGTTTCTTGACGTCGTAATCTTTTTCGACATGTCCTCTGCCGGCCCATCCGATCTCGGCCCACCGGTCGCTATTGATAACCAAGTACATCAGCCTCTCAGCCAAGGCCGCGACGTCTTTTTCGGGCACTAAGAAGCCGCCTGCGCCGTCAATAACGACTTCCGGTATGTCGCAATGCGTCGTCGCCAAAATCGGCATACCGGAGGCGGACGCCTCTATTATGGAAACGGGTGCTCCGCCCTCAGTATCGCCATCACCAGCCCGGACGCTTGGCGACAGAAATATGTGATGTTCATATAGTTCTTTTATGAATACGGCATGCGGTTGATACCCCGTTATCGTCACACAGTCTTTCAACCCGTGTCGCTCGATCAGGCCCAAGATGACTCTTTTCTGTTCCTCTTCTCTTGGCTGCCCGCTTGAGTCTCCCATTATGGTCAGGCTCATAGGTATGTCGGGTTTGGCTTTCTTGACCCGGCCGAACGCTTCAACGGCGTCGGGGATGCCCTTTTTCTCGCGAAAGCTGGCGGAGATCAAGATTTTCACTGCGCCGTTATCTCCCGCTTCTCTAGGGGCGAATCTGATCTGCTCGAGATCGACGCCCAGATGCTGGACAATGATCTTCCCTTCCGGACAGCCCAGCTCTACTAGACAGTCTTTCATGTGGTTACCCTCAACCAGAAAAGCGTCGCCCCGGCGAAACAGTCTTTTAAATCGCTTCTTCCACTTGGGCTGCTGTTCCGGGAGCATGCTTAGATCATAGCCATAGAACGTAGTGATCAACGGCAATCCAAAGAGGCTCTTAAGCCTCAAGAAATGATATCCGGAAGGACCGAAATGGGCGTGCACTAAGTCTGGTTTGTCCCCAAACAAGGCGAACAGGAAGCCGGGATAGAATCCAAAAAGCTTGTTCCATCCCTTGTTGAAAACTGTCCTTAAATCACCAAAGCCGTCGCTCAACTCCAACGACTTGATCTCCCCTAAAGGGTATACGTCCCTATTCTCTGTCCGGTAGGCGTAAACGATCGGCCGATATCGGCTGAGATTCTGTATCTGCCCGTATATCCAGGTTTCCGTAAGTGACAGATAAGAACCGGCCAGGTAATCAACAACAGTTTTCATGGAACTCTCTTCTATCCCTTTTTGGCTCATGACGACTCCGGAACGTCCGTTAGCGGCCGTGGCTTTAAGTGGCGAAGAAGTTGACGCACTTCTTTAATGAGCTGCCTGTCAAAAATGAATAACAGAACGGCAAAGGAGATGATGCCTGCTGCGACAAGCAATATCAACGCTAACAAGTCGCTGGCCCACTTCGCGTTCTCCAGATATACTCGCAGACCGGCGGTTAACAATGCCATTCCGGCGCTTGCCAAAAATATGGTGTCAAACTGCCTGATAAAACGACTGACCTTTAGATTAATCAGTTTGAAGGGAATGGCGAGGGCCGGATACAGTATTAGGAGAGAGGACGTAGCGTAGGCAACGGCCACTCCTTCGGCATTCCAACGTAAACCGATGACAAAGGCCATGGCGGTAATGGTCGTGGCGAATATCGACCACCGGAACATTATGTCAGTCCTGCCTTGTGACTGGAATATCCAGCCTACCGACCCTCCCACAGACTGCTCTATCCCGACAATCGCAAAAACTTGCACCAAGAATATCGATCGGCCCCATTGCGGCCCAAAAATCACGCGGATGAATTGGGGCGCCACGACGAGCAGGCCCATAAGCATCGGAAAACTGATGGCCGCAATGTAGCGGGTGGCTCGCAAATAAACCAGTCGCACTTTGTCCTTGTCGTCTTGAACAACGGATAGACTGGGGAACATCACCCTGCCGACAACCGCGGATATGTTGTTTAAGGGGAATAGAAGCAAACGATAGGCCAGGTTGTAAAACCCGAGCGGAACCGCTCCTAAAACCTTGCCTATCAGAAGGTTGTCGAGATTGCGGCTAAAATAGTTGACGAACTGGAACCCCGTGAGGTTTAGACCGAAACCGAGAAGCTCTTTGATCCGCTGCCAGCGAAAAAGAAACTTCGGACGCCAGCTGGACAAGACCCATAAAAGAACCACCGTCGTAACGCTCGAGATTACAAGCTGTAAGACGAGACTCCAGACGCCAAAACCAGCGAATGCCAAAACGACAGCCACGGTTCCGGAAATGGCCACACTAGAAACATCGACAATACCTAAGGTCTTGAATCTCAACTCTTTGGTCAACAGCGCGGTTTGGACGATGCCGAAAGATGATACAAGAAAGGTCGAAGCTATCGTTATGGTAATGAGCGTCAAGCTACTTTCTTTATAAAAATAGGCGACCGCCGGAGCCAAAGCGGACAAGGCTAGCGCCAAGACCAACCCCGCCAAAATGTTTGTCCAGAAACTGGAAGAGAGGTGTTCGTCGGTAATTTCCTTGCGCTGAACCACGGCAGCGGTCAAGCCAAAATCGCTGAAGGAGGTGACAAGGTTCGTGAATACTAATACCATCGCGATCAAACCGAAGTCAGCAGGCCGCAGCAAATGCGCCAGAATCGCGGTAATCGTGAACTGAAACAGGACGCGCAAGAATTGTGACGCGCCGGACCAACCGACGCCCTTGACGGTTTTCTTCTCCAGATTCATGGTTAAGAAACCTGAGGCAAATTATTGTGCCGTCGCGCCAATCTTCTGCCCTGCCTGAACATGACTCGCAACCTGTCCGCAGACCCGTAAACAGGCGTCCCCCGCGTCCAATATCGATAAGGGACTTGCGTGGCGCCGAAAGATTCCTTGTAGGCAATGAGTCCAGCCGCGTCGGGCGGCGAAGAGCCAAAATCATACTCTTTGTACCCCTCCTGAACGCCCTCTTCTATCATCGTGCTGACGAGTAAATGGTTAGGCCTCAAGTCAAGATATTCCGAATAGGAGCCGCTCATCCAGTTATAGATCCTGCCCCCGAACAAGAAGTGCATAGAGCCGCCGATCGGCTGTCCCCTGTACCGGGCAAGATGAACCCTGATCATGCCTTGCGGCGCCAGAAAAGAATAGAGGTTTCGGTAAAGGTCTCGCGGGTAGACCGGGTCTCGGCCGTGTTTTTGCCATATTGACGTGGCAATATCATAGAAGGCGTCTAGGTCTCCCGCGTCTTGAATCGCCCCGACAGACACTTCACTCCGTTCCGCTCTCTTTATGTTCTGCCTTACCGTTCGGCTAAAATTCTGCTTGACACTCTCCAGGCTTCCGCCAAGGTTCAGCGTATGAGTATAGAGGGTTTTGGCTGAGAACCCATAAGGAGCAAAGTAGTTTGGGTCATGTCGATTGTCCACGATAGCGATAGACCGGGCCCGCCAAACCCGCATGATATCGTCAAGCTTCCCTAGTACGGAATCCAACAAATCCGCCTCAACAGCGCCGCGCCGAAAAATCGGACCGCCGTACAAACCGAATGTAGCCGATTGAAACTCGTGGATCGGGATGATTCTCTTTAGCCGCTTTCCCTCGAAGACAATAAAAGGGAGCCCCGCGATGATTCGGCCGGCCTTGTCTCTGGCGATCGCAAACAGGGGGGACGCCTCGTCGAACGATTCGACCACGGCCGCTTGCCATTCCAGCGTGTGAAATACGGAAGCCCCGCGGCTGTTGGCAACCAAGTCGCGCCACTCGCCCGGATCTACCTTATCTGCGAATTGACAGTCCGGCACTTGTTTAATCAAGTCCTCAAACTCCTATTCTTGTCGGCAACGGCCAAGATGTGTTTGCCTGGCATCCTGGAAGATAAACGGCTTAGACCGGTTTCCGTCCTGACAAAACGGATAATTCGGTCAACGTCTCTGGCTGTCACTTTAAGGTGCGTTGGGAAATTTATGACGTGCTCAACTGCGTCTTCAGCGCGGGGACAACTGCCTAACTTGTAGCCGGTCCGCTCTAAAGAACATTCTTCAGGGTAGATTACTGAATTAAACCAGGTGCCAAATCCGATCTGATGCTTCCGGGCGGCGGCGACCGCCCTGGGCTTATCGGAAACGACAAAAGCGTATCTCAAGTAGACTGGCCTGACGTTATCGGCCAAACGGGTCTCGGCAAATCCCATCTCGGCCAGGCCTCTTCGGTATCGGCCCGCCATTTCCCTTCTGTGCCTCAAGTTCGTCTCGAGATTCCGGAGTTGATTTAGGCCGACTTTCGCTTGAGCGTTTGTCAGAGACTTTTCGTAATGGGGAGGTTTCTCACAAACGTATTCTTCTTGGGCGAGCGGCGCGACAAAAGCATGACGTTTATCCAGTAGACGGTGGGCGATCGTTCCCCAAGTGAAATTTACCGGGCGAAACAATAGGTCTAACAAGACCAACTGGCGCAGGAGTTTCCCTACGTCAGGTGCTGCGGGGGGCGCACATTCTTGCTGAAACGCCTGGATCTTTTCGGCAACCGACGCGTCGTTGGTTACGGCGACTCCTCCCATGCCCGTTGAAATAACCTTAGATTGTTCCATGCTGAAAAACGAGGCGTCACCGAATAACCCAACTTTTTGCCCTTTGTACTCAGCTCCTAAAGCATGCGCGCAATCCTCGATAACCAGAAGATCATGTTTCCCGGCGAGCTTGACTATCGGATCCAAATCAGCCGGCAGCCCGAAGGTGTGCTGCACGATAATGGCCTTTGTTCGATCCGTGATCCGTGACTCGATCTCTTTATAATCAATATTGTATGTTCCGCTATCGATGTCGACAAAGATCGGGACAGCACCCGTGTACTGAATCGCGTTCGGGACAACGACGCAGGTAATACCGGGCAAGATGACCTCGTCACCTTGGCCTATTTCCAGTGCGGTCAATATTGCAGAGAGACCTGTTCGGCCGCTGCCAAAGGCAAAGGCGTGCTCGGCCCCCAAGTAACATTTGAACGCGGTCTCGTATTCCCGTACCGCTCTTCCTTCCTGCGCACGCGCGCTGTCGAATAGCTGGGTTATGGCGATTAGAGAATCCTTCCAGGTAATCGAGCCGGGAATACACGTGACCTGGCGCAAATGTCTTCGCCAGAAAATATGCCGTATCAACTTGAAAAATCTATTTGGCCGGTTATTCAACTCTCGCATCCCCTCGAACCGTTAGTATCTCTTTGACTGCGTCGACCACGTCTTGCACGTCAGCGTCTGTCAATTTAGCCGACAGCGGCAAAGACACGGTTCTGTCCGAAATCCACTCCGCGTTAGGAAAATCGCTCCGTTGGCAGCCGTAATTTTGTTGATAGTAAGGATGCAGATGCAACGCTATGTAGTGAACGCCGACACCGATATTGCGTTTCGTCAGCTCCGCTAGGAACTGGTCTCTGGTTAAACTCACTTTGTCCGTGTCAAGCAATAATGTGTACAAGTGATACGCGTGTTTTGTATTCGGCTCAACCGGCGCTGGCAGGAAGACCGGCAAATCCGCGAACGCCTCACCGTAGCGGTTCCAGATTTCCTGCCGCCTGAGCCAGTATTTGTCTATTCGCGGCAATTGGTGAATGCCGATGGCTGCCTGAAGATCCATCATGTTATATTTGAAGCCGGCATAAACCACCTGATAATGTTTGTAACCCTCGTCAGAGAATCTTTCCCAAGCGTCTCGGCTCATGCCATGCAACGCAAGGACCTGAATCTTGTCCGCGTAGTCTTGGTTGGCTGTTACAACCATGCCGCCTTCTCCGGTGACGATATTTTTCGTCACATAGAAACTAAAACACCCGAGATCGCCGAAGGTCCCGGCTGGCTGACCGTGATACTCCGCCTCAATAGCGTGAGCGCAGTCTTCGATAACCTTCAATCGATGCTTGGCCGCGATAGTCATGATTGCTTCCATATCGCAGACCCGGCCGGCGAAATGAACAGGGATAATGGCTTTGGTGCGCGGTGTTATCCTGGCCTCGATGGCGGCCGGGTGCAGGTTCATCGTTGCCTTGTCGCAATCTACAAACACCGGTTTCCCGCCCGCATGGATCACCGCGTTTGCCGTGGCGGCAAAGGTCATTGTAGGCACGATTACCTCGTCCCCCGGCTGTATCCCGATTGCCAGCATCGAAAGATGCAAAGCCGCCGTGCAAGAGTTAACAGCCAGAGCGCGTTTTACACCTTTATATTGCTTAAACATCTCTTCAAATTTGTGCGCTTTCGGACCGGTGCCGATCCAACCCGATCTTAAGGAAGCGACGACCTCTTCGATCTCCGGTTCTTCAATATATGGACTGCCGAATACCAGAAAGTCTTTCCTTGCCATGTGTATCCTCCTAGAAACGCACGATCTTGGCGCGATTGTTCTTGATGTCTTTGGTCGCCGCCCGCGTGTCGACAACAAGCCGGCTTTCCCGCACAATCTCCCGATAGTCATACGAGCTGTGATTAGTCAGAATCACCGTGCAGTCGGCTGAATTTAGAAGCTTGCCGCTGAGCGGTTTCGAAACCATCAACGTCTCGTTTACGTTTATAGTCTCAACATAAGGGTCGTTATAGATGACCGTCGCGCCTTTTTCCTTGAGCGATTTTATTACGCGTACGGCCGGAGTCTCTCTAACGTCGTTGATGTCCTTCTTGTAAGCTACCCCGAGAATCAATACTTTGCTGCCCTTCGTGGCTTTCCCGTGCTGGTTAAGCGCCTCGGCCACTAGGTCGGCAACGAAATATGGCATGTTCTCGTTTACCTCGCCGGCGCTCTCGATAAACTTTGAATGAAAATCAAACTCTTTTGCCTTCGCGGCCAGATAGTACGGGTCAACCGGGATGCAGTGTCCGCCGACACCCGGACCCGGATTAAATCGCATAAAGCCAAACGGCTTGGTCGAGGCGGCTTCCACAACCTCATAGGCGCTGATCCCCATCTTGCGGCACAGAATCGTTAGTTCGTTAACCAGAGCGATGTTAACGTTTCGGAACACGTTCTCAAATAACTTTGTTGTCTCGGCTACCTGCGGAGACGAGACTTCTATGATCTCGTCCGCGACGAAGCCGTACAACAGAGACGCGACAGCCGTGCACTGCGGTGTAACGCCGCCGATCACCTTCGGTGTATTTCGGAGCGAAAAGTTCTTATTGCCCGGGTCGACTCGTTCCGGAGAAAACGCCAAGTAGAAGTCTTGTCCAACCTTCAAACCGGATCGCTCGAGCAGCGGCAAGACAACCTCTTCGGTCGTGCCAGGATAAGTTGTGCTCTCCAAGACGATAAGTTGACCATTGTGAATGTGTCGAGCCACATCCTCGGCGGCCCGCACTACATAAGAAAGGTCGGGTGTCTTGCTCCTCGATATCGGTGTCGGAACACAGATTACGACAACGTCGAGGTCGGCCAATCGACCCAGATCGGTCGTCGCGCTCAAGCGCTTGTTTTCCACTGCGTCGGCCAGCCGCGCGCTCGCCACATCGCTGATGTAGGAGTCGCCGCTGTTCACCTGTTCGACTTTTTGTTTGCTAAGATCTACGCCGGTTATTGGAAAGTCTTCAGCGGCAAGCGCGACCGCCAGCGGCAGACCGACATAACCTAGGCCGATAATTCCTATTTGGGCGCTTTTGGTCTTCAGTTTGGCTATCAAATCAGGCTTAACTTTCAGTTCGTTTTTTGCTAAAGCAATGCTCACGGCCGAAGCTCCTTTTGTCTTGATCTTTCATAAGCGTATCCGTCCTGGGCCGACGTATAAACGCTGATCATTTTTTTGTAATACGCGTCCGGGCTGTACTTGTTGGCTGCCTTCTCGGTTGCTTTCCGCCCCATTTCGTTTAGCAAGCCGTCATCTCGAAACAGGCGTTGAATCTGCTCCGCTAGGTCAGAGGCGTTGCCCGGCTCAAACAACAAACCTTCTCCGCCGTCGCTTATCATTTCGGGAACACCACCGGTTCGCGCCCCGACAACAGGTTTCCCGCAAGCAAAAGCCTCGAGAATCGAATAGGGACAATTTTCGTAACACTTTGACGGCAGCACGACAAATCTTGCCGCTTTCGTCAGTTCCATCATCTTTTCTCGAGATTGGTGGCCCAGAAAGTCGATGCGGCTGCTTGTCACGCCGGCAGCCTTCTTTTCAAGGGCGGCCCGCTCCGGACCGTCTCCCGCGATAACAAAATGCGCGCCTTTGATGTGCCGCGCCGCCTCAATCAGAACGTCGGCGCCTTTTTCGGGAGATAGCCGGCCGCTGTACAAAACATAATCTCCCTTGACGACCGGGCTGGTGCTTCTGACTGGGCGAATAAAGTTTGGCAACGTCACGATCCGGCGCCCGTCCAGGCCGAATTCAATCAACTTGCTTCTCAAAAAATCGCTTGGCGCCACGAATACATCAACCATCTTTTGGATATTCAGCGTCCGGTGAACATATGATTCGGCTCCAGCCAGCAAGGACGCGGCGAACGACCCTTTCTTACATTTGGCGAACGGCGCGTTATAGTAGCGCGTCTTCTTGCAGCGCTCACAAACGTGACCGTCCCGCAGAAATGACGTGTTAGGGCAGATCATCTTATAGTCGTGCAGGGTCCAGACAACGGGAATATTTCTCTGCTTGAGGGAATACAGAATGGCCGGGGTTAAATGATTATGTATGTTTTGAAGATGGGCGATGTCCGGCACCGTGTCATCTATGAGCCTGCCGATTTTATTCTTGGCCTCGCGGGAGTAAACGGCGCGCGACACTACCTTTAGCCCAGTGCCAATGCCGAACCTCCGCAGAGATTCAACATAATCTATGCCGCTGACAAAATACTCGGAATAGGCTGAATCGAAGTTCTCGGGATGATGCATGGAAAAGGGAACAATCTCGTGACCTTTAGATTCAAGTAGATTGGTCAAGGCGAACATATAGCTGCAAGCGCCGCCCCTGGCATAGTAAAAGTTATTGGCCAGTAACACTCTCATTTAGGAACTACACCACCACGGCAAGTGCGTTTTGGTCTATAAGCTGCTTTTGTCCGGGCATTCATAATTCTCCTGTTGATTCGATGATGGCCAGCCGTCTTGCGGCTCCGGTTGCTTATCCTCGATCGGCTTAACCTTGTGGCTGCGTCCGATAATCGAGAAATATACGTCTTCCGTTGTTGACGTAATCTCATCCCAGTCATACATTTCGAACACCCTGGCTCGGGCCTCATTCGCTTGCCGGCGCAGATTTTTACTATCTGCCAGCAATTCATCTAGCTTGCGGCGTAAATCATCGACATTGCCCGACCGGAAAAATACGATTCCGTTTTGCCCGAACTGCCCGAGTTGGCCGACTTCGAGATGCGGAGGAATATCGCTGCACACGGCCGGCAGCCCGTAGCCTAGCGCTTCCAACAGGGCTATCGGCAGGCCTTCAAGGTCAGAAGGCAATACGAAACCAAGGGCGTTGCTGAACAGCTCCTCTAGCGGATGGCCGGCTACAAAACCCGTAAAAACAACTCGGGAATCTTCTCGAGCCGCGGCGCGCAGACCGTCGGCATAGCCTTTAGAATGGCTGTCGGCCCCTGCTATGACAAGTCGGACGTTTGTGTCGATGTCTCTGTATGCGGCCAGGAGGAGATGGCAGCCTTTCTCCGGTACCAGCCGCCCGGCAAAAAGAAGGTACTGTTTGCGTTCGATTCCCCAAGATGATAAAGCCTGCGCCCCTATTCTCTTGATTGGTTTGTTTGTTCCGTTTGGAATGTAGCGGACTTCGCGACGCGGGTATTTATCGCTAAAATACTTTTTCAGATCATCGGACACGGTGATCAGTGAGTCAGAAAACAAGACTGCGCACATCTGGCCCAACTTAAGAAACGATGAAGATAACCGACCCCATTTTTTCCGTTGCCAGTCCAGCCCGTGGATTGTTGTACAAATTCCAATCCCTTTTCTAACCCTCGGAATAAATGAAAGAAGCGCCGGCCCGATAGCGTGATAGTGAACAATATCGTAGTCGCTGAAAAGGGCGATTGTAGAGGCCAGGAAAACGTTGGTCACCGTGTCGAGATGCTTGGTGTTAATGGAAGATAACCGTTTGATTCGAACGCCTTTGTATTCTCCGCGATTATCGGTGGCGTAACGCCGGCAGAACACTGTAACTTCGTGTCCCCGCGCTGCCAACCTCGTATAGAGCTCTTCGGCGTGCCTTTCGATGCCCCCTTGAATGGCCGGCATTGATTTGACACCAATAACAGCTATCTTCATCTTTAATAAGCGCCCTTTCCGGAAATAACAGCCGGAATCGTCTTGAGGAGAATCTTGAAGTCCATTAGAAGTGACCAGTTCTGCATGTATTCCAAATCCAAACGCACCATATTCTCAAAAGAAACGTCGCTTCGTCCGCTGACCTGCCATAGACCTGTCAGACCAGGTGTGATCAGCAGCCGTTTAAGCTCCGCAGGTCCGTACGCGGCAACCTCTGTTTGCAGAGGAGGTCGAGGTCCCACCAGAGTCATATCTCCTTTTAAAACGTTAAATAGTTGCGGCAGTTCATCAAGACTGTACTTCCTTAAGTAGCTGCCTATCCTGGTGGTTCTGGGATCTTTTTTGATCTTAAACATCGGGCCGGACGCTTCATTTAGTCCAATCAGTCCCTCTTTCTGCTGCTCGGCGTCCGAAACCATTGTGCGAAATTTATAGAAACCAAAACTTTCTTCATCCTTACCGACTCGCGTTTGCCTAAAAACGATAGGGCCGGCCGAATCGCTTTTAATAACGGTGGCTATTACCGCGAGTACCGGAGCAAGCAATACTAGACAGGCGGTTGACACGGCCACATCGAGCAATCGTTTTGCCATCAAGCCCGACCACGTCAGGGCTTTCGGAATCAGTCGTTGTTTCTTAAGCTCGCTGGCCATTATGTTCATTACATGCTCCTAGTAAGTCGCCAAACTGCCGTCGACCTTAGCGCGCCGAACACCATATTTGAAACAGATTAAGCTCAACGGGATTATCGCGATAACAAACGCGGTCAAAACTAATATGTTGGGTGCAACGGCCGACAGACTGGCGCCCTTGAGCAGCGCGAGACGCATACCGCGCAGACCGTAAAATAACGGGAAGATATAGGAAAACTTCTGCAGCCAGACGGGTAGGACTTGAATCGGGAAGAACGTGCCGCTCATGATGCCGGCAACCGAACCAAACAACCAACTCACCGGGTCACCACGTTTGAGGATCATTATGAAACTGGCCGAGATGATACCGATCCCGCTAAAGATACTCACAATCAGCGCGAGTATTATTAGCGCTACCGGGATGTTGGCGTGCGATAGGTTCAGGCCGAACACAAGCGCCCCGATAACCAAATAAACCAAGATATTGAAGGCCGTGAAGGCAAAGCTCCAGAGGGACGAGAAGAAGACAATTTCCGACAACTTTGTCGGTGTCACCAACATTACCTCAAGCGTACCCTCGGTTTGGGCTGAATTTATACTTGACGCAAACACACCCATACTCGTCCCCATGAATCCGGACACGGCCAGACCGACGAGCACAAAAGCAAAATAGTTGCCCCCATATTGGGTCAGATACGGGTTAATACTGTTCCCCAATAATTTAGAGATGAAAAAGAAGATGGCGACCGAGAAGAAGATGCCGGCGACGTTCATCATCAAAGCCAGGCGATAGCTCATCTGAGTCCGAAAATCCCTCACAAGGAAGGCCCACGCCTTGCGCCAAACTCTCATACGACCTCCTTCTTCGAAATGTATTCCACGAACATGTCCTCCAGCGTTAAGTCATCCACGCTGCCCATGGTCCCGGCTAATTCGTCGACTGTCCCGCAAAACGTGATGCGCCCGTGATCGATTATGGCGAAACGGTCACAAAGTTGCTCGATTTCCTCTAGGCGATGAGAGGTCAAAAAGACAGTCTTGCCCTCTCCGTCGACCAGATCGTCGCGAATGAATCGTTTGATGCGCCGCGCAATCACCGGATCGATACTTTTCGTCGGTTCGTCAAGAAACAGGACAGCCGGATCGACCAGCAGTCCCCGGGCTATAGACAATTTCTGCTTCATCCCGCTCGAATAGCTATACACCATGTTGTCCGCAGCGTCAGAAAGCTCGAGCCGGTCTAGCACGTCCTGGATCCGCCGCTCCCGTGTCTGCCCGAAAAGATTACCGAGGGACGCGAAAAATCGAAGGTTCTGACGGCCGGTCAAGCGCCAATAGAAGCTGCGCTCTTCTCCGGAGACGAAACCGATATTGGATTTAACTTTGGCTTCCTTTGTTCTGGTATCCAGGCCTTTGATAAACGCCTGGCCGGATGTCGGCCAAAGAAGCGTTGCCAGCATTTTTACCAGAGTTGTCTTACCGGCCCCGTTAGGGCCGATGAGCCCAAACAGCTCGCCCTCGCGCACTTTAAGGTTCACCTTATCGACGGCCAAAACTTCCGCTTTGATCGGCGAGCGCATCGCTATTGAGGCGATTTTGCCGGGCGGTCGATAGGCCTTTGTCAGGTCAACGGTTTCGATCGCATACGTCTCGTTGATCCGATCGCGGGCTGTAATTTTTGTAGTCATCATCGTGACGTCCCGGTTCCGGCGACCCTAGCCCAAACCGATAAGGCAAATCCCTGCAACCCAAGGCTCTTGTTGCCGATCAGATGGTGTTTCAATTTCAGCAGGAAAGAATAAGCGACGCCTAGATACTGAAGGACCGGTGATTGACCAGCGGAACCAAATTTGTCCGGCGATTCTTGCGGCCCTTTGATAGACCACGTATCGGGGCCTCGCCTTAAGGCAATGACCTTGCCGGCAACGTCATCGCTGTCAATCATCGTTGGCCGCAGACTGCGGTCTCCTTTTTCAATAATCATTGTTCTGGACGCGTCACGAACGATTCCGATAACTCGATGAGTTATGAGGATACCGCCGCGCCTGAACGTGACTATGTCGCCTTGCCCTATGTCGGAAACGGTGGCGCGGCGAACAAGCACGGAGTCGCCGTTGTGGACAACCGGAAGCATACTGTCCCCGGAAATTCCGATCCACAGTTCACCAGTCTTATCCAATACCTCCGCCCAAAGATCGGCGATGTCGGTCCGCCGCACGTTATCGACCATTTCAGCGAACATCCTTTTCCCCAGTTGTTGCTAATTTATGAATGTCTTAATTTAACTAGCTACGATCGGTGGCTCTGCGCCGCGAGAACCAGCCTGCAACGGCGCCTCCGACCGCTAGTAGGCCTCCAGTGATCGCCACGAGCGGCCCGGCTGGATTTGAAGAAGCCTTCTTGGGGTCGCCACCCGTTGATGGCAAGGTGCCTGAAGCCGTAAACGGTAAAAACGGATCGTAAGGTAACATGTCGGCGGCGCCGCTCGACGCTCCCAGCGTCTCCTGCTCGATAACCTCCGGCCTTTCATATATCTCTTTCATCGCAAATCACCTCTTTTCGAACTGTCTTTCTTTTCTTTGCTAGTCGGTGTAGATTTTGTTTCGAGAAGTCCGTCGCTCATCAATCTGCCAGTAAATTCCTGCACGTCGGCAACAATGTCAGTGCCTTCGGGACATAAAAAACTGGCCCGCACGTGAGCGACGATCTCATCCTCGGTTTTCCCTCCGTCCATCGACTGCCAAATAGCCGTACCAGTCTTGTTAAGCGTGAAAACGCTGTTGTCATCGGCTGTCTTTATCTTGACGATCAAGGCGTTGTCGCCTATTACCCGCCAAACACAATTTGAATCGCGCCTTACGGACGCGTCAGTCGATTTCATCAAGGCACCTTCTCAGAGCATCCGCGTCTAAACCGAATCGCAGTTGATAGCCCGGTACGGTTTGTGTAATATCGGCCAGCGCGTCGATGGTCGCCCGGCTCGTCTTCAGATTGTCTGGGTCAAAAAAGATATGGGGTATCAGTTTCGCAGTCATTTGCGCCGGCTCCAGCCTGCGAGCCGACGTTTGGTCAGCCTTAGTCAGCAAAAATATCGCTTGGGCCGGAGCTTGCGCCGGAGTGTCGGAAACTGTCGGGCCCCCGTTCCAAAACGGGGTCCCATAAACGATTACGCCATTCGGGCCGCGCCGGATGGCGACAAGTTCATCGCCGATCACTACACCGTCGTTCAGCATTCCGGCAACAGTGCTTTTGCCTCCTTCGGGCCGCGCCGCAAAGACAAAAGCCTTTCCTTCTCGAGATACGGAGGAGGCATGCACAAGGACTCCGCCTTCTTGCGCCAGTAAGATAGAGAGAGTAACACGCAGAACGGAATCGAAAGCTCCCCAGTTCGGCTCTATCGAAAACCTCGCGGACGCCGAAGACGTGTCTAGTTCTCCGGAGAAGTTATATGAATCAATTTGCCAGACTCCCCCGGTTGACACTGTTTTCATCGGCCTAGCTTTTTGACCGTCTCTGCCGGTCCGAACATTCATCTCGATAGCAAAGTCAGGCTCGGCCTCAGCTGTAAACGAGCTATAGATACGATGCGCCTCTAAGACCACTGCGGGGTCATCAACAGTAACAGCAAGATTGAAACCGGCCATACTGATTACCCACTGCTTGGTCTCTTCCTTATTGTGCGGCCTATGCTGCAAAGTCTGTTGCGCCATCGTCATACCTCGCTATGTTTGTCTATCTAGCAAATCGTTATGTATACACCAATTCGATTGGGCGAGACTCCCCGATAATGCCGCCGATCATGTTCACGTTTGGCGCGACATGGCCATTTGGCATCTTAATCGTCTCCTGAAGAAGCGTTCCCTCATTAATGATGTTGTTGTTCCCGATAATCACCGGACCGATAATGCGCGTGTTTTTTTGTATCTGACAGCTGGCGCCGATGGACACAGGTCCAATCATCTCCGCGCTATGATGAATTTGAGTATCCTTGCCAACCCAGATTCCTTTAGAAATGTTGTGTCCGGGCAAGTTGACGTGAACCTTCCCTATCAGGGCGTCGAAATTGCCTTTTCGGTAGTTCTCAATCCGCCCAATATCCAACCAGTACTTATGATGTTCATAGCCGCAGAGGGCCGCCCCGGATTCGAAAAGCAGAGGAAACAGATCGGATCCGAAGTCAAACGGCCTGCCGCTCGGGATATAATCGAACACAGCCGGCTCAAAAATATAGACGCCGCAATTAATCAGGTTGCTGACTGCTTCGGCGCGGGCCGGTTTTTCCTGAAAACCGGTGACCCTGCCTTGCGTGTTAAGCGTTACGACGCCGTAACTGCTGGGGTCATCGACCCGCGTTAAAGCGATTGTCGCTAGGGCGCCGGACCGTTTATGAAAAGCAATCATCGGCGCCAATTCGATATCAGTTAGAAGATCGCTGCTGAAGACGACAAATGTGTCGTTGCGGAAGTGTTGTTCGAGCAGCTTCAAACCGCCCGCCGTGCCAGCCAGAGCGTGCTCGCGAGAATACTTCAAGTCGACCGCCCAGCGCCGGCCTTCGCCGAAGTAGTCGATTATCTCATCGGCCTTGTAGTGGACGTTTGCGTGCAGGTCGCGCAACCCCTGTCGCGCCAGCAGCTCGACCACCAATTCCATGACCGGCTTGTTTACGACCGGGATCATCGGTTTCGGAATCGCCTCCGTTAAAGGCCGCAGCCGCGTACCGAGTCCGGCGGCTAAGATCATCGTTTTCACCGAACATCAACCTACCATTGCCAGTGCGGAGCGCCAGCTATCGACTGTCATCCGCAGGCCATCCGCTAAGGGTGTTTTTGCCGACCAGCCCATAACAGCTGCTGCTCTATCGCTGTTTAGCCAGATCTTATCGAGTTCTCCTGGGCGCGCCGGCCGATATTCGGGCGGCTGGTTGCCTTGTATGGCCCGGGCGATCTGGCCATAAAGGTCCGTTACCGACGTACCGATACCCGACCCGATGTTATAGGCCCCGCCTGGGATATCTTTGACCAGAGCCGCCATATTCGCGTCAACCACATCATCGACGTAAATATAGTCGCGTTGTTGGCGCCCATCGCCGAAAATGGATGCCTGATCCCCGTCTAAGAGTTTGCCGACGAATATCGCCACGACTCCGGCCTCCCCACCGATATCCTGGCGCGGACCGTAGACGTTGCCGTACCTGAGACAGATGCCGTCAATCTCATACAAGCGCTCATAGAGAGCTATGTATTGTTCAACAACGCTCTTGGCCAGTCCATAGGGAACAATCGGACGAATCGTGTGTCCTTCAGAAATTGGAAGATATTCCGGAGAACCGTAGATGGCCCCTCCCGAAGAAGCGAATACTACCTTGCCAACCGAACTGCGGCGGCAGCATTCTAAAAGATTAACCGAACCCGCTACGTTGATTAGAGTGTCATGAACTGGGTCTATTAGGGACTTTCTGACGTCGATCTGAGCCGCGTGGTGACAAACCGCGTCGGGCTGCTCCTTTTGGAGAATGCGCTCAAGCTCTTCGTCCTGGATGTCGAGGTAATAATATTTCGCCCGCGGATTAAGGTTCCTGGTGGAGCCGGTCGAAAGATCGTCGACCACCAATACCGAATGGCCTTCATCGATAAGTCTGTCAACAATATGCGAGCCGATGAACCCCGCGCCGCCGGTGACTAGAACTCTCAAGGCCCGCCTCCCATTAAACTAGCATTTGGCATGGCAACTAATGATGAGACGGTATCCGCCGCTTGTTGTTCCTAAACCATATATTAGGACCAATTAGAGGTTAACTAGGTATATCCCTAGAGTTTGGGGTTGGTTTGAAGAGGCTTTTACTTTTACTAGCCGGCTACTAAAGTATTAGTCAGGACACCGAGGCCCTCGATGCGGATCGTGATTCTGTCACCGGCTTGCATCGGGCCTACGCCCGGCGGTGTTCCTGTCATCACAATGTCTCCGGGGTTCAATGTCATAACCTGTGAGATAAAACTGATAAGTCGGGGAATTGGAAAAATCATGTTTTTGGACGAGTCGGCCTGTTTTACCTGGCCATTCAATACGGATTCGACTTTTACTTCCGTAGGATCGAAATCAGTGTCGATCCAAGGCCCGATCGGCGCGAACGTGTCGAAGCTCTTGGCCCGGGTCCACTGCCCGTCCGTGCGCTGCAGATCACGAGCGGTCACGTCGTTAGCGCAGGTATACCCTAGGATATAGTCACCCGCCGCGTCTTCCGTGACGTTTTTGGCCAAATGCTTAATGACAACGCCTATCTCCGCCTCGTAGTCGACCTGGTGAGACATCGCGGGAATGACGATGGATTCGCCCGGGCCGATGACCGCAGTCGCGGGTTTCAAGAAAATAACCGGTTCTTTGGGGACGTCCATGGAAAGCTCAGAAGCATGATCGATGTAATTCAGGCCCACCGCGACGACCTTGGTAGGGGCGCAAGGAGCCAGTAGGGTCGCCTTGGCCAACGAAACGGTGTTGCCGGTCCTCTTCCATTTGGAATAGGGATCGGTATCAATAATGGCGATGTTGTCGCCCTCTACAAGGCCATAAGATGGCGCTCCCGTAACTTGGTATCGACAGATCCGCATGCTTCCACCTTCCGCTCTTGTTTTGGCTAACTCGGCTTGTGGGTCAATCCGTAGTCAACACTGTCGGCCATGGCCAGCCAGGACGCCTCAATGATGTTCTCAGAAACCCCGACGGTCGACCAGACCTTCTCGCCGTCGCTGGAATCGATAAGGACCCGGACAAACGCCCCCGTTCCTTTCTTCTCATCCAACACGCGGACTTTATAGTCGGTCAAAGAGATATCATTGATTTCAGGATAAGCCTTGCCGATTGCCAAGCGCAACGCCGTATCTAGGGCGTTGACCGGGCCGTTGCCTTCCGCTGTTTCTACATAGCGCCTGCCCTTGCAGGTCAGCTTGATGGTTGCTTCAGTAGTAACTGTCCCGCCCGGCACCCGGTCCATGATGACCCGAAAGCTCTCGAGTTGGAAAAAGGATGAATAGGTGCCAGTCGCCTTGCGGATCAGCATCTCGAACGACCCATCGGCGGCTTCGAAGCTGTAGCCGACATGCTCCAGTTCTTTGATCTTCGTCAGAATCTCCGCCACCTTCTCGGGCTGTTCGACCAGATCCAAACCCATATCTTTCGCCTTCATGACAACCGTGGATTTGCCGGAGAGTTCGCTTATCAGAACCCGCCGGACGTTGCCGACCAGTTCCGGATCGATGTGTTCGTAAGCGTTATGACGTTCCAACGCGCTGACGTGCAGTCCGCCCTTGTGAGCAAAAGCGCTTTCCCCAATGTAGGGCTGGTGCGTATTCGGGCTGACATTCGCGACCTCGCTGACAAAGTGCGAGACTTCCGTGAGCATAGCCAGTTGGTCGGGGGTCACGCACGGGGTTTCCATCTTCAGTACCAAGGCTGGAATGACTGAGCAGAGGTTGGCATTGCCCGCCCTCTCTCCGAATCCGTTGATCGTTCCCTGGACCTGGCGCGCGCCCGCCTCTACGGCCATCAGCGAATTAGCGACGGCGCAGTCAGCGTCGTTATGCGCGTGAATGCCGATCGGCAGGTCAAACTTCCCGGCAACCACCTCGATGACCGATTTGATTTCGAACGGCAGAGCGCCGCCGTTCGTGTCGCACAAAACGAGACTGGACGCTCCGCCCCGTTCGGCGGCCGCTAGGGCGGCCAAGGCGTATGGAGCGTTGTGTTTAAACCCGTCAAAGAAATGCTCCGCGTCGAAGAATACGGTGCGGCCCTGGGCGACCATGTATGCGACGGAATCCTCGATCATATCGAGATTGTTGGCTAGAGACGTTTTTAAGGCATGCTCGACGTGATATCCCCAGGTCTTGCCAACCAGACAAACGGCGGCAGTGTCCGCGTCCAGCAAATGGCGCAGATTTTCGTCGTCCTCGGCTGAATGCTTGGGGTGGCGAGTGCTGCCGAAAGCAACGATGACCGCCTGTGCCAAATCGAGGTTTTTGACGCGCGCGAAATAGTCATTGTCCTTAGGATTGGCGCCGGGCCAACCACCTTCGATATAGTGGACGCCAAATTCGTCCAGCCGCTTCGTTATGCGCAGCTTGTCCTCAACGCTAAAGGACAAACCCTCGCGCTGCGCCCCGTCTCTTAAAGTAGTGTCATAGAGTTGAACCGTCATTGTACTCCTCGTACTCCTGGTTTTTACTAAACCAACTCACACCAATCTTTGTATTCCGGCACCTCGCCCTTCATCGCCTTGAAAAACACGTCCTGCAAAGCTTTCGTTATCGGTCCCGGTTCCCCGATGACCCGGTCGTCAACCTCACGAATCGGTACAACCTCCGCCGCGGTACCGCTAAAGAACGCCTCGTCGGCCAGATACAAGTCGCTCCGCACCAGATTATCCTCGACGACGGCATAGCCCAAGTCGTTCGCGATCGTTATCAGCGAATCACGCGTCAGGCCCTCGAGAGCGCCGGCGTGGGTCGGCGGCGTATAGAGGACGCCGTCCTTGACCATGAAAATGTTTTCGCCTGGTCCGTCGGTGACGTAGCCGTGCGCGTTCAACATAACCGCTTCGTCATAACCGGAATGGATGACCTCGACTTTGGCTAGAATCGAGTTCAGGTAATTGCCGGTCGCCTTGGAAGCGGGCGGCAACACGTTGGCGTCGATCCGGCGATAGCTGGAAACCTTGGCCCGGATACCGTGCTTGATACCCTCTTCACCCAGATACGCGCCCCATGGCCAGCAGGCGATCGACACGTCGACATCGGCGTTCAGCGGGTTTAAGCCCATCTCGCCATAACCGCGGTAAACCAGCGGGCGGATGTAGCAACTGTCGACCTCATTTACTTTGACCAATTCCTTGGTCGCCGCTATTAGTTCCTCGTCAGTAAATGGGATATCCATGAAATAGATCTTGGCAGAATTACGCAAGCGTTTGATGTGATCGGTCAAGCGGAAAACGGCAGGCCCTTCCGGCGTCTTATAAGCGCGAATCCCCTCGAAAACACCTGACCCGTAATGCAAGCCGTGCGTTAAGACGTGAATCGTGGCGTCATGCCAGTCAACCATCTTCCCGTTCATCCAGATCTTTTTGACCTCTTGTATCGGCATCTATTTTCCTCCTATTATCTCGGCCGCCAGGTCGCCGACTTCCGTTGTTGTGTGGCCCATCTTGCCGGCAGCCATGCTCTTTAGTTTATTGCCCGTGATATCCGCCACCGCCGCCTCAACTGCCGCGGCCGCTTCCTTCTCGCCCAGCGTCGCCAGCATCAAGCCCACGGCGCCGATCGCGGCCAACGGATTGATGACGTTTTGACCTGTATATTTAGGGGCCGAGCCGCCGATAGGTTCGAACATGGAGACTCCCTCGGGATTGATGTTACCGCCCGCGGCGATCCCCATACCACCCTGCGTCATCGCGCCCAAATCGGTGATAATGTCGCCGAACATGTTGTCCGTGACAATGACATCGAACCACTCCGGATTCTTCACCATCCACATGCAAATCGCGTCGACGTGCGCGTAGTCGGTTTTGATGTCCGGATATTCCGTAGCGACCTCGTTAAAGGCTCGTTCCCAGAGGTCGAATTCGAACGTCAGAACATTTGTCTTGCCGCATAGCGTCAGTTTCATATCTTTATTACGGTCACGGCAATAGTCGAAAGCGTAACGGATGCAACGCTCCACACCCTTGCGAGTATTAATACTCTCCTGGATAGCGACCTCGTCCGGAGTGCCCTTTTTCAAGAACCCGCCGGCGCCCGCATACAAACCTTCCGTATTCTCGCGGATGACGACGTAATCGATGTCCTCCGGCCCTTTGTCCTTGAGCGGTGTCTCCACCCCCGGGTAAAGCTTGACCGGCCGCAGATTGATATATTGATCCAACGCGAACCGCGCCTTTAAGAGGATGCCTTTCTCCAGGATGCCGGGCTTGACATCGGGGTGACCGATGGCTCCCAGGAATATGGCATCCTGTTTCCTAAACTCTTCGATAGCCGAATCGGGCAACGTCTCGCCGTTTTTCAAGTAGCGCTCGCCGCCGAAATCGTAGTTGGTCAGCTCGTATTTAAAACCGTATTTATCCGCCGCGGCGGCCAAAACTTTCAGACCTTCCGCGACTACCTCCGGTCCGGTTCCATCTCCCGGGATAACGCCTATTTTGTACACATGTCCTCCTGTCTATCGCAAGGATTATAAGGAGCATAAGGATTACAATGACGACATGGCCGTAAAACCATACCAATCATCCCAGTGCTCTTCATAATCTTATTCTCCCCATAATCCCTATAATCCTTCTCTTTTGGTTTTAATGTAGTTAATCAGTCCGCCGGCCTTGATTAGATCTTGCATAAAAGGCGGATATGGCTTGGCCTGCCAGGTCTTTCCCGTCGTAACATTCGTTATCGCGCCGCTGTCAGTATCGACCTCAATTGTGTCGCCGGCTGAAATGCCGTCCACCGCCTCCGCGCTTTCTAGAAGCGGCAGACCGGTGTTCAATGAGTTCCGGTAGAATATTCGCGCGAACGACTTGGCGATGACGACTGACACACCGGCGCCCTCGATCGCCATCGGGGCGTGTTCGCGGCTGCTGCCGCAGCCGAAGTTCTCCGCGGCGACGATGATGTCACCCGGTTTAACGTTCTTGACGAAGTCAGCGTCTATAGTTTCCATGCAATTCCGGCCAAGCTCAGTTTTGTCCCAACTAACTAGATATTTGGCCGCAATAATATCGTCGGTATTGATATCCCTGCCATATTTAAAGGCATTGCCTCGATAAATCATGCCGCCTCCAAGCCCGACTCGCGCCTCGTGCCTCGCGCCTCACGCCTACAATTCATCCGGTCCTCCGATCCTGCCCAGAACGGCCGAGGCCGCCGCGACCGCCGGATTAGTCAGGTATACTTCGCTTTCCTTGTGTCCCATCCTGCCTATGAAGTTTCGGTTGGTCGTGGCGACGGCGCGCTCTCCGGCCGCCAGCACGCCCATGTGACCGCCTAAACAAGGCCCGCAAGTAGGCGTCGATACCGCGGCGTTGGCGTCCAGGAAGATATCGAATAGGCCTTCCCGCATTGCCGCCCGGTAGACCTCTTGGGTTGCCGGGATAACAATCAGACGGACATTCTTGGCGGCCTGGTGTCCGCTCAACACCTCCGCCGCGATCCGCATGTCTTCCAGACGCCCATTGGTGCAAGAACCGATAACTACCTGGTTTATCGGGACCGTGCCGACCTGGCTTATCGGGCGGATGTTGCTGGGTAAATGTGGGAATGCCACCAAAGGCTCGATCTGCGCCGCGTCAAACTCGAAGACTTCCTCGTAGGCCGCGTCACTGTCGCTGGCGTAAACGGTGAAAGGCGCGTCTGTGCGCGACCGGACGTAGTCCAACGTCGCCTGATTGGGCGCCATGATCCCGTTTTTGGCGCCGGCCTCGATAGCCATATTAGTCATGCTCAAACGTTGGTCGACGCTGAGTTGGTCAATCGTGTCTCCCGTAAACTCCATTGCTTTATACAAAGCGCCGTCCACACCGACCCGGCCGATCGCGGCTAACATGAGATCTTTTCCATACACCCATCGTCCCGGCTGTCCTTTGTAAACGAATTTCAGAGACGCTGGAATCTTGACCCATATTTTGCCTGTAGCCATTGCCGCCGCGATATCGGTTGAACCCATACCGGTAGCAAACGCCCCAAGAGCCCCGTACGTGCAGGTGTGAGAGTCGGCCCCGATTATGGCGTCGCCCGGTTTTACCAATCCCTGCTCGGGCAACAAGGCGTGCTCTACTCCGCCGCAGCCGACGTCAAAATAATTGGTCAGCTCTTGCGCCTCGGCAAATTCGCGCATGAACTTGGCTTGCTCGGCGCTCTTAACGTCCTTGCCGGGAACATAATGGTCAGCCACCATGACGACCTTGTCTTTGTCGAAAACGTTCTTGACGCCCACTTTACGAAACTCGGTGATGGCGATGGGAGCTGTGACGTCGTTAGACAATACAATATCAACGTCTATCTCAAGTAGATCGTTAGGTCTGACTATTTGTTGCCCGGCGTGAGCCGCCAGTATCTTTTCGGTTATGGTCTGTCCCATATTATCCCTATCTTTCTTATCCGGTTTAGCGTAGATGCCGGTGTTTAGACGGCACCCAATCTTCTCTCGGCGCACCTAAAGGATGCGCCGCTACCCGATCTTTCCTACGATCTCTTATGTCAGGTTTTATGTAGGTGCCGGTTCTTCAGACCGGCACGCCGTTCTTAGTTTCGCGCCTCATGCCTTACTCAAATACTTATTGATCGCGTTCAGGTACGCTCGGGCGCTGGCTTCGATGATGTCGGTCGACACCCCGCGCCCCAGCACCTGGCGTCCGTTAATATCCAATTTGATCATCACATCGCCTTGGGCGTCCAACCCGCCCGTTATCGCTTGCACGACATAGCTCAGCAACTTGGGCTCCAGCCCCACGACGGCCGCGATCGCCCGGCAAGCCGCGTTGACCTGGCCGTCCCCGGTCGCCTGTTGCTCAATAAGGTCACCGTTCTTCTTTAGCCGGACCGTTGCCTCAGGCTGTTCGTCGGACGCGCTGCCGGTCTTGAGATACTCCAGGCTGTAGACAGCCGCGACCTCGCGCGCTTCTTCGGCGACAATCGCTTCCAAATCATCATCCGATATCTCGTGTTTCTTGTCCGCTAAGGCTTTGAACCGCTCGAACGCTCCGTTGAGCTCGTCGTCGGACAACTCATAGCCGAGCTCTTCCAGGCGCTCCCGCAGACCGTGCCGGCCACTTGTTTTGCCCAAAACAATCTGGCTCTTTGCTAATCCCACCTTGGTCGGGTCTAGTATCTCGAACGTCGTTCTTTCCTTCAAGACGCCGTCCTGATGGATCCCGGACTCGTGCGCGAAAGCGTTGGCGCCGACGACGGCTTTGTTGGCCTGAACCATATAACCAGTCAAGCGTGACACCAGCCGCGACGTACGGATTATCTCTTCAGTCTTGATATTCGTGGTCAGGCCAAGGATGTCTTGCCGGGTATCGATGATCATCACGCATTCTTCCAGCGAAGTATTCCCGGCGCGCTCGCCCAAACCGTTGACGGCACATTCGATTTGCCTTACTCCGGCTTCAACACCGGCGATCGACGTGGCGACAGCGAGCCCTAAATCATTGTGGTTATGCGTGCTGAGCACAATATTCTCAATTCCTGCGACATTCGCCCTGAGGTCTTTGATCAACGCGGCGTACTCTTCCGGCAGCATAAACCCGACCGTATCGGGAACATTTATCGTCGTAGCTCCGGCCGTGATGGCGGCCGCGAATATCCGATACAGAAAGTCGGGTTCGCTGCGCGTCGCGTCCATCGCGGAAAACTCGACATCATCACACAAGCTCTTCGCGCGCTTAACGGCCGCGACAGCCATCTCCAGGACCTCGTTCGGCTCCTTTTTCAGCTGGTATTTCATTTGGACCGGCGAGGTATTGATAAATGTATGAATACGGGGCCGCTCGG
Source organism: Actinomycetota bacterium (assembly GCA_025355855.1). Lineage (GTDB taxonomy): Bacteria > Actinomycetota > JAHEXW01 > JAHEXW01 > JAHEXW01 > JAHEXW01. The sequence goes on from JANXYU010000031.1 coordinate 84,959, forward strand.
CTGCCTGAATCGCCTCCCAGGCGCGGTCAATGTCCTTATCAACGGCTCGCGCCAAAGCCGCGATGACGGGTCCTTTGACCTGTTCGGCAATGGCCTTAACGGCCTCGAAATCGCCTAAGCTGGTAATGGGGAACCCGGCCTCGATGATGTCGACGCCCAGTCGGGTCAGCTGCCTGGCTATCTCAAGCTTTTCGCCGGCGTTCAAACTTATGCCCGGACTCTGTTCCCCGTCTCTTAAAGTTGTGTCAAAAATTAGTACTTTGTCCAAAGCAACCATCCCTCGGTTAGACGTGAGGCATGAGGCTTGAGGCACTAGTCCGTCTTCGTGGCAAGAGATCATACTCATGCGTCGTTCCTCGTGCCTCTTGCCTACGCTTGCCTCACAGTGCCCCTGTGGTCGTATTATCAAGAACTCCGCCCAAATGGCAGGTATCGTTTAACAGCGTCAGGCGCCACTCTTCGCGGTCGAATTCCATGATGCTGATCGACGCGTTACCCTGTTTAAGTTGCCAAAAATGTGAGTTATCCAGGCCCAACGCGTAACACAGCAGCACCTTGTTGGTGGCGTCATGCGCCGCGATCAGAATCGTATCGCCGTCCGGCGTTTGCTCCAGGATGTCGCCTAAGCGGCGCACCGCCCGATCACTTATATCATCCAGACCCTCGCCGCCCGGCATCTTGGCCAGGTGTGGCTCGTTCAGCCAAGTCTCATATAGAGCGCCGTGCTGGTCGATAACCGCGTCGAGGTGCATGCCTTCCCACGACCCGTGATCGATCTCATTGAACTCGTCGGCCGGCCGCACCTGCAGGCTATGATAGCCGGCGATCTCAGACGCCGTAGCGAACGAGCGCGCGAGCGGCGACGAATAGATGGCGTCTATATGGATATCACTCAAGGCCTGGGCCAGCAGCTTCGCTTGCTTTTTGCCAATATCGTTCAGATCGATATCCAACCGGCCCTGGAACTTGCCCGCCTTGTTCCACTCTGTTTCGCCGTGCCTGACCAGGATGACTCTAATCATTAGAGCGTGATGAACTTAGCCATCGTGACGTGGATGGTGTCGGACAACTGTTTCATCAGCTCGTCGGAGATGGGTTTATCAACCGTCAGTCCCATCATCGCTTCCTTGGTGTCATGGCTCTGACCGACCTGCATCATGCCGATGTTGATGCCATTATTGCCCAGCATCGTACCGATCGAACCGATAACGCCCGGACGATCTTTATAGCGGAAGAAGGCCATGTATTGCCCCGGCTTGATGTCCAACTCGAAACCGCCGATATCAACAAGCCGCGGCTCATTCTTGCCGCCTCCCAGCGCTCCGACGACATACAGGGCGTCTTTGCTGTCCCCGGCCGACAACTTGATATATCCGGTACCCTCATAGGCTTTGCTATTCTTGATCTCTCGGACTTCGATGCCCCGGTCTTTGGCCATCAACGGCGCGTTGACGAAAGTCACCGGTTCGTGAACCACCGGGGCGAACATGCCTTTCAAGGTCGCGACCGTCAGTATCTCGACGCCGTGGTCGGCCAATTCGCCGCCATACTCGATGTCGATGGAATTCAGCTTGGCGCTATTCAAATGCGTAAATACGGCGCCGATTGTCTCGGCCAACGGAATATACGGCTTGACCTCATCGTCGATGCCCGTTGGGGAAGCGCTGATATTGACTGCGGCGCTGACAAAGTCGCCGTTCAAGCCGGCGATAATCTGTTCGGCGATCATCACACCCGCCTTGTCTTGGGCTTCCGAAGTGCTGGCGCCCAGATGCGGCGTCGCCACCACCTGGTCCAGCTTAACCAGGGCGCTGTCGGCGGGGGGCTCGTTTTCGAAAACATCCAGCCCTGCTCCGGCGACTTTGCCGCTGACGATGGCGTCATATAGATCTTGCTCGTTTACTATGCCGCCGCGAGCCGCGTTGATGATGCGAACGCCATCCTTCATCTGGGCGAACTCCTTAGCCCCGATAAGGCCCTTGGTTTCGGCTGTCTTGGGCAGATGGATAGTGATAAAATCGCTGCGCGCCAGGAGGTCCTCAATATCCAGGACTATTTCCGTTCCGAGCTCGTCGAACTTGTCAGCCGCGACATAGGGATCATAGGCAATGACCTTCATGCCGATGCCGCGCGCTCGCGCCGCCACCAGGCTGCCGATCCTACCTAGACCCACGATTCCTAAAGTTTTGCCGTAAACCTCGACGCCCTCGAATTTGCTGCGCTTCCACTCGCCGGCTTTCATCGTCGCGTTGGCTTGCGGAATATTGCGCGCTTGCGCCAACAATAAAGCAATCGCGTGTTCGGCAGCCGAAATGATGTTGCTCTGAGGCGCGTTGGCGACGATGATGCCCTTCTTGGTCGCGGCCTCGATGTCGACGTTATCCAGACCGATGCCGGCTCGTCCGATGATCTTCAGGCGTTCCGATGCGTCAACGATATCCGCCGTGATTTTGCCCGCGGAGCGAACAATGACCGCGTCGTATTCTTTGATGTGGTCGCGCAGGTCGTCCTGGGTCCATTCCTGATGCACATCCACGTCATAGTATTGCCGGAGCATCTCGATCCCAGCGTCGGCGATCGTGTCTTTAACCAATACTTTCATTTTCGCCATTGGCGCTTGCCTCCCAAATCGTTTATCTAGCTGTTTGCTTCGAATACCTCTTCGGCGGCCGCCACACCCGCGCCCGCGGTTACTTTGTGCCCCAAACCGACCAAAGTCATTTCCAGGCCGGCCAGGACCGATAAGATGTCGAATTTATCATAATACCCGCAGTGACCGATCCGGAAAATCTTGCCCTTGATCTTGCCCTGTCCGCCGGCCGTCGTAATGCCATATTTAACGCGTAAGCTCTTAACGATTGCTTGGCCGTCAACATCGCCGGGCGCCTTAACAGCCGTAACGGAATGAGCGTTCGGGTCTTCCTGGCCGAATAACTCCAAGCCCAGCGCCTTGACTCCAGCTCTGGTTGCCGCGGAATTAAGGTGGTGGCGGGCGAAGACGTTTTCCAGTGTCTCCTCCCTGATCATCTTAAGGGCCACCGCCAATCCCAATATAGTGGAAACGGCCGGTGTGAACGGACTTTGCGGCTCGGCTTTGTGCAGCGCCTCCCGGCTCTTTTTATAGTCAAAATAGAACTTGGGCAGCGTTGACGTTTCGACCGCTTGCCAGGCCTTATCGCTGACGCTGGCGAAAGCCAATCCCGGCGGCGTCATCAGCGCTTTCTGGGAGCCGGCGACGCAAACATCCACATTCCAATTATCCGTCTGCATGTCAGAGGCACCCAAACCGGATATGGAATCGACTATGAATATCGCCGGAGTCTTAGCGACAATAGAACCCATTGTCTCGATGTCATTGACGACGCCGGTCGAGGTTTCGCTGTGTGTTACCAGAACGCCCTTGAGACCGGGGTCCGCTGCTAAAGCTTTCTCGATATCGGCGGGGTCGGCCTTCGTGCCCCACTCGTAGTCCAGCAGAGTAACGTCCAAACCGTAAGCCTCGGATATCTTCGCCCAACGAGCGCCAAAGTTACCGATGGAAACGACCAGTACCTTGTCACCGGCCGAAAAACAATTGGCCACGGCGCTTTCCATTGCTCCCGTGCCGGAGGAAGCGAACATAATGATGTCGTTTTTCGTCTGAAAGACGTATTTAAGGTCTTCCAAAACCTCCAAAATGATCTCAGTATAGATCGGCGCGCGATGGTGAATCATCGGAGAAGCCTGCGCCAACAAGACCTCCGGGGGCACCGGCGTCGGGCCGGGAGTCATCAAATATTCTTTTCGCATCCGTCTCCTCCTAAACAGTTATAGAGCTTAAGGTCTTGCCTTGTAATCTTCGTACTCTTCGTACTTTTCGTTACTTCTGCAGCCAGCTCATCATCTTACGCAATTCCCGGCCGACCTTTTCAATCTTGAGTTCGCGCTCTTCCTCTTCCATACGATTGAAGTTCGGGCGTCCGGCGGCATTTTCCTTCAGCCACTCGTCAGCGAACTCACCCGACTGAATCTCCCCCAGGATCTTCGTCATCTCAGCGCGCGTGGCGTCAGTGATCAAACGTTTGCGCCGGCTCAAACCGCCGTACTCCGCCGTGTTGGACACAAACGTCCACATGCCCGAGATGCCGTGGTTTTGTATCAGGTCGGTGATCAGTTTCAGTTCGTGCAGGCATTCGAAATACGCGATTTCCGGCTGGTAGCCCGCTTTGACTAAGGTATCAAATCCGGCGATGATCAGTTCGGACGCGCCGCCGCACAGGACAGCCTGCTCACCAAACAAATCCGTCTCGGTTTCTTCACGGAAGGTCGTAGTTAAAAGACCGCCGCGCGTAGCGCCCAACGCTTTACCGTAAGCCTTGCCAATCTCGAGAGCGTTCCCGGTCGCATCCTGTTCTACCGCGATCAACGCAGGGACTCCCTTGCCCTCCAAATACGTCTCGCGCACCAGGAAACCGGGTCCCTTAGGGGCGATCATGATGACATCGACGTCGGCCGGCGGAACGATCTGCTTGAAGACGATGTTAAAGCCGTGCGCAAAGAACAGCGCCTTCCCTGTCGTCATCCCGGGAGCGATCTCAGCGTCGTAGATGTCTTTTTGGAATTCGTCCGGCAGCAGGATCATGACCGCGTCAGCCGCTGCGGCTGCGTCAGCCACGGACATAACTGTGTGTCCGGCGGCCGCGGCCTCGTCCCATGACTTGCCGGAACGGGCGCCGACAATAACGTCGACCCCTGAATCGGCCAGGTTGGCCGCGTGACTGCGTCCTTGGTTGCCATAACCTATAATGGCGACCTTTTTGCCGGTTAAAGCATCTAAATTAGCGTCTTTCTCGTAATACATCGTGGTCATTTACGTCTCCTTATTCTCCTGGCGTCCTTCCACTTCATAATCCCATACTCCCGATAATCCTTATAATCCTCTTTCTACTCCGTCTTCTTGCCGCCGCGCGCCAGCGCAATCTTGCCAGTGCGCGACATTTCGCGGATGCCGTATGGCGCCAGCATGTTCTCGATGGCCGCTATCTTGTCTTCTGTACCGGTCGCTTCGATAATCAGTTCATCCCGGGACGCGTCAACAATCTTCGCCCTGAAGATATCGACGATCTCGATGACTTCCGCCCGCGTTTCAGGTTTGGCGCTGACTTTAAATAATGACAGCTCTCGTTCGACGGCTTCGCTGGCTTTCAGGTCGCTAACCTTGAGCACATTGATCAGCTTGTTCAGTTGTTTGCTTACTTGTTCCAACGGCCGGTCGGCCACGTCCACGACGATCGTCATCCTGGAAATGCTTGGTTTCTCGGTCTGTCCCACGGCCAGACTCTCGATGTTGAAACCTCGGCGCGCGAACAATCCCGCGATACGCACCAGCACGCCTGGCTTGTTTTCGACTAAGGCGGAGACTGTATGCCTCATTTCGCGCCTCCCTTCTTGGGTTCCGGTTGATCGTAAATCATGTCCTGCAGACCCTTGCCGGGCGGCACCATCGGAAAGACGCCCTGCTCACCAAGGATAACAAACTCTAAGATGCACGGCTTCTTGCTCTTAATCGCCCGTTCGATAGCCGGTCGCACCTCTTCCGGTTTAGTGATACGGATACCCTCGGCCCCATAGGCCTCGGCTAGCTTCATAAAGTCGGGCATTCCGGGCGTTAGATCGGTGTAAGCGTATCGCTTATCCCAGAACAGCTCCTGCCACTGGCGCACCATGCCCAGCCATTGGTTATTCAGAATACAGATGTTGACTGGCAGGTCATAAGCCGCAGCGGTCGCCATGTCCTGGCTGACCATCTGGAAACTGCCGTCGCCGTCGATATCGAACACGACCGCGTCCGGCCGCCCGACCTGCGCGCCTAAGGCCGAGGGAACGCCGAACCCCATGGTGCCAAGTCCGCCGCTCGAGATGAACGTCCGCGGCTTCAGCGTCTTCACAAACTGTGCCGCCCACATCTGGTGCTGGCCGACGCCCGTCGTGATCACAGCGTCAAGGTTCTTCGTTGCTTCATAGATCTGCTCAATCACATACTGGGGCAGTAAGTCCCCGTTGCTCTTATAGGCCAGCGGATGTTTCTTCTTCCAGGCGACGATCTGGTCATGCCAAGCCGCCCAAGGCAGCGGTTTCACCTTGGCCATGTCTTCTGCTAGTTGTTTGTTCAGTTCGGTTAAGACCTGCTTGGCGTCGCCGACTATGGGCACGTCAACCTTGACATTCTTACCTATCTCCGCCGGATCGACGTCGATGTGGATGATCTTAGCGTTAGGCGCGAAGGTCGACAGCTTGCCCGTGACCCTATCGTCGAACCTGGCGCCTATGGCGATGATCAAATCGCTGTTGGAGATGGCATGGTTAGCGTAAGCCGTGCCGTGCATGCCGAGCATCCCCAAGGACAGCTCGTCAGTCTCCGGAATCGCTCCCTTGCCCATTAGCGTCACCGTAACAGGTATCCTCGTGATATGGGCCAAGTTCGTCAGCTCGCTTGCGGCGTTACTTAAGATTACGCCGCCGCCGGCGTAGATAACCGGTTGCAGGCTCGCCAAGATCATTTTCGCCGCTGTTTTGACCTGACGAGCGTGACCTTTAAATGTCGGCTTATAACCCGGCAGATTCATCTCTGCGTTCTCGTCATATTCGATCTGCGACATCGACATGTCGCTCGGTAGATCGATTAGAACAGGTCCGGGACGGCCGGTGGAGGCGATAAAAAAAGCTTCCTTCACGATCCGAGGTATCTCGGTGGCATCCTTAACCAGGTAGCTATGTTTAACGATCGGCAACGTGATGCCGGTTATATCCGCTTCCTGAAAAGCGTCGGTCCCGATATCCATGCTGCCCACCTGAGCGGTGATCGCCACCATAGGAATCGAATCCATATACGCGTTAGCTATGCCGGTTACGAGATTGGTCGCCCCCGGTCCGGATGTTGCCATGCACACGCCGACCTTGCCGGTCGCGCGAGCATAAGCGTCAGCGGCGTGAGCGGCAACCTGTTCGTGCCGCATCAACAGATGCTGAATCTTCTTCGATTCGTGCAGCTCGTGATGTACGGAAATTAAGCGCCCCCCGGGATACCCGAAGATATGCTTAACCCCTTCCTTCTCTAAGCTTTTGACTAGGGCTTTCGCTCCTGTCATCTTCATATCCGTCCCTCCCCTCTTATCTCTCGATGACGGCGCCGCGGTTGGCTGACGAGACCAGCCTGGCGTATAACTTCAAATACCCTGTGTCTACTTTGGGCGCCGGCGGAGTCCATTGCTGCCGCCTTAGCTCAATCTCAGAGTCATTTACCTTTAAGTTCAAAGTGCGGTTGGGGATATCTATCTCTATCGAATCCCCGTCCTTAACAAGGGCGATCAAACCGCCTTCCATCGCTTCCGGCGAAATATGTCCGATGGCGCAGCCTTTCGATCCGCCGGAGAAGCGCCCGTCGGTGATCAACGCGACCTTAGTATCAAGTCCCTGTCCGGCCAGAGCCGACGTAGGGGTAAGCATCTCCTGCATGCCTGGCCCGCCTTTCGGTCCTTCATAACGGACCACAACGACGTCTCCGGCCACGATCTTCTTGCCCAGTATCGCGGCGGCCGCGTCTTCCTCGCTGTTGAACACACGGGCCGGTCCGGTAAGAGTCAGAATCTCGGGATTAACGCCCGCCTGTTTAACGACAGCGCCGTCTGGAGCCAGGTTGCCCCAAAGCACAGTCAAGCCGCCGGTCGGCGTATACGGGTCGTCAATGGGCCGGATGACCGCGTTATCCAAGACCGGATGATCCTTGATATTCTCGGCGACTGTCTGTCCGTTAGCGTTGCGGCAGGTCACATCCAATAGGTTCTGCTTGTCCAATTCGTTCATGACCGCCGTAATGCCGCCGGCGCGGTGCAGATCTTCCATCCTATCCTCACCGGACGGGCTAATGTGACACAGATTCGGAGTCAATTTATTAATCTCGTTGACCATTTCCAAGTCAAAGCGCAAACCCGCCTCGTAGGCGATGGCAGCCAAATGCAAGGTTGTATTGGTCGATCCGCCTATCGCCATATCGACGGTCACCGCGTTACGCAACGACGCGTCGTTGATAAGGTCGCGCGGCTTCACATCGTTGGCAAGCAAACGCATAATCGCCTGACCCGCGGCCTCAGCCAGCTGTAGACGCTCCGCAAAAACGGCCGGGATCGTGCCGTTGCCCGGCAAACCGATGCCAAGAACTTCACTTAAGCAATTCATCGAGTTGGCGGTGAATAAACCGGCGCAGGCTCCGCAACCGGGACAAGCGACGTTTTCCATCTCACATAATTCTTCTTCCGTCATGGAGCCGGTGCTGACCTTGCCGACGGCCTCGAACATGCTGATGAGATCGACCTTTTTGCCCTTGTATTCGCCGGCCAGCATGGGGCCGCCGCTGACCAGGATGGTCGGGACGTTTACGCGCAGGGCGCCCATAATCATACCTGGCACGATCTTGTCACAGTTGGCGACGAGCACCAAAGCGTCAAAGGCGTGCGCCATGGCCATAGTTTCCACCGAATCAGCGATGATCTCCCGGCTGGGCAGGCTGTACTTCATCCCGATGTGGTTCATGGCGATACCGTCGCAGACACCTATTGTGGAGAACATCAATGGGGTACCGCCGGCCGCGCGGACGCCATCCTTAACGGCCGCGCCGACTTTGTCCAGCTGAATATGACCGGGAATGATGTCATTAAAGGAATTAGCGATACCGATCATGGGTTTGCGAATATCCGCGTCGGTCAGCCCGATGGCCTTCAGGAGCGCGCGCGCCGGAGCTTTAGCCGGTCCTTCCTTCATCGTGCGGCTCTTGCGGTCCATTACGATGCCTCCGTTTTCCGACCTGCGAAAATGAGAACAGCAAAGCCAAGAACCCAGCCACCCGATTGAAACCTCGGGCATAACTTATGGTCTCTCAGGGCTTGCAATTACGAACTACTAACCTGTGAATTAAGTAACAATTCAGATAAATGGTATAAATGACATTCTACAATATGGCGGTAGTGCCTGTGAAGTGCTTTTTCTTATAATTTGCGGAAAGATTCGGAGGACCCGCCAACCGGTCCGGTTGGACGGTCGGCCCTGACGCCGAAGGGTCGCAGCCAACCTAGCAGAGTTCGCGCCAGCAGGATACCTGTCCGATTCTGTTGGCTGACATGGGAAGCAATAGCTTGTGATTTCTTAGCGCCGACTGATTTTGTGTCGATTGTGGTATTGGGATTGCCCGTGGAATAGAGATAGATTCGCTTGATCCCGGCTTCCCGGGCGGCCGCCTGCGCCTCCACACCAACGCGGATGTGATCGATATGGTGGTACAAGGGCGCCTGGTCGGCACTGTCATAAGCGATGACGGTATCAGCGTGGTATTTCTTGATAATAGCGAGGATATCGGCCCTAACGTTGGCGCGCTGCTCATCTGTCAGCCCGCGGTTGCCTTTGTAATCACGTTCCGGAAAACCGAGAAAGATCGCCGTATAGCCGAGAATCTTGGCCGCCTTCGCGCCTTCGGCCCGGCGAGTTGCTTGAATAACACCCAAATCGCAGACCGTAACGCCAATCATCTTTTTCCTGGCCGCTGCCAAGGTCCCCAATGTTCCACCAGTATAATATTCGAGGTCGTCAGGATGGGCGCCGACTGCGACAATAACCTTAGAGTCCTTAATCAAGTCGATCCCGTTCACCTTAGCCTTGGCCGGATCTACAACCTTTGAAGCGCGCGAGAACAGCATCCCCGCGCCCAGAATGAGCAAAGCCACGATGATGATTATGACCACAATAACCGTGAGAATGATCAAAAACATCCGCATAGGACTCCTTACTACAAAACCAATTGTGTCTGTTAGCTTACCAAATTCGGACGCGTATAATGCTGGCCACCACTTCGTCGGAGTCTAGGTTCTAAATGCCTCGGTAATCCAGGTGAGCATGGTCCACTTCAGCGCTACGTAGCGATGAAGCGGTGACCGGATTATGGTCGGAGCTAAATTGAAGGTGGGACGGTTTGAGCAACCTACGAAGAAGCCAACATTCCGTTCGGTCACTTGAGCGCTTCGGTACCCGACTCATTCGTCCGGATGCGATGCGCTTCCTTGATTTCGGAAACGAATATCTTCCCGTCACCCACCTCGCCGGTAACGGCGGCGTCACAGATCGCGTCAATGATTTTCTGTTTCTCGGACGCCTCACATACGATTTCGACCTTTGTCTTCGGCAAGAATTCGACCGTATAGGTGCCGACGCGCCATTCAAGCTGCACGCCTTTCTGGCGGCCGCGGCCTTCGACCTCGGTAATCGTCATGCTGTCTTGCCCTATTTTTTCGAGCGCTTCCTTGACGTCATTGAGCTTGTCTGGTCGAATGATAGCTTCGATTTTCAGCATATGTCGGCTCTCTGGCTCCTCTCTTATCGCAGGGAGTACGCAGTCTCGGCGTGTTGTGACATATCCAGACCCACAACCTCTTCATTATCCGATATTCTTAGGCCCATTGTCACGTCAACCGCCTTCGCGATAAGCCACGTAGCCGTGAAGCAGAAGACAATCGTGACTCCGGCCCCCAGCGCTTGAATCAGTAGCTGGCCCGGATTGCCGTACAGGAGGCCATTCGCGCCCGCCGGGTTGACGGTCGTGGTCGCGAATACGCCCGTGAGCATGGCGCCCACTATCCCGCCGATTCCATGGCACCCCAGAACGTCCAACGACTCGTCAATCCGCCACCGCATACGCAGCAAAACCGCTCCATAGCTGCAGAACGCGGCGATTATGCCGATAATCAATGCCGCGCCGGGCGTTATATAGCCGGCGCCCTGGGTTACCGCCGCCAAGCCGACGACCGCGCCGGTGACAAAACCGAGAGCGCTCGGTTTACGGCTTCTCCAGGTAAAGAGCATCCAGACCAACCCCGCCACCGCGCCGCTGGCAGTTGTCGCGACGATAGCGCTGGCCGCCAGGCCGCCCGCTGCGAGCGCGCTCCCGCCGTTGAATCCGAACCATCCGAACCAGAGCAAGGCGGCGCCGAGTATGACATGAGGAATGTTGTGCGGCTCCATGTTATCCGCTCCGTATCCTTTGCGTTTTCCCAGAACAAGAACCAGAGCGAGGGCCGATACACCGGCGCTGATGTGGATTACGGTGCCGCCCGCAAAATCGATATAGCCGAGATGTTTCAGCCAACCGCCGGCGCCCCATATCCAATGGGCCAAGGGATCGTAGACAAGGGTCGCCCACGCCAAGGCGAACACGAGAAACGCGCTGAACTTGATTCGTTCCACGACGCTGCCGACAATCAAAGCCACGGCGATCGCGGCGAACATCATTTGGAACAACATGAAAGCCAGATGCGGGATCGTCGGGGCGTACGCGGTATTCGCCGCTTGGCCGACTCCCGCGAGCCCCGCCCATTTTAGATTCCCGATTAGTCCGCCGACGTCCGGCCCGAATGAGATCGAGTAACCATAGAGAATCCACTGGACCGCGATCAAGGCCAGAACAACGAAGCTCATCGTCAAGGTCGAAATGGCGTTCTTCTTACGTACCATGCCGGCATAGAAAAAACCGACCGCCGGAGTCATCAAGAGAACTAAGCCGGCCGACATCAGTACCCAGGCTGTGTCGCCGGCGCTTATCACGCTGTTCATTAGGGCCTCCTCATTAATTCTGACAGGCAAAACGCGGCTGCGTCCGCATCAGCATACGCCATGCGTCAAGCCGGGTCTTTAGGCAAAAAGCCACAAATATCGTCGCGAAGTTTAGACATTTGTCCAAGGTGATGAGAAGAAAGCGTCGACACCAGGTGAGGATGGTCCACTTCAGCGCTACGTAGCGATGAAGTGGTCAACGGATTGTCGTCGGAGCGAGGATTTCCGCGCTGGGGAAACCGAGCGTCATTTGGAGGGCAAAAGACCGGATCTCGCCGGGAACCTCCGGCGCGGCGTTATTCGAGGATTTGCAGGGCCTCTTGCGCGGCGCCTTGTTCGGCTTCTTTCTTGCTGCTGCCCTGTCCCGAACCATAGACGTGTTTACCGACACTAACTTGGGCGTGGAAGACCTTGTTGTGGTCGGGACCGCTTTCTTTGAAAATCTTGTAATCCGGCCCCAAACCGAACTTCTTTGCGGTCAGCTCCTGGAGCCTAGTCTTGAAATCGGACGATGCTTCGCGCGTGCTCTCCGCGTCAACGCGCGCGTCGAAGATGGTGAATAAATAGTCGCGCACCGCCCCCAACCCGCGATCCAGGTAGTAGGCGCCGATAACCGCTTCGAACGCGTCCGCCAGAATGGAAGTTTTGTCGCGCCCGCCGCTGCTTTCCTCCCCGTGTCCCAGCAAGAGGTGTCGACCCAGATTGATGTCGCGGGCGATATCGGCCAGTATCCCCGTATTAACCAGACGCGCCCGGAACTTAGACAGCTGACCCTCGGTAAGTTCGGGGAAACGGGAGAAGATGATGTTGGTTATTACGAAACCAAGGATCGTATCCCCCAAGAATTCCATTTTCTCGTTGGAGTCGAGCGGGGGCAGACCGTGTTCGTAGACATAAGAAAGATGGGTCAAAGCTTGCTGCAAGAGCTTCAGTTCGGAGAATTCCAGGCCCAGGTCGCGCGACGCGTCTTCCACGGCGCTAGCCGTTGAAGGCTTTGAGGCAGATAACCGCGTTCTGCCCGCCGAAGCCGAAAGAATTGCTGATACCGGCGTTTATCGTCATCTTGACTGCCTTGTTCGGCGTGTAGTTAAGATCACATTCCGAGTCGGGTGTGACATAGTTAATGGTCGGCGGGACCAGGCCTCGTTCAATCGCCAGCGCGAGCACAACCGCCTCCACGCCGCCGGCGGCGCCTAACAGATGTCCGGTCATCGACTTGGTTGAGCTGATGGCGACGTCATAAGCATGCTTGCCAAACAATTCTCTGATGGCCATGGACTCGATCTTGTCGTTATAAGCGGTTGAGGTGCCGTGCGCGTTGATATAGTCGATATCGGACGGCGCCAAACCGGCTTCCTCTATCGCTTGTTCCATGGCGCGATAAGCGCCCCGCCCGTTCTCGTCAGGCGTAGTCATGTGATAGGCATCCGCGGTGGCGCCAAAACCGGCGATTTCCGCGTATATATGGGCCCCGCGCGCCTGCGCGTGTTCCAAGGATTCCATGATTACTACCCCGCATCCCTCGCCCATGACGAACCCATCCCGTTCGGCGTCAAAGGGACGGCTGGCTTGTTCCGGCTCGTCATTGCGCGTCGATAAAGTCTTCGCCGCGGCGAACCCCCCAAGACCCAAACCGGTTATCGGAGCCTCGCTGCCTCCGGCAATCATGACGTCGGCCAATCCTGCCTTAATCATGCGGAAGGCTTCGCCGATAGAATGGGTACCTGTGGCGCAGGCGGTAACAATGCACTCGTTTGGACCTTTCAAGCCGTAGCGTATGCTAATGTGCCCGGCCGCCATATTTACAATCATCATCGGGACCAGGAAAGGGCTGAGACGCCGCGGCCCTTGGTTATCTAAGATCCTTTGCTGGGTCTCCATGGTTTCCAAACCGCCGATGCCTGAACTGACGACAGCGCCGGCGCGTTCGGCGTCCAGGTCGGCCGTATTAATTCCTGCGTCCGTGAAAGCCAGACCGGCGGCCGCCACCGCAAAGTGGCAGAAACGGTCCATTCTGCGGGTCTCTTTGTGATCAAGGTAATCGGTCGGCTCGAAGTCATTGACCTCGCCGGCAAACCGGGTTGAGAAGAGACTGGCGTCAAAGCGAGTAATCGGGCCAATACCGGATCGCCCGCTTTTCAGCGCGTCCCAAAACACATCTTTACCCGTGCCGACAGGAGAGATGACTCCGACGCCGGTCAAAACGACGCGGTGCGACAAACGAACAATCTCCTTATGTTGGAAATCTAGTTACTAGGATTGGTGATCAACAATATACTGAACTGCGTCGTTAACCTTGGTGATCTTCTGCGCGTCGTCATCGGAAATCTCAATGCCGAACTTTTCCTCCAACGCCATCACCAACTCGACAATGTCCAAAGAGTCGGCGCCTAAATCGTCAACGAAAGTCGCGTCGGCCGTAACCTGCGCTTCGTTGGCGCCTAAGTGCTCGACTATTAATTCTTTTACAGATGAGAGAATCTGGTCGCGTTCCATGCATGCACCTCCTTCAAAAACATTTATTAGAGTTTACAATATCATAAGCGGTGAGCATATGGCCCGCTCGCTTTCGTAGCATATAGTAGATTGCAAAGAACGCGTCGCCGCTAAATAAACAGACCGCCGTCTACTTTGATGACTTCGCCGGTGATATAGGATGCGGCTTCGCTTGCCAGGAAAACGACGGCGTCGGCGATATTATCTGCCTGGCCGAAGACTCCCAAGGGTATCGCCTGGCGCAGCTTCTCGGCGTATTCGTTGTTCAAATCCTTCGTCATATCGGTTTCTATGAAGCCCGGCGCGACGGCATTGACGCGGACGCCGCGCGAGGCCAGCTCTTTGGCTGCGGTCTTGGTTAAACCGATAACGCCAGCTTTGGAGGCGGCGTAGTTGGCTTGACCCGGATTGCCACCAATGCCCACAACACTGGCCATGTTAACGATCGTCCCGCTGCGTTGTTTCAACATCGGTCGGCTGACCGCCTGCAGACAATTAAAGGTGCCTTTCAGGTTAACGGCAATGACCTTGTCCCAGTCTTCCTCGCTCATACGCATAATCAGGTTATCCCGCGTTACTCCGGCATTATTAACCAGGATATCTACCCGGCCAAAAGCCGCGATCGCCTGGTCCACCAGACTCTTAGCTTCCGCCGCGACAGAAACATCGCCCGCGATCACCAGACAGCGCCGGCCCATGGCTTCAATCTCTGCCTGCACAGCCGCAGCCGCATCCGCACCCGAAACGTAGTTGATCGCAACATCAGCCCCAGCCGCCGCCAACTTACGCGCCACTGCCGCTCCGATACCGCGTGAACCGCCCGTGACAATCGCGATCTTACCCACTAATGAGTCCATCTGACCTCCCATCGTATAACCCGAAGATTATAAAGAGTATAAAGATTATAGGGATTATGAACCCGATGGTCGGCTTCTGGTTCGATACTCCTTATAATCCTAATAATCCTTATACTCGGTTTCCCTCACAAGCAGTTGCAGCGACTCGACGTTATTAATATTAACTAACTCTACATTGCCGGGAATTATTCGTTTGATCAAACCCGTTAACACCCGTCCGGGGCCGGCTTCGACGAATCGGCCCGCGCCCGCTGCCGCGACTGTTTGAACAGATTTGGTCCATAGTACCGGCATCGTCATCTGCCAGTGCAAAGATTCCCGCAGGGCAGCGCCGTCGGTCGATAATAATGCGGTGAAGTTGGAGCAAACCGGGACTCCGGCATCGGCGAATTCGGTCGTTTCCAGAACTTCGATCAGCTGACGCTCGGCCTCAGCCATCAGCGGCGAATGAAAAGCCCCACTGACCTTTAGCGGCACCACTTTCTTGGCGCCAGCCGCGCGCATTAACTCTCCCATTTCGTCCATGGCAAAAGTGTCACCCGAAATAACGACCTGACCCGGACTGTTATAATTAGCGATCACGGCGACGCCGTGACCCGAGAACCGGCTGAAAACCTCGGCCACTTCTTCGTCGGACAGACCCAAGACAGCCAGCATTTTCCCGGGATGCGCCAACGCCTGTTCATTCATAAAGGAGGACCGTTGGTCCACCAGACGCAAGGCAGTCTCGAAATCGATAACGCCCGCCGCGACCAGGGCGTTATATTCGCCCAAACTGTGACCGAGACAGAAGTTGAAGGAGCCGCCCGCACCGGCGTACATTGAGTAGCAGATGTGATTCATGACAAAGACGGCGAGTTGCGTGTTGCCGGTGGACTGCAAGACCTCTTCGGGGCCATTGAATATTATTGACGACAGAGAACGCTCCAGTATCTCGTCCGCCGCCCGGAAAATAGCCGCCGCGGCCGGATACAGTTCATCCAGGTCACGACCCATACCAACAACCTGCGAGCCCTGCCCTGGGAAAACCAGTCCCGTCTTGGTAGCGATCATAAGCTAGCCCCGCTCCTTCTTTAAACGTTCGATCAGGGCGGGCAGTATCTCGTTTACGTCGCCAACCAAGCCGAAATCGGCCAGCTCGAAGATAGGGGCGTCGGCGTCCCGGTTAACCGCCACGACTATTTCAGCCGTCGCCATACCGGCCGTGTGTTGAATAGCGCCAGATATGCCGCAAGCCAGATACAATTTCGGTCCGACTGTCTTACCGGTTTGCCCAACCTGGTGCACGTAGGGCAGCCAGCCTTCGTCCACTAGCGGCCGCGAAGCGCCCACCGCGCCGTCAAATAGCCTGGCCAGCTCGTTTAGCAACGTTAAGTTCTCGGGTTTGCCCATACCCCGGCCCCCCGCGACAATGACGTCCGCGTCTTCCAGACGTTCGCCCTCGGCTAGTTCGACGTGTTTTTCGACGAAACTCGTTGCCGTTGTGAATACCGCCTCGTCCATAGCGACAACGGTGGTCTCACCCGCACGCGTCGGATCGGGCTCGCCTGCCTGAAATACATGCGGACGCACGGTAGCCATCTGGGGTCGTCGTTCCGGGCAGACTATCGTCGCCATGAGATTGCCCCCGAAGGTAGGTCGCGTTTGGCGTAATAGTTTAGTCTCTGGATCAATAGCCAGCCCGGTGCAATCTGCGGTCAGACCCGTCTCTAGGACCGCAGCCACAGCCGGCATGACCGACCGCCCAAGGGTTGTCGCGCCCGCCAGCATTATCGCCGGCTTACGGGTCGCCACCAGTTCAATCAGGGTCCTCATATAAGGCTCGATCAATGGATCGGCCAGTTTTTCGTGATCTACAATCAGACAATAGTCGGCACCGGCGGCAATCAACTCTCCCGCCCGATCGGTTATTCCGCTGCCCAGTAGAACAGCGGTCACCTTGGTCCCCAGTTCTTCACCTAGAGCGTGAGCTTTGGTCAGCAACTCCCTGACAACCGGCGCGAAGCCGTCGCCCTCGCGTTCAGCGAAAACCCACACGCCGTTCCAGGCGGCTTTGTCCTGGGTGCCCAGGCCTTCCGACGCCGCGCCTTCCATCTCGATGGCGCCGGCCGGACATACCTCGGCGCAAGAGCCGCAAACCGTGCAATGTCCGGACAGGATCGCCTGTCCCTCAAATAATTCCAGGGCGCCGTAGGGACAGACGTCTACGCA
>JANXYU010000034.1 GCA_025355855.1 Actinomycetota bacterium
TTGGGATTGTAGCTGGCCGCTTACGTGCGAGGCGCATCTTCCATGTTCTCCTGAATGGCGTATAATATAAATCATGGTTGATACACTTAACACGACCGAACTCTGCTGAGGCCCTCCCGTTACGCCGGCAGGCGAACGGCAGGCGCCCGGTCGGGACCAGTCATTTGTTATCGATAATATTGAAACGGCGGCGGGCCCGGTCCCAACAGTCGCGACTCGTTTAAACCTTGCCGACCGCCTGGGACACTACCGCGTTCGCTGGGGGATTGGCCGCGACCACTATAAGGTCGACCCTGGTTTGTACGCTGTCGGAAACCCGACGGCTGAATCTCCCGTACTGGTGACCGCCAACTATAAACTCACCTTCGACGTGGTGCGATCGCGGCTGGACGGCCTGGACGCCTGGCTCATGGTTCTGGATACGCGAGGCATCAACGTCTGGTGCGCGGCGGGTAAAAGGACGTTCTCCACGGAAGAGGTAATCGGGCGGATCGAGTTCGACCGTTTAGCGGATGTCGTTTTCCACCGGCGGCTGATCCTGCCGCAGCTGGGCGCGCCCGGCGTGTCAGCGCACGAGGTCAAGAAGGCAACCGGCTTCACGGTCAAATACGGGCCGGTTAGAGCGACGGACATCCCGGCGTACCTGGCCGCCGGCCTGCAGACGACTCCGGAAATGCGCGAGGTAACTTTCAGCCTGCGGGAACGAGCGGCTTTGACTCCGGTTGAATTGTCCGGGGCTTGGAAATACATTCTGGCGGTCTTGGCCGCGTTTATCGTCTTCGGCCTTTTTACTACCCATCCGCTGACAGCCGGCGGTTTCTTTAGAACTCTGTCCGAGGATCTGGCGCCGTTCGCAGCCGGCGTTATTGGGGGCGCCGTGTTAACGCCGCTCTTGCTGCCGTGGTTGCCGCCCCGGATGTTCGCGGCCAAAGGCGCGATTATCGGAATTATCGTCGGGGCCGGGGTTGCCCTGCTTATACACCCAACCTTGATGGTAGGCCTGGCGGTAATCCTGGTCACGGTGGCTATTACTTCCTATATGGCCATGAACTTTACCGGCTCCACGCCGTTTACTTCTTTGTCCGGCGTCGAGCGCGAGATGCGCCGTTGGATGCCTATCCAAGCCGGCGCGGCCGTGATCGCTCTGCTGGCCGTATTGTTCCGGGGGATTATCTGATGGAAACATTCAAATATATCGAGGGCGGCACGACGCTGTCACTGGACAAGAATAAATGCACGGGATGCGGCATGTGCCCGCGGGTCTGCCCGCACGCCGTGTTGGAAATGAAAGACAAGAAAGCCGAAATTGTCCGTCGGGACCGGTGTATGGAATGTGGGGCTTGCGCGATGAATTGCCCTGCCGACGCTCTGTCGGTCCGCCCCGGCGTCGGCTGTGCCAGCGCCGTTATCGCCAGCTGGTTTCCGTGGCGGAAGAATACCGCCCCGTCCTGCAATTGCTAATCAGACGGTGTCACCCTTTATTTGACCGTCATCCGTGTGGTTAGTCACTACTCCGCAATATTTCTTTGGCTCGCCAGCGCGATAGGTTGAGCGACTGCCAGCGGGAGAATAACGGCCGACGCTCAAGCAAGATCGTTTCGCGCAGTCTGTCGCCGTATTGTTTCCTGATGCGGCTGTCCTTGTTCTTCAGGAGGGGTACCGTCACAGGCAACGCGTCATCTGACAAGCTTCCCAGATACCGGGCGTCGATCTTGCCGGTTGCTGAATATCTGCGCATGTTTTGGCGAGCAACATAGGCGTCCGGATTGAGCACATTCGTAAACGCTAAGAATGCGATTAGCAATAAAAAGACCTTGAAGGTGAAATTGCTTTCCCGGCTGTCGAGATAAATCTTTGAGATTAGGAAAGCCACGCGGCCCGCCGGTCCTCCTGTCGTGTAGACATAGTGCTAATCTTAAACGGTATCGAAAAAGACGCTTTGACGAGGAGGTCAATATGTCAGATTGGGGACCATTCAGTCTACAGGGTAAGAACGCGGTGGTTACGGGCGGGGCGTTAGGGATCGGGCACGGTATCGCCAGCCGATTGGTGGAGGCGGGCGCGAATGTCCTGATAGCGGACCTAAATAGCGAGGCGGCCAACGCGGCCGCGGCACAATTGGGAGATCATGCCAAAAGCATACAGGCCAACGTCGCTACTGACGCTGAGAAAATTATTAATGCTTGCGTCGAAACCTTCGGTTCGATCGACATCATGGTCAACAACGCGGGAATCTACCCTTTCTCACCTATGATGGACACTACTCTCGAGCTTTTTGAGCGAGTGATAAGCGTCAATCTTACGGGAACCGCTTTCTGTGCGAAAGCGGCGGCGGCCCAGATGCTAAAGCAAGGCGGCGGCGGGAAAATTATCAACGTCGCGTCTATAGACGGTTTCCATCCTTCGATGGCCGGACTGGCCGCGTATGACTCTTCCAAGGGTGGCGTCATTATGTTGACAAAAAGCCTCGCTCTAGAGTTGGGCCCGAAGGGCATCTTGGTCAACGCGATCGCGCCTGGCGGAATCCGCACAGAAGGCACAGGCGGCGAAGCGATGGCCGATGCGGCCGTCAAGGGGTTCGAGGCTCAGATTCCATTGGGACGGATGGGGCAGCCGGACGACATCGCCAAAGTCGCCGTATTTTTGGCCTCGGGCGCCAGCGACTACATGGCGGGAACGACAGTAATAGTTGACGGGGGTTATCTGCTGGGCTAGCCGGACTCTATAGCCCCTCGGTCGAACTGGCCGTTTTTGTCGCCTTGCCGGGGGCCGGCTGGAATCCTGCGCAGCTGACTTCGACCACAAAATCGACGGCGTTGCGGGACTTGCGATAAATTGATTTGCTGTTCTCGGGATAGTGTTCCGGGCCTTTGCCGCCGTCGAAATGCAGCGTTATTGCCTTCCCCGGGGCCAATTCAACATCGGTCAGTTTTTGATAATAGCTTTCGCTTCTACCGGTCTTTTTGTCAGTCATCGTATAGAAGACCTCGAACCCTGTCATAGTCTCAATAGTGCCGTCATATATGGTCATCTGCAGGTGATCATTCAGATTCTTGCCGGTCGCCGGATCGATGTTGCCCTCGACCATGATGTCCGAAACCACCAGACCCGGCTTTGTCGACATGTTTTTGATGGGATTCTCGCTTACCGGATTGACTTGCGAGACCGGGTTTGTCGTTGAAGTCGGCGGCTTGGCGGCCTTTTGGCAGCCGGCCAAGACAAGGCCGCCCGCGATCGTTAACAACAGAAATGTAATTAGTTTCTTGCTTCGCATCATTGTCATTGGTCTCCTTTCTCATCTAATATACCAGTCTGCAAGGGTATCGCGCATCATGTTAAGCTTAATTGGTCGCCGCACCGCGATTGTCCGCCCGTACTGTAAGGGAGCTTACTTGACCATTTTCCACGCCATCATTCTCGGCATCGTCCAAGGGCTGGGAGAATTCCTGCCCATCAGTTCGTCCGCCCACTTAATCCTGGCGCCCTGGCTGCTCAGGTTTCCCGACCCGGGCTTGACGTTTGACGCCGCCCTGCATTTCGGCACCGCCTTAGCGGTGATTGTCTTCTTTTGGAACGATTTGTGGCGGATTGCAAAAGCCTGGTTCGCCAGCCTGGTGAAGAGGAAAGCGTCGACCTTTGACGAGAAGTTCGCGTGGTACATGCTGATCGGTTCGATTCCAGGAGGCATTTTCGGTGTCTTGTTGGAGAAGAAAGCCGAAACGGCCTTTCGCGCCCCACTGCTCATCGCGGCGACGTTGGCGGTCATGGGTGTCGTGTTGTACGCGGCCGACCGCTACAGCAAGAAGACCAAGGACATCAAACACGTCAGCTGGAAAGATGCTGTTCTCGTCGGAACGGCTCAAGCAATCGCCATCATTCCCGGCGTATCGCGGTCCGGAATTACCATGACGACCAGCCTGTTCCGCAACTTTAAGAGAGAGGACGCCGCCCGTTTTTCCTTCCTGTTATCGGCCCCGATAACCGTAGGCGCGGCGCTGTACGAGGCGCGCAAATTGCTCCACGGCGGCCTGGACGCGGCCTTCTTTATCGGCGTCGTAGTCAGCGGAATCGTCGGCTACTTGAGTATCAAATACCTGCTTAAATATCTGCAGAAAAGCAGTTTCGCGGTTTTCGCGGTCTACCGGCTGCTGCTGGCGGCGACCATTGTCACGTTAATCGTTGCCGGTATCAGATAGAGGTCGTTAGGCTAGTCCTGTTTCTCGCTCGTTCCGACGGACTTCGTCGCCTGCGCCGTCGCCAGCTTAAATCCGGCCGCGCTAACTTCGATGTCAAAAGTAACTTCGTTCTTTGACGTCCGGTAAAGGCTATAGATGTTCTCCGGGTACTGCCCGGCGCCGTGACCGTTGTTGAAGTCGATTGTCTTGGTCTCGCCCGGATTCAACGTTAGGCCTGTCAGTTTCAAATAGTAAGCCTCGGTCTTCTTCGTCTTCACGTCTGTCATTTTGTAGTAGATCTCAAAACCGCTCATCGTCGCGGTAGAACCGTTTTTGAAAGATACCTGCAGGCGATCGCTGATGGCCTTCTTGGTCGCGGGGTCAACGTTGTTTTCGACAGCCGCGTTGGTGATCGCTAAACCGGCAAGTACGGATGTATTCTTGATGGGATTCTCAGTCACCGGAAGAACCGGCGGCGCTTGCGTCGCTGTCTTGTTGGTCGCGCTGCCCGAACACCCCGCAACAACAACCCCGAATAAGACCGCCATTGCCGCCGTGATTATTATGTGTTTGAATCTCATGCTACTCCTTTCGTAGTAGTCGTCTTTTGCTGTTTACGATGAGGGCTAGAATGGCAGCCAGCGCGCTAACGCCCGCCAACCAAGCCACGTTGGCCCACTGGTTGTTCCAAATGTAGCCCAGGGACCTCTGATTAAACTCTTCCTTGACGCCCAGATACGCAAACCCGGCCCGCTCGAAACGTTTACTGAGCGACGTCTCTTCAAGCAAGTTACGCGTCGACTCATAACCCGTGAAATGGGCTAAGACCGCTTTCTCGTGCGCTTTGTTGACCTGAAGGCTTTTAAATAACCCGCCGGGCACTTGATTATCAGGGTCCATTGTATCGCCAATCTGCGGGATAATCAGCACCACCACCAACCAAATAACCAACCCGGCTATAAGGGCTGTTCCTAAACGCCTTGTTCCTCCGGCTAAAGCGATCGCGCCGGCGCTCCAGGCAAATAGATAAAGCCAAGACAAGCTTAACGCAATCAGAAGTTTGGCGACCTCTACCCCGGACAAAGCGGCGCCACCGATCACGCCCAAAGCCGCGAAAATGACCAAGGCAAGCAGGGCGAGAACCACGCCCCAGATAACCGCAACAGCCAGCAGCTTACCGCCGGCGAGTTCGGCGCCCGTGACCGGACGGCTGAAAAGAAGACGTATGGTGCCGCGGTTCTTCTCTTTCGCAATCAACCCATAGCCCATGACCACGGCAACAATGGCACCTATAATCTCAAGATACTCGACCGAACTGCGCAACAGCTGCAGGGCAAAGAATGTGGGCGGTAGATTGGCGACGGAGCCGCCCGCCGCTTTGAGTGCGTGGATATAACGCTGATAATCGGCGACCTTGCTGTGGAACTCGATAGAGGCGACCGCCAACGAAAGAATAATCACCGCGGCCAGGCCAAGCACGAGCAGCAGAGTGAATGGGCTGCGGGTCGCGTCCTTAAGTTCTTTGCGGAATACCACCATTGCCGGGCTATTCATATAGATCCCTTTTAGCCACTCGGGAGGACACAAAAACAAATAACGCGGCTCCCAAGATCCCTAAAGCGATAATCGAAGCGATGTCGCCCCCGACGACGCGGCTGCCCGCGCCGGCCAGGCCTAGAAAAACCGATCCAGCGTGCTTGAAGTGTTCGGTGATGGCGATAGGCTGTAATATGCTTCTATTGAACTGGAAGAATGCGCCAGATGTGCTAACGGCGGATGGAACCGGGTTTAAGAGAGCCGTCGGATGTTCGGCGGTACCCAACTGCGGTATCACAAATGTAAAGGCAACCCAGATTAGGATGGGGATCAGCAAAGCTGTCGACTCATAATGACTGTAGGCTCCCGCGAGCAAGCCTAGGGCCGTGAACGGAGCCAAGAACAGCCAGGCTAGGCAGAAGAACGCCAACAGCGAGGCTGTAGCTGCAGACGTAAGGACTTGGCCCGTTACCAGCCAAACACTAAGCCAGCTCAAGACACCGGCGGCGGCGAGCACAAATCCCAGCCATACTTGGACGCCGATCAGCTTGCCGGCCGCATATGACCAGTTACCCAAGGGTCGCGAAAATATCAGCTCGGCAACGCCGGCCTTACGATCGCGAATCGACGACCGTGTTCCAGCGACAATTGCGAGAAGCGAGCCGATTAAAACTATGTAGATTATTGTGTTCTTGAGACTGTCGAGGGAGGAGACTCTATCGAAAGGGTTGACCAGTTTCTGCCCTGTGACACGCACGGTCTCGTTGAAAACACTGGTTACCGTATGGTGTGTCGCCCAGCCGATGCCGCTGGAGACTAACACCATACCTAAGAAAACTGCCAACAAAACGATTGCCAGCCGTTCCCGGCCGGCCGCCTTTAGTTCCAGTCCGGCGACCGTCAAGACAACTCTCACGCGCTTTGCGCCTCGATTGCAAAGTAGACGTCTTCCAGCGATTCCAGCCCCGGAAAAGCTTTCTCCGTATTCGCTAGAGAATCATGATAGATTAGGCGGCCGGCTCGAAGAATACCGATGCTGGTACATGTCTTCGTAACCTCGCTCAAGAGGTGCGTGTTCATGAAGACGGTCAATCCCAGTTCTTGGTTCAGTCGCACAATCGTGTCGCGCAACAGCTTTACGCCCTGGGGATCCAATCCCGATGTCGGCTCATCGAGAAACAGCACGTCAGGTTCGTGCAAGATGGCCTGGGCGATTCCGACCCTCTGCCGCATCCCTTTACTGAATGTCGCCATTCTTTTCCCTTCGAAGCCCGTGAAATCAAGGAAGCCAAGCACCTCGGTGATTCGTCTAGCCGGATGCGCCAACCCCGACAACCGCGCGAAGAAAGTCAGATTCTCACTTAGGGTAAGGTCGTCATAAAACTGGACATTCTCGGGCAAGTATCCGATTGATCGACGGACCGTCGCGCCTTCTTTCACTATGTCATGACCGAGCACGGACGCCGAACCCGATGTAGGTTTAAGAATGGTTGTGAGCAGGCTAACCGTTGTCGTCTTGCCGGCGCCGTTATGACCAAGGAAGCCAAATATCTCGCCGGCAGGTATCTCAAGCGTGAGATCATCAAGGGCTGGTGCGCCTTTGGCATACGATTTGGCAAGTCGGTGAGTAGCGATTGCTGTACCTGGCATTCGGTTCTCCCTACCGTGGACCGGTTAGACGTAGTTTAAGAAAGTCTATCATTCCGTCGGGTGCCGCCGCCGTTACTGCTTGTCAGATAGCTAGGCGGAAACCTGCTCGATTCAGCCGTCGGACGACGAGCCAAACCACCCCAATCATGGTCACTGCCAGCGGTATCCCTAACCAGGCGACCAGCTTGCCGTAGGTATTGAAATACCAGATAAGGTAAGCGGACAAACCGTACTGCAGCAGCCAAGCCAGCAGGGCCGCCCGTCCGAACTCGTTTAGCGGACTCAAACGCTGTATTAGCCTGGCGCCTGCCCGCGTTTCAATCAAGTAATAGGCCAGCATAAACGCGATAGCCGCGCCGCCAGCGGTAATGAGCGCGTAGCTGGATGACACCAGGTCCTTCCGGGCCGGCGTAAAGAGGCCGACAATGGTGCCGATTATAATCAGACTGCCACCCAACCGATAAAGGTACTGTTCGTAATTTTGCCGGTTGCGCATCAAACGGTCCCCGGCAATCATGCCGAACGCAGCGATGGTCGACCAGGAAATGATGGACAGCGGGCTGCCGTGCGAATGCGATTGGACGAAGTGCGCGAACCAGGCGTCAGTCATCAAACCCATATAGCCGGCCAGCAGGCCAGCGATTACCACGAATCTTGCCTTGACCCCGAAACGCATGATGAAGTATGAAATCAGGTAGCTGGCGCCCAAGGTCTCCAGAACGCCCCATTTGATGTAGTAGCTCCCACCCAAACCGATATTGCCGCCGATCAAGGGTCCCCGCAAATCGTCAATCAAGACGCCGATTAAAACCAACAGAACCGCCCGGCGCGCTACTTGCCAGAACACATTTGATTCGCTGACACCGGCGGCGCGGCGTTTGTCTATCGACATGGCCAGAGAAAGACCCATTATGAAAAGGAAGAAGGGAGCGATAAAATCGCCGAATAGAAGCATATCCGGCCGGCCATGCTGCAGAAACAACGGGACCGTGCGGGAAAAGAACGGGACATAATCGTAGACGAGCATGAGGAGCACGGCCGCGCCGCGAAAATAGTCAACGCTTAACAGCCGGGGACTTTTGGGAGCTCGTACCGTTAAATCTATGACGGGCGCGAACTGGCCGATCTCTTCTTGTGACGCGGTTTTCCTAGACGCGACAGCTTGCTGCACTGCGCCCTCCTTGCCAAAACTCATGAATTAAGTATGACAGGTATGGCGGAGCGAATTGTAAAGATTATGCTGACAGTTTATTCATATTTCAAGAAGAAGACACCCGCGACCAAGAAAACGACGCCAAACCCAAGCAAAACGGCGCCGGGCAGCCAGACGGCGTCCCAACCGTAGCCCCTGGTTATCAGGTCAGTCAGGCCGTGCATCATCCAGCCTGAAGGCAGGAATTTCGCCGCGGTCTGCATGAAAGGCGGCGTGATTTCAATGGGCCAGTAGCAACCGCCGATCATCGCCATGCTGATAAGCAAGATGGGCGTGGTGCTATTGGCCTGGGCGGCCGTCCGGGCCACGGAGGCGATTAGAATTCCCATGGACGCGATACTGAAGATAAAGGCAATCATCAGGACGATCAGCGGCAACGGGTCCCGTCCCCAATCAACGTTGAAGATGAATCGCCCGACGGCTATCAGGATAGTCGCTTGCACGGCGGCCGTCGCGAACATGCCCAGCATCTTGCCGATGACAAACGTCTGTTTTCCGGTCGGGGTTGTCAGCAGCCGGCCTAGCGTGCCCTTTTGCCGGTCTTCCAGAATCGTGACCGCGCCTCCTACCAGTAAGAACATGACGAACGTGATGGTGAATCCCATGGACGATTGATTGAAACCGCCGGCCAACGTCTTCTGGCCGCGCACCGCGGAGCGAGTGACCGTGCGAACGTCAACCGTGACCGGTGGCGGACTCCACTTGGCGTCCGCTGCTTCAAACGATTCTTCCCAAGCGGCCTGTTGCGGCCCGGGGCTGAGGTTAGTCGGCGTCTGCCCGGCGGTCAGGCCAGCCGTTATCCTCGCCGCCGCGAAAGCATCGGCGGAGTATCTCTCCGTTAACCCCGTCACTACCTGGGATAACAGAGCCGCGCTGCTGTCGCCGGTCGTGTTAAGGACTTCCACGCTTACCTTGCCGCCGGAAACGATCTTCTCACTATAGCCGGCCGGTATTATGACCGCGCCGGACACGGTTCCCTTCTTGACCCGGCTCCGCGCTTCCGCCTCCGAAACAAGGGCGACCGCGAAGACCTTGTCCTTCTTGAGCTGGGCCAGAAATATCCGGGAAAGCACAGTCTTATCGCCGTCGGATGCCGCCAGGCTGACCTGCTTGGGGCCGCTGCTCGTTCCGCCGAAGGCGACACCCATTATTAAAGTCAGTAAGATGGGAATGAAGATCAGCTGAATCCAGAAGGAACGATCCCGGATATGTTCCAATAGCATTAGCCGGCCGATCGCGATGGATTTATTCATAGCGGAACCTGGCTACGCCCAGGGTCATAAACAAAATCGCGATGCCGACGAGAATTAAACAATTTACGACGATGTTGCCCGCGCCTTTGCCCAACATCAGGTCGTTGAAGCCGGATATCGCCCAGTAGTTTATGGTGAACTTGCTGAAGTTTTGCATCGCTGGGGGCATGGCGGACAGAGGAATCATGGAACCGCCCAACGCTGCCATTCCTTGAATCAAACCTTGCGACAAGCCCGCCGCCGTCCCTTGCGTTTTAGCAATCGACGCGATGAAGATGGCCATGCCTGTCGCCGCGAACACCGTCGCCGCTGCCAGCGCGACCACGCCCACGACCGACGGACCCCAACTGACCCCGAATAACACGCGCGTCGAGGCGACAATGACGGCGAATTGCAGGGAGCCAATTACGAACACACCGCCCAGCTTCCCGCCCAGGATTCCCAGGCGCGATACTGGCGCCGCCATCATCCTGGCCAGCGTGATCTGGCGCCTCTCATCCAGCAGCGAAAACGCGCCGAACATGGAACCGAACAGAATGAACATCACGCCCATGCCTGCGGAGTAGTATTGCAGCGCAGAGACCGATTTTTCGCTGGCGGTTGATTTCTTGGCCACGTTGATTTGAGGATCATGCAGCTCGGCTTGGGCTTGAGCGGTAAGGGTCTTCGACAACTCGGGAATCCGCGCCGGCGGAACGGCTCCTGTAGTTACGAGGCCACCGACAGATGTTTCAACGCTGATCAAGACGGAGCTGGCGTGCGTAGCAAAAGACTCCGTCACGCTGCGCACGACCCCAGCGCGTATCTGTTGACCGGGATCACCGATGACCTCTAGTTGCGCCGCTTGTCCTTTATTGATGGCCGCGGAGAAACCGGCCGGAATGATAATGGCGGCGGCCAGGTCGCCGTTGGCAACAGACGCGCGCGCCTGTTTTTCGGTCGGACTGGTCAGCGTCAGAATCTTCTTCATGTCCCGCGACTTCAGAATGTCGTTGACGAATACCCGGGAGATGCTGCCGTGGTCATGGTCGATGACGGCCACGTCGAACTTGTTGATGGCGGCCGTCCCACTCCAGAGACCGCCAAGCGCCAGGCCCAGGATCGCGATGATGGTCAGCGGCATCGCCAACAAGATAAGCAGCGCCCGCCGGTCCCGGACGATTATCTTCGTGTCTCTGAGGGCGATAGCCAGCGGTCGCATGAGCGCCCTAGTCCCTTAGACTGCGACCCGTCAGATGGAGGAAGACGCTCTCCAAATCGGGTTCTTGAACTTCAACCGAAGCAATCTTTACCTGGCGGTCGTAGAGACCTTTGATGACCGAGGCCAACACCTCACGACCATGGGGGCTAAGTATGTCGATCTCGCCTTCCTTCAGCGTCACACCGTCGACGTCTTTGATCTTCTTCAGGTCGGCGGCCACATCTTCCGGAACTTCGGGCGCCTTGACTCTGATGACGTCTTTGTTGCCAACCAAAAGCCGCAGTTCTTCCTGGGTTCCGACGGCGATGACGCGGCCCTTGTCGACGATGGCGATGCGGTCGCAGAGGAATTCGACTTCCTCCATATAATGGCTGGTGTAGATAACGGTCAGGCCGTCTTCGTTGAGCCGCTTAACCGTTTCCAGAATGTGGTTGCGGCTTTGCGGATCGATGCCGACGGTCGGTTCGTCCATGAACAGCACCTTCGGGCTGTGCAGCAAGCCCGCCGCGATGTTGATCCGGCGTTTCATGCCGCCCGAGTAGGTATCGATTCTCTCGTCGGCGCGATCGGCCAAACCAACAATCTCCAACACGTTGTCGGCGCGCTCCTTGATATCGGGAGTTGAGAGACCGTACATCTTGCCCCAAAAGACAAGGTTCTCCCGCGCGGTAAGCGTGGGATAAAGCGCTATTTCTTGCGGTACGACGCCGATCAGCCGTTTCACCGCCATGGGTTCTCTGACGACGCTGTGGCCGTCAATGATGATGTCGCCGCGCGTTGGTTTGAGAAGAGTCGACACCATCCCCACCAGCGTCGATTTGCCGGCGCCGTTCGGGCCGAGTAAGCCGAAGATCTCTCCCGCCTCGACGTTGAAAGTTACGTCGTCTACCGCTTTGTTGGAGTTGAATGTTTTGGATAGACCTTTTACTTCAAGCAAGGACACAAGGCACCCCCGTCGCGCACGATTACGTTATTAGATTATTGCCTAGCAACTACAGAACGTAAAGTACGATGGCTAGAAAATGCAGTATGCTGCCACCTAAGACAAACAGATGCCAAATCGAGTGCAGGTAGGGAACGCGGCGCGGGATATAGGTAACCGCCCCCAACGTGTAGCAGAGGCCGCCGGCAATCAGCAACCAGACGGCTTGAGGCGGCGCCAGCGCGATCAGCGGTTTGATAGCCAAGACGGCAATCCAGCCCATGATGACATAGACGACCACCGACAACCACTTTGGCCGATATACCCAGAAAGCTTCGGTGGCTATGCCGACCGCGGCAAACACCCAGATTCCGATTGACACCCAAAGACCGACGGTGGTGCCGCGCAATGTAACTAGCATGAATGGGGTGTAACTGCCGGCGATCAGGAAATAAATGCCCGCATGGTCTAGGATCTTAAAAATGTGCTTTACCTTTGACCATGGGAAACTGTGATAGAGGGTAGAGAATGTATACTCGATTACCAGCGACGATCCGTAGATTATGGCCGCCGCTAGACGCCAGCCGTCGCCGCCATGCAGGACAGCGGTAACAATCAGTAATGTCATCGCGACAATAGAGAAGACAACACCGATACCGTGTGTGATCGCGTTGGCGACTTCTTCGCCAACGGTGTAAGATCGCTTTTCTTTCCTATCGCGCTTTAATATTCTCTCCGGCTCTGTCATTCGTACCGCAACGCTTCGATTGGATCCAAACGAGCCGCCTTCCAGGCTGGATACACGCCGAAGAAAACGCCTACGCCGGCGGAGAAACAAAATGCTAATATGATTGACCACGTGCTGATCTGGGCCGGCAGCCAGTTATTGATTATAAGAGCCGCTCCGACGCCCAAAGCGATACCGAGAGTGCCGCCCAGCGCGCTCAACATAATCGCTTCGATAAGGAACTGAACCATGATATCAGCCGTGCGCGCTCCCACAGCCTTGCGGATACCGATCTCACGGGTGCGCTCGGTCACCGACACCAGCATAATGTTCATGATGCCGATACCGCCGACCAGCAAAGAGATACTGGCGATGCCCGCGAGCATTAAGGTCATGATGCCTAATATATTGTTCATTATCGAAAGTGTCTCGCCTTGGCTAAAGACAGTGAAATCGTCTTTAGAATACTTCTTCAGTAAGATGTTCTCGATCTCCTTTTTTGTTTCCGGGATCATGTCGGCGCTTTTCGCCTTAACGACTATCTCGCTCAACCGTTCATGCCCGACGAGGTTGTTCGCCACCGTGATCGGAACATACGCGCCATTGTCGAAATCTTGACCCATCATCATGCCTTTTTGCGACATCGTGCCGACGACTATGTATTTCTGCCCGGCAATAGATATCTGTTTGCCGACAGGATCGTTGCTGCCGAACAGATTGTCTACGACGGTTTTGCCAAGAACGGTCACGTGACGGGCGCCGGTGATTTGCGACTGAGTCAAGAAACGGCCGGTAGCAATCGGCCTGGTCATGACATCTGGGTAACTCTCGTTGGTACATACGGCTACCGTTTTTGACGTTCGATTCTTATAACCAACCGTCACTGGCGCTTCGATAATGCCAATGACACCCGCCGCCAAACTCGATCGCCGCTTAATCATGTCGACGTCAGCCGGCCGCAGTTTATAGGTCGGCAACCCGCCGGTACCGGAGGTATCGTTAACGTCAAAATGGCCGGGCATAACAAACAGCAGGTTCGAGCCCAGACCCGAGACCTGTCCGGTTATCTCCGCCGTAACACCCTGGCCCATGCTGACCAGCAGAATAACCGCCATAACGCCGATGATTACGCCCAACATGGTTAGACCGGCTCGCATTTTGTTAGCGCGCAAAGCGTCAGCGGCCAGACGGAAGCTTTCGAGCAGGCTCATTTTGTCACCGCCGAATCCGATACGATCAGTCCGTCCTTCATCCTGATTATCCGATTCGTATAGTTGGCGATGTATTCTTCGTGCGTGACAAGGATTACCGTCTTGCCTTGTTTGTTAAGTTCGCTAAGGATAGCCATGATCTCGTCGCCGCTTGTGCTATCTAACGCGCCGGTCGGCTCGTCGGCCAGAATCATGGAGGGGTTAACGCTCAAAGCTCGCGCTATCGCGACCCGCTGCTGTTGTCCGCCGGATAGTTGATTTGGACGGTGCCACATCCGGTCGCCGAGGCCGACGTTCTCGAGGGCTGCCGCTGCCTTTTGACGTCTTTCTGACGGCCCAAGACCTGCGTAAACTAAAGGTAGCTCAACGTTTTTCACGGCGCTGGCGCGCGTCAAGAGATTGAAGTTCTGGAAGACAAATCCTATCTTCTGATTGCGCACCCCAGCCAACTGATTGTCGGTCAGGTCGGAGGTAAATTGGCCATCCAGGACGATTGTGCCGGATGTTGGCCGGTCGAGGCACCCGATCAGGTTCATCAGAGTCGACTTGCCGCTGCCGGAAGGCCCCATGATGGCCAAGAATTCCCCTGGGTCGACACGAAACGTGACTCCCCTTAAGGCCTCGACATCGACGCCTTCCAGCTTGTAGGTTTTTTTCAGGTCATCGACAACGAGCATCTTACCGC
This sequence comes from Actinomycetota bacterium, assembly GCA_025355855.1. GTDB lineage: Bacteria > Actinomycetota > JAHEXW01 > JAHEXW01 > JAHEXW01 > JAHEXW01. The sequence continues at coordinate 14,574 of JANXYU010000034.1, forward strand.
CGCGTGACAGTCACGTTGGCCTTGCCGATGCCCTTTAACTTGTCTATTCCTTTTGTAACGACCTCTTCGCCCTCGTTGACGCCCGCGAGTACTTCATAGAAATCGCCGCTCAACAGGCCGATTTTGATGGTCGTTTTTTCCGCTATGTTATTTTTGACGATATATGTGGCGTCTTTGCCTCCGTCCGTGGTAACAGCTGTTACCGGAACCCGGAGCGCGTCATCGCGCGTTCTAATAATTATGTCGGTGTCGGCACTCATCCCGATGCGCAAGTCAATTGCCTTAGCTTCGGTGACTCTGATCTTGACGGGAAAAGCTGTTCCGCCTGTCTGAGTGGCCGCAGCCACCAGGCCGATCTCAATCACGTCTCCCCGGATTATCTTGTTCGGATACGCGTCCAGGGTCATCTCGGTTTTCTGCCCGATTTTTATTTTTGAGATATCGGTTTCATCAACGTTCGCGACGACATAGGTCGGGTCCATATTCGCCACCGTCATCAGCAGCGTCGCCGTCTGGGATGTTTGCGTTTGCGTAATTGAAGTCGTCGGGGTAGTTATTGTCGGCGTCGTGATATCGGTTGCCGGCGGCGTAGTCGTCGTCGGATTCGTTGAAGGCGTTGTTATCGACGGCGTCGTCGTCAGGGGTTGCACTTTACCGGTGACCTTGTCCCCCGATTGAACCGCGATATTCGTCACCTTACCAGCGATGGAAGTGGTGACGAACCCGCCGCCATCCAGCGAGACAAGGTTCTGACCGGCGATCACAGAGTCGCCCTCTTTCACGAGCACCTCACCGACCGTGTCATTCTGGACCGCGTAAATAGGCACCATCTGACTGGCTTCAACTTTGCCGGTCGCGTTAACAACGTCGCGTACCGTCCCGCGCAGAACCAACGTCGCGGTTACATTCACGGGGACGCTGCGTATGAAATAATACCAGACGCCGAAGACGGCGGCGGCCAACAGTATAATTACTGCCGCAATCGCGCCAATTCTCTTGATCAAAGCCTTTTGTTTCGCCTTTTCCTTAGCTGTTTTTGGTATCTTGGGCGGTCGAGGCGGTTTCGGCTCTCTAGGTGGTTTTGGCTTCTTGGGTGGTTTCGGCTGTTTTGGCGGTTTTGGTGGTTTTTCTTTGCTTAAAACCTCGTCGACCGGCGGGATTATTTCATTCCCAACCGGCTCATCGGCTGGTGGCGCCGGTGAATCGGCTATCGAAAATTCATCTTGAACGGGGGCTTCCAGGTTGTCGGTTGCTGCCTGTTCCCCTTGCTGCTCAGGCTCAATGGGAGCCTTAAACTCATCTGCCATAATTACCCCTTTCGCTGGCGCGATAAAAAAGTTTTGCCAGAGGAAACGCAAAAATATTGTCCTCTGGCAAAAGCCCTGCGTCCAGCCATAATTGTATCATAGGGTTTATGACTTGTTCATTTGAGCCGCGAGCTCGGCGTACAAATCAGCCGGAATCCGTATCCCTCGTTTGGTAAACCCCTCAAAGGATTCGGCCTTCAGATACTCACGAATGTCGACGTACGCTTTCCCCATAAATTCGCCCTTACGAATGACGATGTCGACCTGATCATCTCGTTTTACCCGACCCAACTCTGACGCGTTATCCATATAGTCACCCCCTTTCATCATCTCTTAAACAACCAGGCTAGCGCCCCCAGCAACACTGCCAAGGCGGTGGCGCAAGGAAAATAGGGGAGAACGTCATCCATCAGGCCGCCTGCGGCGCCTTTACCGGACGATCGTCTCCCCGCTTCCCTAATGCTCTGGCTAACTTGGCGTAGATCAGTCGTATGTTTATCAGTCAAACCCGCCGCCGCGATTGCCCACGCGCGCTCCTCGTCGGGCAAACTATTTTCCGCCGCCAACTCGGCTGCTGCTTTCCGCACACTCTCTTTGTCTATCCGACCTTGTCCTATCTGGCTGGCTCTTATGCTCAGCCGATTCAGATACCTGTAGTAGTCTGTCGGTTCCCCGGTCCCTTCGCCGCCTTGCTGAGAACTGCCGTCTGCTGCCAAAACGATGCCGACCGGCAGCAGCGCAGCTAAGCCATCCCAAACAGAATCATTGCAGCCGACCGGGATTACGACCGCAACTGGGCTGGCTGGGTTCGTCGCATCTGCTAAACGACCGCCAACAAGACTCACAGATTTTGAGAACAGCGGTCGGAAATCGGCAAATTCCCGCCGGACGCTGGCAAACCAAGGTTCGTCGATCAATAGGGACGCGAGATATTTGTTCGTGTTTAAACACAAGTCCCACCGGAAAGCGAGATTAGCCGCCGTGTGGCAATTGATTATGGTTGAACGCGGAATTCTCTTTCCTGCCGGCAAGGCTTCATTGTAGAAACGCACAGTGGTTTCGTGAATCAGCTCTGAGCGCTCCGGCACAGAGAGTTCAACCTGTCCGCCGAAGACCTCGTCCAAGACGATAGCGTCAACAATCAGCTCGACGGCCCCGTGACTTAAAGTGGTCTTATACTGCTCAGGTATGTCGCGAAAGACTTGCTTTCTGTTGGAATAGCCGTCAACTCCGTGGACAACACTATCCGCCAGCTGGTGGGCCGCCCAACCGCGGGAAAATGATGTATCTTGCACCTCAACCATGAGATCGCCGAAGACCGGTTCGCGTCCCGCGCCATAATAGTTGTGTGTGTAATCGAACGACGCGTCGCCGGTCGTCACTGAATATAAGGCGATCATGTCTGGCGCAACACCGCCCAGAGCGAATTCATCACCACCACCCGCCGCGCGACATATTGCATTGTGTGTGACAGAACCCCAAGCCAGCGCTTGGTAGGGGAGTATTAGGATTATAAAGAGCATAGGGATTATAAAAACCAAGAGCATTTTTATACTCCCTATAATCCTCATACTCTTCATAATCTCGCGCTTTAGCTGTGCCATATGACTTCCGCTACGCATCCCGCGACCGAGCCGTTGGTTCGACGAACGATTATTGTATAAAGCCCATCGGGGACAATCCGGCCGGAATCATCTTCGCCGGTCCATGAGATTTCTCGGGCGCGACTTTCCCAGCTCTCGACAACCCTTATCCTGTCGCCATCGCGGTTGAAAACCTCCAGCTCCCTGACCGGGTTATCCGAGTCGAGAGAAATCGTCAATCTGTCGACCGGGAAGGCCGCGTCACCGCTGGGATCAAGTCGGTAAACGGCAACGGCTGGCGTCAGGGAGCCCAAAAGACGCCCAAAGCCTGGCCGCGAAATACCGCGGACCGCCGGCCAAAATGCTTGGCTCTTGCCAGCGACGAAGACGTGCTGCCCAAAAAATGTAAATGATGATTTCCATAGCGATTTAGACCACTGAAACGCGCCGGCCCCAATATCGATCAAACGTGCCAAAAACGCCTCACCAGACTGCCACAATCCGGATACGAACCCTCGTGCATCTTGCCAAAGACCAGCCAACCAAGTAAGAACCGAGGCCCTACTGCCCGCGTTGATCGAGAGCGGATCCGCCCCCGCGAGACTATTACCAGTTGAAGCAATTGAGACCCCAGCCGGGGGAATATCCGCGCGCCTTATCAGACGACTGAAGTCGGCGCGAAACTCCCCGCGCCACAAGGTCTCCGGATTGATATATTTCCCACCGAATATGGCTCCGGCATGCAGATGAAACCCGGATGACGAACCATCGCCCGCGGCGCTAACATAGCCGATGGTTTGACCTCGTTGGACGGAATCGCCTGACGAAACCGTTATCTTCTCCAAGGGCAGATATGTCGTCTTGACGCCATTCTCGTGTTTAATGCTGACGCAATTGCCCAGTGGCGTATGACCGGCGAATGAAACCCGGCCGGAAGCAGAAGCAGTCACGCGCGACCCAGGCGACGCGGCGATATCACTGCCGCAATGAGCGCGTATTTTGCCCGAGGCAACATCAGTGTATCTTTGGCCAAAGCGCAACACGACGCTGCCGTTAAGTGGTCGAACAAATATTTTGTCTTCAGCCGGGGCAGTTTGCCCGGGAGCCGAAGCGCTAAGACCGAACAATAGCAAGAACATCGAGCCCGCTATGCGAGACTTAGTAGTCGGGCTCATCGATTTCCTTTAGCTCCGCCTTGCCGCGGCCCCTTGCGGGACCGACATTAATCCCAAGGCGGCTGGCAATGATCGTGGGGCAGTCTTCCTGCACAGTCACCGTTACGCTCTGGTCATTAGCGACCACCGAAGAAAGGGCCCCGCCGTTCTTCGTTACGTAGTCGGCCGCTGCGGCGGCGGGGTCACCCCCTCTTACCATTTCTTGAGCCGCCGCTAATGACGCGGCGTCGGCAATGCTCTCAGCACGAGCGCGAGATTGGTTAACGATTCCTATATCTGCGATCATGGGGACCAAGAACAGCGACAATACTAGGCAGCCAGCCAGTAAAGGGCTCACCGGTCTTTCTCCAATCGCATCGTGGTGGTCGCTTTGGCCTGGAATGCATGTGGCCAGACAGTGGCGAGCAGGGGAAAGAGACAGGGGACGGATGTTTGAGCGGAGACCGTTATCGGACTGCCCGCCTGTCCTCCCTCCGGCATACTCCAGGTAACGGACACCGCGTCACCGCTCATGCCCGCGCCTGCTACATTCGCGGCGGTAACGATCTCGGCGTCGCTTGCAGCGGTAGTCGCCTGTCTAGCGCCTTCGCGGGCGGCTTGCGCGACCATAAGGTGAGCCCGCATCACCGCGCCCGTTTGGACAACGGCCAGTAGCGAGATCAAGACAAGCGGTAAGACCAACGCGAATTCCACAGAGATACTGCCGTGCTCATGTCGCAGGCTCATCTCTTATTTGATTCCTGCGACCAGTTTGGCGAAAACGCCGGCCAAGAAATCCGTCATTCCCGCGACTCCCACCTTGCTCAGCACGCCCGCAATGGCGACAACCGCCAGTAAAACCAGCGCATACTCCGTCGTGCTCTGTCCATCCTGCCTTGCTAAAAACTCTTTTACCCTTTTCATACCCTCTCCTCCCGGGCGCCCCCGTGCGGCAAACGGGGACGCCCCCTGCCCTTTTTATATCCTTTGGTGTTCCCAATTTATCTAACTATTTCCAATATGTCAAGATATATTGGACACTTTCTGTGATATTGGAACGGGTATAATTGAGTCATGACTGAACAGGAGCATCTAAAGTGGAAATCGTTTTGGGAAGACCAAGCGGCCGTTGTCGATGCGCATCAGGCGGTGCGGGGCGACAGGATAATGACGCCCGACGTCCAAGCATTTCATGACCGAGAGCTTATCAAACTAGTCGATCCAACGCCTGAGGATAGAATCTTGGACGCGGGATGCGGCGCCGGAGATCAGATTCTGTTACTGGGCTCGTTGGTCGCCCGGATTACCGCAATTGATTTCTCGCCGGCTATGGTGGCCCGTTGCCAGGCGAGGATCGCGGCAGAACCTGATGTCACCGCTGAAACAATTATTGAGGTCGCTGACGTTACGGATTTGCCTTACGGCGACGATACCTTCGACAAAGCCGTTAGCATCGCGGTGCAACAATACCTGAACCCTGAGGAGTGTGACCGCATGCTGACCGAATTGGCGCGCGTTGTGAAACCGGGAGGCGTGATTGTCTTTCACGTCAAAGACCTCTGGAGTCCAACCGGAATCATGATCACATTTGGGCGTTGGCTGCGCGCTTCAATCAAGGGTCGTCCGCCGTTGGAGTATCAATATAGAACTCACTGGTGGTACAAGAAAAGAGCCCGCCGGATCGGCAAGATAACCGGCTCTTACGCTTATGGCACTTGGACGCCTTTTATGCCAAAGGCTCTGATGGCAGCGATCGCTAGCTGGGAGAGCAAGTATCGATTCGTGCAAAAACGCTGGCCGCACGGAAAAGAATACTTTATTAGAGTTACGGTCAATTAGGCTTGACGCTTTGTCTGTTCTTGCGCTGATAGTAGACAAAGCCGGCGCTCAAACCGGCTAGCAACATGGCGAACGAGGCATAATTCCAGAAGTTCCCATCCTTTTGCACCTTTTTGTCTGCCGGGTGGCGGGCGGCCATCGCAGTCACTGCCTTTTTGCCCGCGCCGGACCTAACGTTTGTCGTTGTCGCGCCAGAGTTGGAGGCTCCGGCAGGATTGGCTGCAGCAGCGGTACTGGCGTTTGTTGCGCCAGGCGTTGCGGGCGCCGTTGTCGCGCCATTTGCCGGTTGAACATTGGTGTTGGCTGGTGGGGGCGCAGGGGCGGGAGCCCCATAGGCGTCGCGATAAAGCTGACCGAAAGAGTATGCCGGGGGCGGGGTTGGGCCGGTCTGCGAGCCCCATGACCAACCGTCGACATCACCTTGTTTGACACTATAGCTGCTGGCTCCGATCGGCGAGAACACCCAGCCGCCTCGCACGTGCCAGTACGACCAGGAGGCTCGTCCCGAACTCCAGTCCTCAGCGGTTCCCTCGCCGTCGATTCCATATACAGAAGCGCCATAGCCGGATGTCGGGGCGTCAACCGCCAGACCGGAGCGATAAAGAAGCTCAATGCCGGATATCGACGACTCCTCAAAGGCAACACAGCGCGTCACTACACTGCCGTCGCCATGCCGGATGACCAGGCCCGCATAGTTCGTCGCCCTAGCGGTTTCAGCTAGGCCCACGACACACAGGAGCGCGAAAGCAACAACGGCAATTTTAACGAACTCTCTCATCGGCCAGTGTAGGGTAGGTAGTCCTGGCCTTGTACCAGGGTCTGTGTTGACGTCTCCGCCGGCGCGGTGACCGAATCGGGACTGCTCTTCACCGGTTCAGCGTAGCCCAGCGGAAAAACCTTGCCCATAAGCGCGGGAATTGCTTGATATGTGCACATAAGGTTGTCGTCCGCCCAGCTTGTTTGATACCCGAACGCGCCGCTGGCATTCTGCATCCCGAGCAGAAACGTGACGGGCGTGTTACCGGAAATGGTCCAAGCGGGTCCAGTTTGGTCTTCGCCGGCCGCAATCAAGGCCTGAATGACCCATGACGTCGAGCTGCTGTCCGAATCGGTTCCCCACAATGACGGCTTAGCCCAAGGAAATCCGCCGTCGGAGTTCTGCTGCGTATGAAGATAGGCAAGGGCCTGTTGAACTGTTGTCGAGCTGGTCACCACGCCCGCCGCGGCCAGCGCCTCAAGGCAGATTGCTGTCGTGTTCGTATCGGACCCGGAGCCGAGTCCGTTCACGCCAAAGCCGCCGTTGGCTTCCTGGTTGGCAAGCAAATAATCGAGCGCGTTGGCGGGAATAGTCTCACCGGCGGAATGCAAAGCCATTATTATCCAGGGGTGCCGGATAAAGGCTGTGCCGTAGGCGCCGGTCGTCGCATTCTGCGTTCCCGTCAATATTGCCACCCAGTCGACACCGGCGAAGGCGCGCGGATCGTTGTTACTGGCGACAAGCAGCATCACCAGCTGGGCAATTTTAGCGGAATTGGTATCGGCGTCCGCCGCGTTACTTAACGAATCCTTCTGTGCCAGCAAGAAATCGATTCCCGAAAGCCCGGATTTCTTCCAGGTATTTACGTCCAGCCCCGCAGCAGCGATGGCTAATCCGGCGCCGCAGGTCGCGTTAATCGGTCCGTCAAATTCCGTATAGCTGCCGTCGTTTTGTTGCTGTGTCTGCAAATAGGCCGTGGCCTTGTTAACGGCCGCGCTCGTTGACGTGCCGCCCAAGACTCCGACCGCAGGCCAGGCCAGCAGACAAACCATCAAAACTAATGTTGCCGCGGTAAACCTTCTCATATCGCTCTCCTTTAAGACGCAAGCGTCCTCGTATCCCAATAAAAATGCCCTTCGGGCTCTCCGCCGAAAGGGCAATAAAAATAAGCCTTCTCTCATCTCGCGAAGAGTAGCTATTATGTGGGGTGTTCGGTTAGGTTCCTGACTCCCGGCGAGGGCCTTTTAGTAGGCAGACTTTCCGGTTACAGTGGCGCGACCGTGCCCGATTCTCACGAGCTTCCCTTGGCGCCAAACACCGCTCTTAGATTGGTCTTTTTATAGCACGCCTCTAATCTCGTGTCAATTGATTAACTCAGATCAAATAGGGGTCGCTTGCATCTTGACGCGAACGTCGACGGCCCGGCAGCCGCGGTCTTTATTGCCAACCATCAGGGGGTTTATCTCAATCTCGGCAATCTCGGGGAAATCCTCGATCAGCATGGAGAAACGCAACAGTACTTCTTTGAGAGCGGGAACGTCACGAACCGCCGCGCCGCGCCAGCCTTGCAGAATCGGCAATCCTTTTAGTTGATTGAGCATCCAGTCGACGTCCACGTCAGTCAGGGGCTGCAGAGAAAACGCCACGTCCTTCTGCAGCTCCACGTGCACACCGCCCAACCCGACCATCAACAACGGTCCGAAAACGGGGTTCTGCGACATGCCCACGATAACCTCTTGCGCGTCCTCGATCATGGCTTGCACAATGACGCCGTCGACGTGGTCGAGCAGGTCCGCCTGCTTGAGGCGCCGCATCATTTTGCCGTAAGCCGCCTTGACCTTGGTCTCGCTGGTTAAGCCGAGCGCGATTCCGCCGACATCCGTTTTATGCACGATGGTTTCAGACCTGATCTTCAAAGCGACTGGGAAGCCTATTTCCGACGCGCTTTTGGCGGCGGCGGCAGCCGATTCCGCAACCCGCGTCGGCACCATCGAAATTCCGTATGCCTCCAGCAAGCCGGCGGCCACTTCGGGAAGCAGCCACGCACCCGCCTCGCTGATGGGATTGGAGCGGAAGAATTTGTATCGGATATGGTTCGCGATTATGTCCGGGAAATCAGGCAAGGCGCCTTCCGGCTCCTGCCGGTACTGGGAGTAGTTATAGGTGTGGGCCAGCGCCTGCGCAGCGCTTTCCGGGAACACATAGGACGGCACATACCGTTTGGGTCCGATCTGCAGGTCGGGCGTGGAGCCGGCCGACATCATGAAGTTGGCCAAAACGGGCTTGTCGCCCGCGTAGTCTTTTAGAACTTCCTTGATCGCCTTGGCCACGTCTTCCGGCCGGGTAACAAGCGGCGGGATATAAATGAGAATGATGGCGTCCAGGTCGGGGTCTTCCAGCATCGCCGCGAGCGTTTGTTTGTAATATGCCGCTGTGGCGGAGGCCATCATGTCAACTGGATTACTGAGCGCGGCCTCGGCCGGCAGGAAAGCTTTTAGTCTCTTTTGCGCTTGGGGAGACAACTTGGGCACTTTAAGCCCCAGACCTTCACACGCGTCTGCGACCAGGACTCCCGGTCCGCCGGCGTTCGTCAGGATGCCGACATTGGGACCCTTTGGAACCGGTTGATTTGCCAACGCGGCCGAAACGCCAAACATCTCGTCAATCGTATTGACTCTAATGACTCCGGCCTGCCGGAACAAAGCATCGGACCCGACGTCGGCAGCGGCCAAAGCGCCGGTATGAGACGACGCCGCCCTGGCTCCGGCTTCCGACCGTCCCGCTTTGACGGCGATAATCGGCTTCTTCCGGGACACGCGGCGCGCAATCCTGGTGAAACTGTATGGATTTCCGAACGATTCGACGTACAGTAGAATCACGTCCGTCTTGTCGTCGTCCTCCCAGTATTCCAGGAGGTCGTTATTGGAGATATCGACGCGGTTGCCGATGCTGACAAAGTCGGCAATCCCCAGGTTGATGTTGTTGGCGTAATCGAGCAGCGCCAGTCCCAGTGCCCCGCTCTGCGTGCCGATGCTCAAGTTCCCCGCCGGCGGAGTGACCGGGGAGAAAGTGGCGTTCAGCCGGACGTCGGGGTCGGAATTCAAGACGCCAAGACAGTTGGGACCGATGACGCGCATGCCGTACGCGAGAGTCTTCGCTTTCAGCAGGCGCTCCCGCTTTTTGCCCTCCGGACCGGCCTCGCCGAACCCGACTGAGATTATGACCAAGCCGCGAACGCCTTTCTTGCCGCATTGGTCGACCACGGCCAGCACCTTATCGGCGGGAACGACGATCACAGCCAGATCGATGTCGCTCGGCACGTCCAGAACCGTTGGGTAAGACAAAACTCCGGCCACCGATGTGGTGTTCGGGTTTATGGGGAAAACGGGCCCATTGAAATTGGTGGATAGCAGATTGTGAAACAGCGCGCCGCCGACGCTCTCCGCATTACGAGAAGCGCCAACCACCGCGATGCTGTGCGGGTAGAGGAATGTCCCGACTCCCGCGGTCCGCGCGATGTGCTCTCGCGCCGCTTGCCGTTTGGCGAACTCTTCCTGCTGTTCAAGATTGATTGAAATATGGTAGACGCCATCGGAGAATTTCTTGGTTGTTTTGAAGCCGCTTTGGTCGAACAAAGCGAGCATCCTGGTATTTTCCGGCAGGACCAGCGCAACGAACCTCTTAATTCGATAATGAGCCGCCGTCTCGACGAGTTTCTCCAGTAGGGCCGTCCCGACACCGCGCGTTTGGTAACTCGTCCCAACAACGAAGGTGACCTCCGCGCTCTTCATGTCGGAAGTCGCGTCGTAGCTGGCCACCGCCAGGATCCGCTCTTGGCGGCCTTCGCCCTGGGTGGCGACGTAGACACAGTTTTCAGGCAGTTTGGCCGCTGTGAACCTGGCGATTTCTTCGTCGCCGGTATGGTGTTTGGCATACTGCCAGCGGTAATAGCTGGTCAGGGGGCTCATTCTGTTGAAGAGCCGTTTCAGGTTGACGCTGTCATCAGGCTCGACCGGCCGAATACGCAGCGCTTGTCCGTTGCGAAGAATCGCTTCGTCGGGCTGATCCGGCCGCCCGCTCTTCTCAATAAATATCATGCCCCTATTATGGCACTAGGCTGAAGCAGGAAACCATAGAGCGGTCCCGGGGGAGACGCGGTTTTGTTTTATGTTTCTGACTCTCTGGGTTCGCGGCACCAAACGTCGCGGGTGAGTCGCCCTTGACATCTGTTCTCCTATTTGAGTACGCTTGTTCTCAGAAACGAGAACGGATATGGAGAACATAAACGCTATGCCTACCAGCCTGTTTCGCTCCAAGCTCCGACAGCGCCTGCTGGCGTTGTTCCTGACCAATCCGCAAGACCGCTATTACGCCCGTCAGCTCCACCAAATGTTGGGGGGCTCGATCGGCAGTCTGCACCGCGAGCTGATCTATCTCGAAACTCTCGGCGTCTTATCTTCAGAGAAAGTCGGCAACCTTAAGTTCTACGGCGCAAACCGGCACTACCCGATGCTTCAAGAGATTACCGGGATTACCGCCAAGACTGTCGGTATCTACGGGTCACTGACAACGGCCCTGCAAGCCATCAAAGGCATCCGCCTCGCGCTCGTTTACGGTTCGTTTGCGGCGGGCGAGGAAAAAGCCGCCAGCGATGTGGATCTTTTCATCGTCGGCGATTTCGACCACGGGACCTTGAATAAGAGCCTTTCCGACGTTGAGAAGATTCTTATACGCGAGGTCAACTATACAGCTATGTCTAACGCGGAATTCTCGGAAGCCGTGCGTGACAGCAACGCTTTCGTCTTAAATGTCGCGGGTGCCGCCAAAGTCTGGTTGATCGGCGGTGAGCGTGAACTTAAGGGCCTGGCTTAGAGATGGATCGGTTAAAAGGTTTCACCCCCAGCCTGTACAGATTGATGACCTGCTAACGAGCTCGTATAATGACATCGATACGGCGCGCGAACTGATCAAGTTGCACCGTTTCGGTTTTGCTCGGGACGCGAGCTACGACGCGATGTTGAAAGCAGGAATGGCGATGATGTTTGCCCATGGCGTTCGGCCCGTCATCGGCGGCCACCACGTGACAATCGTGCGCTTCACCGAGAGTGAGCTTGGTAAAGGTCACGAGGAACTGATCACCAGCTTCGACCGATTTCGACGCACGCGGCATGAAAGGTTGTACGAGGGGAAAGATACGTCCACGAAATCTCAAGCGCTCCACGCCATTGCCTGCGCGGAAGAATTATGGGGTATCGCTCGAGACAGAGCGGTTATAAGGGAGGATTCTTATGAGTGAGAAGAAAACCGGCAGCACCGACGCGCCGGACATGCAGGAAATCGGCGACAAGCTGAAAGAGCTAGGCAAACTCGTGCAACAAGCCATCGAAAAAACGCACAAGAGTGACGAGGTCAAGAGGATAAACGAAGACGTCGCTAACGCGTACGCGGACGTCAAGGAACAGATCAAAAGCGGCGAGTTCAAAGCGAATGTCAAACGCGAGGTGAAAGACGCCCTGTCGTTCGTTAACCAAAAACTTGACGAATACCTCAAGGAAGACGAGCCGAAATAAGCAAGGCAGCTGCAGATCTTTAGGTCGGCAGACTCCTGCTGGTCTAAAGACCCGCAGCTACATAACGGTCAAGGAACTTTGCCTTCTACGAGCGAATCGCTTGACGTGCCTGGTGAGCCGTTCGACGAGTCCACATTCGATCGGCAAACCAAAATCCCACATAGATGATCATCGCGTACAAAGCGGCCGCAAGCAGAATCAGCGGCATCGCGTAAACGACTACGCCTAATGAATCCAGCTGGTAAGCGGGGTACCCTATCAATACCAACGCCAGCAGGAACATGATTAAACCGGCGTAGGTCGCCCATCTAGCGCGTTTGCGGGGATTGGTCACGATGTGATGTTTCTCTAACGCTTGAAGAACGCTTGGTCCGAGGATTCCAATCAGAATAGCTACCCCTGTAAAAGCCGCAAGCACGGTGAACATAGAATCACCCCCCAGGATGTTACCTAGCGCTTGTCAGACACCTCTGTAATAGCACTAAAAGGGGCTAAATGCAACGGTTTTGCGTGGCTTAGGAGCCGGACGGCAGCTTCTGGTCGACCGCCGTGGGCGACTCTTCCTCTTCTTTATCCGTCATAATGCGCGCAATTGCGGAAACGGCGTCGGACTTATTCATCTTCATGACGCTGACCCCGCGTGAATCCCGGCCTTGCCGGGAGATACTCTTGGCTGGCGTTCGTATCATCGTCCCTTGCGCCGATATGATCATGACTTCCTCGGTCTGTTCGACGATCATGGCACCCGCCACAAAATCCTTCGGGGTTAACCTAAGCGCGATCATGCCTTTTCCGCCGCGATGGTGCGGGGTAAATTGAGTGATTGGCGTCCTTTTGCCTCGCCCTTTTTCCGTGATGATAAACAAGAACGTGTCGGGCAAGGCTATGCCCATCGACAAGACCTTATCTTCGGCATTGAGCCGCATGCCAATGACTCCGGCAGCCGATCGGCCCATCGATCTGACATCCGTTTCCGGAAACCTGATGGCTGCTCCCTTACGGCTAACCAGCATGACATTTGCGTCCCCATTGGTCATTTTCACGCTCATCAGTTCATCGCTGTCACGCAGCTTCAGGGCGATCAAACCGCCGCGTCGGGCCGTCGCGTAGTCTTCGATAGGCGTCTTTTTAACGATACCGTTTTTGGTCGCCATGATCATGAACCGTCCGGGACTAAAGTCCTTGGTGGTAATTACGGCCGCGACCTTTTCCTCGCTGGATAGCGGCAGCAGGTTAACAATATTTTGCCCTTTGGCGGTCCGGCCCGCGAGCGGCAGCTCGTGCACTTTGAGGCGATAGACCTTGCCATAGGTCGTAAAGAATAAAACGTGATAGTGGGTGGAGGCGACAAACAGATGCTCGACGAAATCCTCGTCCTTTAAGTCCATGCCGATGACGCCCTTGCCGCCCCGTCCCTGACTTTTATAGGCGGTTACGGGCTGGCGTTTTACATAACCCGTGTGCGACACGCTGACCACCATGTCTTCCTCGGCGATGAAATCCTCAACGTCCAAGTCGGTGGCCGCCGACGTTATCTGGGTCCGCCGTTTGTCGGCATATTTATCGCGGACTTCTTTAAGCTCGTCTTGAATGATCCCCAAAACCAGTTTCTCGTCGGCCAAAACGGACTTCAGGTACTCAATCAGCTTCTTCAGTTCGTTATATTCGTCGATTACTTTCTGGCGCTCCAAGCCGGTCAGCTTGGCCAAACGCATGTCCAGAATCGCCTGGGCCTGTTCGGTCGAGAGTTTAAACTTCTCCATCAAGCCTGTGTGGGCGATCTCTACCGTTTTTGAGCCGCGGATCAAGGCAATGACTTCATCCAGATGGTCGAGCGCGATCAGTAAGCCTTCCAGGATGTGCGCGCGTTTTTCCGCCTTGTCCAGCTCGAACTTTGTCCGGCGAGTAATGACGTCGACTTGGTGGTCGATATAGTGTCTTAACATGTCGGGCAGCGACAGAACCTTCGGTACCGCGTCAACCAGCGCCAGCATAATGATCCCAAATGTCTCTTCCAATTGGGTATGTTTGAAGAGTTTGTTCAGCACGACTTGCGGAATGACGTCGCGTTTTAGCTCGACGACCAGGTGCATGCCCTTACGGTCGGATTCATCGCGCAAGTCGGCGATCTCCGGTATTTTTTTCTCCCGCACCAGGTCGGCTATGGCTTCGCTCAACCGGGCCTTGTTTACCTGGTAGGGCAATTCCGTAATAACAATGCGTTGCTTGTTATTTTTACCCTCTTGGATCTCGGCCACACCGCGCACCCGGATAATGCCCCGCCCAGTTTCATACGCTTTTGAGATGCCGTCGCGGCCCATGATAATACCGCCGGTCGGAAAATCAGGACCCTTGACGATTTTATTCAGCGCCGCGGCGTCTACCTCGGGATCATCGATTACCGCGATTGTCGCGTCGATGATTTCTCCTAAATTATGCGGCGGGATATTCGTAGCCATGCCGACGGCGATACCGGAGCTGCCGTTTACCAGCAGGTTAGGATAGCGCGAGGGCAAAACCGCCGGTTCCTCCAACGATTCGTCGAAGTTCGGCACCCATTCAACGGTGTCTTTGTCGATGTCGCGCAACAATTCTTGCGTCAGCTTGCTCAATCGGGCTTCGGTATAACGCATGGCCGCGGCGGAGTCGCCGTCGACCGAACCAAAGTTGCCATGCCCGTCCACCAACATATAGCGTTGGCTGAAATCTTGAGCCATCCGAACCATGGCGTCGTAGACGGCGGTATCGCCATGCGGGTGATATTTACCTAACACTTCGCCGACGATGCGGGCCGATTTCTTGTGAGGTTTATTTGACTGCATACCCAAGTCATGCATGGCGTATAGAATGCGCCGGTGCACTGGCTTAAGCCCGTCACGCACATCCGGCAACGCCCGGCCTACGATGACGCTCATCGCGTATTCGAGGTAGGAGGACTTCATCTCGTCCTCGATCTCGATCGGCAATACGTTTTTCGCGCTTAAATCAAATAACTTGTCTTCTGCCAATGTTCCCTTTCGTTACTTCTCGACACCTAGATTGTTCGGGTCGCCGGTCTAAAGACCGGCGCCTACACTTACAAAACTTGTGCCTCGTGCCTACTATATGTCTAAGAACCTCACATCTTTGGCGTTTTTGATAATGAAGTCGCGGCGCGGTTCCACCTTGTCTCCCATAAGCACGGAGAAGGTGTCGTCGGCGGCGACGGCATCCTCGATGCCGACCTGCAGCAGTGTTCGCTCCGCCGGGTTCATGGTGGTATCCCACAGCTGCTGGGGATCCATCTCACCCAAACCTTTGTAGCGCTGAATCGTCGGTTTCTTAGCCCGCACGTCTTTCATGATTCCCTCGAGCTCACGGTCGGAATAGGCGTATTGGTTCTTGCCGTCAGCCATTACCTTATACAAAGGCGGCTGGGCGATATAAACGTAGCCGGCTTCGATCATCGGCAACATATAACGATAGAAGAAAGTCAGAATAAGGGTTCGGATGTGGGCTCCGTCAACGTCGGCATCGGTCATGATTATGACTTTGTGATAGCGCGATTTCTCAACGTCGAAGTCCTGGTCGATACCGGCGCCCAAAGCCGTGATCAACGCCTGAATCTCTATGCTGCTCAGAATCCTATTCAAGCGCGCTTTTTCGACGTTCAATATCTTACCGCGCAGTGGCAGAATGGCCTGAAACGCCCGGTCACGCGCTTGTTTGGCGGAACCGCCGGCGCTGTCTCCCTCGACGATATATATCTCGCTGACCGCGGGATCGGTGTTGGAGCAATCGGCCAGCTTACCCGGCAAGGAGATGCTTTCCAGCAGACTCTTGCGCCGCGTTAGTTCGCGGGCCTTGCGCGCCGCTTGCCGCGCTCGGCTGGCGCTGATGGTTTTGTTGATGACCAGCTTGGCGTCGGCTGGATGTTCCTCGAGGAATTCGCTCAATTTGGACGCCACAACGGAATCCACGAAACCGCGTGTCTCAGGGTTGCCCAGTTTGGTTTTGGTTTGGCCCTCGAACTGAGGCTCTTTGATTCTAAGGTTGATGACCGCGGTTAAGCCCTCGCGGCAATCCTCACCTGACAGATTATCTTCATTCTCCTTGAGTAGTCCCTTGGAGCGGGCGTAGTCGTTAATAACACGCGTCAGCGCCGACTTAAAACCGATAAGATGGGTGCCGCCCTCGTGTGTGTTGATATTGTTGGCGAAGGCGAAAACGCTTTCGACGTACCCATCGTTATACTGCATAGCTACTTCTATCTCGGAGTCGTCGTTCTTACCCTCGAAGTAGATGATGCTGTCATGGATGGTCGTCTTGCTGGAGTTGATGTATTTGATGAAATCCATCAGGCCGTCGTCGTACTTGAAAACCTGTTCCATCGGCGGGTCAAGGCGCTCGTCGACGACATTAATTGTCAGACCCTTGTTAAGGAAAGCCAGCTCGCGCATCCGAGTATCAATGATATCGGTCTTGAACTCAATAGTTTCAAAGATGGTGGCGTCCGGCATGAACTTCACAACCGTGCCGCTTTTGGTGGTCTCACCCGCTACTGTCAGTTTGTCCTGGGGTACGCCGCGTTTGTAGTGCTGGCGGTAGATCTTGCCGTCACGGCCGACGTCGACGCGCAGATCGCTCGAGAGGGCGTTAACAACACTCAAGCCCACACCATGCAACCCGCCGGAGACCTTGTATCCGGTTCCGCCGAACTTGCCGCCGGCGTGCAAGTAGGTCAGCACGACCTCAACCCCGGGCTTGTTGTATTTGGGGACGTTATCGACCGGAATGCCGCGCCCGTCGTCGATCTCGGTAACGGAATTATCTTTGTGGATTTTAACCCAGATGTTCTTACAATAGCCGGCGAGGGCTTCGTCGATGGAGTTGTCGACTAATTCGTAGACGAGGTGATGAAGACCGCGGCTCCCCGTGGAGCCAATATACATACCGGGCCGTTTTCTTACGGCCTCAAGTCCCTCCAGGACTTGTATCGCGTCAGCATCATAATCTTTCTTGGGCAAAGATTCTCCTAGAAATCGAAATACGAAAAGTGTCTAACGGGATTACTAAAGAATTATACCATAACGGACTTGTCAATGTTGCGTTTTATCTGCTAAAACAAGCTATATTTGCCCTGTTCGGAAACGTATGTCCGTGACGATTCCGGGACCGACGGCAGCGCGGATTTTCGGCAGCATCTGGGGCTTCAACATGCCCAATTCTTGAGCCCAAACAGGGCTGGAACATGTCACAAATAATATCGTGTTGCGAATCTGGTCGGCACGGGTCTCCCGGGCGATTTTTGGTCCGACAATCTCAGGCCAACTGTCGAGCACCTGAGCCCGTTTAAGCGGTTTCTTAATGCCAAGGCGGGTGGCGATCGTCTCCAAAACGGACCCGATCTTTTCAACCTCGCCCCTAGTCAACGAGCTTACCGCCCTTGATGCGCATAATGTTGTGACCGGCGATATCGGCGGGCGCGAACGAATCCAAATGCGTCGCGGTTATGAAGACCTGGTTGCCGTCCCGCACCATCTGCATCAAGTAAGACTGCCTGTCTTCATCCAATTCGCTCATGACATCATCCAGCAAGAGCAGGGGTTTGGCCTTTACCTCTTGTTCAATCAATTTCATCTGGCCGAACTTAAGCGACAGGGCGACCGTGCGCTGCTGACCTTGGGAGCCAAAAGAACGTACGTCAAGACCGTTGATGTTCATCATGAGATCGTCGCGGTGCGGCCCGACTAGAGTTATCTTTCGGTCCAGCTCTTCTTTGCGCCGGCGGATCAGTTCCTTGATAAAACGGCGCTCGATCTCTTCCGGTCCTTCGACGCCCCCCTCGGATACCCGGCAGATATAGTTCAGCTCAAGCGTTTCGGTCCCCTTTGTTATTTTCTTATGCGCCTCGGCGCTTAATTGCGACAGCCGTTCCGTAACATGAATCCGGTTGACGATGACTTTTGTGCCAACCTCGGCCAGGTTGCGGTCCCAAAGTTCGAGACTCTCGATGTCGACGTTCCGGTTCATCGTTTTCAACAAGATATTGCGTTGGCGCAACACCCGGTCGTATTTTCGGCGCCAGTAATGATATGTAGGAGAAATCTGTACGATCGTATCGTCCAAGAACGCGCGGCGACGTTCCGGCCCGCCCTTGACTATCTGGAGATCTTCCGGGGAGAAAATAACGGCGTGGAGATTGCCGAGAAGGTCGCTGAACCGGTATTTCTCGACTCCGCCAACCTTGATGCGCTTCTTCTCATTTGTCGATATAAATACCTCGAGCGACAAACGGCGTCCGTCGCGCTCGACCTCAGATCTAATGGACGCTAGGTTTTCACCTTGCTTAACCAATAGAGCGTCGGAACCGGCGCGATGGGAATTGCCAGCGGACAGGAAATAGACGGCCTCGAGGATGTTGGTTTTACCCTGAGCGTTTCCGCCGACGATGATGTTTACGTCGGGGCTGAATTCAAACGTCGCGCCGCCGTAGTTGCGGTAGTTGGTGAGCTCTAACTTTTCTAAATGCATCACCACAATAATAGCACACGTCACACGCTCGACGAGGGGCTATTCGGCGATGTCAGCCACGGTGGCGCCGGTCGCAGCGATAAGATCGGCCGCCCTGATTTTCAGCACTATGTTTACTTGTCCGCCCGCCGCATAGACAATGTCATTTTTCAGAACGAGCGAGTCGACGTAAACCGTCGTCTTTGTCCTCCAACCGCACGGCGGTATCGCGCCCATAAGGTAGCCGGTAATATCACTGACTTCGTCGTCGTTGGCAAAACGGAGTTGTTCTGTTCCGATAACCTTTTTCAGTTTGCGGGAGTCGACTTTACAATCGCCGGCCACGATGGCCAGAATCGGGTCGCCTCCAGCCAGCCAAACAAGCGTCTTAATGATGCTGTGCGGTTCCAGGCCGAGTATCTCGGCCATGCGGGCGGAGTTTTTAACCGAACCTGACAAGGTTACAAGTTCGTGTTGAATCTCTTTTTCTTGGAGAAGGTTATGAACATCGACACTAGACCGCATCGAATGCCACCTTTGCCTAGGATATTACCTCGACGGGAGAGAAGACGCTCCGATATTTCTTGAGCGTGCCCTCGCTGATCTCACTGGTTACCGGGTCTTCCAGCGCGGCATGGAAGCGCTCCTGGTAATGGTTCTTGATGTACGTTAAAACGTTCTCGATCTCGGCTTCTTTGCTGGGTATGACGTGAACCTTCAGGCGAGCCGCGATCCGCCCGTCGGTGAGAAGCTCCGGTTCGACGACGCGCGGCCGTTCCACGATTATCTTGCTCAAACGCTCCAAATCAACGACCAGGTCGTCCAGCCACTGCTTAAGACTCTTGCGTCCGATATCCCCGGGCAGAACGAGATTGATGAAATGAGGCACGTAACCGAGGGGATAGCGAGTCACGTTGATGACGATTCCGTTCGGCACAACGACACTGGCGCCGTTGACCAAAGCGATTTTCGTCGTCCGCACATTCAATTCCTCAACCAAGCCCACGGCATCGGGTGCGCCAGCCAGATGCAGAATGACGAAATCACCGGCGGAATAGATGCCTTCCAATAATATGAAGAAGCCGGCAATGATGTCCTTGACCATACTTTGCGCGCCTAGACCGACCGCGATGCCCAGTAAGCTAAGACCGGCGACCAGAGAGACAGGGTCCAGCCCGAACTCCCTCAGAATCATGGCTATAGCGACAAACCCGACGAAGTATTTCAGCAGTCCGCGAGCTACACCGCGCAAAGTTTGGAACCGCTTGCTGTTTGGCTTGACTCCAACCAAGGCGCGGCCGATTACGCCGCGGCCGATCAAATAGGCAATGAGCGCAACTATCAGGATCAACCCGATGCGAGAACCATGAATGATGAAGGTGTCTAGGGACACCTTGAAAGAACCTATACTCATGAGGAGATTATAATCCAAACGCGACGCCCATAGGGGCGTACTTGTTTATAACGCTTCTTTGTCGGCGGCATCCAAGACGTGGTCGATATACGTCTTTAGAACCGGCGGCAGGCCCGGGATATCGATATTCAGGAAACCGCGCGTAATCGTCGACATTGCCTCGTCTTTGGTTAGGCCGCGAGTTTGCAGGTATTCGACTTCTTCCTCGGCGATCGGTGAAATGGCCGCTTCGTGCGAGAGCTCCGCTTGCGGCGCGCCAACGGCTGCCAGAGCGGGTATAGCCCATATTTGCGCTTTATCTGAAAACAACATGCCCCGGCAATCCAGGTGCGCTTTTGATTCGTTGACATAGCTGATCAAGTCGCCGCGCGCGTAGATCTGGCTCTCGTCATAGCCTACGGTACGGGCGATCGATTCAGCGCTGGTGTCCTTGCCCTTAAGAACGGCTTTCGACCCGACGTCGATATAGGAGTCTTTCTTGCCGGAGATGATCGTGTTAAACCGAGCGCGAGAGTTATCGCCGTTGAGGTAGGCGGCTGGGAACATCTGAATGGATCTTACCGGTTTCATAAGGATGTAGTTGTTGATAAAGGTTGCGTTCTCCTCGATTATCGTGCCGCTGCGAGGGCGAACGTCAAAGCTTTCCGCCCAGTTGTGAATCATTGTGAACATCATGCTCGCGTTCTTGCGAACGAAGAATTCCGAGATACCCAGGTGTATGCCGTGTTCGACTTTTGTATTAACCGTGCAACCGGTTATTATCTGGCAATCAGCGCCTTCGTCGACAACAATCATGTTGTGGACGTTCTGGCTGACGTTATTCTCCGCGAGCAGCAGGCAAGCTTGAATCGGCTTTTCTATTTTTTGCCCAGGAAACACGTGGATGAAATAACCCCCGGTGTGTTCCATCTCGGCTTTAGCGGTGTATTTATCCTGGTCGACAGGCACTGCGGTCCACCACAGGTCTTGCACCCATTCGTACTTTTCTAGGGCCTCATTTGTGGACATGATTTCCAGTTGTCCTTCGTAAGCTTCCTGGACTTTGCGGTAAATCGGGGTATGATCGACTTGAAAATAGCTGCCGGACCGGTATGTCTCATCCGCGTCCACCCCGGCGTACAGCGCCGCTTCGCGCATTTGGTTATCCAGAGATTTAAGTGTGGCAACCTCAGGCCGTTCGGCCGGGTCAATAAATGTAGACAGGTCAACGTCGGGTCCGAACTTAGCCGGCTTATCTTTTACCTTTTCGGCCGCCGCTCGCCACTCCGCCCTCTTACCTTTAAGTCTCTCTATTGCTGACATTTGTTGCACCTCACACATTCCTCGTAGCCGTTCTCGCGTATCTCGGCGAACAGGTCGCGTGGATTTCCGTTGCACACGATGCTGCCGTGCATGAAGATGTGGCCAAAGTCAGCGTTAACGAATTCCAGGATATGGCCGGTGTGGGTGACGATCAAGCCGGCTTTGTTTCTATCGCCGGTCCGCCGCATTTCTTTCGTCTCAAGGATCTCAGCCATGGCGCCGCCGACGATGGCCATGTTGTCCAGGTCAACACCCGATTCAGGCTCGTCGAACATGGCAAAGTCCGGGTTTTGGGCCAGCAATTGCAGCATCTCGGCCCGCTTGGCCTCGCCGCCAGAAAAGCCTTGATTGATATCGCGGTCCAACATCGGCACTAGGTTTAGACGCTCGGCTAAGGCCATCGTCTTGCCCTCGTCCTTGACGCCGCTGCAGATTTCGACCATTTGCCGGGTGGTAACGCCTCGCACGACCGGAGGACGTTGGAAAGCCAGGCCAATACCTGCTCGCGCCCGTTCATCTATTGTAGCGTTCGTGATGTCTTTTCCTTGAAAAGTGATTGTCCCTGCGGTGACCTCGTATCGCGGCATACCCATGATGACCATTAACAGCGTCGTCTTGCCGCTGCCGTTCGGGCCGAGCAAAGCATGAATCTCGCCCTTATTAATGGTGAGGTTGACTTTGTCTAGAATCGGTTTGCCGGCGATAGAAGCGGAGAGGTTCTTGATTTCAAGCATCGCGCCCGCCTCCTTGCCTTGCTTATTGGGGATAGTAAAAAAACTATAGCATAGACTGCTTCACGAGCAATCTTCTTGGCAAGACATTCAACCCGGCGCCCAGGCGGGCGAAGAATCGCAACCATTCAGGATGCCTATGGGGGAAAATTTCTGGGTTAAATCGCGGCTGCCGCAATCCGGACAGGGCAAACCAGCTTCTTTTTCCTTAATTGTCGCCCGGACGGTTACCGTCTTGCCGCAACCACCGCATTCGAAATCATATTCCGGCACTAGCGCACCTCCGGTGCGAGATTACAAAGAGTACAAGGAGTACAAAGATGACGTGGGCGTAAAACCCTAGCACTCATTCTTGCTCATTTGTCGGGTCCAGCGCTTCTCCATCAGAGCAGCAGCCTGAGCCGCGCCCAGGTCGCGTCGTTCCGTCATTGCGAGGAGCCTCATCTTTCGACGCGGCAAACTCCCCTTCATCTTCGTCGTTCCCGACCGGGAACCAGTTGATAGGTCCTCAACCACCGCCGAAGTCGCCGAAGTCTTCCGTTAATTTCTTCAAGATTTCCTCCCGTCTGCCTTCCATAATGAACTCCTTGTAATCCTCGTACTCTTTGTACTCTTGGTCACACCCGCCACAGATAATATAGTCCTACGGCAATCAACGCAACGCCGCTTACAATATCGACGTATTTCTTAGCCGACTGCATCTTTTTCAACCAAACCGTCGCCGCCCCGGCCACCGTGCCCAGGAATATCAGTGGAACGCCGTGGCCAATGCCAAAAATAAACGCCAGAACCCCGCCAAACACCAGCCTACCCTCGCGCAGCGCCACCGCCAGGACCGGCGTTAAGTAGGAAATCCCGCACGGCCCCATAACAAAAGCGCCGATGACCCCCAGAATAATCGCCCCGAGTATGCCTCTGCGTTTAGTGGGGCCGAGATTGCCGTTCATAAAGCGCGGCAGGGGCAAACGATATACGCCCAAAAAACTTAAGCCGATCGCAATCAATATTATTCCGGCGAGGAGCGAAATCAAATACTGTTGCGTCCGAAAGAAGCCGCTTACCAGAGATATCGCCGCGCCGAGCAATCCAAAAACAACCGCCATGCCGAGTACAAACGCGCTGGACAAGACGAATCCCTGGCTCTTAGGAGCGTCGCCTTCCGAGGTTTCGTAAGCGACATACGTAAGAACGATCGGAAACATCGCCCACATGCAGGGGCTTAGAACCCCCGAGACGATACCCCAGCCGAGAGCTGCCAAATACGCCATTACTTCACCAGCGCTTGAATCTCCGCGACCAGCGCGTCCTTAGCGACTTGCCCCGTCCAGTTCTTTGCCTCGCTGCCTTTGTTGTCAAACAAAAAGGTCATTGGGACGTATTGGACATTATATTTGGACGCGACCGGCTCTTCCGAAGCGTTATCAACGAAGACGACCACGAAATTCATCTTGGATTTGTACTGGGGTTTCAACTCATCGACCAACTGGCCCATCGCGATGCAGGTCGGTCAGGTCGCGCTCCGCAGTAACAACAACGTGGGTTTACCGCTGGCCAACGCCTTGTCGATGACCGGCTGAGACGAGCCGTCGGAACCCCTGCCCGTCGAGGTAGAAGTCTGTTGGCTAAGCCGCGGCACCACGATGATCGCGGCGATTATCAGCACGCCGATAACGACGGCCGGTTTCCAATAATTTTTCACTGTTCGCATCCCTCCTGGTATCTGGACTGAAGTTCACTGTGAATCGTCGTGCAAAACCATTTGAGTTTCTCACCGCACGCCGAGTACAGAATGCTGTTTCCGGCGCGGCGGCAGTTCAACAAACCGATCAGACGAAGATGGCGAAGGTGGTGCGATGTCAAAGGCTGTGATAAACCGGTGCGGGTCGCGATATCGCCGACACTTAGTTCCCCTTCGCCCACTAAGAGCAGGAAAATGTTGAACCGGTTCTCGTCTGAAAGATTTTTGAAGACCGCCAGCAATTCATCTGTTTTCATTACTCTAGTATATAAACTTACCTTTATATTGTCAACGGTTGGGCTTGGCCGGTTGCGTTTCATCCGCATCGGAGTAGAATAGGAAGTTGATTGTTTTTTAGGGGGTAAACCCGGACATATGGAAGCTTTCACCAACGCCATTTTAAACACCATCTCTCATTGGGGTCTCCCCGCAATCTTTCTATTAATGACGCTAAGCAGTATGTGCATCCCCATTCCCAGCGAAGTAGTCCTGTTGTTCTCGGGCTATCTAGCCTTTCAAGGGCGTATGGACATCACCTGGATCATAGTCATCAGCGTTCTCGGTAATGTGCTGGGCAGCCTTATCGCCTACTATATCGGGCTGGTGGGCGGACGGCCGCTCTTCCTGAAATACGGCAAATATGTCTTTGTCAAGGAACGTGAGCTTGATTGGGCTGAGCATTGGTTCGCGCGGTTCGGCCACGAGACAGTCTTTTTTGGCCGTATGGTACCGATGATAAGGGCGTTTATAAGCATACCGGCGGGCATCGCGGAAATGAACTTCGCGAAATTCAATATATACACGATATTGGGTTCGCTGCCGTGGTCGATTGGCCTAGTCTATGGCGGTTACGTGTTAGGCAGCCGTTGGCATCAAATCACCCAGTATTTTACGCTTGTGAGCGTAGTAGCCCTGGTGTTGGTGCTTGGTCTGGTCGCGGGTTTTTTGATTTGGCATGTAAGGAGAGGCGACCGTGTCAGATAATCTTTCAATTGCCCGTCTAACTCCGGATAAGGTCTTCGCCGAACTTAACACGGCGCGGCGGGGTCTGACGACTGCCGAAGCGCAGGCGCGGTTGGAAGAATATGGGGCCAACCGCATCCCCGAGCTTAAGAAACGCTCCCTGGTATGGTCATTCCTCGCCAATTTCTATCACACGTTCGCTCTTTTGCTTTGGTTCTCGGCGGTCCTTGCCTTTGTGGCGGCGATGCCCGAACTCGGTTGGGCAATCATTGGCGTTGTAGTGATTAACGCCCTCTTCAGCTTCTGGCAGGAATTCAAAGCCGAAAAGGCAACCGAAGCGCTTAAGAAAATGGTGCCGCAATTCGCCAAGGTCATTCGCGATGGTGATATGCAGCAGATACTTGCCGCTGAGTTGGTTCCCGGAGACTTGATCGTCCTGGAGGAAGGCGACAGTATTTCCGCCGACGCCAGGCTGATCGAGGAGTACGAGCTGCGCTGCAACAATGCCACCTTTACTGGTGAATCAGAACCCGCGAATCGTACAGCCGATGCGATCGGGCAAAAAGAGATCACAATCCTGGAAGCACCCAATTTTGTTTTCTCAGGGACCAGTATAGCGGCGGGCGGCGGGAAAGCGATAGTCTTTGCTACCGGTGAGGAAACTCAGTTCGGGCATGTCGCGCTGTTGACCCAAACCGTGCACGTTGATCTGAGTCCTCTGCAAAAGGAGGTAAAACGTGTCGCCCTAATCGTCGCCTTCCTGGCCATAGCGGTCGGTGGCGCTCTGTTCGTCGCGGGTTATTCAATCGCTAAGCTGGCTTTGGCTGATGCCGCCATTTTCGCCATAGGCATGATTGTCGCCAATGTCCCGGAAGGTTTACTGCCGACCTTGTCACTGGCGTTGGCGGCCGCTGTTCAGAAAATGGTGAAAGAGAACGCCCTTGTCAAAAAGTTAAGCTCGGTCGAAACGCTGGGTAGCGCCACGGTCATCTGCACGGATAAGACTGGCACATTAACCCAAAACGAAATGACCGTGCGCAAGATATGGACGAATCAAGAGGAGATTGATGTCTTGGGTGTCGGGTACGATCCGGCGGGTTCATTTACCAAAGACGAACAACCTCTAGAGGCCACCGACGCGGCGGAACGACTCTCAGCTGTATTGAAAGCATCCAGCTACTGCAATAATGCTAGATTAAGCGCGCCTAACGAAGAGAAACCTGGCTGGACGATTCTGGGCGACCCCACCGAAGCCGCTCTCTTGGTCGCCACCCGCAAAGCCGGATATGACTACATGGCGGCGATGGAAACCGAAACACGGCTGTATGAGCTGCCGTTTGAGTCGATCAGAAAACGGATGTCGGCCATTCACACGGTCCACGACGTCGCCCGCTTCCCCGAAGCCGGCGCTAAGGAGAAAGCCACCCATGAAGTCGCGTACATTAAGGGCGCGCCGCGGGAGGTCATTGACCTCTGCACACATGTCTGGATAAACGGGAAGGCTGAGAAGCTCACCGACGCGGCCCGTAATAAGATATTAGAGCGCAACGACACCTTTGCCAGGGAAGCGCTGCGCGTACTAGCCTTCGCTTATCGGGAAAACCCGACAAAAGAGAAGAATTATACCGTTGAGGCCGTTGAAAACAATCTCACTTTTGTTGGCTTGATGGCGATGATAGATCCGCCGCGACTAGAGGTTGAGGAAGCGGTTAAGAAGTGCCAACGAGCGCATATCCGCGTCATTATGATCACGGGTGACTATGGCCTAACCGCCGAATCGATTGCCCGACGCATCGGCATAGTTAAAGGTGAAAATGTCAGAATCCTAACCGGCACTGATTTAGACAAAATGGAAAATGAGGAACTGGACCACATTTTAAAAGAGGAAGAGGTGCTCTTCGCCCGAGTCGCCCCGGACCACAAATTGTTGATCGCCACGCGGCTAAAGGAAATGGGTGAGGTCGTCGCCATGACGGGTGACGGAGTCAATGACGCTCCGGCTCTCAAGAAAGCCGACATCGGCGTGGCGATGGGCATCGCCGGGACCGATGTCGCTAAAGAGGCGGCCGATGTCATTCTGTTGGATGACAACTTCGCGACGATCGTCAACGCGATTTCAGAAGGTCGCGCGGTCTACGACAACATTAAGAAATTCATCGTCTATATCTTCGCTCATCTTGGCCCTGAAGCCATCCCGTTCATTATCTTCATTCTTTTCAGAACACCTCTGCCAATCACGCCGATGCAGATCATTGCCATCGACCTTGGAACTGAAACATTGCCGGCCCTCGCTTTGGGCGTGGAAAAAGCCGAGCCGGACATAATGCAGCGGCCGCCGCGCAGCAATAAAGACACCTTGCTAAACAAAAGTGTACTGTTCCGCGCGTATCTCTTTATCGGCCTGATCGAGGGTGCTCTCGTCGTGTTGGCTTATTTTTGGGTCCTGCTGCGCAGCGGCTGGCATATGGGCATGGTTATTCCGATCGGACATCCATTAATGGTTGAAGCCAGTACAATGAGTTTCTTGGCAATTGTCGCAACCCAGGTCGGAACGGTCGTGGCCTGCCGCACCAACCGGGAATCGGTCTTCCGAATCGGCCTCTTTTCGAATCCCTGGATCATCTGGGGCCTTGTATTTGAGATCGGTATTACAATCGCGTTGATATATGTACCACCGGTCGCGAAGTTCTTCGGCATGTTTCCATTGGGTTGGCACGATTGGCTTTTCGTAGCGCCATTCCCGTTCGTCGTATTCTTCGCCGAAGAGGCAAGGAAATGGTTTTCAAGACGGCGGGAAGTCGCCAATACTAGTGTATAATCAGGCTATATTAGGCTAGATAAGAGGTGGGTATGAAGATAATAGTGGCGGGCTGTGGCCGTGTCGGCGCCGCATTAGCTAAGAAACTGTCGCTTGAAGAACATGACGTCAGCGTCGTGGATAAGAATACGGATACGTTTGAGCGTCTTGGCAAATCGTTCAAGGGCAAGACCGTCAAGGGTATGGTTTTCGACGGTGAGGCCCTATTGAAGGCAGGCATCGAGAAATGCGATGTGTTCGTCTCCGTTACCAGCGGTGACAACTCCAACGTTGTCTCCGCTACCATTGCCAAGGATATCTACAAGGTACCACGCGTAATCGCCCGGATCTATGATCCGCGGCGAGCCGAAATCTATCGCCGGTTTGGTATCCCGACGGTCGCCAGTGTTTCCTGGGCGTCAAATGAAATTCACACGATGATCACGCATACCAGTTCCATTCGGGACGCATCACTGGGCGACGGCGAGGTCCAAATCACACGTTCTGAGATCCCGGCGCGTTTTGCCGGTCACTCCGTGAGTGAACTTAACGTACCGGGCGAAATCATGGTTGTCGCCATTATCCGCGGCGGCAAAGCTTTCATCCCGACCAGCGAGGCTGTTTTTCAGGAACATGAGCAGGTCGAGACCGCGGTCTTGACGACGTCTCTGCCCCGTCTAAAGAATATGCTTACCCCCTAAGGGGACACAAGGAGGACACTGTGTACGTTGTAATTGTCGGTGGCGGAAAAGTGGGTTCATATCTCGCCCGGATGTTGTCCGAAAGCGGTTATGAAGTCACGCTGGTTGAGGAACGCAAAGAGCAAGTCGCCAAGGTCCGCGAGGACCAACCTGATTTGAATATCGTGACAGGTGACGGCTGTGAACCTGACGTTCTGGATGTCGCCCGCGTGTTGAAAGCCGACGCGGTCGTTGCCGCTACCGGTCATGACGAAGACAATATCGTCGTCTGCATGCTCGCCAAACACGAGTATGAAGTACCGCACACCATCGCCCGTATTAATAATCCCAAGAACGAGTGGCTGTTCCGCGATTCGTTCGGGGTCGACATATCCTTATCCAACACTCATATGATCGCCAAAATTCTGCAAGAGGAGATCGCTCTGGGTGATCTCGTAACCCTGTTGAAGCTCAAGAAAGGCGACGTTTCTCTGGTTGAGCTCACGCTGGAAGACACTAGTCCGGCGCTCGGTAAGGCCGTTAAGGACCTGGCTCTGCCCAGCGGAGTAATCCTGGTCAGCATTATCCGCGGCAGCGAATTGATTCTACCGAAAGGCTCGACAGTTCTCCAGACTGGGGATGAGATCCTCGCGGTTACCGCGAGTCACGGTGAGGCCACACTTAAGAAAGCACTCGGCTCACCGAAGTAACCCGGTGAAATCCGCCAAAGACACTTTTTTCGGACTTAAGAAGAACGTTTTTTGGCTGGGGTTAACCAGCCTCTTTACCGACATCTCGTCTGAGATGATCTATCCCCTGGTGCCTATCTTCGCGACGACTGTTCTGGGCGTGTCCGTGGCTTTCGTCGGCCTGATCGAGGGTATCGCCGAATCAACCGCCAGCTTGCTGAAAGTCTTCTCCGGCTGGTTGTCCGATAAAATCGGACGACGCAAACCACTGACGTTGACCGGTTACATTCTCTCCGCGATTGCCAAACCCTTGCTGGTACTCGCTACGGCAGGTTGGCATATCCTGGGTATTCGCTTCTTGGACCGAGCCGGCAAAGGAGTTAGAACGGCGCCGAGAGACGCGTTAATCGCCGATTCCTGCGACCCGGGCGCAGCCAACTACGGCCGGTCGTTCGGGTTTCACCGCGCTATGGATACCGTCGGCGCGATGGCCGGGCCTGCTTTGGCGTTCTTACTGCTGCCTTTCCTCGCCACCCACTCAAGCTCTCACGGTTACCGTGAACTGTTCGGTCTGGCGATAATTCCCGCTCTTATCGGCATTATTGTCTTGGCCGTTTACGTCAAAGAGCCCCGGCTCTGCGATACGTCCGGCACCGCCGTGCCGTTAAGCCTAAAACCTTTCGACCGGCGGTTTAAGGTCTTTCTACTCGTAGTTTTGGTTTTTACCCTAGGCAACTCGTCGGACGCTTTCTTGATTTTGCGCGCCAAAAATGCCGGCCTGGCGGTCGCGATGATTCCACTGGCCTACCTTTTGTTCAATACCGTTAACGCCGCTTTGGCGGTTCCGGCCGGAATCGTTTCGGACAAACTCGGGCGGCGCGGGGTAATGATTTTGGGCTTTCTCAACTTCGCCGTTGTTTACCTCGGCTTTGCCCTGGCCAACAGCACCCTGACAATCTGGATCATGTTTGGGGTCTACGGTTTCTACTACGCGTTTACGGAAAGCATTTTTAAGGCCTACACCGCCGATCTGGTTGCCGAAAACCAACGCGGCCTAGCTTACGGACTCCTGAATACGGCCATGGGAATAGCTCTCTTGCCGGCCAGCCTGGCAGCGGGTTGGCTGTGGCAAAACGTCAGTGTCCGCGCGCCTTTCTACTATGGGGCGCTAACCGCTCTGATTGCCCTGGTTATGTTGGTTGTGCTTGTGCCTCAAGGCCGAGTAGATAACGGTCAAGAAATAAGGACCAAGTAAACTGCCCGCAGCGGTTGTCTTATTTACTTTTACTCTCTATAATGGTAAAAATCGTTTAAGCAGGCACTTTCTTATTCAACCGCACGTCACCTAGGAGGTAAATGTATGGAGTTATTTAGGATCGTCGAGCTCATCGCGATCGCGGCCGGACTTTTGGCTATCGCTTTCGGCGCATTGCTGATCAACATGGTGTTGAAACAACCGGACGGCGATGACAAGATGCGCGCTATCGCCAAGGCCATCCAGGAAGGCGCGCAAGCCTACCTGAACCGTCAGTATACGACAGTCGCAATCGTCGCCGTTGTCTTGGCGCTGGCGTTGCTGGGGCTTGGTTGGAGAACGAGCGTCGCCTTCCTTGTCGGTGCCATCGCCAGCGCGGCAGCCGGCTATATTGGTATGAACGTCTCTGTGCGAGCCAATGTCCGCACAGCCGAAGCGGCTCGTAAGGGTCTTAACCCCGCCCTGCAGACAGCTTTTCGGGGTGGCACGGTTACGGGTCTGATGGTGGTCGGTTTAGGCTTGTTGGTTGTCACAGGCGTTTATATGGCCTTCGGGGACGTTAAAATCCTGGTTGGTTTGGGCTTTGGTGGCAGCCTCATTTCGATTTTCGCTCGCCTGGGCGGAGGAATCTACACGAAGGCCGCCGATGTCGGAGCCGACCTGGTCGGCAAGGTGGAAGCCGGTATTCCGGAAGACGACCCGCGCAACCCGGCGGTCATCGCCGATAACGTTGGCGATAATGTCGGCGACTGCGCCGGTATGGCAGCCGACCTTTTTGAAACATATGTAGTAACCGCGGTCGCGGCCATGTTGCTGGGAGATATCCTCTTCCATGCGGTCAACGCGATCGTCTTCCCGCTGGCTCTGGGAGCTCTGGCGATTGTCGCCAGTATCATCGGTACCTTTTTTGTCCGCATTAAAAGAGGCGGCAGCATCATGGGCAGCCTATACAGAGGCCTTATCGCTGCGGGCGTTCTGGCGGCTATCGGTTTCTATCCCATTACCTTCTACGTAATGAAAGACATGTCCATTTTGGGCGCTGTTGTCGATACAACGAGACTTTACCTGGCGGCCCTGGTCGGACTGGGGGTCACGGGCGCCATTGTTGTCATCACCGAGTACTACACGGCTACCAAGTTCCGGCCGGTAAAAAGTATCGCTAAAGCGTCCACCACGGGACACGGCACGAATGTCATTCAAGGCTTAGCTATCGGTATGCAGTCAACGGGTTGGCCGGTTGTAATCATTATCATTGGTATCGGGGTGGCATATCTGTTAGGTAACGGGCTTTATGGCGTCGCTGTGGCGGCTATGGCCATGCTCTCGATGAGCGGCATCATCGTCGCCATTGACTCGTATGGACCGATCACGGACAACGCCGGCGGCATCGCTGAGATGGCCGATATGCCAGAAAGCGTTCGCGCCATCACGGATCCCCTGGACGCGGTCGGCAATACAACCAAAGCTGTAACGAAAGGCTACGCCATCGGCTCGGCTGCTCTAGCCGCGCTTGTTTTGTTCGCTTCGTTTACGCAGGAATTGCCGGGAGGTCTGGCCGTCAAGTTCGATCTGAGTAACCCGCTGGTCTTGATCGGCCTGTTCATCGGCGGTTTGCTGCCATATATGTTCGGCAGCCTCTGCATGGAAGCAGTCGGCAAATCCGCCGGCAGCGTCGTTGAGGAAGTCCGTCGTCAGTTCCGGGAGATCCCCGGCATCATGGAAGGCACCGGCAAACCGGACTACGCCCGCTGTGTCGACATTGTTACAAAAGCGGCCATCCGCCAAATGATCGTTCCGGCGCTGATTCCGGTCGCGACTCCAATCTTGGTCGGCTTTATTCTGGGTCCGGCCGCGTTGGGCGGCGTCCTGGTCGGCACTATCATCGTCGGGTTCTTCATGGCGGTCGCCATGACCAGCGGCGGCGGGGCTTGGGACAACGCCAAGAAGTTCATTGAAGACGGCAACTACGGCGGCAAGGGCAGCCCGGCGCACGCGGCGGCTGTCACGGGCGACACGGTCGGCGATCCCTACAAAGATACCGCCGGTCCGGCGATCAACCCGATGATTAAGGTGACGAATATTGTCGCTCTCCTCATCGCGCCGCTACTAGCGACCCATGGCAGTCTGCTGGGAGGGTACTTTAAATAGGCGCGAGGCATGAGGCGCGAGTTTGTGTCGATAGATATTGGTCGATAGCACGAAATACAAAAAGAGCCGCCCGGGTTGGGCGGCTCTTTTTTTCAATCCTCTCACCCACTAGCGCGCATTATCGCGCGGGTCCTGCCGCCATTTTTCCGACCCACCGGTTATCGTCTTCGGCAACGACTCGTTCGTGTCGTTGGTTTATCTTTACTCCATTTAAATGGAGTAAAGGCGGTTACGGTGTTCACGGTAAACAAAAGAGGCCGCCGGTTTCCCGAACGGCCTCTTTTGGTGGTTCTTGCGCCGGTCTAAAGACCGGTGCCTACACTTACCTACTCATGGCCTCGCGCCTCACGGCTCGTGGCTAACCGGGTTTTATATGTGCTTTCCGCTGCCTTTGGCTTTGTTCTCGCCATCGTCGACCCAGCGGTCTTTCAGCGTCTCCATAATCAGAGGCATGTTGGTGTACTCCATGTCCTCAAGCGGCAGACGATGCGGCTCGAACGGACCGTGCGCCTTCAGATAATCGGCCATCTCGTTGGCGATCTGGCGGGCGCGATCGTAGCTGACGTCGGCGAACATATCGCGCGGGCCATTCAACTTACCGTCCTTGAGCTGGAAGCCTAACGCGACAACCCGCGGCGGACCGTCAAAACGGGTCGGATGGTCCTGCGTCATGCTGACCGGCATCAACGGACCGTTGTGCGAACCGCGCATCCAGCCCGCGACGATATGCGGGAAGGCGAACGGGTTCAGAACCTCGCCCACGGCCGGCAGACCGCTCTGGCAACGTACAGCCATGACCGGATCGTCCTTGCCCACGTACTTGCCGGCGATGAACGACAGGCGCTGCGTCGAGGTAACGGCCGCGACTTCACCGTCTTTGGTATAGACATGCTTGATTACGAAGCGGCCCGGAGCGCCGATGAATGAGAGCATCGGGTATGTTTCCAGCGGCGTGTCGAAAATGACTTTTTTCGCGTTAACCAGGTCGTCGACTTCGATATCAAAACCCTTGAACATGCTCTGGTCGATAACTAGACCGGCCGTATTGAACGGATCGCAGAACATCTTATAGAGAGGCATGTTCCAGGCACCCGGCTCCGTTTTGTCAGCCAGGAAGACGATGATCGGCTCGCTCTTGCGCTCTTCGAACTCAATCTCCGCGTAGCCCGGACCCATGCCGCGCAGGTTGCCCGAGAAAGCGTCGCTCAGAATGTCCTGGCCAGCGCCGTAGAGGCCCAAGTTGTGAGCCAGGTCGGTCATGTCAAGAAAAGCGTCCCAGCACATCTTGTGAATCTCCGTGTTCTGAATGCCTTTCTTGTGCGTCAGAATAAACGCGTGGTCGTCGCCGCAGTGTCCGACGAAGTAGTCGATGACGATGCCTGCCTTCTTGGCTTTAGCGGCATGTTCCACCGCTAAATCATGCATCTCCGGATGGATCGCCGAGTGGCCGACCCAGCCGCCGACATCGGCCTTGATGATACTAAGGGTGATCTTTTCCCCCATATTCCAACCTCCTTGTGGACGTTCGCGCGCAGGCGCGCTGTTAACCAATGGATAAGCCGTTTAATTCTATCGCAAGGCTGTCAAAATCTCAAGGAACTTAGC
>JANXYU010000005.1 GCA_025355855.1 Actinomycetota bacterium
GAATACAGCAACGCCAAGCTGATTAATGAAGTTAGAAAACTTACCGCTGAAATGGAGAAACATGCTGGGCAAAGCGGTTCTGCTTTGGGATCTGGAGGAATGTCGTCCAAGATAAAAGCTGTGAAAACCGTTACTAGATCGGGGGCGTCGGCGTTGATAGTGAACGGCAGGGAAGATGATTCCTTGATTCGCGCTGTTAAACACAAAGCGGGTATTGGCACGTTTTTCTTCCCGACGGCAAAAAAGCTAAAAAGCCATAAGGCGTGGATAGCTTTTGCGACGGACATCAAAGGCACTATCTTCATTGATGATGGAGCAATGAAGGCAATAACAGAAGGAAAGAAGAGCCTCTTGGCGGCTGGAGTCGCTAACTGCTCAGAGTTATTTGAGAGCGGTGACACTGTAGCCATTTGGGATGAACACGGAAATCACGTCGCGACGGGAATCGTTAACTACAGCGCCGAGGAACTTTGCAGGATTCGCGGGCTAACGAAAGACGAAATAGAAAAGGCCTACCCTAAACTATATGATCAAGAGGTTGTGCATCGCGACTGCCTGGTAATTCTTAAATAGGAGGAATCATGTCCGAAGTCCTAGAGCTAGGCAAACGAGCCAAAATCGCCGCGCGCGGACTTGGAACCGCGTCAGAGGGCTTGAAAAATGTCGCGCTGGCGGCGATGGCGGATGCCCTGATTACAGACGCCAAAACGATTCTGGATGCCAACGCGGTAGATATGGCCGCGGCCCGGCAAGCCGGCATAGGCGAAGCTTTGCTTGATCGCCTGATGTTGGACGAACACCGGTTGGCCGAGATTGCCGACGCTGTCCGAGAGATCGCCGCGCTGCACGATCCGGTGGGCGAAGTAGTCAAAGGCTGGAAACGGCCGAACGGCTTGAAGATAAGCCTCATTCGCGTGCCCTTGGGCGTCGTGGGGATGATTTATGAAGCCCGCCCCAACGTAACTGTTGACGCGGCCGCTCTGTGCGTTAAAACAGGCAACGCCGTCATTCTGCGCGGCGGGTCAGTCGCGATCAATTCTTGCCTGGCTCTTACAAAGGTCATTGCCGCGGCTGCGACTAACGCCGGCTTACCGGCCAACTCGATCCAGAGTGTCTCGTCTCCCGATCGAGCGGCGGCGACTGAGCTGATGAGTCTCAACGGCTATATCGATGTTCTGGTACCGCGCGGAGGAGCTTCGCTGATCCAATCTGTCGTCAAGAACGCGACGGTGCCCGTGATCGAGACCGGTGTCGGGAATTGCCACATCTATGTTGACGCGGCCGGAGATCTAGACATGGCCGAGGAAATCATCCTAAACGCAAAATGCCAACGTCCGGGCGTGTGCAACGCCGCTGAGAGCTTGGTAATCCATAAGACAGTCGCCAAAGAATTTATTCCCCGCATCGCGGCATCGTTAGACACAGGCAACGTTGTTATGGTTGGCGACGAGACGGCGCGCCGATATTCCGACAAGATTCGACCGGCGCTTGACAAGGATTGGGGCACCGAGTATCTGGCGCTGAAGCTCTCAATCAAAACAGTTGACGACCTGGGCGCTGCCATTGCCCACATCAACATGTACGGCAGCGGACATTCTGAGGCGATTATTACCGAAGACTATTCGGCGGCCCAGCGCTTTACTGACGAAGTCGACGCCGCGGCTGTTTATGTTAATGCCTCCACTCGTTTTACGGATGGGGGACAATTCGGGCTCGGGGCGGAGATAGGCATTTCGACCCAAAAACTTCATGTGCGCGGTCCGATGGGGTTGGAAGCTTTGACAAGCACAAAATATATCGTATTTGGCAACGGTCAAGTGCGCCCATAAGGCAATTCTTTGTCAATAGTGCTAATATTGTTGTCTATTGTTAAGTATTGTTAACTCCTGATCATTGTCAGCGTTGGAGGGCAATGGACAAATCGCTTCGGATTAATAGCATTCACGATCTGATCAGCATGTTTGAAGGTTGGGAACAAGTCCAGGAACTCGCCGAGCACCTCAGCGGCGTTCGTGCCCAGCTAATAGACTCATCAGGGAAAACAGTCTCCGGGCGCGAATCGTTGCCCGATATCTGTCGTTTAATCCAATCCACTAAAGTCGGCGAAGCGCGCTGCCGCGCCTGCTACGAGGATTCGGCGCTCAAACAATCGGCAGCCCGGCAGGCCAACACGGTATTTCGCTGCCACGCCGGCTTGGAAAACATCGTTTTTCCCTTGGCGCTTGACGGGGTACCGGCAGGCGCAATCGCCTGCGGCCGCGCGCTTAGTCCCTCAGGTCGACCGACCGACCGGGAATTCTACCAGTTAGCTCAGGATCTGGGCGTTGACGCCGGCGAAATGGAACGCGCAGTTGGAAAGCTGGCTGAAGTGGATTCAACCGCGCTAGAGGCTTTCGCCAAAGTCTTGCAGCCGTTCGTCGACGCGATCGGCGCGACTATTTTTCGCTATTTCAGCTTGATTGAGAAGAGTGAAGACCTGATCACGGCATCCAAAGAGAGCGAAGAGATGCTTAGTGTCGATCGTTTGACCGGTTTATTCAATCGTCGCTACTTCACCGATCGGGCCGCTTCCGAGGTTTCTCGCGCTAATCGCTATGGCCATCCGATTGCTCTCGTCATGTTAGAGCTGGATAGCTTTGAGGCCAAGACAGACGCTTACGGCTTAATCGCCAAGGATATTATTCTCCGTGAAGTTGCCGAAATCCTGACGACGACAGCCCGATCTACCGAGGTCGCAGTTCGCTACAATGACTCTCGTTTCGTCGTAATCATGCCGGAATGCGACCATGAACAAGCCTTCCGATTTGCGGAAAGATTGCGGAAGAACATCGCCGTCAAAGTATTCGGACAAGACGCCGGCCTGGATGTCTCACTTACGGCGAGCATCGGTGTGGCCGCTCTGTACCAAGAGGTAACGGTTGAGAACCTGGTTGAGCGCGCTGAGAACGCCCTAGCGCAAGCGCTGAACGACGGCGGCAATAAGATCCGCCTCGTGCCCCTCCAAAACGCCGTCATTGAAAATGCCCGAACTGCCCATATATATGTACCCGACACCACCAAAAAACGCCGCGTAGTGATCACAGGAGTTGGACCGATAGCGCCCAACGGCATTGGCAAAGAGGCGTTTTGGAACGGCATGAAGAACGGTGTATCTGGAATCGGAACGATTACGCAATTTGAATCACCCGATATACCAATTAAAATTGCTGCGGAGGTAAACGATTTCAGTCCCGAAGCATATATGAGTCCGAAAGAAGCGCGAAGGATGGATAGGTTTTCTCAGTTTGCGGTTGCGGCGTCCCGAATGGCGATAGAGGACTCAAGAATTGATTTAAAGCGAATTGAGGCTGGTCGGATTGGAGTTGCAACAGGCACGGCAATTGGTGGTTTTCCGTTCGGCGCCCGAGAGAACCTAATATTGCACAATGAAGGTTACAAAAAAATGAGCCCATTTTTGGCAATGGCTTTAGTTTTTGGGGCGTCGTCCAGCCAAGTCTCAATTGATCTTGGTATCACTGGACCGAGTACCACTTTTTCGACAGGCTGTAATTCAGGCGCGGATGCAACGTCATATGCATATGATCTTATAGAAAGAGGCGACCTCGATGCAGTTATCGTAGGCGGCACTGAGGCGTGCATAATTCCAACAGTCGTTGCTGCTTTCGCACACCTGCGCGCTTTGTCATCACGAAACGATCAGCCGCAAAAAGCTAGCAGACCGTTCGATCTAGATAGAGATGGATTCGTGCTTGGAGAAGCCGCAGGTTTTTTAGTTGTTGAAGAGCTTGAACATGCACGGAACAGAGATGCGCATATATATTGTGAAATCGCAGGTTATGGCATGACCTGCGATGCATATCATATGACACGGCCTGAGCCATCAGGCGCCGGCATGTATACCTCTATGGAAACGGCTTTAAAGAAGGCTAATTTGCAGCCTGGAGAAATCGACTATATAAATGCGCATGGTTCATCTACGCCTCTTAACGACATGATTGAGACGAAGGCAATTAGGCGACTTTTTGAAGGCAGCACAAGCTCGGTGAGTGTAAGTTCAACAAAGTCAATGATTGGGCATTCAGTTGGAGCTCCTGGCGCAGTTGAGCTTATAGTGACAGCTCTAGCGATGGAAAATAACTTCATGCCACCGACAATTAACTACGAAAATCCAGATCCAGATTGTGACCTAGACTATGTTCCGAATGTTGGAAGAAGCAAAGTAATTAATGCCGCGATATCAAATTCTTTTAGTTTTGGTGGAAAGAACACAGTATTGGCAGTAAAAAAGTTGAGAGAAGCAACGGCTTAAGAGCATAGCCTTTAGGCAAAGCTAAAGGTATGGACCGTAAATGCCGAATTACACCTTTACCTTAGATGTACAGCAAGAAGGGGGGGGGGGCAAGCGAATGAGGAATGACACGCGGGCTTTAGATGATTTGCTGAGTGATATAACTGATTCAGACGATGTGGTTAGCGAGAATGCTATCTACCTAATAGGTGAAATTGGGGCTGAGGCAGTCGTTCTAAAGACCAGCACACTAAAAACAGATAGTCAGCTCAAGGCAATCAACTGTCTTTGTCATGAAGCAACACGAATCCGTGTGATTGACTGTCTTATAGCTGCCGGAATGGCAGGCAATAATCCATGGCTGAAGGGAAATGTCGCAGAGGCACTTGGAAAGATAGGAGATATCTACAGCGAGCCTTTCCTTGTTGGTTGTCTGGATGACGATGATCAAATTGTTCGTTCGAGTGCTGCGGATGCGCTTGGTCTAATAGGTGATTCTTCGGTTATGGAGGGGCTAGCCGGCGCTCTTCGGGATGCAGAATGGGGGGTTAGGCTTGCTGCGACCAGATCCGTTGGTATTATTGGCGGGCCGCAGGCCGCTGATCTCCTGCGTACTTGCCTGCGAGACGCAAGAGCAGACGTAAGAATCGTCGCGGAAGACGCTCTTGAGCTGCTTGGGGTAGATAGTGGGAGAATCACGCGGGGGGCCCAGTAGGACCTGTCTTAAAAAGATGAGCCCATTGAGAGAAAATGAGCATATATAACATTCCACCTCTTTTAGCAGCCATCGCAAATCTTTTCTTAGGCGGTCTCGTAATTGGCAAGCGGCCCAAGGGTCGAGTCAATAGGGCGTGGGGCCTCCTGACTCTCTTTATAGCTGTATGGAGTTTCGGCACATTCACTCTCTATATTAGTCATGACACAACGACCGCTCTTTCGTGGTTAAAACTCTATAATCTTGGTGTTATCCTAATTCCCCCGGCATTCATGCACTTTGCGTTTGCCATCTCAGATGATGAAAGCTCAAAAGGTAAGACAGCAGTAGTTTCTGCTTATTTGATAAGCGGCATATTTGTAGGCTTAAGCCTTCTTGGACTGTTCAACCCGTCTGTATCGCATCATACTTGGGGTTATTATCCGGTGACAGGTCCAGCAAATTTCCCTTTTGACTTGTTTTTTGCAATCGCCGTTTGCATCTCCGGAGCTCGGCTATTGATTGCGTTCAATGCAAGCAGAGGCTGGAAAAGAAACCAATTTTTTTACATATTTATTGCTACAGTAATTGGTTTTGGTAGCGGTGCCACAAATTTCTTGCCTCTCTACGGCGGCAAAG
Source organism: Actinomycetota bacterium (assembly GCA_025355855.1). Taxonomy (GTDB): domain Bacteria; phylum Actinomycetota; class JAHEXW01; order JAHEXW01; family JAHEXW01; genus JAHEXW01. The sequence continues at coordinate 5,622 of JANXYU010000005.1, forward strand.
TATATCCGATGGGGCATGTGGGCATTCTTGTTACAGGCACGATCATTACGATCGCAATTATTCGATACCGGTTTATGGATATTACGCTAATCATTAGAAACAGCGCTGTCTATTCAGTCCTAACAGCAATTGTAACGGCCGCCTATGTAAGTATTGTGTTTGTGCTTCAGGCCGCATTTAGGGGGCTGACTGGTAACAATTCAACTCTCGCCGTGATTATTGTTGCCCTGATTGTTGCAATGACATTTGAGCCAGTTAGACGAAATGTCCAAGTGGTAATCGACAAGCTGTTCTTTAGAGAGAAGTTTGAGTTTCAGCAGATTACTAAAGAAACAAGCGAGACACTTCGCACTGAGGTTAGTCCTGAAAACATTGCATCTCATGTTCTTAGGGTTATTGTTGACGCAGTTCAGACGGCTAACGGTCTTCTTATGATTCTTGATCGTGAAAGCAATGACTTATTGGTGGTGGCGTCCAGTAATGTGCCTCTAGAGATAAGGGCAACGTTGAAGATAAGCAGAGATAGTAGGCCTATTGAACACATGGCTCACACTCGGCGTCCCCTGTGGTTGGACGATCCGGACGCTGGCGTATTCAGACGGCGCGTGGATAACGACCTGCGTGATGAAATTGACAAGCTTGGTGTCCGTTCGCTTTTCCCCTTATATGGCAAGAAAGAGTTGGTCGGCGTGATGTTGCTTGGAGAGAAGAGGTCAGGCGACGTAATCAATCACAATGACAGTGAGTTGATAATGACTATTTGCAACCAGGCGGCCATTAGTATCGAGAATTCGAGGCTTTACGACGATTTGCAGGCTAGCTACCTAAATACAGTCAAGTCTCTCGTGGCTGCTCTCGAAGCCAAAGATGAGTATACGAAAGGTCATTCGGAACGCGTGGCAAGCTATGCTCGCGCGATTGCTTTTGAAATGAAGCTCAGCGACAAAGATGCAAAACTGCTCTATGAAGTTTCTCTTCTACACGATGTCGGAAAGATCGGCGTCAGCGAGCGCGTTCTCAACAAGAAAGGAAAGTTGACGCGTGAAGAGTTGATCCACGTCCAGTCACATACAATTACAGGGGAGAAGATTCTTAGCACCGTGGGTTCAATCAGAGACGGTTTATCTGCTGTCCGACACCACCACGAGAAGCTAAACGGAGAAGGATATCCAGATGGCCTTTCTGAGGTTACCATACCTCTCAATGCGCGCATTCTCGCCGTCGCTGACTCTTATGATGCGATGACAACAAAGAGACCGTATCGTGAAGCAATGACGGAAAATCAAGCTGTTCAAGAGCTGAAGGACTATTCCGGCAAGCAGTTTGACCCCAGAGTTGTCCGTGCTTTTATCTCTGTATTGTTAAAGACAAAAAATCGTGCACATCGCGATTGGCAAAAGGACGCTGGTCCAAAGCGTCCGACTCATCTAAGAACCGCTTAGCTCGCCCATACTAAACACTTTGATAGTCTGGTAGAATATCACCCGTTAGTGCACAAACAGCGGGGGCTTCAGCGAAGATGACACTTGAGCCGAATCAGTGGCGTGTGCTCGCGGTTCTAATAACCGATATTTCAATCGCTTGCTATGTCTTGTACAAGAATCCGAAGAGCAGAATAAACCAGTACTGGTTTGCAACAGGCTTGCTTCTTTTTATTACAAACTTCCGCGATTTCGCAATACCGTTTACTCGGTCCCCCGGCCAAGCAATCGCGATTGTGCAATTCGTTGAATTTGGAATATTTCTTTTACCAACCGCTTTGTGGTTATTTGTGAATCAACTATACGATCAAGTACTAGAGAAAGGTTGGCGACGAACTTGGACGTTTATTTATTTCTTATCCAGTCTGTCGATTTATGCCCTTAGCTTCATACCTGCCATAAATAATTACGTCACGTTTCAAGTTGGGTCACACTATGTCGCGAGACCTGGCGTAACTGCGAGCTTTGCGTTTGCGTTTTATCAGATTGCCCTATTCGTAGGTGTCGTTTACGCAATAAAGGCCTACGCTAAAGCTAATTCAAGCCTCAAGAGAAAAATCAGGATTGTATTCATGTCCATCGTCGTGTTTGCAGTAGCTGAAACAGATTTTATCTCAATGAGTCAGCTAACACCGACAACCTTAAACTACGGCTATTTGGCGGTTATGGCTGGGAACGTGATGATCGCTTACGCAATTGTCAGACATCGCGTAATGGATATAGTAATCATTCTAAGAAAGAGCCTAGCCTATTCAGTCGCAATGGCTGTTTTGGCTGGAGTGTATGTCGCGTGCATTCGGCTGGGTGAGGTCATTCTGCAAAGCCAGCGGCCGGATATTTCTACAAACGTAGGAATCACCGTCGTAGCAATCATTTTGATCGCCGTTACATTTGAGCCACTCCGCGCCGTGGTTCAACGCGTGGTAGACAGACTCTTCTTTAAAACAAGATATGAATACCAGGAAGCCATCAAGCAATTCTCCCACATGGTCGTTACTATCCTCGACCTCGATCTGCTTCTACACCGGACGGCGATCACGATTCAAGACATTTTGAAGATTCAGCAAGCTACGATCTTCATCCATAATTCAGAAGTGAACAAATATGAGATTGGTGCCTTCGCAGGCGTGGATGAGAAGAAGTTGCGCGATTGGAACTACAATTATGCCGATCCGCTCCCCGAACGTCTCCGGTTGTCCAACAGGCGCGTTCAGGACCTGAATGACGCCTTCGGCTCCAGTGTCGTAGTCTCTCTTTTTATCAACCGAGATTTAATTGGGTTCCTTGTGTTGGGTGAGAAGCTGTCTGGAGACGCATACTCACCGACCGATTTCGATCTTCTGTCTACGCTGGCTGATCAGCTCGCTATTGCCATCGAAAACGCTCGCTTATATAAGGCGGCTGTAACAGATAAGGTCACAAAGGTGTTTACTGGTGCCTATTTCTATGATCGCTTGGACGAGGAACTGGCCCGCAGCCGCGAGCAGGGGACGAAGCTGTCAGTTGTCTTCTTTGACGCGGACGGTTTTCTAAACCTCAGCAAGAACCGAGGAGCCGGTACAGCCAACCAAGCGCTCTCCGTCATGGGCGCCGTAATCCGCAAAAACTCGCACGTCTATGACATTGCCGCAAGGATAGGGGACGATGAATTCGGGGTAATTATGCCGGGCGCCGACCGGACCGCGGCTCTGTTTGCGGCAAAGCTGATTGGAAAGGAAATCAAGAATGCGGAGATAGACGGAGAACCCGGCCTGGTCACGGTGAGTATTGGCATCGCGTTTACCGAGCGAGGCGCAAAGAGTTCACGGAGATTGATCAACGATGCCAGGAAAGCGCTTCTGACAACGAAGGCAAAGAACAAGACGCAAACGCTCATGTTTGGAAACGACTAAACATGACTGTCAATAATTACCTCTACGCGGCACCGCCCCTAATCGCTAGTATCGGAAATTTAGCCCTGGGCGGAATCGTTTTCCGACAAAATCCGCGGAAACGCCTATACCAGATATGCGCGCTATTCACTCTTTGTGCAGCGACGTGGAGCTTTGGGTTCTTCATGGTGTACATGAATCCAGGACACAAGGACGTTGCGCTTTTCTGGAACAAATTCTACAGCGTCGGAATGGTCATGATTCCGACCGTATTCCTGCATTACGTGCTGGTCTTGACGCAAACCAAAAAGCGCTGGCTCTGGTTGGCATGTTGGGTTAGCTACGCCGTTGCCGCTGGCATCGTTTTGACAGTTCCGACGACCCTGTTCAATAGGGACATAATCCTTTATCAGTGGGGTTATTCACCCGTTCGCGCCGTGGCTGGCAAAATATACGACGCCACTTACCCTTTCATTGTTGCCTTGGGATGTATCGCGCTGTATGACAGTTTTATGACCTCTACGGGCCGACGTCTTGCGCAGACAAAGTACGCGATTGCCGCAACCGTAGTAGGTTTCACGCTTGGGTTGACCAACTTCTTTCCGCTTTACGGCATCAGAGTCTATCCCATCGGCCATGTCGGAAATCTGCTGGCGTGTACGCTGTTGGCTTATTCAATAATTCGGTATTCATTCATGGACATCGAAGTCATCATCAAGAAAGGCATCGTGTACTCGGTGATTACAGCCCTGGTCGCCGGCAGCTATGTCTCCCTGATCGTTGTTAGTCAATGGCTTTTTCAATCGACTAATATTGGCGGGTCTTGGCCCGCAGCGGCCGTGCTTTTGGGAATAGTACTGCTCGCGCTCATTTTCGAGCCGTTGCGAAGTCTAGTCCAGCGGGTTGTTGACAGGCTGTTTTTTAAAACGAGGTATGAATATCAAGACGCGATCAAGCAGTTCTCGCGCATGGTTGTGACGATTCTTGACTTAGACATCCTTTTGCATCGAACGGCCGGCGCGATTCAAGATATTTTGAAGATCAGTCAGGCGGTTATCTTCGTGCGCGCCGCGGACGCGAAGCGCTATGAGGTTGGCGCGTTCGCCGGAGCGGACGAAAAGACCGTGGCCGTGTGGAACTACGAAGCCGATGATCCTTTCGTCGCGCGCTTAAAGGCCGCCCAACATCGAGTCCAGGATGTAGTCGACGACCAGCGGCGTGGCGGAATCGTTGTCTCATTGTTCATTGACCGCGACTTGATCGGATTCATTGTGCTGGGTGAGAAGCTGTCTGGAGACGTCTACACGCCGACGGACTTCGAACTCTTGTCTACCCTGGCTGACCAACTGGCGATTGCGATTGAGAACGCGCGGTTGTATCGAGCGGCCGTTACCGACAAGCTGACCAAGGTTTTCAACGGCACTTATTTCTACGACCGCTTGGAAGAGGAGAGGGCCCGCAGCCGCGAACAGAAGACAGCGTTATCAATCGCTTTGTTTGACGTGGATGCATTCACTGTATTCGCGAAAGAATCCGGGACCGCGGTCGCCAACCACGCGCTGGCTCAGATCGGACGAGTTATCCGGGAGAATGTGTGCACATACTGCATTCCTGCGCGCATTGGAGACGACGAATTCGGCGTCATCCTCCCGGGCCTGGATAAAACGGAAGCGGCCTTCATTGTCGGCTTAATACAAAAACTTGTCTCTGAGATCAAGATTGACGGGCAAGTGGGTCGTTTGCGGGTTTCTACGGGAATCGCCACAACCGACCAGGGTGTCAAGTCGGGCCGGCGCCTCATCAATGAAGGCAGGCTGGCGTTGACTGAGAAAAAAGAAACCCCGTCCCGGCGGCGAGCCAAGGACGGGGAACAGACTTCCTAAAAAGCCAGTCAGCTATTTGTTGCTGTCCTGGACGATTCTGATTATCACAGATTGTGCCCGGGGCGTAGTGGTCTCGGCAATCTGACGGCGGACGCCTTCGTCGCTTAGAGCGTCCATGGCCTTATAGAAATCATCCCTGATTTCATCACGCAAGCTGTCGGCGCCGTCCTCATCGTAGAAATAAGTGATAGGGACGCTGAAAAACTTGCTGAGAGCTTTTACCTTGCTCATGCTGGGGTTCGAGAACTTGCCGTCGCGCAGGTTCATAAGATAGGTCGGCGAGATCGAGCCGCCCGTACCCTCGGCGACTTCGACCAACGTGAACGGATCTAGATCAGGCGACAGGCGTGTTTCAAACAGCAGCATAAGTTTCTCGGCCAAGGTACCGGTACCCATCTCTTCGATATCATTGATGTCTAGAACATTCTTTTTGGTCCGCACCATACCGTAGCTCCTTTCGATAAAAAGTTTAAACAGAGTATAACAATGCCACACGCCCGTTATCAATAGGAAATACACAATCTCTAAACAAAAACACGGTATACGCATACATTTTCTGAGGCAACTAGCCGATAATAGGGACAGTTGGATTCTTGTAACAGGCCTGTCAAAGCCAAACGAGAGGAAACAGATAACTTGCAGCCGATCAACATTGTTATCGTGACCTTGCTGACCGCCATAGTCATTACGCTATTTCTCCTGCTTTATATGCAATTGCGACGGGCCGGCGCTGCGCAAGCGGCCAAAACGGCCAGCCCCGACCGCTATCTCAACGAAATCACGATCCTGTCCGACGTAGCGCGAGCCATTTCAGGAGAATTTGACCTGGAAAGTCTGCTCGACAAGATTTTGGCGTTCGCGACCCAGGTTATTAGCCAAGCCCAAAGCGGCGAGATATTGTTGCTAGACGAGGCTCGGCGAGATCGGTTGATCGTTATGGGAACGTACGGCTTCAATAAAGACATGAAGGGCAACGAACATTTTTTGGGTGAGGGGTATACGGGCTGGGTGGCTCAAGAGAAAATGCCGCTGATCGCCCCCGATGTGCCTAGTGACTACAGTCGGGGACGGCACGTCAGCCGGTTTACGCCGCTAAAGATGGAGATGCACATCAAATCAAGCATCGCCGTGCCGGTCATGATTCGGGAGCAAGTATACGGCGTCATCATCTTGCACTCCACCGAGGAAACCCACGCTTTTGACCACGAGGACCTGAGGTTGTTGTCGGTAATCTCCGACCAGGTCGCAGTCGCGCTGGAAAACAACCGGCTTTACCGCGAGACTGAGTCGGCCCTAAGCGAGCACCAGGCACTCTATTCCATCGGTTTGATGCTGACCAAGGAAGAGGATCTGGCGCGCATCATGACGACCATTGTCGATAGCGCGGTCAAGATATCGTCCGCCAAGGCAGGCAGCCTGGCGCTCTATGACCGCGAAGCGAAGGAGTTCTACCTGGCGGCGCAGCTTGGCTTCTCGCCTTCGTTCAGCGATTTGCCTCGGTGGAAACAACGCGAAGGCGGTTTGACAAGCCGGATACTCAGCAGTATCGAGCCAGTAGTTATCCCCGACATCAACTCATCCTTTGTAGCCGTCAGTTCAGTGATCATGCAGGAGAACATCAAATCTTTGGTGGCCGTACCGTTGCGCCTCGACAACCGGGTCGTCGGCATATTGTATGTCGATGATTTTTCGCCCCGCGATTTTACCAACCGGGAGATTTCAGCGCTCAAATTGCTAGGCAACCAGGCGGCGATCGCTCTGTTGAAAGCTCAGGCGATGCAGCAAACCATGGAGTTCGCGATTACCGACGGTCTCACCAAGCTATTCAACCATCGCTATTTTCAGGAGCGGCTGGACCAAGAGCTTCGCCGCAGCCGGCGTTATAAGCATCCGATATCCTTGGTCATGGCCGATATCGATTTCTTCAAGTCATACAATGACCAGTTCGGACACCCCAGGGGTGATACCGCCCTTAAGACTGTCGCGGGCATAATGCGCGAAATGACTCGCGAAACTGACATTATAGCCAGATACGGCGGCGAAGAGTTCGTCATGGTATTGCCGGAAACAACCAAGGTCGAAGCCACAAAACTGGCGAAAAGAATTGTAGAAGCGATTGCCGCGGAAAGCTTCTTCGGCGAAGAAGCGATGCCGAGCGGTAAGTTCACGATCAGCATGGGCGTCGCGGCGATGCCAGATGACGCGTCAAACAAACAAGAGCTGATCGACTGTGCCGATAAGGCGCTCTACAAAGCCAAAGACGGAGGCCGTAACCAGGCCGTGGAATTCAAACCCCAAAAAAGCGATGCCAAGCAAAAAACAAAATAGGCGCGAGCGTGTGGGCCTGCTCGGCGGGTCTTTCAACCCTGCCCATTTGGCTCATCTCGCGATTGCCGACGCCGCCAGCCGGGAGTTTTCCCTTGATCGCGTGGTCTTTATACCCGGCCGCCAACCGCCGCACAAGGACCCGGCCGATTTGGCTCCGGCGGAAGACCGCTACCTGATGCTGGTTTTGGCCGTCGCAGGCCGCCCCGACTTTTCCGTGTCCCGTTTTGAGCTGGACAGAAGCGGGACGACCTATACAGCTGAGACAATGGAACACTTTAAGCGCGAGTATTCCGGCGCCGACCTGTTCTTTATAGCCGGCGCTGATTCTATACTCGAGCTTGACACCTGGAAGAACCCGGAGAGGCTGTTCGAATTGGGTAGAGTGGTTGGTGTGGTACGCCCCGGATATCCGGCCAGCGACACGCCGGACGTGGCCGAGCGGGTGGAGTGGCTAGTGATGACTCCCCTGGATATCACGAGCACCGACATTCGCCACCGGGTAAGGGAAGGGCGGCCGATTGCCGACCTTGTGCCGTTGGGAGTGCTAGAATATATCACAGAAACTGGCCTTTACAAAGGATAATATGAGCGATCTCTCCCAATATCGGGGCAAACGTACACGCAATAAACAAAAGTATCTTCGTCAACGCCGCCGCCGCACGATAGTGTGGGTAGCGGCAATTTTGTTGATACTGATTGCCGCCGGGGTGGGTGTTTTTTCCCTCTACGGGTTCGACGTCAACAAATTGCCATTTATGGGCAACTCGCTGACCGGCGCGGCGCTCAAGCAACCGCAGGAGCGCATCACAGCGCTGGTTGTGGGCGTTAAAGACACAAGCGTCGGAGAAGAGGCGCAGACTTTCGAGATCGCTACCTACAGCCCGCTGACCAAGCATTTAGATGTGATTGCGATTCCCACGGCGACAATGGTTGAGATTCCCGGACACGGGGTGGGTGACATGAAACAGGCCTATACCCTGGGCAAGATAGCCCTGACTGAAGCCAGCGTGCAGTATCTGACGGGAATCAAAATCAACCACTTCGTCAAAGTCACGGATAAAGGGTTTATAAAGATAATCGACGCGGTAGGCGGGGTAATCGTAGATGGTAAGAATTCGTCGGGCAAGGTGGCGCTTGATTTTACGGCCGCGACCTCTAAAGATGAAAAGGAATTGCCCCAGGTCGACAGGCAGAACAATCTGATCATGGCTCTGCAGAAGAAAGTCACCGGCGACGACACGCTTACGCGCCTGCCGACGATCATGAAATCATTGAAAAGCGCCTATGACAGTGATTTCAGCCTAACCCAGGCTACCGACCTCGCCCGAGTGCTGGCGTCATTGGGCCCGGCCGCGGTGAAGGTGCAAACGCTGCCGGTCAAGGAGATACCCGTCAACCAGAGGATATTCTATCAACCAGAGAAAACGGCTGTTGCCGCTCTCATAAATCGCGTTTTCCCGGAACTAGCCAAGGCAGGCAAAGCAAACGACATCAAAGTCCGCGTCATGAACGGGGTAGGCGAGCCGGGAATTGCGACTGACCTAGCAAAACTGTTGACCGACAGCGGTTACCGCGTTGTCGATACGAAGAACGCAGACAACTTTGACTATACGGAAACCCAGATCGTCATCTATTCCAATACGGCACAATCCACGGAGGCGGCCGCCAAAGTGAAGACCTTGCTGGGATTGGGCAAAGTCGTCGTCAACAATCTGCCGCAGGATGTCGCCGACGTCACCATTATAATCGGCAAGGACTACGCGGATAAGGTCAGAGAGTATATGTTGCAGAAGAAGGTTGAAGTATTGAATGGCACATCTACCGCCGGCTTTGCGAGCACGATTGCCGATAAGTTAACGGGAGCCGGTTATAACGTGGTAAACACAGGCAATGCCGACCGGTCCGACTATGCCGTCACCGAGATTGTTGTTTTTGTTAACAATCCTCAGGTTAAGCAAATGGCGGCCGATATTGCCAAACTGCTGGGCGCCGGTGAGGTAAAGATCTCGCCAACGGCTCGTACAGACATTGAAATCAGCGTAATTTTAGGAAAGGATATTTAAGTGGGAGAGCCTCAGGCCGAGGGTAATCGCACCTTGGACGCCATCCGCGTCGCCATCGCCGCCGCTGAAGAAAAACAAGCCGAAAACATCGTCGTCATGGACATGCGTGAAACGTTTCCAATCACTGACTACTTCTTGATCATGAGCGCGAATAATCCGCGCAAGCTACACGCTATCAGCCGGAACATCCAAGATATGCTGCAAAAGGAATCCGGTTTGAAACCGTATTTGCGCGAGGGCGCGGAGGATACCGGCTGGATGCTGCTTGACTATATCGATTTCGTCGTTCACGTCTTCCGGACGGAAGAGCGAGAGTTTTATCGGTTGGAACAGCTGTGGCAAGACGCTCCCGTGGTCAAATTGACGTAAAGGGGCATGACCCCTTATAATGCTCGTTGTTCCTATGATGGGGGTGTAGCTCAGTGGGAGAGCGCGTCCTCGGCATGGACGAGGCCGGGGGTTCGAGTCCCCCCACCTCCACCAGATTAGGTCTGAAATACAGCAAAGGGAGCCTTGCGGGGCTCTTTTTTGTTATTATGGGCAGGTAGACGTCCTAGGCAAGGAGTTTTATGGCCCCACGTTACGACTTCCAAGCGATTGAACGCAAATGGCGCGACCGGTGGACGGCTTCCGGCCTCTACCAGGTCGACGAGGACCCGCAAAAACCCAAGAAATATGTCCTGGAGATGTTTCCTTATCCCTCCGGCGAACTGCATATGGGACACGTGCGCAACTACGGCATCGCCGACGTTATCGCCCGCTATTATGTCATGCAGGGCTACAATGTCTTGCACCCCATCGGCTGGGACGCCTTCGGTTTGCCGGCCGAAAACGCCGCCATCCAGCGCGGTGTACAACCGGCTGAATGGACGGACAGCAATATTGCCTCCATGACCGAAGGGTTGAAGTCACTAGGGTTCAGCTACGACTGGTCGCGCGAGGTCAATACCTCCAAGCCTGAGTATTACCGTTGGGGCCAGTGGATATTCCTTAAGTTTTTGGAGCGGGGCCTGGTTTACCGCAAGAAGGCGCCAGTTAACTGGTGTCCCTCTTGTGAGACGGTGCTGGCCAACGAGCAGGTAAAGGACGGCCGATGCTGGCGTTGCGAAACACTGGTCGAGCCGCGCGAGCTGGCCCAATGGTTCTTTAAGATCACGGGTTACGCCCAACCGTTGCTGGACGGGCTGGCCGAGCTCGAGGGTTGGCCGGAGCGTGTCAAGCTGATGCAGGAAAACTGGATCGGCCGCAGCGAGGGTGCTTCCGTTGATTTCCGCTTGGCAGGTTTAGATGAAGATACGGTTGAGGATGAGATCATTACCGTCTTTACGACGCGTCCCGATACGCTTTACGGAGCGACGTTCTTTCTGCTGGCGCCCGAGCACGAGTTGGCGGATAAGATAATCGTTGACGATGACATTCGACCGGGTTTGGCCGATTTTCGGGCTAGGGTCGCGGCACAGACTTCGATCGACCGAGCCAGCGCCGAAAATGAGAAACTGGGCTTCTTTACCGGTCGCTATGTCATCAATCCCCTGAACGACAAACATATACCTATTTACCTGGCCAACTACGTCTTGATGGGTTATGGCACAGGCGCGGTCATGGCGGTGCCAGCGCACGACCAGCGCGACTTTGAGTTCGCCCGCAAGTACGGGTTGCCGGTTGACGTTGTCATCCAGCCCTCTGGAGAGCTGCTGGACGGCGCCACAATGGCGGCGGCCTATTCCGGCGATGGTGTCATGATCGAGTCTGGGGTTATCACGGGCCTGTCCAGCGCTGATGCATTGTCGCGCATCATTGCTTATCTGGAAGAGAAGAAAATCGGTAAGGGAGCGATCAATTACAAATTGCGGGACTGGCTGATTTCCCGTCAACGCTACTGGGGTAATCCGATTCCTGTCATTTATTGCGACAAATGCGGTGTTGTGCCGGTGCCTGAAGCGGACCTTCCAGTTCTGCTGCCGACGGAAGTTGTCATGGGCGAGAATGGGCGGTCGCCACTCGGCGACATGCCGTCGTTTGTCGATGTTCCATGTCCGTCCTGCGGCGGGCCGGGGCGGCGCGAGACGGAAACAATGGATACCTTTACCTGCTCCAGCTGGTATTTCCTGCGCTATACTTCGCCAGGTTCAACGGCGGGGCCGTTTGACAAGGCGGCGGTTGATTATTGGATGCCGGTCGATCAGTACATTGGCGGTATCGAACACGCCGTCATGCACCTCCTATACGCCCGCTTCTTCACGCATGTGTTTTACGAAATGGGTTTGGCGCCAACGCCGGAGCCGTTCGTGAATCTACTTACGCAGGGTATGGTTATAAAGGACGGCCAGAAGATGTCCAAGTCAAAGGGCAACGTGGTCGATCCTAATATGATGATGGAGCGATACGGGGCGGACGCCTGCCGGCTGTTCATTCTGTTCGCCGCGCCGCCGGAGATGGATCTGGAGTGGAGCGACAAGGGTGTCGAAGGAATATATCGATTCCTCAACCGCGCCTGGCGTGTTGTTACTGAAAACATCTCATGGTCTGGTCAGGACGCACCCGATTTGGCCGGTGATTTGCGCGGGCTGACCCATCGCACGATCAAGAAGGTCGGTGAGGACGTCGCGCGCTTTAACTTCAACACCGCCATTAGCGCCATCATGGAGCTCGTCAACGGGATGAGTAAGTATAACGAAAGTAACGCCTCAATTCGGGACGCGGGGGCCGTGCGCGAAGCCAGCTGGGCATTGACGTTACTACTGGCGCCGTTCGCGCCACATCTAGCGGAAGAGCTATGGGAGGCGCAGGGTGCGGCATATAGCGTGCACTCCGCCGGTTGGCCGGCGTTCGATTCGGATCTGGTCGTCTCGGATACGATAACGCTTATTGTCCAGGTGAACGGCAAGCTGCGCGACCGCGTGGAAGCGCCGGCGGGTATTGGCCGCGAAGATATGGAAACGTTGGCCCGGTCTTCGGAAAACGTGCTGAAACATCTAGGCGGGCGGGAGATCGCGAAGATTATTGCCGTTCCGGGCAAGCTGATTAACATCGTGACCAAATAAAACGCGTACGTTTTGGCGTGGCGTCATAAAAGATTAGAAAATAATCGACAACTACTTAATATAATGGTATGGTTCGGCTATGAAACTGAACCATATTTGGGATTCCGTGCGCTCTCGTCTCGGACTGCCTGACACCACGTCTGACCTTGATTCCGACGCGACCGGCTCGACCGGCGACAAGCCGCCTCGCGCGGACATGATCGATACCATCTGCGACTTTCTATCGTTCCGTTTCGATCAACATCTTGATCGCTGGCAAGTTATCGCCGCTCTGGCGTTGGCTGTAACAATCATTCTTGTTTCACTGGCTGGTGTAGTTCGCGCGCGCCTGGCGTCGGGCGTAACGGTGACAGCGCGGGCCGCCCCGTCCGGCACGGCGGCTGGAGAAGGCAAGGGGGCGACGTCCCGCAAAGGGGGCACGGCTGGGTCGACAGGAACAGACAAACAGGCCCCGTACGCCTACGTCTATGTTTGCGGCGCGGTTAAACAGCCCGGCGTTTATCGCGCCTCGACAGGGTCCCGCGTCAACGCCGCAATCGCTCTGGCGGGAGGCCTTGCGTCCAATGCCGACGCGACCCGTATCAATCTGGCCCGTCGGGTTGTAGACGGTGAGCGCGTGTATGTACCCCGTGCCGGCGAAACCCTGACCCCCGCGCTTCTCGACAACGGCCTCGGCGGCTCTGGCGTATCGGCCTCGAGCATCGATGGTGCGGCCGGGTCTGGCGCTACGACAAACGGGTACTCGGGTGACGCCGCCGGCTCCGGCGCCACCGGCCAAGACGGCTCCGGCGCCTCGGATCCCAACACTGGCCGCGGCCCCGCTTGGCGCTCCGACGGCCGCCTAAATCTTAACTTGGCCACCGCCGCCGACCTCGACACGCTGCCCGGCATCGGTCCCGCGTATGCCGCCCGCATCCTTGACTACCGTCAACAACACAACGGTTTCACCGACGCGGGTCAGCTGGGAAATGTTCGCGGCATTGGCCCCAAAACCCTAGCCAAATTAAAACCACTTGTCTACGTGGAATGAATTGGATCTGCTTGAAATTAATTGCAGGTCAAAGAAAACCCCAAGCCGTGTACACTTCAGCGCTACGTAGCGCTGAAGCACTCGGATTCTTAAGAAAGGAGGTTGTTGACAACGGAAAACATTAATTCAATCACTGACGTTCAATCGGATGTTCTTGTAATCGATTTGTTTGCCGCAATGTCTTCTATTGACACTTCGCAAGAAGCAGGTCTAGTTTTGCGTGATCTTATGTCGAATCAGGAAATTGCGAACATGGCCAGGCGATTACGGATCGCGGTCATGCTTGTATGCGGATGTTCATATGATGAAATAGGCAATAGTATTGGCGCGGCGCCAGCGACGATTGCGAAAGTGAGCAGGTGGCTAGATGTACGAGGTAATGGATACCGGCTAGTCATTAGCAGAATGGGAGACGCCGCAAAAATCATGGAGATCGTGCGATCTGATCAGCCCGCTGGTGACCCGGATGCACGTTTGAAGATCACGCGTGTTAAGCATGAAAAGTATGCGGAATGCTTCTGGCCGGTTGAGGTCGTTGGCGCCATTATCAAAGGTGTTGGCAGCGGTTCGCAGAAGAAAAAAGAACGATGTGTAAAGACTTCAGCGCTACGTAGCGCTGAAGTGAAACATGAAGAGGACAATGGCTCCTGACTCTGCGCCTGTTAACCTTAAGTTCTGGGTCTTGGTTGTCGCGTTTGCGGCCGGGATCGCGGTCGGGGCGAAGGGTGGAGGCGCGGCGTGGATCGGAGCGGAGCCGCGGGTTGGCGTCGCAATCGCGCTGGGGCTGGTTATGTTCTTAGCCGTAGTCGTGTTGACGATTAGGAAGTGGAGTAGGCGCCGGCCGGCGATAACGACAAAGTCGGGAAGTGGCCGGTCAGCAACTGAGACGTGGAACAGTGGCCGGTCAGCAACTGAGACGTGGCACAGTAGCCGGCCGGCGCTCGCAAAGATACCGGCCATGATTACTCTATATATCCTGTTGGTCGCGGCATTCGCGTTCGCGGGCCTAGTCGCCGGAGCCACCCGCGGTACACCAATCCAGTCGCAAAACACACCAACCTCGTCTCGCGGCATACAAATTCCATCTAACGACATAACAAACTCAACCAGCGCTGCACCGAACACGATGAACGGAACCAAAGCCGGAGATGGACGCGGAACCGGAGCTGCCAAAGGACCCATCGCCCAAGCGGTCGCCGGAGCCAAACCTGTGCTGGCGATACGGCAGTATATATCCCAGACGATGAGCAACAACCTGCCTAAGGACGAGGCTGGCCTGATGATGGGCATTGTTATCGGGGACACGGTAAACATATCTCCGGAAACAAAGGCGGATTTCAAGACGACTGGTTTGTCGCACATTCTAGCCGTGTCGGGCATGAACGTCACGATTCTGGTGCTGGCCGTCGGGCTCCTGTGCGGCAGGCTGCTTAACCGGTTGGGTTCGACCCAAAGAGCAAATCAGGTGGTCAGAACTATTGTATACCTGCTGACCAGCTTAATCATCGTCTCATATATGGTGATCTGCGGTCTGCAGGCATCTATATTGCGAGCCGGGTTGATGGGCGTAATCGCGCTGTCCGCTGTTCAGGGTGCCCGCCGAATTAATCCGCCGGCCGCTATGGCCGCCGCGGCGTTTACGTTGCTGGCATTCGATCCGGCTATATTGTTCGATATCGGTTTCCAGTTGTCATTCGGAGCCACAATCGCCATTGTTGTGCTCAATCAGCCCTTGCTCGACTACATCTCAATCACCCCTAGAACGCCGTCGCTCGTCGAGAATCTGCTGGCCGTGACCATTGCCGCGCAGGCAGGCGTGGCTCCGATATTGGCCGCCGTCTTCGGCCGCCTGAGCCTGATAACGTTCGCAGCCAATGTGGCTGTAGAACCAGCAATCGCCCCGACCCAAGTCATCGGCATGCTCATGCCCGTCTGCAAGGCGGTGTCGCCGACTCTCGCCACAGCCGCAGCTTGGCCAGCTCACCTGGCCTTACTCTATATTAGCGCGGCCGCCCGTTGGTTCGCCGCCTGGCCATATGCGTCCGTCGCTGTGCCCACGCCCGCCACGCCCGTTCTGACCAATCTCCTTATAACCATTTACTATTCAGCAATCGCCGGCGCCTATTTGTATCACGCCAAGCATCCGCCGAAGGCATCGCTTGCCAGGGATTGGCCTGGTCGTCGTTGGGCGCGCAAGGCTACCGCAGCGATCATTATCATCACGGTGACCCTGACCGCTTTTGGCTGTCGGACATGGCAGGGTCGCCCGCCAGCAGGGCTGCGCGTCACTTTCCTAGATGTTGGTCAGGGCGACGCGGTGTTAATCCAAGCGTCGGACGGTGCCACGATTCTCATCGACGGCGGACCTAATCCCGACAGTACGGAGCCCACCCTGCGTGGCCTAGGCGTCATTCGTATCAACCTCCTTATCACCAGCCACCAACACTCTGACCACACCAACGGACTGGCGGCTGTGACCCGCGACTATACTATTGATCGCGCCATCGTCCCCCCACGCGTAACTGAAAGACCGCCCAGCGCCTGGTCGCGAGCTCTTACATATCTGGCCAACCGCGGCGCGGCGCAAACGACTGCCAAAGAGGGCGAACAAATCAACGTCGGCCGCTACTTGTCGGTCGAGATATTGTCACCCGATCCCGGAGAAGCCGGCATGAATGACCCGAACAAAGGGGCGGTTGTCGCCCTTATTAAATATAAGAAAGTACGCATCCTGTTCGCCGGCGACATCGACACAACAACGGAAGACGATCTCATCAGTGACGGTCAGGCTGGACCAGTCGACGTCTTCAAAGTCCCGCACCACGGCAGCCGCACCGGGGCCAACGCCCGCTTCCTCAGCTTGATCCGTCCCAAACTGGCCGTCATCTCCGTAGGTGTCGGCAATCCTTACCATCATCCCGCCCCCACAACGCTTGACGCGCTCCGGCGTATCGGCGCCCGTGTATTCCGAACAGACCAAAACGGCTCTGTTACAATAGAGTCCGACGGCGCCAGAATCACCGCTTCCACAAGCAAATAAGAGCCGCCTGGTCACGCATCACTTCATCGCTACGTAGCGCTGAAGTATTAACAGCACAAGGGGTATTTTGGCTACGACGCTGAAACCGGTTTATCTCATATATGGTGACGAGTTCCAGGTTGACCAGGCTTTGCGGCGTCTGAAACAGCGGATTGCCGCCGAAGCGGGTGGGGGTGACAAGGGTGCCGCAGGGGGAACCGCCGCGGCAACCGGAAACGACGCACCGAACGGCGCCAACCAGTCAAACGCGGCCGCC
>JANXYU010000016.1 GCA_025355855.1 Actinomycetota bacterium
TGCCGCAGGACTTGATCGACTCCGGGGATCCGTACGCCGATCAAGTTCGTGCCACGGTCGAGCAAACAGCCGAGGCCGCGGGCACGGCCGAATGGCGATTGGCTTGGCAAAGCGAAGGGCACGGGCCCGGCAAGTGGTTAAACCCAACCGCGGCAGACGCTCTGGATGAACTGGCCGGCCACAATAATAAAGGTGTCCTGGTTATGCCTATCGGCTTCACCGCCGACCACATGGAAACCTTGTACGACGTAGATATTCTAATGAAAGAGCAAGCCAATGACCTGGGAATCAATTTTGCCAGGGCAGATTGTTTAAATGAGGCGGAAGCGGTGATCGCGGCCATGGCGGCGGCGGTTGAGCGCAAACTACACGAGAAAGGTTGGTAGGTTGATGAAACGTATTGTCGTCATCGGGGCAGGCGCGACAGGGCTGTCGGCCGCGTATGCTCTAACGCAAGAATTAAAAGGTCAGTCCGACGTTGAAGTGCTTCTTCTGGAGAAGTCCGATCGAGCTGGCGGTCAAATATTAACCGTGCTCGAAGATGATTTTGTTTTGGAGTGTGGGCCCGACTGCTTTATCAGCGACAAACCCGCGGTATTAAAGCTGGCGGGACCGCTCGGCATTGAAGACGACCTTAGAGGTACTCGATCGGAGTCAGGCGGCACATATATACTAACCAATGGCAAACTTGTCCGCATGCCGGAAGGCGTCATGATGATGATTCCGACAAAGTTCAAACCCTTTATCGGGACGAAATTGTTAACCTGGCCGGGCAAGATCCGCGCGGCAATGGACGTTTTCATACCGAGGCGCAAAAATCTTGACGACGACGAGACGCTGGCGAGCTTCGTCAGCCGGCGCTTGGGTCGGGAGATACTGGACCGCTTGGCCGAACCTTTGGTCGGCGGCATCCATGCCAGCGATCCGGAGACGATGAGCTTGGCCAGTACGTTTCCTCGCTTCTTGAAGATGGAAAAAGATGATCGCAGCTTGATTATGGCCATGCTGAAAAGCAAGCGCAAAATGGCGCAGATGAAGAAAACCATGCCGCCGGCGGACGCTGTCGAGGAATTTGAAGGGCAACCGGACGCGCCTAAGCCTCCCAAGAAACGATGGACAATGTTTGTTTCTTTTAAGAATGGGATGCAGACATTTACGGACGCTCTGGCGGCCGCCATCGGACCGGACGTCATAAAGTTGAAGACAGATGTCGCGACGATTGAGAAGAAAACCTTAACAGGCGGCGGTACGTCGTACGTCTTGAAGGTCAAGGGCGTTGGTGACATTGAGGCGGACGCGGTGATTTTGACCTCGCTGGCGCCGCAGACCGGCGCCCTGGTGGAAACATTCGACGATAAGTTGGCCGGGACCTTGCGGGACATAACGTGCGTTTCTTCCGCTACTGTCAATCTCGTATATAAAGAAGCAGACGTGGCCCTTCCATTGGACGCCAATGGCGTTTTGGTGCCCAAGGTCGAAGGCCGGGAAATCATGGCGATGACGTGGGTGACGACCAAATGGCCGGACCGCGCGCCGGACGGGTATGTTATGATCCGCGTCTTTGTTGGCGGTGCCTTCCGGCAAGAGCTAGTCAGCCTGTCGGACGAAGAGATAATGCGTTTGGTAAAGGACGAAATGAAAGATATTATGGATATCACCGCCCAGCCGGTCAAGGCCCGCATAACCCGCTGGGTCAAAACCATGCCGCAGTACTCGATGGGTCATCTCGAGAGGATTGCCGCGATACGCGAAAGAGAGGAAGCTCACGCCGGTCTATTTATTACTGGCGCTTCTTATTCCGGCGTCGGCATCCCCGATTGCGTTACCGCGGGTCAGGCAGTGGCCAAAGCGGCGTTGGAGCACGTCAGGCGATAAGAGCGGAAGGTTTGTTTCGCGAGAACACGCGTTCCGGCCTAACATCACGTTCGATGTTATTTACAAAAAAAAGGCAGGTCCCACGATTGGGACCTGCCTTTCTAATTTACCTCGAACAAATTACTTCAGTTTATGACCAGGATGCGCGTTTGCGATCAAATCATCAACAACGCCAGGATCGGCCAATGTTGATGTATCGCCTAACGTGCCGGTATCCCCTTCGGCTATCTTACGCAAGATGCGCCGCATGATTTTCCCGCTTCGGGTCTTCGGCAGACCGTCGGCGAACTGAATGACATCCGGCTTGGCAATCGGTCCGATCTCTTCCCGGACGTGTCCGCCCAGGATCTTGATCAGGTCGTCCGATTTCTCGACGCCTTGATTAAGGGTCACATAAGCGTAGATGCCTTGGCCTTTGATATCGTGCGGGAAGCCTACAACGGCCGCTTCGGCTACCAGATCATGGCTGACCAACGCGCTTTCTACTTCAGCGGTGCCGATGCGGTGCCCGCTGACATTGATAACGTCGTCGATCCGGCCCATAAGCCAGTAGTCGCCGTCCGCGTCAACTCGTGAACCGTCGCCGGAGAAGTAGATGCCCGGAAACATAGAGAAGTAAACTTCGCGGAAACGCTTCTTGTCGGGATCGTTGTACAAGCCACGGGTCATGCCCGGCCACGATTTTTTGATGCAATGCATGCCGCCTTCGTTGACATCCGCCGGTGTACCGTCAGCCCGTAGAACGGCGGGCTCGACACCGTAGAACGGCAGGTTCGCGGAACCCGGCTTCAGCGTCATGGCACCCGGCAATGGCGTGATCAGATGGCCGCCGGTTTCCGTTTGCCACCAAGTATCGACTATCGGGCACTTGCCGCGCCCGATGTTTTTGTAGTACCACATCCAGGCTTCCGGATTGATCGGCTCGCCGACCGTGCCGAGCAGGCGGAGGGAGGACAGATCGCGCTTCTCCGGCCACTGCTCACCCGAAGCCATCAAGGCGCGAATAACCGTTGGCGCCGTGTAGAACGTGTTTATCCGGTATTTTTCTACCAGTTCCCAAAATTTGTCGGGAGCCGGATAGCTGGGCACACCTTCGTACATAAAGCTGGTGGCCCCGGCGGCCAGAGGTCCGTAAACGATGTAGCTGTGGCCCGTGATCCAGCCGATATCCGCGGTACACCAGAAGATATCCTCATCGCGGTAATCGAAAACGTGCTGGAAGGTCAACATAGAGTAAAGCAGGTAACCGCCCGTCGTGTGCATGACGCCCTTCGGCTTGCCGGTGCTGCCGGAGGTATAGAGGAGAAACAGTAGGTCTTCGGCGTCCATCGGCTCCGCGGCGCAGGCCAGATTTATGCCGTCAGCTTCCATTTCTTCATGCCACCAGACGTCTCGCCCCGGTTCCATGTCAATCTGCTGTCCGGTGCGCCGGAAGACTATGCAGGTCTCAACGCCAGGACATTCGGCCAAAGCGTGATCGACGTTACCCTTGAGGTCGATTGTTCGACCGGCGCGGTAACCGCCGTCCGCGGTGATAACGATCTTGGCGTCGGCGTCTTGAATCCGATCCCTGATCGCCTGGGCGCTGAATCCGCCGAAAACGATGCTGTGCGGCGCCCCGATTCTGGTGCAGGCCAGCATAGCGATAGCGAGCTCAGGAACCATGGGCATATATAGAGTGACCCTGTCGCCCTTCTTTACGCCGTTCTTCTTCAAGACGTTGGCGAATTTGCAGACCTCATAGTGAAGTTCCTCGTAGGTGAGGGTGACGGTGTCGCCGGGCTCGCCTTCCCAGATGATTGCGGCTTTGTTGCGCCGGTCGCTCTGAAGATGACGGTCTAGGCAGTTGTGCGAAACGTTCAGCTTGCCGCCCTTGAAGTAAGAGATGTCGAGTGTGTCAAAGTCGCACTCTTCGACTGTATCCCACTTCTTGAACCAATCGAGCGCCTCAGCCTGCTCAGCCCAGAACCCGTTGGGGTCCTCGATTGATTTCTTGTACAATTCGTTATACTGGGCCATGGACTTGACCACCGCTTTTGCGGCGAATTCTGGTGGCGGGGGAAATTTATTGCCCTCATGCTGCATGGACTCTATCTTTTCACTGTCCCCGCCGGTCTTCTTTGCCTCGTCAACCAAAACCAACACCTCCTAAATTGCTTCCTATTGGCTGCTTCTACGACATTGTTACGACTGTAACAATCTAGATATAAAGGAAATCTTACGCCTTTGTAAATCAAAAGGCAAGAATTTTTTTAGCGGGCTTGATGCCTGGCAAAAATAGGTGAGGCTAAAGTATCTGCGCACCCAAGCCGACTAGTAGTAATGTAATATTGTTTGAGGTTCGGTATAAGTTTTTGAGAACCTTTCGCCACGCGCGAAACGCGCGAAAGGAATGCATCAGACATGGAGCCAGCGGAAGTAAGAGACGAACAGACGATGGCGGTCTATCCAATCCGCACCGTAGCCAAGCTGACGGGTGTGAGTGAAGGCGCCCTGCGGTCTTGGGAGCTGCGCTATCAAGTCATTTGTCCGGCCAGAACTTCGGGCGGACACCGTTTGTTTTCACGCTCGGATATTAATCGCATTCTACAAATAAAACATCTCCTCCAGGACGAAGGGATCGGGATGGCCGGGGTGCGCAGCATCTTGGCCGGGCAGGGGACGGCCAACCATGGCTAGCTCAAAAATCAACGACCGCCAAGCCCTGACGATAGAGCTCGCGGGGTCGGAATATGGCATCGGAGCGAACTCGATCAAGGAGATTGCCCGCATGGTTGAGACGACGCCTGTTCCGGAAGCGCCATCGTTCGTCGTCGGCGCGATCGACTATCGCGGGCAACTGGTCGTCGTCGTAGATCTGGCGGCTCGTCTCTCCCTTGGCAAAGCGACCGCCGATATTACCTCATATATAGTGATTGTCGACTGCGGCGACCGCCGCGCCGGCTTGCTCATCGATAACGTTCTGGATGTCATTAACCTGGACGCCGACGCGATCATGGGCGTGCCGGCTAATTTGCCGCTTCCGGAAGCTCTGGTTGCCGGCGCGTACGAGGAAAACGAGCATCTTTTGTTGCTTTTGGATGTGGCTCCAATTATCGACATAGCCGATACTGACTTGCTCAAGAAACTCAAGAAGGCGAAGAGGGTGAAGTCGTGACGGACAAAGAGATCCAGCAGATTTTGCATGACCGCGCCACGCGTTTGGCGCGAACTGAAGCATCCGAACATGAAGAGCAAATGCGCATTATAGTTTTCGGCCTCAACGGAGAACGCTATGGTTTGGACATAGAGAATGTGGTCGAGATTTTCACTCCTGAAAAGATTACGCCGGTTCCGGGCTCACCCGCCGCGATAATGGGTGTTACAAATTTGCGCGGTGACATAGTAACCGTGATCAACCTGGGCAGCGCGCTCGGTTTGTCACTGACGAAAAACGATACTGGCAGGCCGGTCATCCTAGGCATAAATGGAGCTATAACAGCCGGTTTGCTCGTGGATGAAATACTCGGCATTTGGGACATCGCGACGTCGACCATAGACCCGCCTCTCAACACGATCGATAAAGTCAAAGCCGAACATCTCACTGGCGAGTTCAAACTCGCAGACGACCTCGTTGGACTATTGAAGGCGTCAAACCTTCTGGAGGTGAGAGAAAATGCCTGATGATTTTGACTATTCGGCATTTATTTCTCAGTTCATAACGGAGTGCCGGGAACATTTGGCGACAATGAACACGGACCTTTTAGCATTGGAGAGCGACCCCACCAACGTCGACACCCTAGGCGAGATTGTCAGAGAGGCTCACACTATCAAAGGCGCGGCCAAAATGATGGGCGCGGAGGCGATCGCGGCCCTGGCGCACGAAATGGAAGACCTGTTCGGGGAGGTCAAGGACGGCAAGAAGAAGCTTGAGGCAGAAGCGACCGATAATTTGTTCACTGAATTCGATCGCCTTGGCGGCCTATTGGACGATTTTGCGGCCAGCGGGACGGCCGGACAAGATTCATGTTCGGCTGAAGAGACGGCGCCGCCAGAGGCGCCAGCGGAACCGCCGGTTACTCCTGTCGCGCCGCTAAAGGGCGTAGGGTCTACCGCACCCGGCGAGCAGCAGAAGGCCGCGTCCCGGAAAGCGCCAATCGGTAATGGCTCGACTGCGGCCAAGATTCAACCGGAAGAGACGGTGAGGGTATCCTCCAAGAAAATTGACGATCTGGCTAATCTTGCGGGCGAGATGGTTATCAACCATATCAAGCAGCAAGACCGCGCTACAGTGATTAAAGAGATGTTGGACACTTATCAGTATCAAGAACTTCGCATGCGGGCCCTGCGCGACCGAGCTCGCGTCCTAAGAGTTGAGGACGATATGCGAATCGAACTCGATGAAATCGAAGCGGGACGGCAATCCATGGAGAAAGCATTGGTTCGGTTAAAGCGGAGCTTGCGAGAGGACGCTTCGCAGGGAGACATGCTTATCCGGCAGTTGACGTTGGAGGTCTTAAGCGCGCGGATGGTGCCGGTAGCGACGTTGTTTGACACTTTTGCACGCCCGGTTCGTGACCTGGCCAAACAGTTTCACAAGGACATTGAATTGAAGATAGAGGGCGGCGAAACGGAATTTGACCGCCGCATGATCGAAGTGGTCGGGGAGCCGATGATTCACATGATCAGGAACGCCGTGGACCACGGGTTTGAAGAGCCGGACGTTCGGGCCGAGGCGGGGAAACCGCCTCGAGGCACTCTGCTTCTGCGGGCTCGTCAGGAAGGCGAATATGTGTCTATTGAACTATCAGACGACGGCGCCGGGATAGACCTGGATAAAGTAAAGGCTAAAGCTATTGCGGCTAACCTCACTACCGCGGAAAATGCCGCCTTGATGAGCGAGGATGAACTCATCCAGTTCCTATTTCAAGCTGGATTTACGACAAGCGAGATAATCACGGACATTTCCGGCCGCGGGGTCGGAATGGATGTAGTCAAACGTAAGATCGAGGAATTGAAGGGAATGGTGTACCTGAAGACCGAACTCGGTCAGGGCACGACGATAGTCCTAAAAGTGCCCCTGACTCTCGCTATGGCTCGCGTTATGTTTGTGATCGCGGGCGGCCAACAAATGGGTATCCCGACGACGAGCGTTGAGGAAGCGATTAGAGTCGACTCAAGTCAGATAAAGACAATCGAAGGTCGCGAGGCGATCGTCCTACGCGACCACGCCGTACCGCTCATGAATCTGGCGACGGGATTGGGTTTGCCGGCTTCGGAAGCCGGCGATAAAACGTACGCCGTGATTTTAAATCTAGGGGACCGACGACTCGGGCTGCTAGTGGACAGGATAGTGGGCGAACAAGAGGTTGTTATTAAAACGCTGGGTCCGCATTTCAATGAATTGCGCAACATTTCGGGAGCGACGGTTTTGGGTTCCGGGCAGGTCGTCTTGATTTTGAACCCCCCGGACTTGATGGCGGTTTCGTTTGTGCCGACGTCCGTTGCCGCTGGCACAGGGGAAAGGGCTCCAATGGCTGCAGCGAAAAGGATATTGGTGGTGGATGACTCGTCTACCATCCGAGAGCTGGAGAAGACCATTTTGATTAGTGCGGGGTATGAAGTCGATGAAGCGGTCGACGGCGTCGACGCGCTGGCCAAAGTCGCTAAGAATAGTTACGATTTGCTGGTCGTCGACGTGCAGATGCCGCGCATGGATGGCCTGACGTTTACTGAAAAAATAAAAGCCGACGAACGTTACAGCGATATCCCGGTGATTATTGTAACCACACTGGAGAAAGAGGAGGACCGGAAACGCGGCATCGCCGCCGGCGCGGATGCGTATATTGTTAAGAAAGCGTTTGACCAAGCAAATCTACTGAGCGTGATCGAGCAGCTGATTGCTGCCTAACGGCTTCATAAGGGGGTAGTAACATGAAACTAAGGGACATTAAGATCAAGACACGGTTGCTTCTGATGTTGGTAGCGACGGCAGTCGTTGTTACAATTGGCAGCGGCGTCGGTTTGGTAAGCGTAGTGCGTCTCAACGGTGAAATGGACAACGCTTCGGCCGCGTTTGACCGTTCTGCCTCGGTCGACCAGATCACACTGGCGGTTTGGCAGATGGAAGAGGTTGTCTTGCGGGACGTCGTGCCAGCCTACAAACTCACGGCCCCTAGCAAGGTCAACCAGGCACGACAAAACGCGGCGGCCGCCATCCAGCGCAGCCAAACCCTAGCCGAAGACACGGCCAGCCACGCTCTCGTTAGTAAGGTGAAGGCAGCTTACGACAATCTGGACTTTGTTATCCAAGGAATGGTAGCGGAGAGACCGACCGTCGATTTAGTCGCGGCGCAAGCAAGCGACGGCAGAATGGAGGCCGCGGACGAAAGGTTGATCGTCACGCTCGATGACCTAAAAACGCATAATACGAACGAAATAAGGCTGGCCAAAGCGAACCTGTCCAGCCTGCGTACTAACGGGATAGGTGTGATTACATTCATGATGCTGTTCTTTCTCCTAGCGATACTTTTGTTCGGCATCATGATATCCAATTCAATAAATAAACCTATCGCGCAGCTGGTCGACAATGCGATTAAGCTGGGCGAAGGTGATACCTCGGTCAGCTTTCACAGTAGCGGCCATGACGAGATCGGTAACTTAGAAAATGTGATGGGTTTCATGAATACGAAGTTAAATGACATCATCGACCAGGAGACCGATGCGCGCCAGACTCTGCAGGAACGCGTCAGTGAGCTGTCGGGCCTCGCCCAACGGGCTGCCGAAGGCGACCTCACGGTCAGCGCGCCAGAATACGAGGGCGAACTGGGTAACCTATCCCGCAGCTTTAATACGATGACCGCTGGCCTAAGGGCGCTCACAGAGAAAATGAGCGAGGTAATCAACCACTTAAGCTCAGCGTCGTCGGAGATCGAGGTTACGGCACAGCAGCAGGCCTCCGGCTCGAATGAGCAGGCAGCCAGTGTCAGCGAGGTTACCGCGGCGGTCAATGAGTTGGCGACCAATGCCAAAGAGGTAGCCAGGGCGGCAGAGAGCGTCAGCGAAGCCGCCAATGACGCTTTGGACAAGGCAAAAAAGGGTCAGGACGCGGTCGAAGATGTGGTGACGGGCATGGAAGAGATCAAAGAAGTCACCTACGGCAACGCGCAAAAAATCATGACGCTGGAAGAAAAGAGCCAGGAGATCGGTTCGATCCTGGCCATCATCGACGACATTGCTGAGCAAACGAACTTGCTGGCGCTGAACGCGGCCATCGAAGCGGCCCGCGCCGGCGAGGCCGGTAAGGGCTTCGCCGTTGTCGCGCAAGAAATTCGCAATCTAGCCGAGGACGTCACATCCTCGACGAAAGAGATTGCCGGTAAGATCAAAGAGATTCAAACGGCTGTCAACAGCTCGGTTATGGCGACTGACGAGAGCCAGAAGCGTACTGAGGATGAAGCCCGTGTCGTGCGCGAAGCCGGTGAGAGACTCTCGGAAATCGGCCAACTGACAGAGCATACGGCTGAATTGGCCATGCAGATATCAGGCGCCGTCCAGCAACAGAGATCAGCCAGCGAACAGGTGGTTCAGACCATGAATGAAGTTTCCGAGGTCGCCCGGCAGTCCGCTTTGGGCAGTCAGGAATCCGTTCGCTCCGCCCAAGATCTGGCGACAATGGCCGCCGAACTCAAGGAAATAATCAGCAAGTTCAAACTGGATTAGAGCGCTCAAAATCGAAAGGTTCGATACATGCAGGACAGCTTGCGAGTATTCATAGCGACCAGCAATAACAGTGAATTGACGGCGCTTATAAGATTGATGGAAGCCGCGCCGAGCTTTGCCGTGGCCGCTGCCGTCGCGGACAAGATGGGCTTGCTCGAGCTCATCGCCAAGGAGAAGCCGGACATCATTCTGCTGGATCTGGATTCCTTCGGGGAAGACCCGGTTGATAAGATTCGAGACATCATGCGCTTGAACCCTCTGCCGATCGTCCTGATATCCAGCGAGACAAAGGCGCTTAAGGCGCTCGACGGCATAGCGGCTGGCGCGCTTACTGTCATAAAGCGGCCGGCGACAGCCGACATCAAGGCAAACACGCCCGCGGGACAAGCCTTATTGAAGACGCTCAAGACATTTGCCAATGTGCAGGTGATCCGTCATATACACGGTCGCGAAACTATTAAAAAAGGCCGCGCTTGCGATAGCAAAGGGTCATCCGGATTGGTTGTGATCGCCTCATCCACCGGCGGCCCCAACTCGCTCAGAAAGATTCTTTCAGAACTGCCGGTAAATCTGCCGGCTGGCGTTTTGGTCGCTCAACATATCACTCAGGGGTTTACCCAGGGTTTGATTGAGTGGCTGGACCGTGTGACTGCTCTAAACGTGAAAGAAGCGGTAGACGGGGAAGAAATATTGCCTGGTACCGTTTACTTCGCGCCAGATGAATATCACATCTACGTAAAGAAAGATTGCCTTGTCGGCTTGGAAAAGGCCTCGCCTGCGGATGGTCACAGGCCGTCATGCAATAAACTGCTGCTTTCCGCCGCAACGGTCTGCGGTGATCGTACCGTTGGGGTCATCCTGAGCGGTATGGGGGACGATGGCGCCAACGGACTTTTGGAGATCAGAAAGGCCGGCGGTTTGACGATCGCCCAAGATGAGGCGACTTGCGTCGTGTTCGGTATGCCCCGCGTGGCCGTAGAAAACGGCGCGGTGGACGGCACGACTCCTCTCGCGCGCATCGCGTCTGAGATCGAGCGGTGCCTGAAATGAACGATAACGGTTTCCCCCAGCTAACGACGCAACTGTTCAGAGAGTTCCGAGATTACATCCACGAGAAGAGCGGTATTTTCTTGGACGACTATAAGACAGAGTCGCTGCGGACTGCCTTGAATACGCTCATGCGGCAGCGGGATATTCTTGACTACGATAGCTATTTCCGGCTGTTGACTCATGAGATTCACGGTGATGAAGAGTTTAAACGACTATTGGACCTCGTGACCGTCAACGAGACTTGCTTTTTCCGCAACCCGCCGCAATTCGATGCGTTACGCCAGGTGGTATTGCCTGCCATCGTGCGGGCAAAGCAGGAAACCGGGGATCGCACTTTGCGCATTTGGAGTGCCGGCTGCTCAACAGGGGAGGAACCGTATTCCCTGGCGATGACACTTTTGGAAACGCTGCCGCACCCGGAGGAGTGGCGCATCGATATCTTGGCCACTGATGTCAGCACGCACGTCCTGGCTGAGGCGCAGAAAGGCTGCTATCGTAAGAGAGCTCTTCGTGAGACACCGACCTACTATCTACGAAAGTATTTTAAGAAAGTGGGGGACGAATCATATTGTGTCGACCCCAGCGTTCGCGAGATGGTCAACTTTTCTTATCATAACCTCGTCACAGAGCGTTACCCGGCGCTTGTCTTGGGCGGCTGGGACATAATATTCTGCCGTAACGTGACAATCTATTTTCAGTTGGATTCGGTGCGCAAGGTGATGAATGATTTCTATTCGGGGCTGCGCGACGGCGGCTATTTGTTCATTGGTCACGCCGAGTCTCTTTATAAGATCAATGACGAGTTCATCCCGATGCATCTGGGTATGGCGTATGTCTATAAGAAGGATACAGAAGCGTTGGTTAATGACGCTGGCGAGGCCAAAGCCGGCCTATGCTATGTCGATTTTGCGACCGCTGGAGGCGCCGCTAAGACAGTCCGCCCGCAAGCCGCGGCCCGTCCGGCGGAACGCGCTCGTTTCCGGCGGGATGAAGACAAAGCCGGTCTCTACGCGACCGCTTATGAACACTTTGTCAAGGAAGACTTCGCAGCGGCGGGCCGGGAAGCCGCTAAACTGGTGCGCCTCGACCCCGACAATGCAAACGCGCACATCTTATTGGCTAATGTTTACGTAAACCAGGGTCGCACAGATAAGGCGTTAAAAGAGGCCGTTCGGGTGTTGGATCTGCAGCCCATGTCAACCAAAGGGCACTATCTTCTTGGCTTGATCCGGGAACAGCAAGACCAGCTGGACGAAGCGGTCCGCGAATTCAAGCGAGTTCTCTATATTGACCGTTCGTTCGCCCTGGCGCACATCAATCTCGCTAATATTTACCGAACGCGCCATATGGCGGCTGACGCCGTGAAAGAGTATAATAACGCCATAACCGGCCTGGCCCAGGGCCAGCGTGGCGACTGGGCTGATTTCGCCGGAGGATTTCTCGAAGATGTTTTGATTGAGATATGTCGGCGCAATATTGCGCAATTAGCGTAGTCAGAAAATGGAGGAACGCATGGGCGAGCCAAAGAAGATTCTAATCGCGGACGATAGCCCGACCATTGTTGAAATCACCAAGGCCATGCTTAAGAGCGAAGGCCACATAATTGAAACAGCTGCCAATGGCGCCGAGGCATTGAAGAAGATTTCCGAATCCCATCCCGACGTGCTCCTGCTGGACGTAATGATGCCGGATATGGACGGATATGCCGTAATTCAGGCATTGCGGCGTGACGCCAAACCCGGTGATCCCGGTTATGTCCACGTCATCGTTATTACCAGCAAAGACAAGATGCGCGATTTGTTCGAGCTGGAGGGCGTTGACGGATTCCTGGTCAAGCCATTCTTTCGTACCGAATTGATCGACAAGATCAACGAGGTCTTCGAGACCTAATCGCTCCCGCGAGTAGGCGAGTTGCCCGCTGCTGTCTGTATCCCGTATAATTGAACACTGCGAGCGGGAGTGGCTCAGTGGTAGAGCATCACCTTGCCAAGGTGAGGGTCGCGGGTTCAAATCCCGTCTCCCGCTCCATTTTCATTTCCCCAACTGGCCGGCGAGGTACCCAAGTGGTTAAGGGGGCGGTCTGCAAAACCGCTATTCACCGGTTCGAATCCGGTCCTCGCCTCCATTCTTCGCCACGATTTTAGCTCAAGCTTCGCAATCGCTTAAACGGGCTACGAATGGCAGGCCAGGCTTTCGTCAAGAGGGAATAAGTGGCGGAGAATGTCCTTCGTAGCTTCATACGGCCGAAGCGTCTGCGAGGCCAATCGCAGCGCAGAAGGGCTGACTTACGGTCTTTCCAAAAGCGCAAGGGCGGTCCATAATCAATTACATGCATTATGTATATCTACTTAAGCTTTCCGACGATGCGTATTATGCAGGACAAACGGCCGACCTTGATCACAGGCTCAAGAATCACAGGGCCGGCAAGGTAAAAACAACCGCTAAATACCAATCAATCGAACTTGTTTGGTACGGTGCGTTTTCTGACAAAACGACGGCAGTCAGATTCGAGAAATACCTCAAAACATCCTCTGGCAAAGCATTTCGAAATTCACGCCTCATTTAATTTATACTCCTCTTATGGCCTATCAATGGAACCCCGAAGATTACAAACAGCATTCATCGTCCCAGCTCGGATTCGCCGGAGAGCTAATCGAGAAGCTTCAATTGCGAGGCGCTGAGCGCGTCTTGGATATCGGCTGCGGTGACGGGAAGATCAGTGCCGCGCTGGCCGCGCTTGTTCCGGACGGTTCTGTGGTGGGTATCGACTCGTCAGCGCCAATGATCGAGTACGCCGCGGCTTCGTTTCCGCGCCGGGACTATCCCAACCTGGCCTTTGTGGTCGCCGACGCGAGCTCCTTGCCGTTTAAGCAGGAATTCGACGTGGCATTCTCAACGGCCGCGCTGCATTGGGTGAAAGATCACGCACCGGTGCTGGCCGGAATTTACGCCGCTCTAAAACCCGGCGGCCGGCTCTTGCTGCAGATGGGCGGGGCGGGTAACGCCGCGGACATTATTCAAGCGGCTGATCAAATCATAGAGCGCCCGGAATGGCATGACTACTTCGGTGACTTCCCGTTCCCTTATGGTTTTTATGGGCCGGACGAATACGAAGGCTGGACCGAGAACGCGGGCTTGACTGTCGACAGAGCCGCATTGATTCCAAAGGTCGTAACCCACGCGACGCGGGCCGAGCTAGAGGGATGGTTCAGAACCACCTGGCTGCCGTATCTGGACCGATTACCGGACGCGATACAGCCGACCTTCATCAACGAGGTAATTGACGCTTACGTGACCGACCATCCCGCGGACGATGCCGGCGCGATCCGAGTCAACATGGTTCGGCTGGAGATAGCCGGGCACAAAACCTAGCCTCCAGCGCGTTTACGGCTCGCAATAATAAAGATTGTTGAGACGGTACTGGTCCGCCACCGGGCACTCCCCGCAGATGCAGCCATTCGAATCGATCTTGCAGCTCGATTTCCCCCGCGAACAGAACAGGTTTTGCTTGTCCGAGGACATGCAGTCGTTGTAGGTCGGGCAGTTGGGACAGATACAGCGAGACGCGTTCTCCGGTATGTCAGGAACGTTCATCGTAAAACCTCCTATAGAAAACCATTAACTTGCGTCGTTAGGTTAGTTCTTTGATTCGAAACAAATGGCCGCGGCTGGGTTGGCCGTCAGCCTCGAACTCACCGTGCAGGTCGGTAAAGTACAAGCCGTCCGGTCCGAAGGCCAGCCCGCAGCAAGAGGCGGGACCCTCGCCGGTGTAGGCGACGAATTCGTCGTAGCTTTTGATGCCGCCCTCGTCACTCAGACTCATCTTTACAATCTTCTTTCCCTTGTGCGTCGGCCCTTTTACGTAGGCGGATCCGAACACGGCGACAAACAGTTCGTCATCGTAGTAGTCAGAGAACGAGCCCGTCTGGTTGAAATCAAGCGCCGTCGGGGCCTGGCAGAAATTCCACCACATCACGCTGGCCCGCCGCAGGTCATCCGGCCAGCCAAGATTCTCTCCCCTGGTTACCCGGCAGACCCGGTCGTCGACGTGCGGACCGTTATCGGCGATATAAAGACTCTGGTCGCTGCGTCGCCAAGCGGCGCCAAACGGATTACGGACGCCCTTCGCGAATATCGGGCTGCCCGGCATCGGGTTATCGTCAGGTATGTTGCCGTCAAGTTCCAGTCGCAAAATCTTGCCCCGCCAGTCGCCGTCGTCTTGGGCGGTCTTGGGGTCGATCATGCCGTCACCGAAATTGACGTACAGCTTTCCGTCAAACCCGATGGAACACGCCTGCACCTGGTGCGCGGCTTTGATAGAGGGGACGTTTTGCAAGACCGTATCGTATGATTCCATGGTCAACCCGCCGTCGGCCGAATGCGTGCGGATGACGCGCGCTTTAACCTTATCTTCGTCGAAGTAGAGCATCGACAGAAATAAATCGCCGCTCGCGGGTTCAACGCAAATTCCGGTGAGACCAGATTCGCCGGTACCGGGAAACTTGTGGTCCGGCTCGTAGTTTAGAAGACCGCCCGCGTAGACGTCGGCGCGACCGTCGTTGCGCATAACCGTCACCGTGCCGTACAAGCCGTTTATATAGAGCAGCGGGTCTTCGGGGCGGGGTCCGGGACGCGGGACAAAGGCGATATTGGCAGGCAGGTCCAGTTCGGACAAAACGGTTTCAATCTCAAAGCCCGGGAAGACCCACCAGTTGTCGGCTGCTGACATATGCCCTCCTAATCGGTAATCAATCTTAAAATAACTACTCGTGACCCGTCGGGTCTGTCAAGATTAATCTCAAGCTTATCTATAGCTTCAGGACAACCGCCGATCTCCCGACAGAAGACGTCAAGGTAGCTTAACTGGGTGTCACCGGCGCCGGCCTGGCGATAGTGCATCGGTACCGTAATTTTAGGACGCGTCGCCTCGATGGCGCGGACAGCGTCGGCGACGTTAATCGTATAGAACTCGCCGACAGGAACGAGCAGAACATCGCAACCGTGCAGTAGCGTCGCCAAATCGTCAGCCAGCGGCTCACCCAAATCGCCCAGGTGTGCCAATTTGAAACCGTCAATCTCGATAAGATAGACGATGTTTCGTCCCCGTTCCGCGCCCTGGTTGTAGTCGTGATTGGTCGGATAGCCAATAATCTTAACGTCGTTGACGAAGTATTCTCCGATGGCCTTGATAACCTGCGGACCGCCGGAGACTGCTTCATGGTGGTTATGATCGCCGTGGTCGTGGCTTATCAAGACCAGCTTGGCCGCCAATGGCGGTAATGGACCGTAACGATCGCCGGGAGTGAACGGATCGGTAACGATCGTTGTTTTCGCCCCGCGTAAGGAAAAACAACTCCGTCCGTGCCAAATGATTTCCATTTCTTCTTAATAGCACTCCATAATCCCAAAGTCCAGGATGAGGAGGCTAAGAATGCTCTTCTTCGATAAAGTTCAGCGCGGCCGAATTCATGCAGTAGCGCAGACCAGTAGGCGGAGGACCATCGTTAAACACGTGCCCCAGATGAGCGCCACAACGGGCACATTCGACCGCGGTCCGCATGATCCCTAAGGATTTGTCATCTAACAGGCTAACGCTATTCTGGCTGATTGGTTGCCAAAAGCTGGGCCAGCCGGTACCGGATTCAAACTTCTGATGTGAATCAAACAAGTTCAGCTGGCAATTGGAGCATTCGTAAATACCCTGTCTATGATTGTCCCAGTACGCATTCTTAAACGGCGGCTCCGTTCCGTTGGCCCGCGTAATCTGATACACGTCGGGCGACAGGATGGCCCGCCACTCTTCCGGTGTCTTGGTGATCTTCTCCATTATTACATCCTCCCGCATGACATTCCTTTCGCACGTGTTTAAAACGCGCCGCGAGCGCACCCCTGAAGGCACGCTCGCAAGCGCATTATCCGCAGTTCATCTACATGTTCATCTTGAGGTCTTTCATGACCTCATCCGACGACCCGTAAGTCTTTCGGTCATTTATCATGTCCATGTCCATCTTGCGTTCCTTCTCCGGGACATGGTCCATCATGTTACAGGCTTGTTTGATATCCTCGCCCTTGGCGGGATACGAAATGTGTTCGTTAAGATGCTTCATCGTTTCTTGTCCGATATCCATTATCAACACCTCCCTTGTCACTAAATCAAACGCGTGAAATTATCTTAGGCCATGGCCGGAGCCGCCGACACTAGCAAAAGCCCTGGTATTAACCGGGTTTTTTGCTACGTACCCTCGCGACAACGAAGCGGTAAGATTGTCGCGAAGGCACGCTATTAGCCGCTAGCCGAAAATACGCTATGTTTGGGGCGCGGCCATCCAACTATTTGACAAAGTTAGCGGGCAGATATTGACAATGACCGATTCGTTGACCGAAGGTATAGTCATGCAGTTCCCGAAGAATAAGTTTGAGGTTTGATACATGGGAGGCAATCGTCATGGATAACGGCAAGACGACATTCACGAAGGTATCCGACAACCAGGTCTTGATGGAACGGGTGTTCAACGCGCCCCGAGACGCATTGTTCCGCGCCTATACGGATCCGAATCAGATCCCGATGTGGTGGGGTCCCCGGAACATGACGACGACCGTAGAGAAGATGGATTTCCGGCCCGGCGGTATGTGGCGGTACGTTCAGCACGACGGCGACGGGCGGGAAGCCGGGTTTCACGGGGTATATCAGGAGATTCTGACTAGCGGTTGCATGGCGTCATCTTTTGAATATGAAGATATGCCGGGCCACACGCAAATGGTTTCCGCCATATTCGAAGAGATCGACGCCACCCACACCAAGCTGACGTCGCGCACCACGTTTCAAACGATTGAGGATCGCGATGCCGCTCTAGAGTCAGGGATGGAAGCGGGGGCCGGCGACAGCCTGGACCGACTAGCCGCTTTAGTGGAAAAATAGTCGTACGCCAAAAAAGCGCGGAAATGAAAACAGCCGGTGAGGCTGATGCCTCACCGGCTGTTTCTATATGTAACCTATATCTAGCGTCTAGAAGCGTTTGCCGCCGTACCCGCCGCCAAAATTGCGGGGGCCCGATCCGCTGCGCTCTTCGCGCGGCTTGGCTTCGTTGACGTTTAATTTACGTCCGTTAAGCTCGACGTCATGCTGCGCTGAAATAGCCGCCTTGGCCGCCTCTTCGCTGCCCATTTCCACGAACGCGAAGCCCTTGCTGCGGCCGGTCTGGCGATCCATAACGACATCAGACGACACTACTTCGCCGCTAGCCGAAAACAGCTCTTTGAGCTCGTCTCCGGTTGTCTCGTAGGAAAGGTTTCCTACATACAGTCTGGTTCCCATATTCTTCTCCTCCCTTCACAATCTCACGCCTTCGGATGAAGGCTGGAGGCTCATTCAAAGGAACCGGGGCTCTGCACAGAAGAATGAATCCAAAGCGGGTAACCAAAGCTCAATTGTAAAAACCTACTGCTCAAGTATAGCACAAATGCACATCAATATCATGACGAGCTATAATGTCGCTATGACGGCAAAACAAATTGCGGCTTACGCACAATCCCACGAACAATGGTTGATGCGGCGAACGCTGGATTACGCTAAGAAACATAAGTACGCTCAACTCACTTCCACGCTGGAAGAAGCCTGGCGCGCGTCCATAGTGGGGTTGACCGCCGGCCTGACAAAGATGGCCGGGGAACATGCCAAACCGGCTGAACTGTCTCCAAATGAAGACTATCTCAACGATGCGACTGCGGCGTTCGGCATAGAGGAAGCCAAATTGCACCGCAGTCGGGGCTTAACAATGACTATGTTTCTCGGCCTAATGAAGTACTATCGCCAATCGTATTTGGACCTTATCGACCACGCCGATTTCACTGAAACAGACAAAGCTTTCGGCCGGACATATCTTAATCGGTTTTTTGACCGCGTCGAACTCGGCTTCGTCAGCGAATGGGCGGCGCTGACGCCCGACCAGGCCGCCGCTGATCTTCAGAATAGAAACCGTAAGATGACAATGGAGAAGAACCGATATCTCACAGTATTTGAAAGTGTTGCCTCTCCGTTGATTCTCCTAAAGCCCGACCTTACGGTTAGAAACATGAACCATGCGGCCGCTCTATTGTTCCACGGCCAGGAGAGTCCGGGCCGTATGTACTACCAGAATGGCCGGCGCGCCGGTGAGCGCGTTGCCTGGCTGGAGGATGAATTAACGGCTTTCGACCGAAGGGGTGACCAGGATTTTCAGTTCGAGAAGGATCTGACAATCTCAACCGGCGTTAGGACATTCCAAGTCAATATGAGCCGGATGCTTGATGTGTCGGAAATATTCACCGGCATAATCGTGACTTTGAACGACGTTACCGATAAGGTCAAGTATGAGAAGCGGCTATCCTTTTACGCCGAACATGATCACTTGACGGGGCTATATAACCGCCGGGTATTGGAAAACTCTGTCAAACGAACGGTCGAACGCGCTAAGAAGAAAGTGCCGGCCGCATTCCTCTATCTCGACGTTGATAACCTAAAAGCAGTCAACGATAATTGCGGGCACGCCGACGGCGACAGGCTGCTTGAAGCGGTTGCGAAGATAGTCCGAGCCAATACCCGACCCGAGGACATCGCGGCGCGCCTCGGCGGGGATGAATTCGCGATTTTGCTGAACCAGACGGAAAAAGAGGCGGCGGTAGAGATTGCGGAACGCATCCGGGGTTCAATGCCCGATGCTTTCGATCGTTGCGCCGATTTTAACATCGGCATCAGCATCGGAGTCGTCACTATCGACGGCTCTCACGATTATCTCAGCGTCATCAGCCGCGCCGACCAAGCCATGTATCGAGCCAAGCAGGCCGGCCGCAATCGCGTCATCGTCGACTAAACGCGACCTTTGAACTACGCTGGAGAACGGATTTCATCCACGAAGGCATATTCTATTTGTGCAACCGCGAAGCAGAAGCAATAGAATGGGCTCATGAAAACGACAATAGTTATTCCTACTTACTGGGGACGCGCGGAGGGAGCCTTGCGTAATCCGGTCGACATCGTTTATGACCATCCGACACCCCTGAACCAAAGCGGGACGCTGGCGCGCTGTCTAAATTCATTTACCGCGCTTGACCGCGCCGACTTCGAAGTCGTGATAATCGCCGCGCCGACTCATCCCGAGCTCGAAACCGAAACTGCAAACAAAGTCCAGGAAATTATTCGGCCGTATCGCACGCGTCTCAACTTGAATTTGGTTACTCCCGCTCGGGTAGCCGCGTTGCGCGGAGCAATGGGCCGAGAGTTGGGGCGGGAGACCGCCGCGCTAATCAACTGCTACGGTTATTCGAACATTCGTAATCTCTGTTTGATATCCGGTCACGCGGGAAACGCCGCCAACATAATTCTAATAGACGATGACGAGATCATTGAATACCCTGAGTTTCTGGACCGGGCCCTAGACCGAATGGAGGGTGGCGAAGGCAGTCCAGACATTAAAGCGAAGGCCGGTTGGTACATGCGGCCGGACGGAGGTTATATGGGTCCGCCGACGGGTGATCCGTGGTGGGAAGCGTGGCAGGGGGCGGAGGCAATGAATGCCGGCTTTGAGACCGTCATCGGCGGAGACGAGCGTTTCAGCTCGACACCATTCGCGTTCGGCGGTAACATGGTCGTCAGCCGAGAAGTCTTTACCGATATAGCCTTTGATCCGAAGATACCGCGAGGCGAGGACCTCGATTTTGTTTTCAATGCCATGCTGGGTGGCTTTGAGTTCATTATGGACAAAGAGCTGTGGATAAAGCACAAGCCGCCTGTCAGTGGCGTCCCCGATTGGATGGGATTTCGGATCAACGCTTTGCGTTTCATATATGCGCGTCAAAAGCTGCTAACGCAGCCTGCCGCAGGTATCGCCCAAACAGTCAAGGTCGAAGACCTGGATCCTTATCCGGGCCGTTTCTTGCGCGGAGACCTGGACGACAAAATCAAGCGTACCTGCTTGTTGTTGGGCCAGCGTTACGTGAATGAGGGGGACACTGCCGCTTACGGGTCGGCGATGCAGACTCCAGAGTTGGCTCAACAGCTGCGCCAGAACGAACAGCAGGCTTGCGCCGACTACCTGATCCTGCGCAGACGTTGGCAGAACCTGATGAAACATCTGCCGCACAATCCCGCCGCGGCGGAGCTCCGGGCCTGACGATCGGCTTCGAGCCTACCGGAACGCGTCCAGCCGCACCGCGATAAGGTACGCGATAATCCCTATCGACACTGCGAGCGTAAGAATACCGGCGCGGTTATAGCGGACTCTCCTGATCACCGGGCCAACGACAAACAGGAGAGCTAGGATAACCGGAACGGCAAATAATAAAATTATTGGGACTTTGTAAGCAAAACCCTCCAGTTGCTCCAACATAGTCCAGAGCTTAGCGCTGTTTTGCTCGCGGGCGCAACCGCTACATCGCTAGCGGCGTAAGTGAAAACCTGACGTAAGGACCAGCATGACCGGCGTAGAGCGAAATCGTGTTGTCTTCGTCGGCTTGCAGGTCGGCTAAAACGTCGAGGTCCGAAGCGTACGTTTTGCGGCTCTTAATCTTTTCCATATTGGACACCCTCTCGGCCGCGGAGATCCCAGACATCATTCCGTCCGCGCGGATAATCTGCTCCCCTGTAGCGGGATAGGTGATATTATCACGCAAATGAGTGAGCGTTTCCTGGCTGACCGGCATGTTCAACACCTCGTTTCAAGTCGCACTTAAAAATTCGTAATCAAAACAATAAATGCTCCAGCGCCAACCGGCTATTCGGGAAATCCCTAGTTTTTAGCGGTCAGAATTCAGGGTGTGCACTAGGGTCGGTGAAATGGTGGGCGATGAAGGATTTGAACCTTCGGCCTCTTCCGTGTCAGATTGAAAAAGGCTTTGTATCAGTCGGTATGTTTTTGTATATGTTCGTCTCCATCTGCACAATCTTCTGTATCTGCTTGTAAGTGTTTGTATCTATTTGCCACCATTCGCGGTACTAACAGTGGCAAAACAGTGGCAAAAAGGAGAGTGGGGCACATGGGGCGGAAGCCGAAATATGAACGCGAAGAAACTCCCACTTGGAACTTCTGGTGGAGAGAGCTGAATCAAGCGGATCGAGACGTTTTCGGTCTTGCCTTCGTCCTTGGCCGTATGTCTTCGACTCAAGCCTGCCATTACTTGAGGAGAAAGCGTAGCCAGGCGACCGTCGAGCGCTCCTTGAAGAAACTAACAGAGTTAGGGTTGTTAATTCGTTTTCGGACGCTAGCCAACTCAGGGGAGGGCACTCGTCCCTACGTATATCAGATAACTAAGAGAGGCGCCCGTATAGGCCACGCCTCATATTGGACCTACCGGCACTTCTCGTTCGACTATAAGGCTCCCACGTTCTACACGATGCACCTGAAACATCGCTTGGCTGTCAATGATGCCGTAATCCGTATCCTTGAGCACGATAACGTCGATAAATATTGCGGCCGCTTGGGTTTTCAGCTAAGGAGCTGTGCTGTCGCCAACAATGCTACTGAGAGGCTTCGAATCCGGCCGGATGGAGTCGAGGAGCAAGAATATCTGACAATTCGGCCGGACGCACACCTCTTAGGTCGCCGGCGCGACGAAGACTCTCGTTTCGGCCTCCCTGTAGTTGGATCACGTACGAAACCGTCAATATCGATTTATCTGGAAATCGATCGCGGCACGAAGTCGATTTACAAGTTGCGTCGTCAAATGGATACCTACGTAGGCGCGTACTCGTGTAATGAGTGGTTCGAAAAGCCATTCGATTTTCCGCTCGTTTGTTGGGTATTCAGAAAACCGGATATCGGCAACCAGTTCATCAGGATTCTAGCCAGGTTGTATGAAGATCCGCGACATGCGTGGGTCAAGAGTTCGCGTTCGCCACGTACGGAGATCGAGGTTGAATCGGAGCTTCCTAATCTATTCATGTGCGTTACGAGCGAGCATCTATTTAAAAGTACATCCTCTGTCACCAAAGACAATATTTGGTGGACGCACGATATGAAGCGCCCATACACCTTGGAAGAAGTGATCGAAAAGCGAGCCGCGGCGTCAGAGGTGGCCTATATTGAGTACATCAAGCGCGAGCAGATGTTCAACAGGATGCTCAGTCGGAAACGAGGCGCAGCATAGAAAGAATAGTACATTCTCACCTTGGAAAATTATGTTCAATGTACGAAATGTTACGTATATGCTTACATTCGTTACATAAAACATAATATCAGCAGTTCAGCGTAGCCTGTTCAACATTTCGCTTGTTCAATAATATTGAACATCGAGAAATAATGAACAGTGTGGCGCCGGGGGGTACAAAATACCGAGAGATATTGATAAGTATAGGTAATTTGTACCCCCTAGGAAAGATAAATATTTATTCATTCCCACCAGGGCAAATTATGTTCAATGTATGAAATGAGACATAGTAGGTCTCATATATTACTTGGAATATAAAAATGGCAGTTCTTAGAGCATCGGTAAGATTAGGCCTGGTTTTATCGGAACGGCGTTGAGGCTCCTATGTGTTTGGGGTACAATATACCTATAGATATAGATAAGTATAGGTAAATTGTACCCCTGGAGCCTAATGAAAAAAGATTACATTACCCAAATCATGGAACTTGCAAAAACGCAGCATGTACTGCGCCCGAAAGATCTTACCGACAATGGCATCCCGCGAAAGTATATCTACGCCGTCGTAAAAAAAGGGTATCTTGAAAAACGTAGCCGGGGAATCTACACACTATCCGACGCGGACGTGGTTATTGATTCAATTGTTGAAGCAGGCATAAGGGCCCCTCAGGGAGTCGTGTGTCTGCTCAGCGCTCTTGAGTATCATCAGATGACGACACAAGTTCCCAGTATGGTTTGGATGGCGATAGGTAAAGGTGCGGAAACGCCGCGGATAAATTACCCGCCTATTCGATTTGTACGGTTCTCTGGAGAAGCTTTTACTGAGGGGGTTGTGACCTTTAAGAAAGAAGGGGTAACAGTAAATGTATATTCACCGGCAAAAACAATCGCGGATTGTTTCAAATATCGGAACAGGATAGGACTGGATGTTGCAATTGAGGCGCTTAAGGATTGTCTCCAGCAGAAAAAGTGTTCCGTTGACGAGATCTGGAAATACGCAACTATTGATAGGGTTACGAAAGTGATCCGACCGTACCTTGAGGCTGTCGTATGACGAAAGGCGCCAAACCAAATCTGCCGGCTTCTATTAAGCAAAGACTCTCAAACTTCAGTGAGGAAATCGGCGAATCATTAAATCTCGTCGCTTTGCGCTACGCAAATGAGCGATTTTTGTATCGGCTTTCGAAGTCAAAACATGCAGATAGGTTGATTCTAAAAGGCGCGACGCTTCTTGCTCACTGGATGGACGCGCCTCATCGTCCAACAAAGGATATCGACTTCCTAGGTCACGGAGACAGCTCCGATGAAGCTATTTTGTCGATGGTTTCAGATATCTTGTTGACGGAAGTAGAAGATGACGGCCTAATATTTAATGTCGATGCTATTTCGGTTCGAGAAATACGAGAAGATGTCGAATACGGCGGGCTAAGGGTCAAGTTTAGTGTGAGCCTTGGGAAGATGGTAATTCCTATGCAAATCGATATTGGATTTGGTGACGCACCCGGTGCAGTCGAGGTTGTAACCATGCAAACAATATTAGGTCAGCCGGCCCCGAAGGTTAGAGCATATCAAAAAGAAGTTGTCGTAGCAGAAAAATTCCACGCTATGGTCGAAAAAGGTATTGCCAACAGCCGGATGAAAGATTATGTAGATATCTGGCTTCTTAGCAAAGAGTTTGATTTTACGAGCAAAGCGCTATCAGCTGCGATTAAAGCCACGTTTGCAAGTCGGGGAACCACTGTACCGTTTGAGGCCCCGGTGGCCCTCACAGAAGCATTTTCATCAGACGCAGCCAAGATTGCGCAAATGCGTTCTTTTATTTCAGACAAGACAAATCTTGAAGCCGGTAGTGTTGAGCTTGCCGAAATTGTCGACGATTTACGAGATTTTCTAATGCCAGTCGTTCATCAAATAAGTGGAGGACAAATCGAGGACAAGGCGTGGACTGCCGGCGGACCATGGGAAAATATCAATTGAAACATCGTTCCAAGGCGGCCAGAAAAGCGCGCTCCTCCATTTCTTGCGTGTTCGAAAACCTTTAAATCATGCCAAGACTTTTTAGTATAAACAACCCAACCGAAATGTGATCGTCCGGGTACGGGAATTGTTCTTTAGCAGATTGCACGCTTCCAATGTGACCCTCATCCGTCCAAGGGGTCACGTCTTGTATCTTAACATCCAAGGGGTCACGTCTTGTACCTTAACATACCCTCAGATTCCTTTAGAATCCTGCTGACAGAAGCATAGTGCATGCCAAGATAGTCGGCTATTTCCTTTTGCCTATAGCCGTAATCGAACACTGCTTCAAATATCTTCCTGTTTCGGTCGTCCAACTTTTCATCCGACTCGGCCGGCAGTAAAGCCGAAAGAGGCGGTCGGTTTGTATGCCTATGTTTGCGCCTGATCTCCTCAATCTCATCCTTCTCCCATATAGGTTCATCGAACATCC
Source organism: Actinomycetota bacterium (assembly GCA_025355855.1). GTDB lineage: Bacteria > Actinomycetota > JAHEXW01 > JAHEXW01 > JAHEXW01 > JAHEXW01. The sequence continues at coordinate 25,193 of JANXYU010000016.1, forward strand.
TAACAAATTCTGCAGACCCAAGGATTGTTCCGCTCACTACGTTTTCGAATGGCTTATCATCCGCCGCGTCGCTCGACTTTACATATTCAATATACCTCTCCTGTGCCACCTTCTTTGACTTTCCGAATTGCGACAGCAGCCAATCGGTTTCAAGAAACGCGACCCTTTTCTCGCTCTTTCCCGATATTTGCCGGAAACTGCTCCATTCCCATTCTTCGGGATTCTCGACCAAGCCGGCGCGAACTGGATTCAGTTCGATATAACGGCACAGGCAAAGCAGGTATTCGTCCCGGTCGACCAAGATCGCTTTATACCTTCCTTGGAAGATATGCCCGACGGTCTTGTTCCTAGCGTTCGATCGTTGAGTATAAACGCCGTTAATATGCCTCATGGCGGCCGATAGGTTTCCATCCGGGGTTTCTAGCAGAAGATGATAATGGTTGGTCATAAGGCAATAACCATGGATCAAGATGTTGTATTTCTCGCAGGCTTCGTCTAAGACCTCAAAGAACAGACGTTTATCTTTTTGAGAACGGGTAATCGACTTGCGAGCGTCGCCGCGGCTCATGACGTGATATATGGCACCCGGATATTCCAGGCGAAGAGGACGAACCATGCAAATATCCTAGCAAATATCCTTGGTTTTGTGAAGACAAAAGGAGAGCAGCGCTGCTCACATCATCCTGATGTTAAGATACAAGACGTGACCCCTTGGACGCTAAAGGGCCTTGGAAATATGGAGCGTGAGATTCCAGAATCGGATCGTTATTTGTTCTTATTCATGGCCTTCTAAAAACCTTGGCTAGGAGTCCGCTTCAACGTCTTTTTCGTTACCTAGTTTTAATCGGCTAACCGCCGTCAAAAAATTTCCGTTTACTTTTGTTGCCTTCGTAGGGGCAAGCGTCTGCAGCCCATTTATTAAAGCTTCACGAAAAGAAGCGTCTGTCTCTTCGTTTGCACGTGAGTACATTGCGTCAAATTGAGCTTTATGGGCCTTATAGCCGATTCCTAGTTGCTTAAGCATCTCAACGCCTGAATATACCCAGTCAGCGGATATCGACTGAAGAATAAGCTTTGTAAATATGAAATCGGTGAAACGGCGCTGCAACGCAGTAGATAGCTTAGTATGGGCACCCAATATTATTTGAAGCGCAAATGGCTGATAGGCGTTGTTCGGATCCAGGGTCTCTAGCCAGAAAATAACGCTTTTCACTATACGCGCCTTATTAGAAGCAGGTAACTTAGTCATTTTGCTAAAGGTTTCCGCCCCACAAGCCTGCTCTGGGTGGTCTATGCTCGTCAGAAGTCCAATTATTTGCTCTTCGAGTTTCTTTCGAAGACCCTGAGCCTGGGGACACCCTAATTGTTGAACGACTTCATAGAATCCGGGTTTTTCTGAAACATCAACCTCTAGAACTTTATCTAATAAAGCAGTGACGACTGGAATCAACGGGCGAACTTTGAAATGCAATTCGCGGATCTTATCAAATGCAAGGTTATAGTTTCGCTCAATTAGTGAAACTAGAAGTTTGGTTTTAAGCTCGGCAGTAGCGACGGGGTATGCGATATCTAAAAATTCTTTTTCGCGAACCGACCTTATGATAACTTGCTCGGGATATTCATTTAAAAGGGCGTTCTTCATGTCGGGGTTTTTACTGAACGCTATTTCAAAATCCCCAACAGCGCAGTTCTCTAGGAAATCAATTAACTGAGCGCCTGCATCGTCTCTACGCTTCTTGAGGAATAATCGGAAAAGCAGTGGAATGAAGATAAGTTTTTTCGGCCAAATATCTGCTTGCGCAAGGCTAGTAAGAATTGTGCTCAGCAATCCATCAACGGTCGAATCTTCTATGTCGATGCAATAAGCCGTCACGGCAGAGTCAATACAATCAACTAAAGCTTGTTTGTCGCTCATTCGATCTTCAAAAGGCTGGCTTACCTCTTGTCCCAGCAAGTCGTTGGAGAGACCCAAAAAGCTATTTGTAACTTTTGGTGTTAGGATCGCGGCTTCAAATTGGTTCATCCATTCGAATGCCTGAACAAGCTTAAGCCCACTTGCAGGATCTGAGCCGACGGCTGTTAGTCGTCTTAACATTATTTCATCAGCCAGAAAAGTCTTCTGATATTGTGGGTTTGCGGTTAGGTAGTCGGCTATCTCTGGTTCTAAAATATAGCCGTCCATTAAGGATTTCTTAACGGCACTTTCGCCAGCAGTAGATAACCACGAAGCGTGAGCAATGATATTCCCTAATACCTCTTTCTGAAAATCGGAAATTGGGTTTGTAATGCCGTCTGGGTTAGTCTGGAGTTTTATGGCGGCAAGATATTCATCCAGTGTTTTAGTTCTGTAGCAGTTGGTTTTATCCAAAATCTCAGTAAAAACCATGGTGGGTTCGAAGTACACCAAGTGCGCTGGCAGCTTTTGCTCTATGACACGAGCAACCTCCGGATAGAATTGCGTGCTAAGTGATAGTTTAAGATTTCGTAAGCTTTTAAGTGATGATCCAATGATGCCGACAAGATTTGTTTGCTTGTCAATGTTTCTGTTTAATTCAGCAAGAACAATGGCCTCAAAACTCTTTAAGCCGTTTTCATTTTCGTTTAGCTCTGCAAGTGTATTTTGGACATCATCTGAATTGCCGTCTCGAAGTGCGACAATGAGCTTTGCAGCCTCTGGCACGTCCCTCTCTTCTCGCGATTGCTTAAATCCAAAAAACAAACCTAGGTTATCGATAATAACTGGTTGGGTGTTTTCAAGGAATTTTTTACATGTGGTGATTTCTTTAGGCGTAGCAGAAGAATCTGTGTGCGACAGATTCTCAATATCTGATAGTTCAAAGTATTTGTCATTCGCTTCTCGCATTAAATTAGGATAGAGTTCCCACATAATAAGAAACTTAGCTAAACTGGCTGGGTTGCCAGTAATTGCTCCGTGTTGTTGTATCAATGGGATCTCCCCGTTTTCACATTCCTTAGCCAAAAGGAAGTGCGCAAGCAGGGTATTGACAAACTGCTTAATTTGCCTTGGGTTGTTTCGAAAGGCCTTTGTAATAATCCAAGCCGTCCATTCTTCATCTAAAGAAGGAGTTTTTGTTTCTCGTAAAAGATCTCGAGTGTAGTCGTCAAGATCGGTTTGTGCAAAAACTGGAATCTTTATTGACGTATTGAAAAATTTTCGTAAGAATTCACCAGGCGGGAAGTCGTCGCTATTGTCCTTATTATCAAGAAATGCTGTTGAAATATGCGCTTTTATCGCCGCTTCGTCGCATGCGACAAGAAATACTGCATCTGCACACATCGTTTTTGCAAGGGGCTTTACTTCTAGAAATGTTTTGATTGTTGAAAGCGCCTCAACTGCCTTATCGTGTGTTACCCGGTCAAGATTATCAAAGACAACTAATAGACGTCCTTCGCTGATAGTAGATGATTGTAAAACTTCGTTAAGAAATAAGTGTTCAAACTGCTCCGCAGAGTCGGTTTTGCCAGTCTTTGATGATTCGTAAAGTGGTTTAATTGAGCCAACGATTACTCCTGCAAGCACGGTCGCAACTAGCGGGCCACCAGCAGCTGCCCAAATGTTTTGCGTCCAATTCCATTTCAAAATGGACCCGATTAAAAAGATTAAGTAGATAAAAGCAGCGAGAAAACCAAGCAACATAAGGCCGATGGCGATGTTTACGCTAACCAAGCGCAGTTGAGCCGAAATCTGGATTTTTCCAGGGACAGTTAGATCTTGGTTTAGTTTTTTTCGCCAATCTTTTTTTAGGCCAAGATGCTCATCGCACTCAATTAGGAATTGTCGGCGCAGCGAGTCGTGCTCATATTTCCAAACATCAAAGACAATAATATTAATATAATCGGTTTCCGAAAGCTTGCTTCTAAGTAAATTAATTATATTGGTTTTGCCGGTTCCCCATTTTCCAAACAGGCCAATGGTAAATGGTGTGGGGCAGTTCCTGATTATCCGACTTAGGGTTCCCGCAATCTCTTTGTGTCCGAACAATAGATTCTTACAAGCTTCGTCATCGGCCAAGAAATTGAAGGAATTTTCTGGAGCCTTTTCAATTTCGGATCTTATTGAATCATTATCCAAGAATCTACCTCATGGCTACGCTATATGTATTATTTTCAATCCCAATTAATCATATACGTTGCCTTGGATTGAGTATAGGCGTTATTGCGTGTTTTGGCATAATTAGGCGAGTACCGCATGAGACTTTTATTTGAGAAATGATAGTTCTCAAATAAAGGTAGTGAAATGGACATAGTGAACCGGTTTTGAACTGTGGAAGTGCTCATTTGCGTGCCCTGGGGCTGGCGGCGTACTTTTATTACTATTAGTATTCTTTCTCAACATTCCTCAACGTTTGGCTCCCTTGCTTCAGGCGTATTCTTAGAAACGTATGACTGCGACATATTTTTAAGGATTTAAGGTCATTTCTTTGTCGTTCTTCATCACGGAGGAAATGTTGAAAACCATGGTCGCACAACCAAGACCTTGACGATGGCTATGAAGGGATATTTCTAAACGTCTTTAGTCTTCTAATCGGAGAGTAAATAAAGAGGAAATGCTGAGGAATGATGAAGAAGGGTTAAGGGGAATCAATATGAGTCGCCATAATCGCCGCCATCGCCGCCGCTGCGGCGGAATTGGCAGCCGCGCCTGAGCCCTCTGTACTATTTCCGCGTAGTCTGGGGCAGCGACCGCCGCCGCCACAGTTGCCGGAAACCTACAGTGGCTAGATTTAGGATTCAGCAGGGTATTTCATTTTTAACCTTCTTCAAAATAACTAAAGAGCATTTCCCTTTTAGGGAAAATCAATTGCGCTCTCGGTCGTACTCGCTTCTCGCGTTGCCTTAACTAGGAACATTTAGAATGGTAAGATTACGCTGTTTAATCTTGTTCACGACGCAAACGATTGCAGATAGTTTGAGGTGAGGGACATCGACGATTCT
>JANXYU010000024.1 GCA_025355855.1 Actinomycetota bacterium
TCGCCGGAGACAATTGAGACGAATCTAGTTGTTTTGGGCTTTGTCGGTTTAATGGATCCGCCGCGCGAGGAAGCGCGCCAGGCCGTTATCGAATGTCGGCGCGCCGGTATACACCCGGTCATGATTACAGGAGACCACCCCTTAACGGCCCAAGCGATCGCCCTTCGTCTGGGTATCCTGGATGAACATCGTCGGCTGATCACCGGGCCGGAGTTAGCGGCGTTATCATTGGAAGAATTCGAACAACAGGTTGAGAATATCGCGGTCTACGCGCGTGTGGCGCCGGAGCAGAAACTGAAGATCGTCCGCGCTCTGCAGGACCGCGGTCAGTTCGTGGCCATGACTGGCGACGGCGTCAACGACGCCCCCGCCTTGAAACGCGCCGACATCGGTGTTTCGATGGGGATCACCGGTACCGACGTCGCGAAAGAAGCGTCTCACATGATTCTGTTGGACGACAACTTCGCGACTATCGTTAAGGCCGTCAAGGAAGGGCGGCAGATATTCGACAACATTCGCAAGTTCATCCGCTATATCATGACTAGCAATGCCGGCGAGATATGGACAATATTTCTGGCGCCATTCTTCGGTCTGCCGATTCCTTTGCTGCCAATCCACATTCTTTGGATAAATCTGGTCACGGACGGCTTGCCCGGTTTGGCGTTGGCTGTAGAACCGCCCGAGCGAGACGTTATGGACCGGCCGCCGCGGCATCCGAAAGAAAGCATCTTCGCGCACGGACTCGGCGTGGACATTGTCTGGGTCGGCTTGCTCATGGGGCTGGTTTGCCTGTTCACCCAGGCCTATTTTATTAAAGGCAACGGCCACTGGCAGACAATGGTTTTTACGGTCCTTTGTCTCAGCCAGATGGGCAACGTGCTGGCCACGCGTTCCGACCGTGACTCGTTCTTTCGCCAAGGGCTTCTTTCCAATATACCCTTATTGGGGGCGTTCCTATTAACGCTCGTTCTCCAGCTGGCCACCATCTACATCCCGTTTTTGAATCCGATCTTTCGGACGAAACCCCTTTCCTGGTCAGAACTGGGAATCACCCTGGCGTTGTCGAGTATTGTCTTCGCGGCGGTAGAAACTAAAAAGAGGGTCATAAGGATTAGGAGCGCGCGATCAAGGGTTGGCGATGAGATTGAATCGTAAGCTAAGTGTAATCGTACCGGCATACAAAGAAGGAAAGAAGATACAAAAAGGCTTGGTCAAACTGGAAGATGAACTCAAAAAGATTGGACTTGACTATGAGATCTTGTTGGTCTGCGATGGCTGTGAGCCGACATACCAAGCCGCTAAAGACCTGGCGGGCCACTCAATCAAGGTATTAAAATATGACACAAACTCCGGTAAAGGTTTCGCCCTAAAATACGGGGCGGCTAAAGCCTCAGGCGATTTGATAACTTTTATCGACGCCGATATGACCATCCATCCAAAAGAAATCGATGTCTTTATAAGGTTGCTGGATGATAGTGATGCCGACATAATAATCGGTTCAAAGCGACATCCGCAGTCAAAGGTGAATTATCCGATGTTCAGGCGGGTTCAATCGTTTGTTTATCAGTTGCTTGTTTCTGTTCTATTTCAAATTAACGCTAAAGATACGCAAGCCGGATTGAAGCTGCTTAAGCGGCAGGTACTCCTGGACGTACTTCCTAAAGCAGTCGTGAAAACTTACGCCTTCGATCTCGAACTGCTAGTCATCGCGCACCACCTGGGATACACGAAAATCGTCGAGGCGCCGATAGAGGTAGAAGAACAATTTGCGACGACCGTGAGATTAAGTTCAGCGTTCTGGGTATTCTTGGATACGCTGGCAATCTTCTATAGGTTACATATTTTGAAGTACTATGATCGAACCCTTAAGTAAGAATCGCGCCAGGTAAACTATCCGATGCGCGCAACTCAACTAATAGTGCACGGACACTGGCGTCCCGACCGGGGCCCAATCAAAAATAAACTCTCCGCTGGCGACGGACACGTTTACACAACCGTGGCTCCTCACATTGCCGAAGTCGTTGTGCCAATAGGCACCATGAATCGAGTAGTTGCCGTTAAACCACATCACATAGGGTACGTCGGCAATGTAGTAGAACTCGACCGCGTCTTGAGCCGACGACATCGGCGCCACTCTGTCCTTGGCGTAGATACTGTAATCACCCGTCGGCGTGCTATACCCGGATTTGCCGCTCGACACGAGGCACGTGAATATGGGTGTGCCCCCCTCTAGCACGGTGAGGCTCTGGGTGCTGAGATTTACGTCAATCTTTTTATATATTCCCGTTTCAAATGTGTTAATGGCCTCGTTTTCCATGAAGCTGCCGCTCGCTCCGCGAAGACCTTGCCGGCCGCCCGCCAGAGACGCCGTGACGGTCGTCTCGAAATCCCAGGGTTGGGAGGGCGTA
>JANXYU010000025.1 GCA_025355855.1 Actinomycetota bacterium
GTCGACCGTCACTCGCGCCTCGTGGACCATGCCATAGTTGCGCTTATAGGCGCTAAGGAGGGCCGTTTCCAGCGTCTCCAGCAGCACCTCGAGCGGTATATTCTTCTCGCGCTCGATTTGTTTCAGAGCGTCGATCATTTCTCTATTCATGACTTTCCTCCCGCATAAACCGGAAAAAAAAGAGCGGGTCAAAAACCCACTCCGTTACAAACAGTTCCCTTGTGATGACGCTTGCAGTATAGCATAGGCGCACCGATGCGACAAGCGTTTAAGGAGCCAAAACCTCGCGCCAGCTCAAAACTTTGCTAAGATAAAGCGTCCCCATTTGGGTAAAACCCAATGTCGACATAACGTTCGGATCGTACTGGAGAATAACCGTGCCGTTCTTCATGATGACGCTGGCGGTATTCGGCACGCCGTAAACCAGCAGGCAGCCCTTCACTGTGAAGGTCGCTTTGGTGAAGTCGAAGGTTTTCTCGCCATAAACGAGTCCGTCAATATATGCCGTACCCCGACCGGTCATTGTTGACAGGTTCCCCGCGCTCGAATAGAGAACCAACCCCGGGTATGTCTTGGCCGTGGCCGTCGAATGAGTAACTGACAGTCCGCCGCTATTAGTGAACGCATTGTTCGATTTAATACATAAGAAACCATTGGTTACAGTAACGTTCTTACTTATGGTAAGGGAGTTTGTCGGCGCGTTGACGTAAATCGGTCCGGTCAGTGAGAGATTTTGGTTGTTGTTCATGAGCGTATCGAACTCGGCATATGTATAGACTCCGTTATGACCTGTTGGAGAGTTGAGGGCGCCATTTGCCGTGTTCGCCGTCGCTAGCGATTTCAACGACCCACTGGATGCACTCTCAAAATCGAATGTCGGGTAAACCATTGCGCTCGGGAGATGGATGACATCGTTCATATTCCATCGCGAACCGTTGGCGATCAAGCTGGCTTTATCGGTTATGGCGCCTTTGTTTGAGGACATCGATGCGCTCGGACCCGCCAGTATTATGTTGCCTGTCGGTACAGGATACCCGGCTCCAGAACCGAAGTACCCGTTAAAGGTAGCGCCCGATGGGTTGACGTCCAGACCTTGATCTTGGATGTTTATGGCGCTATTCGAACCCACGTCTGTGCCGCGGGCCCCCGGAGCGGTGTAGTCTAGCGGCGGAAAATACGCGGTCGCCGAACCAGAGCCGTCCACCCAACCGCCTGTAAACATCCCATAACTTAGAATCAGTGGAGACACCTGCACTGTGGCCTTAATAGAGCGTTTTTTAACCTTGGCCGCTGTTTTGTTGGGCGAGTAGCTGGTTACCGTTATAATTTTCTGGTTGGAAGCCGTTCCGTCGTTCACATATATCTCGTATGTGCCGCCATTGACCGATCCGGTATCGGGTGAAGCAGCGGACGGGGCGTAGCTAGTAGAGTTATTGTACTTCCAGATCGCCGCGTTAAGGCCCGCCTCGGCCACATTAAAGGCCTGATTTCCCTTCTTTTCCTGCGTTGACACGTTCATCTGGCTCGCCGAGACGATTAACGCGCCCATGGCCAGGATATAAAGCACCAGCATCACACCTAAAGCAGTGATCAAAGCGGATCCGGATTCATCTGTCACTCTATGCTTCCTTACTCTCATCATGGACACCTTCTTTAGTAACCAAAGTTGCGCAGTTTCACGTTTGTCGCCATGTCGAAAGGCGCCGGCGGTTTGTTCGGATTCCGGTCGATTATTAGGCGTATCTTTATGATATGTGTCTTGTTAATGATATCCGATTGCGGCAAGCTCGGGTCAAGCGACGTGTTGAGGTCCGTGCCATAAAAAGTAAAGATTCGCTGCGAGCTGGTATTGGCGATATAGCCTGCCAGGACATCCTTTGGTGAAGAGTCGAAATTTATCGCGCCGGTCGCGTTTACTTGCCTGATAAGGTCGCCGGTCGACCTTTGATAATCGTATTTGATCGTTTCCGAGACGCCATCATTATTAAGATCGGCCGTAAAGACGATAGTCTCATATGATCCGGGCACCAAAGCTTGCAGCAAGAACGGACGCCCGGCTTGTCTAAGTTCGCGGTCCATTCGATCGAGGGCCAACTGGGCGGTTTGTTGGGCGTCGATCTGGGCCGTTTGCAGATTGACACTGTTAAAAGAAGAGATCAAGATGGCAAACACTGAGCTGAATAAAACAACCGTCAAGGAACAAGCAATCAGCACCTCCACAAGGGTAACGCCCGATTCGATCAAACAATTCTTCAATAAGCGTCTGAAAATCTTCTCAGTTGTCACCGTGCCCCCCTACTGCGGCGTAACAAAAAGATCGCCGCTGCGCCCGGATTCGTTGCCAGCGGCGTCAACCGCTGTCACAGCGTACTTGTATTGCAAGCCCGTCGTCAGACCATAATCAGAGAACGTGGTCGTCGGACTCGCAGAGTCGGGAGTATTGTTATAGTTGTTGCCCGAATGTGAACGATAAATATTGTAGTGGTCGACGACACCCGAATTATCCGTTGAAGGGTTCCATGACAACGTCACCGACGTTGACAAGTGGGAAACCAAAACTAATCCCGTAGGGGGTGTCGGCGGGGTCGTATCAGACGGCGCCGTAATGGTGACGGTGTTACTTGCCGTGTCCGTGGTCCAGCCGGCGGCGTCATAAGCTTTGATGTTGTACTGGTAGACGCCGCCCGCTGTGCATTGGTCGTCCAGGTAGGCGCCGACGATTGGCGCCTCTGTTACGATCCAGATAAAACTGCTGTCCCCTGGGCCTTTGCGATAGACCAGATAGCCGACGATACCGATGTTATCGGTGGCCGCCGTCGGGGCCCAGGTCAAATAAATGCCTAGCCCAGGATACACTTGCTGCGGCGTGCCGCTAAGGACGTTGGCCCCGTTAGTCCAGGTGGGGTGAACCGTGTCGGACGATGAGGAAGCGACGTCAACCGGATTGTTGTTGATCAGCGTCTCTACCAAGATTGAGTCCGCCGGTTTCGGCCGGAGCCAAGACACCGTTATACTGACCTTCTTATAATCGTTGGTGAACCCTGCTCCTGTGCCGTTGGCCGGATCGTCAACGTAGCTAACGTTATAGCTTAACGTAAACACGTAACCGCCCCTGGTGACGGTCGTGCCCAGATTCGTTTGCAGATACGCCTGGGTGATGTTGGCGTAGGAATATACCCGAGCCGACTCGATCTTTTCCGCTGCTAGATTATTAGCTACGGCGCGAACGCGGCTGATTGTCGCTGTATTCGAGCTTGACGCCAGCACTGACAGAATAGATATGATACCGACTGTCAACAGCGAAGCCGCTACCAACAACTCGATTAAGCTGAACCCTGGCTCATTTGTTAACGCGCAACGTAGACGTAACATCATAAATACCACCTAGTCATCTATCGGCATTTCACCAGGCAAGTATTAGTGAGCGCTTGTAAACGCATCAGTTCGGCGTCAGAACAACGGACCCGCCATTCGCCCTAACCGCGCGGTACGTTACCCCATCCTTACCCAAGACGTCGATAGTATAACCGGTTACGCTGGTATCGTGCACGTAGGCGCGTTCTACGGTTGCGGCTGCGTCAGTGAAGATAGGTGTCGGCTCGATAGCCGTTAGTGCGGCCGCGTTGGCGCCGACATATGTTCCACCCTGGTCAACGTTATAGACTTCGATAGTTTTTATAGCCGTAGAACGAACGGATTTGGCCGACGAGCCGAAACTGCGGTTCCGTACCGCATAAAATGATGGAATAGCTACCGTCATTAAGACTCCGATGATCAGAATCGTCACCATCAACTCTATTAGTGTAAAGCCCGCTTCCAAGCGACACTCGGTGTTGCAATATCTATCCATTCTTCTCGCCTCTTTACGGCTGAATCTATAAGGGCATAACGACATAGGTAATTATGACATTAACAGCCCAGCAAGTCCGTTTTAAGAAAAGACGGCAGGGCTATTAACCCTGCCGCCAGTCGGTATTACATCGCGTTGATTCAACGCGAGTCGGTCTTAGTTAGGCAAATACGTGACCGCGCCGCCCGCCGCTTTGGTGGCCGTATAGGTCGTACCATCGCGTC
>JANXYU010000017.1 GCA_025355855.1 Actinomycetota bacterium
ATCTTTTTATATATTCCCGTTTCAAATGTGTTAATGGCCTCGTTTTCCATGAAGCTGCCGCTCGCTCCGCGAAGACCTTGCCGGCCGCCCGCCAGAGACGCCGTGACGGTCGTCTCGAAATCCCAGGGTTGGGAGGGCGTAAAAGTGAATTGGTTCGGCGTCGGCCACGCCAAAGTGCCCGGCACGGGCGGCGTTACGGAGAACAAGCCTTTGACGATGGATTGATTCACCACCGCGTCGTTAAACGTAAACACAATTCCCGTACTTCGGCTAACCTCGCGCGCGCCGTAATGCGGTTCGACACCAGCCAGCAACGGGGTCGTGGTTGATAGGGTTGCCGTCAGCCCGCCTGAAGGCGGTTTTAGATGATAGCCATTCAAACCCACGGCATCGACAAAAGTCAGCTTGTATTGTTGTCCCTGATGATAATCGGACAATACCAGGTAGGCGGTCTTACGGCTGTTGTTGATTACTAGCTTGGAGGGCGCCGCCGGATCCAATTTGTAGCGCAGAGTCTTAAGAGGGATGTTCCACTCGATGGCGGCCCCGTCTTCTTCCCGGGCCACCAGACCCGCGACTGGAATAACCGGCTGAGGAGTCTGAACGGTCGAGTATACAAAGCGATCCAGAGACGTCCGGCCTTGCCAGCCGCTCAATCGGATCCAAATCTCATACTCTGTATCCGTTGCTAGTCGCTGGCTGCCCTTTATTACCAACCGGGAGCCGTCCAGCCGGGCCGGTACCGCTTGGCCGTTGACCGTTACTTCAAGCGAATGAACGCGAGCCTCCAAGCCTGCAACATTGATTCGGATACCCGCGTTCGGATCGATCTCGAGGGTTCCGCTGGCGGGCGAAACCGTCGCCTGCGGGTCGATCAGGGAACAGCCGGAGAGGAGAAGGGAGGAAAAGAAAAAAGCAATGATAAAAGCCATCTTTAAGGGGCTATTCATGCTCTTTGTACTCTTCGTAATCCTCGTACTCCATGTACTCTTTGCTTAATAGTGCGAGAATACCGGCGTGCCGACAGGAGCCCAGTCATATATCCATTCGGCGTCTGAGACGGTAACGTTAACACACCCGTGGCTGCGCGGATAGCCAAATTCGCTGCTCCAATAGCAGCCGTGGATCGCTTGCCCGCCGGAAAACCAATTTACATAGGGGACGTCTTTGACATCGTAGAATTCCGCGTCTCCCGGGCTACTGGTCATATCGACCACAGCGTCTTTGGCATAGATGCGAAAGTCGCCGGTACGGGTGCTATAGCCTGATTTACCGGACGCGGTCCAGCATGAGAAAACCAGATTGCCCTCGTCATAGCAGTAGAGTCTTTGGTCTGACAGATTTAGATCGATCATCTTCTGGGGCATTGTCGTGAATTCATCAACCAGGTCGCGATTGATATAATTGCCGTTCATCCCGGCCAGACCACTGGTGCCACCCTTGAGCACGACGCGAACGGTCGTATCGTAAGCCCATTTCACTTTGGGGGTGAATTTTGCTTGGTTGGCCGTGACCCAAGTGAAAAGTCCCGGCGTCGGAGGATTGATGCTGAATGACTTCTCCAGGACGTCCGGGTTGCTAACCTCTTCTCCGAAAGTGAAAATAATGTCGCTCATATTCTGGACCCGGTTCTGGCCGGGAGCCGGCGTAACGTCCACCTGTAGCGCCAAAGGGGTGACAATTGTTTGGACATAGGTCCCCGGTCGTATGGCTCGGCCATTGGCGCCCAGAGCCCCTGTTATCTCGAGGTTGAATGTCTGACCCTGCTCATAATTGACGATACGGATAACACCGCTCCGGCCGTCGGCATTCATATACAGACGGCTCTGCATCCCGTCAGGCAAACGATAAGTAAAGCCGACTACGGGAACGTTCCAACTTACGGTAATGCCATCGTCAAAACGTACGGCCAACGGTTCGGCGGATACTCCTGGCGCCGGCGCGGCCTGAGTATCGGCAACCGGCTTTGGGGCTGTCGAAGACGCAGCGGCTGAGACGAGCCCTAGGCAAACGATTATTAGTAACAGAGGGAGAAGAAATTTCCTAATGGTAGCCCCTTGAATAAACAATAGTATATGTATTCATTCTAAAGGCTCCGACCTGCCAAATCAAGGATTGAGGAATATCTCGCTACCGCAGAAGGGGCATTTAACGACACCTTTGCCGGCCAACTCGACCTGGCCGCCGCAGTTGGGACAGTTGTGTTGCGGAATCTTTGTAGCTTCGATGGACTGCAGGATACCGCCTTTCCAATCAACAAACCCGGTAAATAGTTTCTTACCGACCAGATTGTATATGTAGTATGAAACTTGGTTGGCCGTGATATTCATCTCGATGGCAACCTCAGAGATTTTTATCTTGCCGCGGGTATCGATCATGTTCAAAATAAGCTTTTCTTTCTCTACCTCAATCTGTTCGGCCTGTTCTTTTTTGCCGCTCATGATCATATATATTCCGGCCGCGGCAATGATCAAGGCTAAAAGAATAGTGGGTCCGTCGCATAACATGAACGCGGCGGGCGTAACTGCCTTGCCTTGCGTCAATGTCCCTGCCAAAAGGAAAATGGTCATCACGGCCACTAAAGCTACCGCAAAAACAATTAACATTATGCCGATCGTTTTACCACGAACCGGAACCACCCCCTCCTCCGCCGCCGCCGCTAAAACCGCCGCCGCCGCCAAAACCGCCGCCGCCGCTGGAAGAGCTGGGCTGGGAGGTAAGGGTGCTGGCAACGTCATTCAGGGTCGAGGTAAAACTTTCGCTCATCTGGTTGAGGTCGAAAGTAGCCGGCACCTCGCCGCCGCCGGTCACAGTCCCGCCGGGATATCCCGGATACCAGTAGGGGGCAAACCAGATCGGCGGTATGACGGTCGGCATGGCCGTGAACGCTTCGGTGAAAACCTGTTCTAGTTTAAACGCGACGGCGTAGGCCATATACTTCTCGAATATCTCTTGCGCGTTGCCGGTCACACCATATTTTTGGATGTTTGCCAAATATTGCCGGAAGGCCCACCACCGGGCATGGGCCTCCGCGCCCGCTTTGGTCTTGCGCGGCATCAACATCCCGAAAATGATGACAATGAGGCCGGCGGCCGCCAGCGCAATCGGCGGCGCAAACAGAATGATGTTCTTAACAGCCTCAACCGAACCGATGAACTGGTCGCTTAGGATGCCTGTGCTGCAGCAAGTCAAGGCGCCGCCCAAGATAATTATCAATCCCCCGGCCCAGGCAAAACGCTTCTTAATCGCGGCCGGGGCTGTCTTGTAAAAGCCCATGGCGACGGACTCCTGGCCGATCAACTTGCTCAGGTTGGGCAGGTTGCGGAAAAACGAGTTTTTAAATGATGACAGTTCGGCGGTCTGTTGCCCCTTAAACAGGTCGGCAATGAGCTGAGTCTCATAGGCACGCAAATCACCCTGATCGCCCAGCCACTGAAACAGCGTATCGTCCGGCTTCTTCCAGAACTTCAGGTAGCCGCGCTGCGCCAGGTCAACCAGAGTAGCGTTTATATCCTTGACATCGGTCGTCTCAAAGACAAGCTCACTGACAACGGCGGGCGGGGTTTTATCGGGAGGTTCGGTGAGATACTCCGCGACCGGAGGCAGGTCGGCGTCGCGGCCCCATCTATACCAAACCAGCAGCATAACCAGGAAGGTGATGACAACTAGGAGAATACTTAAACCAAGAGAGATGATTAACCCCCAGCGCTCCCGCGCTTGCCGCGCCTCAACACTCTTCTGTTGCCGCAACAGCGCCGGATTGATCTTGACTAAGTCTTTGCGAAACTCAACGCCTACCAGGAATTGTGTGTTCGGTCCAAGATCGGTACCCGAGAAACGGACAGTGCGTTTGTCGATTTGCTTTTTGGACTGATTCTTAGCGGGCGACTGCAGTCCGATGTAGTCCGGTTTAAAACTCACGTCTTTTGGCAGGTGCAAGGTGACAACGACAGAGTCGATCGGCGCCGCGCGCTCCTCGGATACGGCTTTCCATTCAACGCGATCCGTCTTGTCGTAGTAGTAGAAACCCCCGTCCGCTCTGTAGCTGATTGTGAAGGACTTAGTTTGATTGGCGGCCCGGAAGGAATATAGAACTTCAAGATAGTTGCCGGAGTACTTAAGGTCTGTTATCGAGAATAGTCCTGGGGCGTTATCGACGCCTTTAACCACAACTCCGCTTTGATAGGGCTGGCCGTTCTCCGCCACACTAACGCCGCTATAACTCAAGACGTTGTCACCATACATCAGGTTGCGGAAGCTGCCGGTGTAGTCACCGTCGAATTTTTGCGTCAGTGTTTCGACGACACTAAGGGTGGAATCAGTATTGACCGTGACATCGACGTCCCATTTGGTATAGCGATAGTCCTTGGCGGAACAAAGTGAAGCGTGAAGAGCGAAGAATAAAGAGAAGACGAGTACAAAAATAAAAAGTTTTGTGGTTTTGCGTGTCATCTGGTCTCCTCGGAGATTGCTTTACTCACTTCGTTCCCTCGCAATGACGCAGTGCGTTCTCGTTCTGGCGCCTGTTCGCGTATCATCACCAAAACGCTATACGTCATTGCGACGAGGTTGGATATGCCGATGAAGCAACCTCCCGCTATTCGATCTTCGTGCCGCAGTCGGGACAGAATTTTGAGCTGGCCGGCAAGTCTTTGCCGCATTTGGAGCATTTTGTTGTCGCCGCCAAATTGGCTCCGCAGTCCGGACAGAACTTCGCGTCCGCGGCGATATCTTTCTTGCATTCGGGACAGCGAACCATCGGCTGAGCTCCTTGCTGCATCGCCTGATTGATCATCTGCGGCATCATCATGCCCAGGCCGGCGCCCATGCCTAGGCCCATTCCCGCAGTTGCCGTTTCGCCCGCGCCGCCGGCTCCACCCGGCTGTTGAGCGATGTCGCCCATGGCGCGCGCGGCTTTGAACTGCATGTATTGAGCCATTCCGCCGACCGCTTCCATGCCACTGCGCTCGTCGATGACTTTTTGGACGTCATCCGGCGGTGTGATCGCGTTGATAATAAAATCGACGGTTTCCAGTCCGTATTGGGCAAAGTCGTCTTTGACCTTTGCCTTCAGGCCGGCGTCTAATTCGTCGTAGTAGCGGGGCAAGTCCAGAACGGTTTCCAGCGTATTGCCCAACAGGTCATTCAAGCGCCCGACGATGAATGAGCGCAAGAAATCCTCTATCTGTCCGGTTTGATAGATGCCTTGCGTACCGACGATTTTGTTTACAAATAGCTGAGCATCCGTGATTTGGACGCTGAACATACCATGGGCGCGCAACCGGATCATTTTGAATTCTGAATCCCGGAAGGCGATGGGGTCGGCGGTGCCCCATTTAAGGTTGGTAAAGACCTGCCGGCCGACAAAATAAACCTCGGCGCGAAACGGGCTGTCGCCGAAAATAGGTGACGCGACCAACTTGGTTAGAACCGGCAGGTTCAGGGTGGTGAGCGTATGCCGTCCGGTGTCAAAAACATCGACCGCTTTGCCGTCGCGAAAGAAGACAGCCCACTGGTTCTCACGAACTACCAGCTGAGCGCCCCATTTGATGTCAGTTGAGCCTTGCTCCGGAAACCGATGGCACATCGACTCTCCGGTTGGATCCAGAAACTCTATCAGTTCAATAATCGCCATTGATTCACACCCCCAAAATAACGCGCTCGCGTTTACCAAAGCGCTGGTCCAATCCGTCAATTAACAAATCTAGCTCCAGCAGGCGCTCGATAAAAGACTCTTCGTCTTCGTGAAGTTCCGTTACTTTAGTAGCGATTGCCTTGACTTGCTCGCCCAAGGAAAGATCAAACTCGTAGACGCGGTCAAGTTCCTCTTCTTCCACTTTGGCGGCGTCAAAGAATCCTGAAACCCCATAGTCGGCCAAGCGAACACGGTCGGCCACAGTTCTGAGTTTGCGCGCGGTCCGGTCGATGTCGTCCAGAACGTCGAGCTTACCGGCGTCCGTTAGTTTGAGGGCTATCTTGTCGACAGCGTCTTGCTGAGATTTGAGGTTCGCATAGATCAAGTCGCGGTTAATTTTGTCGGCGTCGCGTCTCTTTTCCAGCTGTTGATAGCGATTATAGCCGGGAATAAGGCCGGTGAGGCGCTCCAAAACACGCCGCCTGGCTTCAATGCGGTCTTGGAAATCAGTCATCCGCACCTCCTGATTACAGGGCACTGTAGCCCTAGTTTAGCACCCGGCTGGCAGCTGGAACTAGGCCTTGGGGCGAATAATGGCGATGACCGTAAACGCCAGATAGATAATCGTTCCTAAAAGCAGGGCGGGAACGAATATGGCTTTGGCCAAGCTTTCGCTGAAGGTAAAAAGAAGCAGGGTTAGGCCAGGCAAAACGATGAATATCGATACGAAGTAAATTGCCGTCCGCCGCACCATGCGGACGTCGCCAATCTTGAATTTCCAGGCCATGAATATCATCAGGCCAAATAGAACCGTGACAACAGCCCAAAACTGGAGAAGTCTGTAAATATCTGAAGTCTGCATTTATGTCCGCCTCATAGGGGTTGCCTGTGATTATCTTCACTTAGACGACAAGCCAAATATTACCATTATCAAAGCCAAGAATAAAGCCGGTTTTATCAACCTAATAAATACCGTCTTAACAGGCGTTTAATTGACACATATAAAGGGCTGTGCTATAAGTTAGGCAGCATTTATAAGCAACCGCGACATCGAAGGGGGGTGAAGGATATGTTAGCTTTGCTTCTTGCTACGAGCGCCGACCAAGCGGCAAGTGACGCCGTCGGAGCAGGCTTGGGGATTTTCATGCTGATTTGCTACGGATTGGTCGCGCTTATCGCCCTTGCCATCTTTATCTTCTGGATCATCATGCTGGTAGATTGCATTAAGCGCCCCGAGGGGGAATTCCCGAACTCGACTGGCAACAGCAAGACGATCTGGTTAGTTGTACTCCTGGCATCGTGGCTTATCGGCTTCTATTGGCTGGCAGCGATCATCTATTACTTCATGGTGAAAAGAGCCGCCGGCAAAATGCCGCCGATGACTCAAGCACCACCCGCGCCACCGGTAATGTAGAGAAGCGGGTCGAAATAATGAATACAATAAGGCGGAGAGGATTACCTCTCCGCCTTATTTTTTACTCGTTTGTTTTTGCTACTGTGGCTATTTGTTTTCCGCTTTCCTTTTAACCATAAAGTAGTAGAACAACGCGGCCCAATAGTTCAACAAGATCAGCAAGATTATCCACATCGACTTGTTGTCGTCCGGATAATCCTTTTTGTCGCGCATAGCCGCGTCGTACCACATAATGAGGTTAAAAATCGCCAACCCGACGATGAGCAAAAACATCAGCGCGTAGCAGCAGATGAATAGAAATGACATGCCGCCTAAGGCTGTCAGCGTGCTGGCTGCGGCCGCGTCATCAGAAGCCGTGCTGGCAAGTGCGAAGCCGACGGAAGCGAAACTTGCTACCGCTGTACCCGTTAGCCCGACAACGAAATACTTTGCAATCCTCACACGAGCTCCCTTATTTGAGCGCTTGCGCCTTCGCTAGTCCGCCAATTACCGGAATCTCGAAATACTCTCCCTTGTACGCTTTCAACGCGTAAACGATCTGGAAGATGAAAACGATGACCCAGCCGATTCCAAAGGTAATCATCGACGCGACGATCGCGACCAGACCCAAGAAAAACGCTTGCCACGCGTGCATCCGAAGCCACGGATCATTCTTGCCCTGATCAATAAAGACAAAAATGATACCCAGCCAGCCTAGTAAGTACGCCAGCAGTGCCAAAATCTTGTTACCGTCTTCTTTCGGACCCATCGGTGTGTTCATTTCCATGTAAAGTACCTCCTATGGTTTTAGCTGCCAATTAGAAAATATCTGTTTAGACGCTCGGTCCCGCCTCCACCGGCGGCGGAGGGGGAGGCGTGGCGGACTGCCGGGGTGCCACAAACTCTTTAGGTCGAACTACAAGATAGATGATAAGAGCCAGCCAGCTGAAGAACAGCCAGAGCAAAACCCATAATGCCGCTGGGGCGCCGCGTTTGGTCGCATCACGATAGATCCATACCGCGATCCAAATCACCAACACTAAGGCCACCAGCGTTACCAACAACCCGCAAATTAAACCGAATATGCCGCCAACCGCGCTTCCGTTCGACGAAGTCGTGACGGAGAAATCATCTGCGCCCAACGTGGTTCCGGTCGCGGCCAAAACAGCTGTCGCGCCTCCCGCGAATAAAAGTCCGACTTTCTTGGCTAGATTAATGTTGTACTCACCTCCCGCACTAAGTTTTAGCTGTTTCGCTAGACGTTGCGTTCCGCAATATCGCCGATGATCGGCAATTTATAACGTTCCCCTTGGAAAGACTTAACCATCAGCATGATAAGTATCACAACATAACCCACTATGTAAACGAGCCAGAGAACGAGGCTCAAAAAGCCCCCGAGGAAAGGAATATAGCCGAGAATTCTGACCACAACGACCATTATTACACTCAGAATGATCCAGCCTAGACCGAACAAAATCGACTGGAGGGCATGAAAACGCACGTACTTGTTGTCTTTTTCCAGAAGAAAGAAGATAAGTCCGGTAACCCAAGTGAAAATATAACTCAACAAGGCGGCGGTGTTTTGCTCGAGTCCCGTGGAGGTTTTGTCCTGCTCCGGCGGGGACGCGGGTGTCTCAATCACTTGTTACACCTCCTCAATTAGGCAAGATGATTGCGTGTGCTGGGAATACTATACCCCTGTGGCTTTGGCCTTGTAAACATAAGTAGTAGCCAGGGCTAGCGCCCGCTAAGCACGATGCCGTCCACCGCCACTGTTGGTGAACCGAACGAGGCTCCCATAGGAACAAACCTGAGATCCGATCCGACAGCGCTGATATTTTTCAGGATGGCTGCACAGGTCGAGGCTATGGTTACCTCGCGAATCGGTTCGGCCAATCGACCCGATTTAATGCGCAACCCGTAAGCTCCCGCCGAGAACTGGCCCGTAACCGGGCTGACTCCAGCGTGCAGGCCTTGAAGTCCCATAACATAGATGCCGGTCTCAATGCCCTCGATAATAGCCGTCTGACATGTTTCACCGGGTTTAACGAACATGTTCGTCGGGGAGGTGCCAGGCACGGAATGGAACGAGCCGCGCCGTCCATTGCCCGTGGATATTGTCCCGCCCGCACGGGCCCCATAGCTGTTATAAAGAAGCGTCTTGAGCACGCCGTCTTCAAAGACAGGAGTTGTCTGAGTCGCTACCCCTTCGTCGTCAAAGGGAGCGCTGCCCAGACCGGCCGGCAAGCGACCATCATCTATCAGTGTAAAAGCGGCGGCGGCAACCCGGCGGCCGACGTCGCCAGCCAGAAACGACCGTCCTTTTTGCGCCGCTTCCGCGTTAAGCGCGGGCGCGATAGCCGTTAGTAGTTGGACAAATACCAACGGGTCAAAAACCGCGGTTAGGGTTGCTGACCGGGCGGCGCTTCCGCCCAACATCAAGACGGCACGCTCGGCCGCCTCTCGGCCGGTCGTCCCGGCGTCCAGCTCGTTGAGACTGTGTCCGGCCGCGTAGGAAAAACCGGTTTGGATCTCTCCTTTTTCCTCCGCCATAACATCGGCGAATGTATAGCAGGCTTGACGGTCATAAGCGCCCTTAAAGCCCGCCGTGTTGGCCAGCGCAACCGTCTCTTCTTCTTCGGCGTAGGTTACGCTTTCCGACCCGGTAACCCGGGAATCGGTCGCCAGGGCCGTTTTCTCGACCTCTAAAGCGAACGCGATTTTGTCGGCCGTGGTCGGGCCAGCGTAGTCTTTGCTGGTTAAATCGAGGTCAACCGCCGGTATACTGTGCTTGGCGCTCTCCGGTAATCCGTTGAATTTGTCCGGGTCGGAGGCGGCAGCGTTTTGGTAGGCGACTTGAGCGGCGGCGGCCAGACCCTCTTCCGAAAGGTCTGTCGTATAAGAATGGCCCAAACGCCCTTGGCGAAAGGCTCGAATCCCGGCGCCAGCGGTTTCGGCACTTTCGAATAGCTCGGCTTCTCCCTGATAAACGTCGATTGACATCCGGCGGCCGCGCGTCAAGTAGGCGTCGGCAGCGTCAGCTCCTGCTTGCCGAGCCGCGTCGGCTGCTTTAGCGGCTAAATCGGCCAGGGCGTCCTTGTTGCTCATCCGCCTGTTCCTCCTACGGTTAGTTGTTTGATCTTTAGCGACGGTTGACCGGTGCCGGCTGGCACACTTTGCCCTGCCTTGCCGCACATGCCGGCGTCAAAATCAAGATCGGCTCCAACCATTTGGATATCTAGGAGCGTCTGCGGACCATTACCGACTAAAACCGCCCCCCGGACCGGGCTGCCAATTTTTCCATTCTCAATCAAATAGCCCTCGGTAACGCCGAACACGTAGTCGCCTGTTGCCGGGTTCACTTCGCCGCCGCCTAAAGCTTTGGCGTATAGACCTTTCTTGATGCCTACCAGCATATTCTCTAGTGTATCGTGCCCCGGTTTGATGTAAGTGTTAGTCATGCGCGGAATCGGAATGTGTCGAAAAGATTGCCGGCGACCGTTCGGGGTGGGCTCGGCCCCGGCTAGGCGCGCCGTCAGCCGGTCATACATAAACCCTCGTAGAATTCCGTCCTCGATTAGCAACGTCTCGCGCGCCGGTACGCCCTCGTCGCCAAGCGCAAACGATCCCCAGCGATTCGGCAGGCTGGGGTCGTCGGCCGCGGAAACGCAGGGCGCCGCGACCGCCTCGCCGATCCGGCCGGCAAACACGGAGGCTCCTTTGCGAACCGCGTCCGCTTCCAGGCCGTGACCGCTTGCTTCATGAAACAAAACGCCGCCCGTGCCGTTTCCCAGAACAACAGGGAAGCTGCCGGAAGGCGCGTCAACGGCAGACAAAAGCATCTGCGCTCTGGCGGCCGCGTCACGGCCTGCCTTTTCGGGCGTAAAGGTCTCAAACAATTCAAATCCGCCCTGTCTGCCGGGCGCTTCGTGGGCGGACTCGACCCGCTCACCGGATTTCGTGACCGCGAAAACAAATATACGGGTTAAGGTTCTCTTGTCGACCCCGTAGACGCCATCCGAGTTCGCAACCTGAATGTCTTGAACGCTATCGGCCAGCATTACGGTGACTTGTTGGATATTCTTGGACTGGCGCCGCGCCGCCGCGTCCGCCCGGCGCGCTAGCTCGGCTTTGGCGGCTTGAGCTACCTTGTCCGGCGGTATCGCGACGGGATGCTCAGCCGTTGGTTTAACTAGTTTTAAGCGCATTAACGAGGGGGGATGCCCGGCGCCGCGCTGAGCTTTAACGGCGGTCGCAAGGTCTTTGGCCGCGGCCAACAAAGCGGCCGGTTCCAGAATGTCCGTGTGGATGAAATACGTGGCGGCGCCCGAGATGACACGCAGCCCAGCGCCCCGGTCGCTACCGGAAGTGAAGGATTCTAGTTTATGGTCTTCCAGCCGCAAGTTGTCGGTGACCTTGCGCTCGAGGAAGACCTCAGCGAAATCGCCCCCGCTGGCGAGAGCCACGCCTAGAACTTCCTCTAGGACCCCTTGGTCAACCATTGCGTCGGGATATCCGAAACGCTATGATTTTTCGACTTCGTCGTTATATTTGGCCAGCTCAGCCTTAAGTTCGTCCATTTTCTGCTTAATGCGTTTCTCCTGCAAGCCCAGAGCGCCTTCGAGTTTGGTCGCCGCGCCGCCGACTGTCTCTTTGGCCTGGTCCAACATATGTCCGGCCGAATCGCGCAAGTCCCCGGCCGCCGTCGCCAGCTGGTGCCGTGTTTTCTCACCAGGCTGAGGGGTGAAAAGTACCGCTATCGTCGCTCCGATAGCCGCGCCGCTGATAATGCCCCAACCAAATTCTTTCGCACCCATTCTAAAGACCTCCTGCTTCGTCGCCTAATTCGTATGACATTAAAAATAGCAGCCCAGGCACCAAGTATAACAGAATCATGGCCATTGTCACGACGCCCGAATCGTTCAAGACCAGGGCGCCGACGCAACAAAACAAGCCGCCCATCAAAGCCGCTTTAACGTACTGATACCTTCGGAAGACCAATTCTAGCAGATTCCTTAGACCATAAAAAGATAGAGCGGCTACCGCGATGCAAACCACGTTAACCCAGTTCCAGAAGGCGAACTGGATGAGCTTTAGATTCATCGCGAGCTTACGGTTCACAATCGTAAAGAAAGGCGCGGCTCCTTCGGCTCCGATCTGATTTACCAAGCGTCCGACGTGCGAGCCGCCCGCCGCGCCTCTGGAAACATCAAAAACAACAAAAGCGATAATGCCAAGCAAACCTAAAATAGCCAAGATCAACACGTCTTTCACCTTATAGCCGCCGCGAACTATTCCCAACGCCATTAACCCGAATCCGGCCACATCGGCAAGCAGCGTCCCGAATTCGGCGCCCAAGTTAGGTGCGCCCATCATCGCTAAAGGCACCGCTAGCACAACTACCATCATGACCTTGCGTAAGACGCCGGCGGGACGGCCGCGGCCGCTGACAACGTACAGCGCGCCCAGCAGAACCGCGCCTGTTAAAACGCCGGCAAACTCGTTACCGATGCCGTAGAAACGCGCTCCCGCCAGCACCGAATAGCCGAGCAGCGAATTCTGCATTAAGTGAGAGCCGGTGCCTAGGTCAATGACAAGGGTCGCGGTCACCCCCAAGCCGATAAAGCCGATGGCTTCCAGCGGACTTCGCGCTTGCCAGCGGATTAACGCTACAAACGCTACGACGATGACAATCGCCTCTAGGGCCGCCTGGGTAGCGGACCCATAGCCGAACAGGGGCAGGAGAAGGAACGCCAGCGGCAACGCCGGTATCGTCAACAATATCCAGCGCCCCTTGGCGACCCAGTAACGCCACCTCCGGCGCAAGAGCAGCACTATAAAGAGCACCAGGACAAAGATGTCCCAGTAAGCAAACCCGCGCAACAACGTGGGCATCAAGTCGCGCACCTCGACCCAGCTGTCACTGAGGGCCAGCGCGTAGGCTAAGGAGTCACCTTTTGATGACTGCCCCGAGACGACCCGTCCCGTCATCTCGATGGGTTGTTTGATTGAAAAATGATGGAGGATGGTGGGTGCGATATCCGTGTTGATGATCGTCGCCTGACGCCGGGTGCTCGGCGATGTCAATAATCCCGGGTCGATCCCGGGGCCGGCCATCACGACCGGCGTGACCAGACGATTATTTTTGATATCGGGCGCGCTGGGAGTGGGGCTCAAGACTATTAGCAAGTCCCGCGAAAGGTCCATATCTTCGATAACGCTCTTTAGAAACAAGTCGGCGCGGCCCAGCGACTTTTTGATCAGCGTTTCTTCGTGCCCTCCAGTCATGAATTCCCGATCGGCGCGTACCCGGGTCGTGTCGCCCCAGTCAACGGCTATTACATCCGCTCGACTGTAGGCAGCGGCAAATATCGCCTCAAATCTATCCGCAGCGATCCTCTTGCCGGAGGGAAATGCCGGGTCGGCGAGGAGCGTGCTGTCGTCTAGATAACCGAAATCGACCTTGCCTGTCTCATCCATAAGAAGGTCAATGGCGCTGCGGCCGTATTCGTCCGCGGTGTCGCCGTTGCCCATGACGGCCGTCTTCAGTCCGGCTCCGTGCAAAGCCGTTCCTAGCGCTCCGGGCACACCGTTAAAATCTCCGGTCGTGTTGGCTATGACCAGGGCGCTTATCGACAGGTTAGCGGCTTTCGGATAATAAGCCGACTTTCCCGTCCTCTCCAGATAGATGTCGGCCGCGAAGCGATCGTCAATTCGTTCGCGCGCTCCGAATCCTTCCAGAACTTGCGGCGCTATCGGCTGGTTTGCTTTATTTAGAATGCCGGCGACCTTGTCCCCGGCGCCTATGGCCGTGTATTGGGCGGAAGTGTCGCCATTCGCCCCGGCGTGGACGCTCATCAAACCGACGGCGCCGCGCTTGATCAACGCTTTTAGAGTCGGCGTGCCCGAATCATTTATTTCCTGTAAGCCGACCTCGTCGATAGCAATAATTACAACTTTACCCGCGGGTTTTTCCGCCGCCAGGGCACCGCCGGGAACTAGACACAGACCGACAAGGACGGAGGCCAGACAGCACCGCAGAGGTGTAATCCTATTTCTTCTTGGTGATCGCTTCATAGATCCTCTCGAGATCATCGACCGTTGAAAACTCGATATCGATCTTGCCTTTCTTGCGGCCCATGATGATTTTGACCGGCGCCTGGAGATATTCGCTCAACCGCTCGGCCGACGAGCCAAGGCCTTTGGGCTGGAGCGGCTTGCGACGCTGTGGTTCGCTGGCGATGCCTTTGCGCCAGCGGCGAATAATGTCTTCGACCTGGCGAACTGATAAGTCTTCCCGGACAATGCGGCGGCCGAGTTTGCCTTGGAAGGAATCTCCCTGCAGCGCTAATAAACTGCGCGCGTGCCCGGAGGTAATGTCGCCTTTGACAACCATGCGCTGGATCTCGGGCGGCAGCTGAAGCAGACGTAACGTATTGGCTACCGTGGCACGGTCTTTACCGACCCGCTTCGCGATATCGTTCTGGCTGATCTCGAAATCGTCGATCAGTTGGCGATATGCCAACGCCTCTTCAATCGCGTTTAGGTTTTCTCTCTGAATGTTCTCTACCAGCGCCATTTCCAGCGACTCGGTGTTGGTAGAAGTGCGGACGATAGCCGGGATCGTCTTTAATCCAGCCTTAGTGCTCGCTCGCCACCGACGCTCGCCGACGACCAGCTCATAACCGTCGCCTGACGGCCGCACCATAATCGGCTGGACGATGCCCAGCTCCTTGATGCTGGCGACAAGCTCATCCAACGCCTGGTCGTCTATTTGCTTACGGGGCTGATGCGGGTTGGGTGAAATCTTATCGATCGGTATTTCCTTCAGATCCAGCACCATCGGGGTGCCCGCCGCCGTTGTCTCCACGCTGGCGCCTGCCGTTTCTTGGTCGTCCTCTCTGACAGTCTTTGCCTCCGGCGCGGCTGGCGCCTCTTCCTTCACCGCGGCCGGCGCTATTTCCTCTGCCGGACCTTCCGCGGACGGGGCGCCCGTCGGTATCAACGCCGACAGCCCTCGTCCCAAACCTCTTCTAGCCATGTCGCATCACTTCCTCCGCTAATTCTTTATAGGCAATAGCCCCCCGGCTTAAGGCGTCGTAGTGAACGATTGGTTGTCCAAAGCTGGGGGCTTCGCTTAACCTGACGCTTCTGGGAATAACAGTGGTATAAACCTGGCCTGGATAATGCGTGCGAACGTCCTCGACAACATCGGCCGCGAGCTTGGTGCGCGCGTCATACATCGTCATCAGCAGGCCAAGTAACCTTAGATTAGGATTAAGATACTTCTTGACCTCGTTGATGCTCTCCAACAGCTGGGCAAGCCCTTCGAGGGCGAAATACTCACATTGAACCGGGATTATTAATTCGTCGGCCGCCGTTAAAGCGTTGACTGTCAGTAGGCCTAAGCTGGGCGGACAGTCTATGATTATGTAGTGATATTTGCCTTTCAATGGCTCGATAACTTCCCGCAGACGCGCCTCGCGGCTCATGACGTTCACCAACTCCACCTGCGCCCCCACCAGTCTAAAAGATGCTGGCGCCACGTAGAGATGTTCTATCCCCGTGGGCGTGATGATGCCCTCGATATCGGCGCGCTTCATCAAAACGTCATAGATCTCCGTGTCCAGTGAGCCGGGGTCGATTCCCAAACCGCTAGTCGCGTTACCTTGGGGGTCGAGGTCGATTATTAGCACCTTGTTACCCTGGACGGCCAGGTAAGCGCTGAGGTTAACGGTTGTTGTCGTTTTCCCGACACCGCCCTTTTGGTTGGCGACCACCAGTACGCGCGTCTTCTCAAACGGCCGCAAAGGTTCACTGATCGGGGCGCGTGGTTCTTTTGATTCTTTAATTGCCGGCGTCTTGCCATTCTTGCCGTTGCCGTGGATCCTTTCAACCCGGCCGCCCGGTTTCGGTTCGGGCTCAGTCGCGTCGTGGACCCCTATATGTGTAACATGATCTTCGGTTTGTCTTTTTCGGAACAATCCCATCTTCTGTGTCTCCTCTGTACGACAGTCCTTACCTACAAAGGTCGTTTTGCCGGCACGCCCGTACGCCGGGGATACCGGTCCGGAGTTTGTCCGACCTTCTCGATTACTACCAGGCGCCTTGCAAAATCCAAATACGGAACGTTTACCCGGATGACCTCCGGCGGGCCGCCGCGAAGTTCTTGAATAGCCCTGGTTGCAGCCACGACTTCCTCGGGCGCTGTTGGTCCTCGTTGCGCTACCAGCCGACCGCCGGTCTTTAGAAAAGGCAACGCATATTCGATAAGCGTTGGCAGAGGGGCGACCGCTCTGGCAACCGCTCTGTCAAATTGTTCCCGCCACTTGGGCTCCCGGGCCGCTTCTTCAACCCTAGCCCGTGCGATCTCGATATTTGCCAGGCCTGAGGCCGCAACAAACGATTTCAGGAAATCTGTTCTCTTGCGAGACGCGTCTAACAACGTAAAGCCCACGTCAGGCAGGGCAATCGCCAACGGAATGCCCGGCAAACCAGCGCCCGATCCGATGTCCAACACCTGCACCCCGCTAGAGGTGTCGAGGTCTGCGGCAACGCTTAACGAATCCAAAATGTGATGCGCGAGAATAACTTCCGGATCGGCGTTGCCAACCAGGTTGGTTTTCTCGTTTCCCTTGTCTAGCCATTCCGTAAATATGGTAAATCTTTCCAGCTGTTTTTTTGATAGCTCAAGGCCCAGCTCTGCCGCGCCTGTTTGGAGCCGATTGATGTTAAGCGCCATGTTTTGCGTCGATTCGTTCGAGGTGCACCATCAAGATAGAGATGTCAGCGGGCGAAACGCCCGACACCCTGGCCGCCTGTCCCAACGATAATGGCCGGACCAAAGTCAGCCTTTCTCTCGCTTCAAAGGATATACCACGTAGTTGCTGGTAGTCAAGGTCGGCAGGAATAGGCCGGCCCTCTTGGCGCTGATACCTGGCAACCCTTGCGACCTCGCGTTTTACGTAGCCGGCGTATTTGACATCAACTGTCGCCGTGACCCTAACATCGTCCTCATAAATATCTAGAACGGACGTCCATTTAGCCAAATCGGACAGATTCACCCCGGGCCGTCGCAATAACTCCTCTAGGCTTACCGCTTGCGTGATCGGTCCGCCGCCGGACTCGGCCAGCCGCGCATTCAGACCGCGTGACGGGCGCAGCTTGGTGGCCGCCAAGACTTGCCCTAAAGCCGCAATCGCGACTTGTCGGCGGGCGAAGCGTCCGCGGCGTTCAGCGTCGGCTAAGCCCAGGTCGATAGCCAGCGGCGTGAGACGCAAATCCGCATTGTCGCTCCGCAGCAGCAGCCGGAACTCGGCGCGTGAGGTATATACCCGATAGGGTTCGGTCACGCCATGGGTCACGAGATCATCAATCAAAACCCCGATGTACGCTTGGTCTCGGCCTAGTACAACCGGTGTTTCTCCGGCACCCCAGCGAGCCGCGTTCAGCCCGGCCAGCAAGCCCTGCGCCGCCGCTTCCTCGTAGCCTGTCGTGCCGTTCATCTGACCAGCCGCGAACAGGCCGGAGACAATCTTGGTTTGCAGGTCCGGCCCTAGTTGATGCGGCGGGATATAGTCATAAGACACGGCATAGCCGGGGCGCGTGACTATCGCTTTGGCAAGTCCGGGAACCGTGCGAATGATTGCCGTCTGGAGAAGCTCCGGCATGGCGGTAGTAAGGCCCTGTAAATATAGTTCGTCCGAGTCGAGGCTTTCAGGCTCGATAAAGACGGGATGCGCCTGTTTGTCCGGAAAGTTTAAGACCTTGCGGTCGATGGAGGGGCAGTTGCGGGGTCCGTGCTCGCTGACGGCGCCTGACTTAATGGGTGACTCCAAGATGTTTTGCCTGATCAAGTTATGAGTCGAAGGCGTTGTGTAAGTGAGGTGGCAGGGCAACTGCAGCGGCCGGGAAGACCTAGAGACGAAAGAAAAATGCAACGGCTCCGCGCTGCCCGGCTCGACCCGTGCCGCCGTGAAGTCAACCGAATCCCGCCTTACGCGCGGCGGCGTAGCTGTCTGGAAGCGGCCCAACTTGAGTCCCAGTGTCTGCAGATTGGCGGCCAGTGGCTCGGCTGCGTTTTCGTCCATCCGCCCGCCAGGCCAGGTCTTTGTCCCGATGGTTAACGAACCGCGCAGAAAAGTTCCCGCCGTTATGACCACCGCCGGCGCGCTCAAGTGGCGGCCTTCGACCAGTCGAACGCCCCTGACCATCCCGTTGTCAACCGTTATCTCGGCGGCCTCGCCGATAATGAGATCCAGGCGGGGCGTCCCAGTGATAATCGCTCGCATGGCCCGCGGGTAGTATACCTTGTCAACTTGCGCCCGCAACGCTTGGACCGCCGGGCCTTTGCTATGATTCAGCTTCTTGATTTGCAGGGCCGTTTGGTCCGCGACCCGGCCCATCGCGCCGCCGAGCGCGTCGATCTCGCGTACCAGCTGGCCTTTGCCGATTCCCCCGATTGAGGGGTTGCAAGGCAAATGAGCAATGTGCGCCGCGGATAGGGTGACCAGGGCAACGCGTCGCTGCAACCGCGCGGCCGCCAAGGCCGCCTCACAGCCGGCATGACCGGCGCCGACAACTATAACGTCATATGTGTTGGGATCGCTCTTAAGCATGTTCCTCCGGGGGCGTTTCACGTGAAACGCTCACATCTGCGGGTTTGTTTAACTATAACAGACGTGTTTTCCTGGGGCAAAAACAGACGCCAATCGGACGTGTTGAAGGGGCCGCGAAACACCTTTCGCAAGCGCGTCCGCAGGATAAAATTGTTGGCGCCAAGCATTGCATAACTCGCGAACAGCGGGGACTCAATCAATCCTGGAAATATATATATTGAATGATATATGTCGTCCCAGATATTACCTTTACTCGCTATGCTGGGTGGCAATATCTACCAGCAACTGCAAGCGCGGCTGGGAATTTCTGCCACTCCCTGACGTAAATACGCGCTAAGACAATGTAAAAGCGAGGCGTGCCCAAACGGCCCCGGTCGAGAAAAGACGCAACGAATATTTGCCAGACCACCGGGGAGACTGCCGCCGAGTAATGCCCAACCCTGCTTTTCTGATGATCGGGTCCAGATATCAGAAGCGCCTTCGGGGACGACGGGGTTGCGACCAGAGCGCTCCGGCGCCCGCGAAGAATCGAGCGTCGCTTTTCGATATGAGGGCCTAGGGTGAGAAAAGTAAATCAATAGCACAGGGCGACTCAAGACGGATGCGAAAAAACGCGTTACCGCATTTGCGAGAGGGCTGTTGTGGGCCGGCGAGAGCCGCCTTCCGGGAGCGAACAAAGTAAGGGCGTCGGTTGGGTTTAGAGATCGAGGCTTGCTCGCCGAAAACGACTTTCCGGTAGCGTAGAATTTTGGCGAGGGTGACGCGACTGGGGGGATTCCAGAAGCGCGCGGCAACCTGACCTGCCCCCCGAAAATAGGACAACCAGCATCCAGAGGAATTGTCCTAGAATGGGAATGACAAGGGGGATGCGAGAACATGAAAAAACGGTATTCGGACGAACAGATCGTGTCGATTCTGCGGGAAACGGAAGCCGGCGCAAAAGTTGGCGAGACGTGTCGAAAGCACGGGGTCTCGGAAGCCACGTACTACAGTTGGAAGCAAAAGTATGCCGGGATGGGAGTTTCAGATGTGAAACGACTGAAAGCCCTTGAAGACGAGAACCGCAGGTTGAAGACGATGGTCGCTGACCAGGCCCTGGATATTCAAGCTTTGAAGGCGCTCCTCTCAAAAAACTTCTAAGGCCCGAAGCGCGCCGACAAGCAGTCGCGTTTGTCAGGAATACTTTGGGCTTTAGCGAAAATAAAGCCTGCTCACTTGTCGGTATCAGCCGTTCGGTTGTCCGCTATACAAGAAGAACGGAAAACGAAACCGTAACAGAGAGACTCAAAG
Source organism: Actinomycetota bacterium (assembly GCA_025355855.1). Lineage (GTDB taxonomy): Bacteria > Actinomycetota > JAHEXW01 > JAHEXW01 > JAHEXW01 > JAHEXW01. The sequence goes on from JANXYU010000017.1 coordinate 19,937, forward strand.
AATTGGCCCAGACGAAGCGTAGATACGGGTATCGCAGACTGCACGTCTTGCTGCGCCGCGAGGGCCTGGTCGTGAACCACAAGAGAACGGAGAGGATCTATCGGGCATTGGGGCTCTCCATCAGGACGAAGAAACGCAAGAGGCTCGTGAACGCGCTCAGATTGGCGCTGCCAGTGCCGAGCCGGCCAAACGAGATCTGGGCGATGGATTTCGTCCATGACTCGACGAACGGCGGCCGGCGCGTGAAATGCCTGACGGTGATCGACCTGTTCAGTCGGGAATGCTTGGCGATCGAGGTGGCGTCGTCTGTCCCTGGTTTGATGGTCGCTCGCACGCT
>JANXYU010000035.1 GCA_025355855.1 Actinomycetota bacterium
TTAGTACTTCATTACTCCATTTAAATGGAGTAATGAAGCCGACTGGTGACGCGACCATTGTAATACGAAACGCTGGTGAACCGCCATTGGGGCATGCGGCGGTCTTGACTTAGGTCCGGCAGTCCTGGTATTGTCAAAGTATAGATTGCAACAAATCATACAAACTCTCCGACCCTCGCCTTGCCCTAGCGGCTAGCGAGGGCAGTCTGGCTAGGAACGGCCAGACAAGGGTGCACGAGAGCAATCTCTGCGCCTCCCATGCTTGGAAAGGAGGGGAGCGACGAACGGTGCGCGCTTCCTCTTTTCGAGGAAGCGTTTTTTTGTGATAAAGGAGTTGACGTCGAATGACTGCGGCAAAGAAGAAAGAGATTCAAGCGGCCGTACGCGAGGCCGCGCCTGATAATCGCCTGTCTTGCCCAGACGCTAGACAGATCGCCGAACGCTTTGACGTCCCCTATACCGTAATCGGCGGCTTGTGCGATGAGATGGAAGCAAAGGTCAAGATCAAAAGCTGCGCTCTCGGTTGTTTCTAAATGAGTAGAAGATGGAAATGATTTCAATAGAGGAAGCGCTCAGCCTAATACTGAAAAACGGTAGACCATTGCCGGCGGACGAATCAGCCCTAGATGACGCGCTCGGCTTGGTTTTAGCGGCCGATATCATCAGCCGAGACGCCATTCCTTCCTTCAATAACTCGGCCATGGACGGTTATGCCGTCCAGGCGGCTGACATCGCATCGGCCACACCTGAAAAACCTGTTCCCCTAAAGGTCGTCGGCGACGTTAAAGCCGGCGATGTCGCCGGCGTCGCCGTTGAAACGGGCCAAGCGGTTCGAATTATGACCGGCGCGCCAGTACCTGTCGGCGCCGACGCCGTCATCAGGGTTGAAGACACGATGACGGAAGCGGGACAAGAGAGAGCGGCTTTTGAACATGGAACAGGTGCGTCGGATAGTCTTTCGCCAATACTTGCGTTACGCTCCATCCCTGCGGGTAGAAACGTGCGGTTGGCCGGGGAGGACGTCAAGCCGGGAGAAACAGTACTGGTCGCAGGCCAAACGTTGGGACCGGCCGACATCGGCCTTTTGGCCAGTCTGGGATTTCCCAAAGTCAATGTCTATCGACGGCCTCATGTCGCTGTAATCACAACCGGCGACGAGTTGCTGGAAATCGATCAACCGCTGGAGCCGGGCAAGATTCGCAACAGCAATGCGTATTCCTTGGCGGCCCAGATCAAACAGGCCGGCGCGATCCCGGTGCGCTATGGAATCGCGGCGGACACACCGGCGGCCGCTCGCGAGCTATTCAATCAAGCGCTGGCGGAGTGCGATGTCCTCTTGACGACAGGCGGCGTGTCGGTCGGGGAATATGATTACGTCAAGGACGTTTTGGCCGATATCGGCGCGGCTAAGGTATTTTGGGGAGTCGCGCAAAAGCCGGGTAAGCCGCTTGGCTACTGGACTTTTAAGGACAGGCATATTTTCGGTTTGCCGGGAAATCCGGTCGCGGCCATGGTGAGTTTTGAGGAATACGTCCGCCCTCTACTGCGCCGTTTAATGGGACAGGGCCTGTTGTTTCGTCCGGCGGTTACCGGCGTATTGGTCTCGAACGTCAGAAAACGCCCGGGCCGGGTTCACATAATCCGTGTTCAAGTAGAAAAAAAGGGCGCGAAGTACCTGGTCGACAGCACCGGACCGCAAGGGTCGGGCATCTTACGGTCGATGGTCCTGGCGGACGGTTTGGCTTTTATCCCGGCCGAATTGGAATTAATGCCGGCTGGTTCAGAGGTGACGGTTCACCTGATAACGCATCCAGAGGACCACTAAAAACCAAGCAAGAGTATAAAGATTATGGGGAGAATAGTGATTATGAAAACTCAAGCAAGGTCTTATACTCTTTATAATCCTTATGCTCTTAATAATCCTGCTCCTGTGAGGAAGGACACCAAGTGCTCATAGATTCATTTGGCCGGACAATAGACTACCTAAGAATTTCCGTTACTGACCGCTGCAACCTGCGCTGCGTTTATTGTACGCCCGAAGAGGGCGTTGATCTGTTGACTCACGAAGATGTCTTGTCATACGAAGAAATGCTGGACTTCAGCCGGACGGCCGTGGAGCTGGGCATAAAAAGTATCCGCCTCACGGGAGGCGAGCCTTTAGTCAGGCGTGACTTCGTTGGTTTTGTCGAGAGGTTGGCCGCAATCCCAGGTTTGGAGGATATATCACTGACCACCAACGCGGTCTTGCTGGAGGAATTCGCGGCGCCGCTCTACAAGGCTGGTGTAAAACGAGTCAACATAGGCATCGATACCCTTAACCAGAGCACATTCAAGCAGATCACTCGGCGAGACGAAGCGGCTCGAGCAATCACGGGCATTCACCAGGCTATCGATGTAGGAATGAATCCGGTAAAACTAAACGTCGTTGTGATGCGAGGCGTTAACGATGACTTCGCGCCGTTTGTCGCGCTGGCCCGGGAGCTGCCCGTCTACGTCCGCTTTATCGAATACATGCCGGTCAGTAATGGGCTAGAAAACGAGTTTTTTGTCGCCGGCGCTGACGTGCTAGAGCGTCTGGGCGCGTTCGGCGAGCTCGAGCCGGCGCCGGCGCCTGCCGGCTCTGGACCCAGCCGAAAATACTGGCGGTTTGCCGATTCCATGGGCGCGTTCGGACAGATATCCGCTATGACGGAGCATTTTTGCCCCGAGTGCAGCCGACTGCGCTTGACCGCTGACGGCAAGCTCCGGGTCTGTCTTTTCTGTGACGCTGAAATCGACGTCAAGTCGGCGCTGCGTCCCGTGTTTGATAGAATTAAAACTGCGGAACTGATAAAGCTGGCTGTAGCCAGCAAACCGGAGAAGTACTCTCTGGAAGGACGCGACGCCAACGGGCGTACGATGGGCCAAATAGGCGGGTAAGCGAAGAGTACAAGGAGTACGAGCATGACGGATAAACTTTCACATTTGGACGATACAGGCGCGGCGCGCATGGTCGACGTGGGGGGCAAGAACGAGACGCGCCGGGAAGCTACGGCTGAGGCAGTGGTCAAGATGTCTGCGGCCACCCTAAAGCTGGCTATTGAAGGTCAAATGAAGAAAGGCGACGTTTTCGGCGCGGCGCGGATCGCCGGCATCATGGCCGCCAAACAAACGCCGCGATTGATTCCTCTCTGTCATCCGTTACCTTTAGACGCGGTTGAGGTTTCGTTTTCTGTGGCCGAACCTACGTCAACCATCACTATTACCGCGACAGCCGTTACTACCGCCCGCACCGGTGTCGAAATGGAAGCATTAACAGCCGCTACGGTTGCCGCCCTGACCGTGTACGATATGTGCAAGGCCGTCGAGCGGGGCATGGAGATCAAGAACGTTCGTCTTATTAAGAAATCAGGAGGCAAGAGCGGCGTATGGCAGAGGTAGTAGCCGTAAACATAAGTGAGAAGAGAGGCATCAAGAAACACTCCGTACCGGCGATAACGATGGTCGTCGGTCACGGTATCGAGGGTGACGCGCACGCCGCCGATTGGCATCGCCAGGTCAGTTTGCTGGCCCAGGAAAGTGTCGATAAGATGCAAGCCGGGTTGACGGATATTACCCTCCAACCTGGCGATTTCGCCGAAAATATCACAACCATCGGCATCGAGGTCGCCAAGCTCCCGATTGGTACCAAGCTCAAGGTCGGTGATAAGGTCGAGCTGGAAGTCACGCAGATCGGCAAGGAGTGCCACTTGTCGTGCGAAATCCGTAAACAGGTCGGTGATTGCGTGATGCCGCGAGAAGGAATATTTACGGTCGTCCTCGCGCCAGGTGAGATAAAATCGGGTGACAAGATAGAGGTGCTGAAGTGAGAGCAGCAATATTAACCATTAGCGATAAAGGCAGCGTGGGCGAGCGCGAAGATACCAGCGGAGCGTTCCTTAAGCAAGCCATGGTGGACCTGGGCGCCGACATTGTCGCGGCCGAGATCGTCGCCGACGACTACGAGGCAATTCGGGCCAAGCTGATTATTTACGCCGATATCAAACTGGTTGATCTGGTTCTGACAACAGGGGGAACCGGGTTGTCGCTGCGCGACGTTACCCCGGAAGCGACGGCCGAGGTTATCAACCGGCCGGCGCCTGGTATCGCTGAGGCGTTACGCCAAAGAAGCTTGGAGATCACGCCCCAAGCGATGTTATCCCGGGCCGTCGCCGGACAGCGTGACAAAACCCTTATCATAAACCTTCCCGGGAGCCTGAAAGCGGTGCGCGAACAGATGGCGGTTTTGTTGCCGGTCTTGCCGCACGCGCTGGACATGATCGCCGGACAGGGGCACAGTGACTAATACCGCAGTTGCCAACCGACGAGGCAGCACGGTTCTTCTGGCAGTCGCACTTTGTTTATGCGTTGCGGCCGCGATTTTGCTCGCCTGGCAGTCACCGGCCGAGAAGCAGTTGGGCGACGCCGCCAAATTGATCTACTTCCACGCCGCCCTGGTCTTCGTCAGCATGGCGTTGGTTTCGGTTGTCGGCCTGTTGGGGCTGCTTCATCTGGTCACACGTCGTAAAGCCTTCTTCGCGTGGTCTCAACCCGCTAAAGCGGTCATGCTTGTTTATTGGTTTGTCTATATCACGTCCAGCGTGTTAGCCATGAAGCTGGCTTGGGGCGGCATCATTTGGACCGAACCGCGGTTCCTTTTAGCAGCTTCCATCTTGGTAACGTTGGTCGCCATTGCGCTGTTGGAGACGGTTTTCGAACAAGCGAAGATAATTAGTTCTCTTAACGTCGTTATGGGCGCGGTTGTTTGGATCCTGGTCGCCCGCGTGCCCGCCGTAATGCACCCGACGACGAACCCCATCAGCAATTCAACGAGTTCCCTGATTAAGTATGATACCTTAGGTATATTCGTTTTCTTGGCCGCCGCCGCGATTATTTCCGTGCTCTTTGTTCGGCGCCTAACGAGCAAAGGAGAAGCACAGTGACGGCTGACACAAACAAACCGAACCGGAAACGCCGCGCTCCCCGTCGCGGACTGAAAGGCTGGACGCCGCTGTTCGGCTTGGCGCTCCTGCTCATCTTGATCATAGGAATACCTTCCATCTATACGTCTCGGGACAGCTTCTGTGGTACTTGCCATGTTATGAAGCCTTATTACAACACCTGGACAAAATCGACGCACGCCAAGGCCGGGTGCTTGTCCTGTCATAGCCGTCCGGGAATCATCGGCTGGGGCGCCGCCAAGGCGGCCCTGTTTCGCCAGACTGTGGTGGCGATCGTTTTCCGACCCACCGCGGTAAAGAGCGGCGCGGCCGTCCCGAACACCAACTGTATTGTGTGCCATGCCGAGCATCGCAAGATCACAATGCAAAACGATCTCAAGCTGCCGGCGGGCCACCACAAAATGTCAGGCAACCCATACAGTTGCCTAGATTGTCACAAAAACCTGGTTCACAACCAGACGGCGAAGGCTAAAAATACTGTTCAGATGAAGGACTGCATCTCGTGCCATAAGGCCAGGAAGGCCCCAGTCAAATGCGAGACATGTCATTACAATAGAGGGAAGAAATAGCCTACTTCCCAGCTTGGACGTTGTCTTTTAGCTGAAAACTTGTTACATTAATATAGATGCCTGCCGCTTATCACACGCTTCAAGGCCGGCATTTCTTTTTGCCCACTCAAGAGGTGATTAGTTTGGAGAAACGAAGCAAAAACCGACTGGTCGTTGTGACTGTCATAATACTGGGCCTGCTGGCCATTCTGTTATATTCTGCCACCCGGGGCGGCAACAACCTGTCTTATTTTAAGACGGTGACTGAGATCAACAACGATTCGACGTTGATTGGCAAGTCGGTTCGGGTCGGCGGGAAGGTCATCCCCAAGACGATCGTCAAGAGCGGCACCAAAGCCACGTTTAAGATCACGGATAGCAAGAACCAGATCACAGTGACCTATAGCGGTGCGTTACCGGCGACCTTCGCGGACAACATTCAGGTCATTGCTGAGGGTACCTATAAGAAAAAGGGTCTGGTCGAGGCCGAATCGTTAGTGACCAAATGTCCGTCCAAATATGAGAACCAGCCAATCGTAACTAAATAGCTAAAGGAGCTTCAATGACGTACCTCGGGTACATCGCCTTGGTTTTGGCCGCCATAGCAGCCGTGTCGGCAGTCACACTTCTCTACATCCGCTCCGGCAGGACGGGCTCGCCCGAGCACCAAATGAAGCTCCCATACCAGATGGTCTATGCGATATTCGGCTTTGTCACACTGGCTTGCCTGGTGTTGCTCTATGGTTTCATCGCCAAAGTCTATTCGTTCGACTACGTCGCGGCTAACTCCAGCGCCGACATGAGCCTGTTCTATCGCATCAGCGCTTTCTGGGCCGGCCAGGAGGGTTCGTTCCTCTTATGGTTGTGGTTCGTCTCCGGCGCGGCGGCGTTGATCGCCTACCTGCGCTCCCACGTCTATGACGTGCTGACGAGCAACGCTCTAATGGTTATGAGCGCCGTCCAGGCGTTCATGCTGGCTTTCATGCTCGTCTTGGGAAATCCCTTCAAAATAGCGGCCGTCACGGTCGGTTTGGGAATCAATCCGCTGCTGATGCATTGGGCGATGGTTCTTCATCCGCCGACGTTGTTCATGGGTTACGCGCTCATGACAGTGCCGTTTGCCTACGCGCTCGCGGCTCTGCTCACCGGTGACGCCTCGCCAGCCTGGGTTGAACGCAGTCAAAGGTGGACGCTCGTCGGCTGGCTATTCTTGTCGCTTGGTATATTCCTTGGCGCGGCCTGGGCCTATGTCGTTTTGGGTTGGGGCGGTTATTGGGGCTGGGATCCCGTTGAGAATGCCAGCCTTCTGCCGTGGCTAGGAGCGACCGCGCTGCTGCATTCCTTCCACATTTATCGTCAGCGGCAGAGTTTCAAGCGCTGGGCGATTTCAATGAGCGTTTTCGCTTTCTTTATGGTCATTATGGCTGCGTTCATGACGCGCGGGGGCATAGTCCAATCGGTTCATAGCTTCGAAGGCACCACGGGGATTCTAGTTTACTATGCGGCTGTTATCGTCACCGTTTTGGGTGTCACTGGTTACCTTCTTTTCAACCGATGGCAGGATTTTGAGAGCAAACACATTTTTGAGTCGTACTTGTCACGCGAGGCCGTTTACCACATCAATAACATCTTGTTAATATTCTGCTCGGTAATCATCTTGGTCGGAGCGTTTTTGCCGCAAATCACCAAGCAGACGGTCGGAGCGGGCGTTTATTCGGCGATCGCTCAGCCTCTAGGCATTGTGCTGCTTTTCTTAATCTCCGTTTGTCCGTTGCTGAGCTTCGGCGAGACCAACTTGTTGAAATTCGGCCGCCGCGCTCTTATTCCTGGCGTTATCGCCATAATCAGCGCTGTGCCCTGGTTCTTCTATTGGAAAAGCCTGGAGGCGATGGTTAAGTCGGTCAATCCGTCTCAGGCCTTGCCGGCCAACGGTTGGTTGGGGTACGTCGGGTTTATTGTCGCGACTTTCGCAATCGCGGCTGCGTGCCAGATATACGGCAGTAAGATCAGGCTTAGGATGCAGGGCGGGGAAGGCTTCGCGACAGCAGTCGGCCGGTTCTTCGTTAAGACTCCCGGTCAAGCGGGCGGATTCATAACCCACCTCGGCTTGGCAATTGTTGTCATCGGCCTCGTCGGCAGCTCGATGTACACTGTCTCGCTCTCTAAAACGCTGGCGGACAAACAAGGCGCCAACTTTAGCGCGGGAAAAATCAAATTCACTTACCAGGGTTACGAGCAGACCAAGGGGACCGGAAAGGAGATCAACACCACGATATTCAAGGTTGTTGACGAGAACGGCCGCTCGCTGAGAAACGCCGAGCCGGCCTACATTTACTATACGGTTCGGGAGCAACCTGGCATGAACGCGGACGTGATTATCCAGCCGTTCCGCGATATATTCATGGTGTTCCAAGGCATCAACAACTCCAATCAACTGATATTTGAAGTCAAGATCAACCCCTTGATATCTTTTGTCTGGGCCGGCAGCATCTTGCTGATCCTAGGCGTCATCATCGCCGTATTGCCGAAACGGCCGGGCGCCCCGGCAAAATGAGCACGGCTGGCCCGGCGCTGGAGGTTCGCAACCTAACCAAGCATTTTGGCCGGCGGGCGATTCTGGCGGGTATCGATCTGACACTGGATCGGGGCGAGTTTCTGCTCCTGTTGGGCCCGAATGGCGCCGGCAAAACAACCTTACTGCGTGTTTTAGCCACCCTGCTGGCGCCAACGGCCGGCGAGGCATCGATCCTCGGCTATTCTCTAAAGACAGACCCGACGGAGATTCGTCGGCGCATCGGCTTTATTTCCCATAGCCACCTCCTGTATCGGGATCTAACGACTTACGAGAACCTGCGCTTCTACGGCGAGATGTACGGCGTGCAGGACCTCGACAACCGCATTACTGAGCTGCTGGAACGCGTCGAACTCACACACCGGCGCTACGACACGGTGCGAGACTTCTCGCGCGGCATGTTTCAGCGCCTGGCCATCGCCCGCGCCTTGCTGCACCGCCCGGAATTGCTTTTCTTGGACGAGCCTCAGACCGGACTCGATCCGCACGCGGTCGATATCTTGGACGGGATTATCGAAGAGTTGCGCGCCGACCATACTTTTGTGATGGTTACACATAACCTCGAGCGCAGTTTGGAGTTAGGTACGAAGGCTATCATTCTCAAGAACGGCCGGATTGTTTACGACTCCGCCGACCGTCCCGACCCTGCTGAACTCAAGGCGACATACCGGCGCGTCTGCGTCTCGGGAGACGGCGATGAGTGCGACTAAGCAGTTCTGGGCTATTCTGCGCAAGGATCTTCTGCTGGAGCTTCGCAGCAAAGACGTCTTTACGTCGACATTTCTCTTTAGTATCATGGCGCTGGTCATTTTCCATTTCGCGTTCTCGCCGAACCTCAAGGACCTGACCCCGGTCTCTGCCGGAATGTTGTGGGTAGCTGTGCTTTTCACGTCGCTGCTCGGTCTTAACCGCAGCTTTGTGCACGAAAAAGACGAGGAATGCCTGGACGGTTTGTTACTGACGCCTGTTGACCGGCCGGTTATCTTTCTGGCGAAACTGGCGGGCAACTTGATCTTCCTTATCGTTTTACAGGTAATCGTCGTGCCGATTTTCGCTCTGTTTTTTCTGGGGGGATTAACGGCCGTCGCCGCCCTAAAACTGGCCATGGTCTTACTCCTCGGTGATTTGGGAATCTGCGGTGTCGGTACTCTTTTAGCGACGATCTCAGCCAATACCCGGGCCCGCGACTTACTGTTGCCCATCCTCTATTTGCCTGTCATGACACCCTTCATGATGCAGGTAGTTTCCTACACAAACGCCCTCATCATGGGGGGTACAGCGGCTGTCGACATGAGTTCCTGGCTTTATTTGATCATCGCATTTGATATAATATTCCTCCTGGCCGGATACGCGTTATACGATTTCGTGATCGGAGAATGATGAAAAGGAAAAACATTACGATTGGGCTCTCGATTCTGGCCGGCGTCCTTTTGGTTATCTCACTCTACGGCATCTTCGTGGTCGAGCCCGTGCTTCCGGCCGCCCAGACCGGTTTCTCGCAGAAGATATTCTACTGGCATCTGCCGGTCGCCATTTTGAGCTTCATCGCCTTTCTGGCGACGCTCGTCTTCAGCGTTATGTATCTCATTAAAAAGGATCTTAAATATGATGTGGCGGCGTATTGTTCGGCCGAGTTGGGGTTAGTGTTCGGTGTTGTTTTGATGGTTTTTGGAATGACCTGGGATTATCTTGCCTGGGGCGTCTGGTGGACCTGGGATCCGAGGCTGACAACTTATCTCATCCTATTGCTGCTGTTTGGCGCGTATTTCTTCCTGCGCTCCATGGTGACCGAGCGCAGCCGGCAAGCGACGTTTGCCGCCGTTTTTGGCATTATCGCCGCGCTCGACGTCCCGGTCTCTTTTTTATCGACTCGCTTGATTAAGAACGTTCTGCATCCGGTGGTGATCGGGGCGAAGGACTCCGGTCTCGAGCCCAGCATGTACATATGGCTGCTGCTGTCGATGTTTGGATTTACGGCGTTATATATCGCGCTCCTATTGGTAAAAATCGACATCGAAAACATGCAGGATAGCTTGCGCGACGTCAAAGACGCTATCGAAAACGGAGGTAAATAGTATGCCTGATATTAAAATGGCCCCGTACGTTCTGGGCGCTTACGTTGTCGCCTGGTTGCTGCTGACCGGATATATTGGATACCTGGCTGTTAAGATAGCCAAGTTAAAGCAAGAAATCACGCATCTTAGCGACACCGTCCGCAAACCATAAGTTACGTTTAAGCAAACCGCAAAGGACATCCTTTGAATAATCTGGTAACCGTCTTTTTCTGGTTGGCGTTGATCGCGGCCGCGGCCAGCTCGGTATTCTATGTTCGCAACTTTTTCGCTGAAGGCGAGAGCGATTTCCTGGAATCCCTACCTAGCGACCTAGGCGTCGCCGCTTTTGCGCTGCTGTCCGCGTCGCTTGTCGTCAAGTGGCTGTACTTCGGGTTGACGGAATTCGGCATTCAGTTCGGAACCCGGGCTGTATACGCGCTTTGCTTGCTGGGCGCCTATTTGATCAGCGAATCTCTATATGCTGGACGGATGCCTCGTATCAAGGCCGCGGGTATGCTCGTGATGCCAGCTGTTTTGGTTCTGCAGTTCTGGGCTTGGGCCGGTTACGGGCTGGAATACACAATTACACCGGCGCTCAAGAGCGTCTGGGTTGTTGTGCACGTTCTGCTGGCGTTGCTGGCTTACGGCGCCCTGACTGTCGCTCTGGCGGCCGCCGTCCTGCAGATCGTTGAGGAAAACCGGCTGAAGAAGAAAAAACGGTTGGGGCGAGTGTTCCGTAAGTTCCCTCCGCTGGAAACGCTCGACAGCCTCGCTTACAAGGCGACTTCGGTCTCATTCCTCTTTCTGACCCTGGTCATCATCACCGGGGCTCTGCGAGCGCAGATGTTGCCTGCCTGGCAAGCTTGGTACTCCGACCCAAAGATTTTGTCCGCCGTAGTTACCTGGGCCGTCTTCGGCGGCTACATAGCGGGCCGTTTGTTTCTGGGTTGGCGCGGCCGTCGAGCCAGCGCGGCAATCATCATTGGTTTCCTCGCAGCCTTGTTTACCTACTTCGTAAACTATATTTTGCCAAGCATCCACAACTACGGCAGTGGATTCTAGATGCACATAATCGTTTTGGGACTAAGTCATAAGACGGCGCCGATCGAGGTGCGCGAGAAAATCTCATTTCCAGCCGCCGAGCAGGCGGGCCACCTGGATCGTTTACTGATGTATCCCAGTGTCGCGGAAGCGGCGATTCTCTCGACCTGCAACCGGACCGAGTTGTACGCGGTCGTTGATGACCCGGACCGGGGCAAAAACGATCTTACCGCATACCTGACCGAGTTCAGCGGATTCACGCGCGAGAACCTAGAGAAGCATCTCTACAGCAGTACACTCGACAGCGCCGTGCACCACCTATTCAGGGTCGTGTCAAGCCTCGACTCGATGGTCTTGGGCGAGGCCCAGATTCAAGGCCAGATCAAAGAGTGCTACTCAATTGCGCTGGAGGCCGAGTCGACCGGCGTTATTTTTAATAAGCTGTTCGCCAACGCGATCCGGGTCGGCAAGAGAGCGAGGAGTGAAACGGCCATCGGCGAGAGCGCGTTGAGCATTAGTTCCGTCGCGGTCGAACTGGCGATGAACGTTTTTGAGGACCTAAGCGGTCGCACTGTGCTAATAATCGGCGCGGGGGAAATGAGTGAACTGACCGCGCAGGCCCTGAAGGATAAGGGTGTGACGGCGATTGTCGTCGCCAACCGGACCTACGAACGGGCGGAGGAGTTCGCCCGGAAATTTGGAGGCCGGCCGGCGCGTTTCGAAGATTTTCCAGCCGAGATGAGAACCGCCGATATCGTTGTCTCCTCCACCGGAGCCTCCGGGTTCGTGCTGACCAAAGACATGATGGCGGATGTCATGCGGAGCCGAAAGCATCGGCCGATATTCTTGGTCGATATCGCGGTACCGCGCGACATCGCCCCGGATGTCGACTCATTAAATGGCGTGTTCCTCTATAACATCGATGATTTGCAGTCAGTCATCGCCTCCAATCTGGCCGACCGGGAACGCGAGGCCGAAAAGGTCGAAAAAATCATAGATGAAGAGGTTGATGGCTTCACCGCCTGGTTGGGCTCGCTGGACATAGTACCGACGATTGCGGCTTTGAAAAAACGGGCCGAAGCGATCCGGACGGCCGAGGTTGAGAAAACTCTGCATAAACTCGACAACCTGTCGGACAAAGAGAAGAACGAAATAAACGCGTTGGCCAAGGTGGTTCTCAGCAAAATCCTGCATGAACCGATAACCCGGCTGAAGGAACATGAGCATGAGAAGGAGCGTTACCGGCATCTGGAAACCGTGCGCTACCTGTTCGACTTACCCGCCGAGAAGTCCGATAAAACAGCGGGCCAGCCAGAGCCAGCCGCTAAGACAGAAAGGGAAGACAAATGACGAACATCCGTATCGGGACGCGGGGCAGCCAGCTGGCGTTGTGGCAGTCCGAGTTCGTGGCCGCGCGCCTGCGAGAAAAATATCCAGCGCTCGCTATCGAGTTGGTCAAGATCAAGACGACCGGCGACAAAATACTTGATGCACCCCTGGCTAAGATCGGCGACAAGGGTTTGTTTGTCAAGGAGATCGAGGTCGCTTTGTTGAACGGCGACGTCGACATTGCCGTTCATTCAGCCAAAGACATGCCGACGGAGATTCCGGCCGAACTGATGTTGACCGCGTATTTAAAACGTGACGATCCGTCCGATGCTTTGATTTCGCGGCGCGGCGAACGGCTGGATGATTTACCGACCGGCGCGGTTGTCGGCACCAGCAGCTTGCGGCGGCGGGCTCAGTTGGCCGCCTACCGGCCTGATCTAAAATTCGTTGACCTGCGGGGCAACGTCGACACGCGTCTGAGAAAACTAGACGAAGAGAACCTCGACGCCATCCTTCTTTCAGGCGCGGGCTTGATTCGTTTGGGATGGGGCGATAGGATAACCGAGCGGATTAAACCGACGATAGTCGTGACGGCTGTCGGCCAGGGCTTGATTGTCATCGAGACAAAACAAGACAACGCCGCGGCGCGCGACCTGGTCGCATTTCTGGACGACGCGGAGACGTCGACGTGCGTACGGGCGGAACGGATCTTTTCTGATCGCATCGGCGGGGGTTGCCAGGTACCGATGGGGGCTTACGCTGTTTTGAATGGAGCCAATCTGCATATGGACGCGGTAGTCGCTAGTGTGGACGGAACACGGGTGTTGCGGGACGAGATCGATGGCCCTGCGGCAGACGCGGAAAGCCTGGCGCTGGAAATGGCAGGCCGGCTATTAGATGCCGGGGCGCGAGAGATACTAGACGAGATAAGACAAGAGTGTGAATGAAGAGTCTATCAGGTAAGACCATCGTCATCACGAGGGCAAGAGCGCAGGCGGCCGAGTTGGTCGTAGAACTGGAGCGTTTGAGCGCTCGCGTTGTCGAATTCCCGACCATTAAGACAGTGCCACTGGAGAGCTACCAGAAGGTAGATTACTCCCTAGAACGTATCGACGCGGCTCTGGCCAAAGGCTTGGTTCACTACGAGTGGATAATATTCACGTCGACTAACGCGGTTCGGTTCTTCCTGGGTCGGCTGGTCGCCACGGGGCGACCGGTAGCCTCTCTGATCGGCGCTAAAATCGCCGCAGTCGGACCCGGGACCGCCAAAAAGCTGGAAGAAGCCGGCCTGCGCGTGGACCTAATGCCGCAAGACAACAAGGCCGAAGGTTTGGTTCAAGCGTTCAGCCTGCTGAACATCTCTGCTAAGCGGATATTGCTGCCGCGCGCGGAGGCGGCTCGCGACATCCTGCCGGACGGACTGATTCGCATGGGGGCCATTGTCGACGTCGTTCCGTGCTATCGCACCATCGCGGATGAGGCCGGGGTGGCCCGCGTCAAAGCGGCCTTGGAACGCGGCGTTGACGTCATCACCTTTACGAGCGGTTCGACTGTGCAAAACTTCCTCGGTTTACTAAAAGATATCGATCTGCCGCAGGCGTTACGAGGCGTCAAGATGGTTTATATCGGTCCCGTCGCCGCCGAAACCGGCCGGCGTCTCGGATTGGACGTCTCTGCCGTCGCGCAGCAGCACACCCTCCACGGTTTAGTAACGGCCATCCAAGGATTGTACGGACGCACCTAGACCAGGATATGTTAGAATAAATTCTTCCTAAGCGGGGGTGTAGCTCAGTGGGAGAGCGCTGCGTTCGCATCGCAGAGGCCGGGGGTTCGAATCCCCCCACCTCCACCATTCTTCGCTGATGAACTCCGGCCTGCCGGCCTCCGTCCTTTCGGGCGCTACAAATGGCAGGCCACTTTCATTTCTAGCGAAGAATGGTGCCCTACCGAAGCAGCCAAGCCGCGTCTAAGCGAGGCCGTACGCGAAGGCGGGCGGCCAAACAAAGCTCTCCGCTCGAGCTAGCAAATGCTCGTTCTTAATATTTCCCCTCCCTTAGCTTTGCCTGCTGGCAGGCAGGGCTAAGGGAAGAAAAGGGGAGGATGCGGGATTAGAATTTGGATGTGGCCTAGAATTCCGCTCCGGCGTATTACGCCTTTGTGGAAAATCAAGGGATTACTTCAGCGCTACGTAGCGCTGATGTGCTTTACCGCAATACGGCAGACCTTGCTCACCTTGGGTTTCTCCGGCCTTGAAAGGGAAACTAGCGATTTCTTACTTCAGCGCTACGTAGCGCTGAAGCGAGGCTGCTATTTCGGTTGTCCTACCTCACCATGCCGAACTGTTTATTTTGCGCAGTCATCTTGATGAGGTGGCGGAGTCGGCGCTCGAACTCGGCGGGCCGCTTGCGGGCTCCCGCAACGAAAGCCAGGCGTATATTCCGGTAGGTTTCCGGGAAGTCCTGAAAATTCTTCCACACCACGGGATCTTTCTGTAATTCGCGCAGGATGTCGTCAGGGGCTTGGAACACAGTGGAAATGTCGCCTAGAGCGGCCAACCCGATCGGAGTCATTAGACCTCGCTCGATCAACCGGCGAACCCGGACCCGGTTCATCTCCGATATCGGACTGCCCGCTCGGCGCGGCGTGAACCTTTGCGCATAGCTTTCGGTATCGACATTTTTAACCTGGCTATCTATCCACCCGTAGCAGAGCGCCTCTTCGACGGCGTCGTCGTACGAGATACTCGTTTTGGCTGACGCCTTTCGGTAGAAGACAAGCCAAATATCCCTGGCCCGGCCGTTATTCTTGGCCAGCCAGTCCCGCCACTCCTGCCGGTTATCGACGTGCAGTGTTTTCCCGAGCTCCATACCCATATGATAAAATAAAGCCTTGGCTACTTTCCAATCTATGCGAGGTGTTCCTATGTATTTTCCCGAGGTTAGAATGCGCCGCTTGCGAAAGAATGATAACTTCCGGCGGTTAGTCCGCGAAACCACATTGTCCGTCAACGACCTGATCTATCCTTTATTTGTTGTGCCCGGTTCGGGCGTCAAGAAGGAAATCAGCTCAATGCCGGGCGTTTTCCAAATGTCGGCCGATATGATTGTCGAAGAATGCAAGGCGGTTGAAGCCCTCGGCTTACCCGGAGTCATCCTCTTCGGCATACCGGAGAACAAAGACGAGGCGGCCAGCGGCGCCTACGACGAAGAAGGCGTTGTCCAGACAGCGATCCGGGCGATCAAGGCAGCCAAGAACTCACTTCTTGTTATCACAGACGTATGTCTGTGCGAGTATATGAGCCACGGCCATTGTGGTGTCGTCCAGGACGGCGAGGTCAAGAACGACATCTCCCTGGAGCTGCTCGCGCAGACCGCGGTCAGTCATGTTGAGGCTGGCGCTGATATGGTCGCTCCATCTGACATGATGGACGGGAGGGTCGCGGCCATACGAGTCAGTTTGGATGAAACCGGTTACCAGGACATCCCGATAATGAGCTATGCCGCCAAGTATGCCTCCGCCTTCTACGGGCCATTCCGTGAAGCGGCGGAATCGGTACCCCAGTTCGGCGACCGCAAGAGCTACCAAATGGACCCGGCGAATGTTTTAGAAGCGCTGCGCGAAGCGGCTCAAGACGTCGAGGAAGGCGCCGATATCCTCATGGTCAAGCCAGCGCTCAGCTACTTGGATATAGTGACGCAAGTAGCGATGGAGTTCGGCTATCCGACAGCTGCCTACAATGTCAGCGGTGAGTACGCGATGCTCAAAGCCGCGGCAATGAACGGCTGGCTGGACGAGGCCCGAGCCGTCATGGAAGCGTTGACGTCCATCAAGCGGGCCGGTGCCGACATTATTCTGACGTACCACGCCAAGGATGCTGCGGGATGGTTGAAATGACACATCCGCACTCTGCCGCCGCCGGTGATCCCAAGCGCGCGCAATTGCGCATGATCGCCTGGGAGATTACCGGCTCCTGTAACCTGAGGTGCCTGCACTGCCGCGCTTCAGCGACCGACGAACCCTTCCCCGGCGAGTTGTCGACAAAAGAGGCCTTTAAACTACTAGACGACATCGCCGCTTTTTCCAAGCCGGTCATCATCCTGACCGGCGGTGAACCTTTGCTGCGGCCGGATGTGTTCGAGATCGCCAAACATGGCGTTGAGCTGGGATTGACCATGACTATGGGAACGAACGGCACTCTGTTGACGGCCCAGATGGCGCAGAAGATCAAAGACAGCGGCATCCAACGTGTCGCCATCAGCTTAGAAAGCGTCGATCCCAAGAAACACGACACCTTCCGCAACGTTGAAGGCGCCTACGCCGCGTCTTTGGAAGGTATCAAGAATCTACGCGAGGCGGGTGTTCCTTTTCAGATCGATCCGACAATCACGGCCCGCAACGTTGACGAGATCGACGATATAGTCAACAAAGCAATCGAACTAGGCGCGGCGGCTGTGCATATATTTCTGCTCGTACCCACGGGTCGCGGCAAAGAGTTAGAGGAAGAGGAGATACCGCCCAAGCAGTATGAAAGCGTTTTAGAGTGGTTTTGGAAGAAACAACAAGAGGTGCCAGTGTACCTCAAAGCCACCTGCGCCCCTCATTACCATCGCATCGTGCGTCAGAAGTCGGCTGAGGCAGGCGTCAAGCCGCCGAGCGCCGAACTACGGCCTGGCCAGACGCACAGTTTAAACACTATGACTCGCGGTTGTTTGGGCGGCATAAGCTTCGCCTTCATCGGCCACACGGGAGACGTTCAGACCTGCGGTTATCTCGAGGTTAAAGCGGGGAACATCAAAGAAACGCCATTCGAGAAGATCTGGAACGACAGCCCCTACTTCAACGAGCTGCGGAACTATGACAACCTGAAAGGCAAGTGCGGCGCGTGCGAATACAAGCAGGTTTGCGGCGGTTGCCGGGCCAGGGCATATACCGCCACTGGCGACTATTTGGAAGAAGAACCTTATTGTACTTACACGCCCAAGAGCCTGAGGTAGACCTGAGAGTATAAGGATTATGACGATTATGGGGATTATGAAACCGAAGACCTGCCTTTATACTCCTTATAATCTCTATACTCCCTATAATCTGTCGCGCAGTGGAGGACTAAGTGGATTTCACTAAATCAATAAACCTATTCGAGGAAGCCAACAAATACATTCCTGGCGGCGTGAACAGCCCGGTCCGGGCTTTCAAATCGGTCGGCATGAATCCGGTCTTCATCGCGCGGGCCGAGGGAGCTTACCTATATGACGCCGACGGTAATCGTTTCGTTGACCTAATCAGCAGCTGGGGGCCGATGATTCTGGGCCACGGGCATCCGGCTGTCGTCGCGGCGATCGAGAGGGCTTTGCGCGACGGCACCAGTTTCGGAGCGCCAACCAAGGCGGAGATCGAATTGGCCCGGCTTGTCGTGGAAGCCGTTCCGTCGGTCGAAAAGGTTCGTTTTGTTAGCTCGGGTACGGAAGCGGTCATGAGCGCCATCCGCCTGGCCCGCGGTTTCACCGGCCGGGCCAAGATTCTAAAATTCGAGGGCTGTTATCACGGTCACTCCGACTCTATGCTGGTTAAAGCTGGTTCCGCAGTCGCAACTCTCGGCTTACCGGACAGTCCTGGCGTGACGCCAGGAACGGCGGCCGACACCATCACGGTGCCCTACAACGACGGCGCAGCGGCGGCCGACGCGCTGGCTGCCGCGCCGGAAGACGTGGCGTGTATTATCGTCGAGCCGATTGCCGGCAATATGGGTGTCGTTCCGCCCGCGGAGGGGTTTTTGGAAACACTTCGCCGACTGGCCGACGAATTTGGTGCAGTACTGATATTTGACGAGGTGATCAGTGGTTTTCGGGCCTCGTACGGCGGCGCTCAAACCGTTCTAAACGTTACGCCCGACCTGACGACCCTAGGCAAGATCATCGGGGGCGGTCTGCCGGTAGGCGCGTTCGGCGGCCGAGGCGACATAATGGACATGATCGCGCCGGTCGGTCCGGTCTACCAGGCCGGGACGTTGTCGGGGAATCCTTTAGCGATGGCGGCGGGAATCGCTACGCTAACGGAGTTGCGCCGCCCCGGCGTCTACGACATATTAGCGAGGCAAGCGGCCAAGCTGACTGAAGGTCTTCAGCAGGCAGCTAAGGAGACCGGCGTTCCGGTGACTATCAATCAAGCTGCCAGCGTCTTGACGTGCTTTTTTGCCAGTCAAGACGTGACCGATTACGCGTCCGCCAAAGCAAGCGATACCGAACGGTTCGGAGCCTTCTTCCGCGGAATGCTGGAGGCCGGCATATATTACCCGCCCAGCCAGTTCGAAGCCGTCTTCGTGTCGCTGGCTCATACTGACGCGGACATCGACTCAGCGGTCGCGGCGGCGCGCGGCGTAATGGCGGGCCTTTAGATTATTTGGTAAGATTAGGAAGGAATTAACAGCTTACTTAGCCAATCATAATCAGGAGCACATTTGCGGCTTAGGGCTTTCAAAACCAACAAACCTTACTTCATATTGCCGCTTTTGGTGCTTTTCGCGACTCTGTCCGGTAATCTCTTACTGAATTTGCTTAGCCCGGCCGTTGCCGCCGGCGCAACCAAACAAGTAAAGACGTTCGTGGTCACGGCCGACAAGGAAAATTGCCTGGAGTGTCATACCGCTAAGACTAAGATTCAGATCGACGTCGCCAGCAAGGAAAAACCGTCTACTTTTTTAAGTCCGCAATTAATCCTTGAGACCGCTCATGCCAACCTGGCCTGCACCGACTGTCATAAAGGCCACACAAGGGCCATGGAGCGGCGCAGCATATCGCGGTTCGGCAAGTCGGAAGTAAAGGTTTTGCACAGCGAACAAGAGTACCGCAACTATACCCAAGTCGCGACCGAAGCCTGCGGCGATCCAAACTGTCACAAGAAAGAGCAAGAGGAGTTCTTGGCTGGGGCGCATTCGCAGCGTATCGCTAAGACCGACAAGGATCTCCCTACCTGCACAACCTGCCATAATTTCCACTACATACCGCGCTTATTTAACGACAAGAACGGCAAACCGCTAAAAATCTCCGCCGAGATGAAGATCAACGTCGCTGTGGCCCTGTGCGGCAGCTGCCATATCGAAGCCCTTACCACATATACCGGCAACTATCATTACAAAGCACTGCGGTTAGGTAACCGCGAAGCCCCAATGTGCTACGACTGTCACGACGGCCACAAAAGCACGCCGCTCCAATCAGGCACGCCGGAAGCGGTTCAGAACTGCAAGAAATGCCATGACAAAGCCAGCAAAGACTTTACAAAGTATATTGTTCACTTAGACCCTGTCGCGCTCACAGCGCCGCCCGAGGTGCTGTACACCAACTTCTTCTACACGGTTCTGATCGTGCTCATTATGAGCATGGTTACGTTGCATACATTGATCCAGGGTTCGCGTAAACGTAAAGAACGCCGCGCGGAAGAGCAGAAAGAATGGGAGCGCCTGCTTAAAGAACAGGAACAACAAGAGGCGCAAGATGATGAAGACCAATAATCGTAAGGCGGGTCACAATGGCTGATGAAGAAAAGAAAGACGTAGCCGCGAAGCCGGTCCGTCCGGCGCCGGCGAAACCGGCCGCGGCGGGTAAAAAGAAGAAACCAAAGGCAAAAAGGTTTAACTTGTTTCACCGGGTCGCGCACGCCTTGGTTACCGTAGCGACAATCGGTGCCTCGACGTCCGGTTTTCCGCTTAAATTTAAGGACGCGCCCGGTATGCAGTGGTTGACCGATCTGCAAGGCGGAGTTACGGGCATGGCTTTAGTGCACCGGGTGTGCGCGGTCACCATCGGTGTGTATCTGGTCGGGCAGTTCTTTTACATCCTTTTCTATTTCTACGCCCGAGCTCGCGGCGCCGACACGTCATCGATTGCCTGGGTCTTGCCGCGTAAACGTGAGACACTGGACGTTCGCTCCAATCTTCTCTACATGTTCGGACGGCACGCCGAGCCAAGCTTCAAGAAACAGACGTATTGGGGTGTGTTCGATTGGGTGGTCAGTATCGCCATGTTTTTCGCGATCCTGGTGTCGGGAACGATAATCTGGTTCCCGGAATTCTTCGCGCTGTATCTCCCGGGTACGTGGTTTAATGTGGCCTACGTCACGCACTCCAATGGCGCGGTACTGCTGGTTGTCATCACTTTGGTGACACATTTCTATAATATATACTGGTCAACAGGGCATTTGTCGGACTGTATGATCATCTTTACCGGACAGATGACAGTCCGGCGAGCAAAACTTGACTAAAAGGTTATTCATTTGACAGGACCGGCCGGCGTTATGTAATATTGGTCGGTAGTTCCGACCAGGATTCAACAGGACTGAGGTGGCAGATGGCAGATCAAGAACGGCGATCCGTGTGGCGCATATTTCTCAACCGGGACAATCTAAAAAGACCCGTTTTCTGGCTTTCCGCGTTAGGTTTCGTTTTTATTATCGCTCTGATTTTGGGCATTCCCGCCTATATTTCGACTCAGAACTCTTATTGCGCCAGCTGTCATGCCATGGAGCATTATTACAAGACCTGGCAGAATTCCACCCACGGCAACTACGCCTGCGTCGATTGCCACGTCGAGCCTGGCGTCTCCAATCTAATGAAGCATTATGTGCGTTCAACGCGCGAGATATTTACCAACCTGGTCGGACAGTCCGGCCATAGCAACAACTTTGTCCGGCCGACCAACGCTTTGTGTTTCACTTGCCACACCGAATACCGCAGCGTTTCGGCCAGCGGCGATCTCTTGATCCCGCATCAGCAACATGTCAAGATGCGCAATCTGGAATGCGTCGACTGTCACCGCTACCTGGTTCACTATACGAATCCGGAAGGCACGTATACCCCGTCAATGACCATTTGTTACAAGTGTCATGACGGCAAGAAGGCGACCAAGGAATGCAAAGCTTGTCATACCAAAAAGGCCTTCCCGGATAGCCACAAAGCGGCCGACTGGGATCAAGTTCATGGCGCTCAAGCCAAGGTTAGCGGCAAGGAATGCGCCAAGTGTCACGCTTGGACCCCGCGCTACTGCGAGGACTGCCATTCGAAGAGACCGGCGTCACACGGCGGCGTTACCTGGCGAACGATGCATAAAGACCAGGCCATTGAGCGAGCCGACGGTTGCTATGTCTGCCACGGCAAGGCTTACTGTAAGAACTGTCACGACTGATAATTAGGAGAGGAACAATAGATGGCTAGATTCGAGCGCCTGAGAAGTTGGTGGAAGCGCACATTCAACAAGGAAAACGCGCGCAAACCGATGTTCTGGGTTATCTGCGCCGGCATTCTTGGGGCCGTTATCATAGTGGTCGGCTCCGTTCTGTGGGTGACTGAGCAACCGTTTTTCTGCAATTCCTGTCACATCATGAACGCGCCTTATAAAACTTGGTCTAAATCGACGCATGCCAATGTGCGCTGTACCCAGTGCCATGTTAAGCCCGGCTTCATAGCGATGATTGAACACAAGCCGCAGGGCCTAAAGGAACTGTGGTCGGTAATTACCAAGAATCCTTCCAAGCCGAGTGAGGTACACCCGCCGGACAACGTGAACTGTGAGCTCTGTCATAAATCGAAACGCAAAGTCTCGTCAACCGGTGATTTGCTCATCCCGCACGAACAGCACACGAAACTGCGCGGCCTAAAATGTGTCGATTGCCACCGCTGGCTGGTTCATAAGCAAGGCACAGCGGGCAGCCGCAACCGTCCGCCAATGATCGTCTGTTATAAATGTCATGACGGCAAAAAGGCGCCGAACCGTTGTACCACTTGTCACACCGAAAAAAATGTGCCTGAGAACCACCTGACGGCCGAGTGGCCGGCGACCCACGCTGAGGTCCAGAAACAGGATCCGGCCTATTGCGAGAAGTGCCATGGCTGGGTTAAGGACTATTGCACAGAGTGTCATCAGCGCCGTCCGAAGAGTCATGACACCAAGTGGCGTAGTAATCATCGAACCATCGTCGCGGAACGAGGCAAAGCGGGCTGCATGTTCTGCCACAAAGATGAGTTCTGCGTCCGATGCCACGGTTTGATACCTTAGATAATGTCGGGACAAGCGCCCGCGAACAACTGATTGACGGACAAGCAACCGCGCAAGTAGGGGTTGCTTGTTTGTCTTAAGAGGTTAAATGCGTCATCACTCGGAAAAACCCGGAAAACCAGCGTTGTTGCGCCGCGGCTGTCTTGTCTTGCTCGGTCTGCTTCTACTGATGCCGTTGGCGTCGGGCTGCCAGCAACTGGCGACGCTGACGAAGACGGTTTCCAAAAGTACCTCGTCGTCGAGCCCATCAGGTCAAACTACCGACACCACCGGCCCTCTCAAAATGGATAAGCGCGACGCTCCAGGCACCGACGTCGGGGATCTAGCCCGCTATCCCGGCAGTGTGCGGCAATCGGATACGGTCGTGGCCGGACCGGGTGGCAAACAGAGCGGCACGTTAATCTACCAAACACCTGACCAGGTTTCTGAAGTCCTTAACTTCTTTGAGAAAGAAGCGGACCGGCAAGACTGGACTATCGACGTCGTGTTGGATACTAAGGACGGCAAGATAATGCAGCTGGTCAAGGGTAATCGCAAGGCCGCGTTGAATATCGCGCGCCGCGAAGGCATCGACTTTACCGATATCATAATCCAATACAGGGAATTCTAATGTCCCGTGACTTGCGCTAAGCGTATCGTTTTAGCCGCCCTCGCGGGCGGCCTCCTAATTCTCAGTTTCCCTTGGGCCCGCCAAGGGTGGCTGGTCTATCTCGCGTTGCTTCCTCTTTTGGTAATAATCTATAACACTCGCCCTTGGCAAGCCTGGCTTTACGGCTGGCTAACCGGCGCCGTCTTCTTTGGCGGGTTGTGTTATTGGGTCAGCTTTTATGGCCTTCTGCCGTGGTTGATAATGGCCGTCGGTATTGGGATATTCTTTGGCGCGGCGGCCGCCGGCGCGAGCTGGCTGGCGGCTCGCCTTGGGTCCGCGGCACGATTGTTGGCGCTGCCGGCCCTTTGGGCGGGGCTCGAGATATTGCGGTCGGAGACAGGCGTCTACAGTTTTCCCTTCGGCGTGCTCGGTTATTCCCAAGCCGGCTGGCAACCGGCGCTCGGGCTCGCGTCCTTCATCGGGGTCTATGGTATTTCCTTTGTCATTGTCATTGTAAACGTCGCTTTGTTTGAGGCGGCGCGCGTTTGGCGCAAGGAGAAAAGCCCGCGCTTCAGTGCCGCCGCGGCGGCCTTGTCTGTCGCGATCCTGGCGTTGGCCTTGGGCGCGTGGTCGGCGGCGACGGTTCCGGCAGGCGCGGGACCGGTCATCAAGGTAGCCTTAGTCCAGGCTAGTGTGCCCCAAGACGAGAAATGGCTGGCGACAAAACGAGATCAGATTATGACCGAGTATAAGTCGCTGGTGCGCCGCGCCGCGCGCGGCCATCCCGACGTGATTGTCTTGCCGGAGGCAGCTTTGCCGGCTTATGTAGAAAAGGACAGTCCGCTATACGAGGAGCTGGTTGGATGGGCTAAAGATGTCGAGACGCCGATTTTAGCCGGAGTTCCTCTTCTTAAAGGTAACGAAGCCATGAATACGGCGGTTCTGTTTGACGGCCGGGGCCGTTTCCTAGCTGACTACGCGAAGATGATCCCGACCCTATTTGGAGAGCAAGTGCCCTGGCGGCCGGTGACCGAGTTTATCTACCCGATGTTCCGTTCGATCGGCGACATCACAGCCGGGCGGACCCAAACGATATTCCGCCTCCCCATACACCGCGAGGCGTTGACCTTTGGGGTATTGATCTGCTCGGAGTCGTTTTACCAGAGTCTAGCGCGGCAAGCGGTTGGCCGGGGCGGCGAGACCCTTTTCGTAATTACCAATGACGCCTGGTTTCGTTCATCGTCGGAAGCGCGTCTCCACTTCGACATGACCGCGTTCCGGGCGGCTGAAAATGGGCGGGAGGTAACGCAGACCGGCAACACCGGCATATCGGGTCACTTTGACGCCTCCGGTCACCCGGTCGAGACACTTGGGTTGGGGAACACGGGCGTTGTATTCGCAAAAGTGCAGGCTCGGACTGGGCGCACACTATATGGCCGGGGCGGCTGGTTTTTTCCCTACGCTTTGCTGATGGTCACGGCGTTGCTGCTAGGTCTATACCTAGCTGGTGAACGTTTGCACAAAGCCACAAAAGGCTAGTATAATTTAGTGGATATGCCCTATCGCGTAGCATAAACCATTTAGCATAAACAAAGTTGGTATAATGGCAGACGAGACGCCACAAGATAAGAAAGCGCAACCGCCGAAGAAATCTTCCGTGCCGGTAGAAGCGGCCGGCAAGGCTCAGCCGCAGCGGCGGCCGGTTCCGCGCAAGAGACCGGTGCGGCGTCGCGCTCTAGATCGCCGGGGTCATCCGGTATTGCGCCGGGTCATTAATATTGCCGCCGCCGTCGGTGTCCTGCTCCTCCTACTGGTTTTCCTTGGTTTGCCCAATCTTGTGACCTATCAGCCGAGTTTCTGCGGCGCTTGCCATCCTGAAGTCTACAGAGAATGGTCTACTTCCACACACGCCAAGACAGGGTGTATGACCTGCCACGTCAAAAGCGGCTTCGGCAACCTCATGCTCAGCCGCGTAGGCCTGCTGCAGCGCATCTATCTGAGGATTAATCCTGGCGAAGTGACCAGAATGAAAGCGAGCAAAGAGAAACCGATCGGTTTCGTGGCACCGCCTCCGAACGAGGTTTGTCTGCCGTGTCATGAGGCTCGCAAAAGGATTTCCCAGGGCGGCGACATTATTATCCCGCATCAGTCCCACATCAAGATCAGACAGCTGTCCTGTACCGATTGTCATGAGAGTTTTGTTTGCGCCCGCATCGGGAAAACAAAAGCGATTGTTACGATGGAAGGCTGTTACCGTTGTCACAATGGTCGCCGGGCGACCAACGAGTGTACCGCTTGCCACACAGAAAAAGGCGCTCCGCCGTCGCACCGGGGCAAGTGGGTCCTAAGTCACGGGGCGGAAGCGCAAGCAGATAAAAACGCTTGCATGGAATGCCATTCGAAGCCGAAGGACTTTTGCAAGAACTGTCACGGCAACAAGCCCCCTAGCCATGTCGCGGACTTTGCCGTGACGCACAGTGTGGTCGCTGCGCAGAACAAGGCGGCTTGCCTGGAGTGTCACGACGAGAAGGTGACTTGCGCCAAATGCCATGGTGAAAGCGGCCAGGCGCATGACTCCAACTGGCGCAGCGTTCATCCGACTATCGCCCGTAACGGCATTCGGGATTGTTTTACCTGTCATAGTAAATACCACTGCAACGCGTGCCATCGTAATCCGTCCTAACGCACTAAGGAGGCGTATCGCTTCATGCGTCCGGAAATCATCCCCGAGCCAACGTTAGTCAGACTCACCATCTACGGACGGTGTTTGAACGACCTGATGGAAGAAGGGGCCACCCTCGTCGCCTCGGATGAATTAGCGCATCGAGCCGGGGTAAACGCGGCCCAAGTGCGTAAAGACCTTTCCTATCTAGGCAGTTTCGGCCGACGGGGTGTCGGTTATGACGTCAGGCATCTTTCTGATCGGATTGCCACCGCCATGGGATTAACCAAAGAGCGAGGTTTCATAATCGTCGGGGCTGGCCGCTTAGGCAGCGCGCTCATGGGTTACGACGGTTTTAACAAGAAGGGTTTTCGGGCTGCCGCAGCCTTTGACGCGGATATAAACAAGGTCGGGCAAGCGATCGGGTCGATAACGATTCGCGACATAAATGAACTGCCGTCGTTCGTCCACTCAAACGGCACTGAGATCGGGATTATTACGGTGCCCGCCTCCCATGCCCAAGCGGTGGCCGACAACTTGGTGAAATCCGGTATCAAAGCCATCCTTAATTTCGCACCGATCGTTATCAAGGTGCCAGCCGGGATTCGTTACCGGCAGGTTGAGTTGTCGAGCGAGATGGAAGTCCTAGCCCACTACCTCAACTCTCAGGGGGATTAATGTCGCGACGGTATGGATCCAGCTGAGAAGCGCCGCGTAATGGTCGCCGGTGCCGCTTCTCTCACGGTCGTGTTCGTGCTGGCCTATATCATGTTACGCTTATCCGCCGGCCTAGCCCCCCAGGCCGATGCCTACCGTCGGGCCGACAACCGACAAACATTGGGCACGCATAGCCGTTTCATAGTTTACGATTTCTCCCGCGGCTCCAGTGTAGCCGTCGATATGGTTTGCGTGAAAGTGAGTCGCCATGCCGCCGTGTATGCTGAGCCCGCCTTAACATTGGCGCCCGGTTTGGTTGATCGGATCGGCACGGAATTTGACGATAACATCTTCCCGCTCAATAAAGCCGGCCTGGCGCCCCCGGCTTTAATGGGTTTGAACGGGACGAAGATGACAAAGATATTACTTCTGGAAGAGAGGCGCGGGCGGTCGGCCAATGGGAAGAAGATGCTGGCCGGCTATTACACGCAACAGAACGAACAGTTGCGCGCCTATCAGTCTGCCAGCAACCAAGCCAAAATCGTGCATGTGTTTGTCGGTAATTTCGATGTCGACCAGGACGATATTATGGATACGGTCGCGCACGAAACACGTCATCTTACCAATTGGGCGGAAACACGCAACAACGTTGGCATGGCAATTAGCGGTCTCTTCGCCCTGGCCACTGTCATAACCCTTTATCTAGGTTTATCTCATATGTATTTGAGGAGCTTCGCGGCGTGAACCACGACATCTTTGATCGCGTTATCATGGCCTTGATATTCATTTTCTATGTTGTCTTATTCGAGGCATGGTTGATTATCTCGCCCGATCCCAGCTGGGGCGGAGTTGAGTTGATCTTCATGACCATCCCGATTCTGACGATGGTCATCCTCTACAATCTGGGAGTGGGAGCCGCCGTTGGCATATTTTTGCTCGCGCTTTACGTTCCGGCAATTTCACCGGCTATGGCGGCCGGTACTGTTTCCGGGCCCGAATTATTGATGAAATTCATCCTGATCGGCGCTTTGGCATTCGGAGCGGCAATCTACAAAAGATTTGAGGAGAAGAAAAGGGAACGCATACGCCGTTTGGCGACCCGTCTGCAGCGCAAGGTTGATCAACAGACCGACATCATTCAAGCGCAACAAGCTCTCGGCGCCAATCTGGACTTATCCGGCCAGCTGGACGCTTTTCTGCACTGGTCGATCCGGCTGGTCAACGCGCGGGCTGGCTACATCGCGGTCTATGACAAAGAGAGACGTCGGATAGTCGGGGCGCACTCGGACCGGCGGGGTGCGACCCCAGGCGCAACCGTTTTGCCGCCGCCTTTCACAAAGCTTAAACAGCAGGGTTCGACCGCCCCCGACAGCAGCGTTATAGACACGTTTATAAGCGAAATGGAACAACTGGACGACAGCATCTGCGTGCCTCTGCGGGTGCGTAAAGAGACCGTGGGAGCGCTCTGCCTGACGCCGCATCCAGAGCGATATTTTTCCGACGAGGACGCGGAGTTGATCGCGATGCTTGGGGTCAAGGCGGCCATCGCGATCGAGAACGCCAAACTTCACGAACTTAATATCCAGTTGTTCGTTGACAGCATCCGGGCCCTGGCTAAGATAATCAATCTGCGCGACCCTTTGACAAAGGACCACTCGGATAGAGTTGCGCATATGGCCGGACGTCTGGCCCGGCATATAGGGTTGCGCGGACAACCGCTGTCGAATGTTGTCCTAGCGGCTGACCTGCACGACATAGGCCGCATTGTGATCCCGGACAAGATTTTGAATAAACCGGGCCGACTGACCAAACAAGAATATGAGGTAGTTAAGCAACACCCGGCAGCGGGCTTTGATCTACTGCAAGGTGTGCGCGCGCTAAAGGACGTGTTGCCCGGCATCCGCTACCACCACGAACGATTTGACGGCGACGGCTATCCGGATGGCTTAAGCGGCGAAGCGATACCTTTGATTGCCCGGATCATCGCTGTCGCCGATGTTTTCGAGGCGCTGACTTCAACCCGGTCCCATCGCGGAGCGGTCACTCCGGAGGAAGCTGGGAAGGTCCTAAATGAGGTCGCTGGCAGCCAGCTCGACCCCGAGCTCGTGAAAGCTTTCCTAAATACCTACAAGCTGGCGGAAGGCGTCGCCAAATGAAGCCTTGTGAGCAGGCGTTATGCTGAACACTAGTTGTCACGAGGCGGCGCCGCAAGCTTGCCAAGACCAGGTGGACTTGTTACAATTGAAGGGCTCCAATTTCGCACTTGAAACGCTATATTTGCTCCCTATTCGGCTGTTTGGAAGGCATCAAACTGTCGATACACTAGGTAGGGAGTATTGTCGTGCGCTCCGTGGCGAACATTAAGGATAATTGATGGCAGACGACAACATCAACGACAAACAAAAAAAGGGACAGGAACCGGACGACAGCAATAAGCCGTCCGACCCGAAGGAGCCGGTAAGGTCCAAGAAACCGGCGCCTCGAAAAGCGGTTCCGCCCAAACCTGGTTCGTCCCAGGCGGGCGTCGTCCGGCCAGCCGCCGGCAAGAAACCGGTAAATCGGCCGTTGCCGGCTGGGGCGGCCGCGATGACCATCAACGGGGACAAGGACGAAGAAGAGGAGCGCCGCCGGCGGCTCATTCTAGCTCTGTGGTTGTTCATGTTTACCATCCTGATTGTCATCTTTGTTTTTGTCTTCTACAACCTTTTTTCCCCTTATCGCGGCAAGGATGTTACCCAGAAGAAATGCCTGTCCTGCCACGCCAAAGAGATGGCTCGCCAACTTGGCTCGCAATACTTGCACGAACCGTTCGCTAAGGAATCTTGCACCAACTGTCATATCGAGCCGGACACGCCGGACAAGGCGTGCGACCCGACCAAGAAGATATACGCGGTCGTCGCCAATAAACTGGACAAGGTCTGCCTGAAATGCCACACCCAAGCGAAAGGCGAAATGGGCAAGGTGGCGACGCACAAACCGTTCAAGAACGCGCAGTGCACCGACTGTCACGATCCCCACGGATCTCAGTTTGAACGGTTGTTGGTATCGCCGCCGACCGAGTTATGCGTATCCTGCCACTATGGCAAGGGATTCACGCAAGCGCATCAACACCAGCCAGCGCAGGCGAGAAACTGCGTTGACTGTCATGAACCGCACGCCAGTGACACTAAGAACGATCTCGTTCTACCGGTCGGTCAGCTGTGCTATTCCTGCCACTTCAAGGTAGCCCAGCAGAACCTGCGGCCTTTCAAGCACCAGCCATTCTTAACCGGTGACTGCACGAGCTGTCATCAGCCGCACAGTACAGCGGAGCCAAGGCTGATGGCGAAGGAATATAACACGCTTTGCATTTCCTGTCACCCGGCCATCGGCTCCGACTTTAATCGGCTGAGTCATCACCCTCTAGGACGGGAGCCGATGAAGAATTGCGGGGTTTGTCACCTGTACCATGCCGCGGACAATAAGAAGTTGTTGCCGCATCAAAATACAGTCAACTGTTATCAAGCCAACTGTCATCCCGGACTTCAGGCATATTTTGATACCTCGGAACACAACAGTACGGTCATGGGCATGTTGGCCAAGAAAGATCTGGAGGTTACCTGCAGCGCTTGCCATTCGCCGCACGGCGCCGACTTTGGCAAGCTCCTGACCGTTGATCGCTATGTCGTTTGCCTGGTCTGCCATGCCAAAGAAACTGGAGACCCAGCCCACCAGGTTTTCGCGCACGCTTTCGGACCACCGTTCGCCGACAGCTGGCATGGCGGGTACATCTGGTGCGGCAGCTGTCACAACTTCCACGGCTCACCGAATCCGGCCATGCGGCTGGCGTTAGGTGATGATCTTTGCTTGAAGTGTCATAACGCTGATACGCTTACTAGTACGTTCCGATAAATGAACATGCTTAAACAATTGAAAAGAGGTACCCTAAAGTGGTTCTAGACAATCTTTCTGACGCTTCGCTGAACAAGGCGATAAAATATGTTGCGATCGCCGTAGCGGCGGTCATTGTTATCGGAATCGGCCTGGTGATATATCAAGCGATTCCTTCCAACCAATTGTCCCCGGCGGTGCGGGACGAGATTGCGAAGACTAAGGCGGCGATCACTAAGGATCCGACAGACGCGGACGCCCACGTCAAATTGGCCAGCATCTATATCACGGAAGAGATGTATTCCGACGCCCAAACCGAACTGGACAAGGCACTGAAACTAAACAGCAACAACATGGCGGCCCTGCAGTTGATGGGCGCGTTATTTGAAAGGAACGGCAACCCCGCTAAAGCGGTCACCTACTACAACAAGGTCATCACACTGGGTGACAAGACGGAATTCAAGTCGCTCAACCCATACCTGTACGAAGCCATTTACCGCCTAGGCAAGATCTATGTCGACGAGAAGAAGAACAAACAGGCGATCACCGTTCTGGAGAAAGGTGTTGCGATAAACTCGATAGACTCCGACCTAAGGTACGTCCTCGGCCTTGGCTACCTACACGACAACCAGCCGGACAAAGCGATATCTGAATTCGAGACCGCTTTGAAGTATGTACCTGATTTCGCCGAAGCCTATTTCGGGCTCGGTCAAGCTTACGCCAAGAAAGGCGACAAGGCGCAAGCCAAAGCCGCGTACCAAAAAGCGGTAGCGAACAAAGCAAACTATACGGAAGCTGAGGAGGCTTTGAAAAAACTAAAATGAGCGTAGATAACATAATTCAACAATCTCAGAGCAAACGTAACAAAAAGTTGCTTCTGCTCGGCGGTCTTATTCTCATCCTGATTCTGATTATCATCGCGGTGCTCTATTATTTCCTGCACAAGCAATCGATTACCAGCGCCTTGCCGGGCCGGGCCACGGCGCCGATTTACCGCAGCTCTTTGGAGGGCGGTCTGGATTGGCCGCTCGGGGTTACGGTCAGCCCGGACGGTAATACCATTTACGTGGTCGATTCCAATAACAAGATGGTCAAGATGTTCGACCCCAATGGCACGCAAACCGGCAACTTTGGACAAAGACCGGCCGACAAAACCGCGGACACGGCTTTCTCCAACCCGCTGTACGCCGCGGCGGCGTCGAATGGAAAAGTTTACGTGACCGACAGAAGCTCGGCGATGGTCGTGGTCTACGACCCCGCCACAAAGCAGACGACCAGATTCAGTCCGCAGGTCGATAAGACTTTTACCTGGAGCCCTCTCGGCATCTGCGTCGACAAGAAAGACAATATCTATGTTACCGACGCGACCAAAGGCACCCATCGGGTCCTGGTTTTCAATCCGAACGGCAAGTTGATTCTTCAATTCGGCAAGGAAGGCCAGAACCAAGGCGAGTTCTCCTTCCCGAACGGGATCACCGTCGGAGGGGACGGCTCTATATATGTGGCCGACAGCAATAACAGCCGCGTCCAGGTCTTTAGTAAAACCGGCAAATACAAGTTCAGCATAGGGAACGCCGGCGGCAAGGCCGCGCTGGGTCATCCTGTGGGGATTTGTTTCGATGTCAGCGGAAACCTGAACGTGACCGACACGTTCGGCCATGCCGTGCAGGTGTACGATAAAAACGGTAAATATCTCTATAAATATGGCGAATACGGAACGAAAAATGGGCAGTTCCAATTTCCTATGGGTATTGCGTCGCTAAATAATTCGGTGTATGTTGTCGATAGAGAAGGTAAGAGGGTTCAAATCTGGCAGCATTGATGACTCGAAAAGGTTGTTTTTTGCTTACCGAAGTGTTACATTGGAAAGGTGCTAGAGGTAAACGTATCTACTGGTCATAATGCACCTCAGCTCTGATAGTGAGTAGCAGTTCCGGCGAACAAGCATAAGGAATGAGCTTACTAGCAAGGCAAGGGGCATCGTGGCGAACACAGGGTTCTTGAGGAATAAACGCGAATTTTCAACAAAGCCCGGCCATTGGGCTTTGTTTGCGCTTTACAAAACTCTATTCCTATCAGCCGCGACACTCCTTTTTGTACTACCCCAAACAGCCGCAGCGGTCGGACCGCATGGTGGCTATTCAAACAAGACAGACCTCTGTAGCACTTGCCATATGGTCCATACCGCCAAGACGAAAACGCTACTGTCGCAAAGTACGGCTACCGGAACCTGTCTTTCGTGTCACTCGAACGGTATCGGTTCGGATACCGCCGTTAACGCCGGCGCGCTGATGCATCCGGTCAATCCGGGTGATCCGATTCCGACCACCTGGCCAAAGCTTTTGGGCGGCGGTTTCGTGACGGTAGGTAACGCGAGTCCGGTTACTCTGGGAAAACACACGCTTGGGTATTCTAACCATCCAGCCGGTAACAACAACGCCGGTGAGGTCTATCAGATGGAATGCACATCCTGTCATACACCGCATTTTGGCCCGAACTACCGGCTCCTGCGCCAGCGGCCGGGAGACGCGGCTAGTGACATCTCCGTCCCTTGGAACGGCCCGGAGACAACAACCGCAACCGACGCGAATGGCGTCTCGACAACGACTACCGACAACAAATATACAGAAGTCGACTATTCCGGCGGCAACCCGGCCGCTTCGAAAGAGATGACCCGCAACTACAAAGCGAACATTGCCACCTGGTGTACCGCGTGTCATGAGCGTTATATGACACGGGTAGACGAGAC
The DNA here is from genome assembly GCA_025355855.1 of Actinomycetota bacterium. Classification (GTDB taxonomy): domain Bacteria; phylum Actinomycetota; class JAHEXW01; order JAHEXW01; family JAHEXW01; genus JAHEXW01. The sequence goes on from JANXYU010000035.1 coordinate 33,094, forward strand.
GGCCTTCAACACCGGCGACATGATCGGCAACGTCGCCCGGTATCGGCACGCCGTGGACGTGACGATAAATAAAGATACTCCGGATGTGATTAATTCCCGCGTCTATAAACTAACGACCGACCTGCCTCTGCAGGATTTGACGGGCAACGGCCGGACGCCGGATGACACGATGACATGTCTTTCGTGCCACCGGGCACACGGTACGGACGCGACCGTCGGCGGCGAAGCTGTTCTGCCGGCGGCCGAACGCGGACCTTTGCCGGCAGGCGAAGACGCGATGCTTCTGCGTTTGAACGACAGGCTAGTGTGCAAGTCCTGTCATAAGGTAAGTGCCTAAGATGAGGGTGAAGAAGATGCGCGGTCGTAATCTTACGACAATTAAAGAGAGCATCATCCGCCGGGCGGCGGTAGTGTTCGCCGCCGCCGCCACGGTGTTGATTTTGGCCGCTCCCTCCGCCTTCGGGCTTGATTTCTCGGGCGGATCGCACGTCGGCTTCACGTCCGGTTCGGGCTCGTGCGCTCTGTGCCACCGCTCTCACACCGGCGCGGCTAAGAACCTCTTAAAATCTAACTCGATGTGCGTCACCTGCCACGGGCACTTAATGGGTGCCGACACAGACACGGTCGACGGCGTTTACGCGGATTCGAAGAACCCGGCCCATTCCTGGGCCACCGACGGCGGTACGCTGCTCGGCGGCGGTTTCAAGTACCTCGGCGGGACGGCCGGCAAACCGGTTACCTCCGCGCACCATATCGGGGACATCGACGGCGTCGCGCTCGATCCTATCACGCCGTACGGTTCGACGACCGGGGCCAGCATCGCGCTGGGCTGTACGGATTGTCACAGCATGCACTCCGATTTCGAGAATCCGGCCAGCGTTGGCCAATACCGATTATTGAGTCTGGATCCAGGCAAGAGCGGGCAAAGTCTGGCCGTTGCTTGGAATGGACCTTGGACGGACGGCACTCAGACGGCCAAGACGGCCGCGATCACGGCTACGACCAACATGGGATATACCGAGCATGACTTCTCCGGAGACCCCGCTCCGGCCTCAGGTTTGGTAGAATATACAAGGAACTATAGAAGCGGTATGTCCGCTTGGTGTGAAGGTTGCCATTCCGTTTACGGAACGCCGGAAGGCGCTGGCGGCAGTCCCGATAACGTCCCGTATCACCGGCACAAGATGGACGTGCCCTTGGTTTGGACGGCTCGTCTTTCTGGCGCGCCCGCGACCGATCTCCCCCTGAACGACCTGGGTGCTTTGGGTCGGTCGAGCGAGGACTTGATGAACTGCGCCACTTGCCATCGGGCGCATGGTACCGACAAACAGATGTCAGGGACGTTCCTAACGGCCGGCCGGATAGGCCTGCCAGCGATGAATACGAGTATGTTGCTTCGGTTGGATAACCGGGGCGTTTGCATAAACTGTCACGCTTATTTGAATTCGGACACTTACTAACATGATGCTTCACATGAGGAAAGGATAAGGCCTTGGTTAAACTAGCTAAGAGCCACCCGCTTAAGTTCATAGGACTTGTTCTCGGTCTTGTCGTCATCTATGTGTGTCTGGGGACAAATGTCCTTATCCGAACCGCGCAAGGCGAAGGCGCCATCGGCGCCGCCTGGGCCATCCACGTTGATACGCCCGTTACGGTTAAACTTAACCAGACTTTTACCGTTAAGGTCGGTTTAGTCGACCAAATGGGCAAACCGCTGACCGGGCGGACCTACGGTACCGGTTACGGCCAGTTCTACCTCCCCGGTGACGCCATTAAGAACGCCGACGGACAAGTGGCCGAATACTGGGCCGACACCAAGAACGTGCGTGAGGTCAAAGACAAGTCAGATAACGGCACCGGCGTTTACGCGATACCGGTAATCGTCAAAGCCTGGCCCGCTCCCGTCAGCTCTAATATATATACACTGGAAGCATCCTACATCGGCCAGGGTGCCGGTTCGGCCGATCAGGCGACTGATCCGACGTTTGCCTTGGTTGACAGGACGACGTTCACCGCCGACGGCGCCGACGGTACGGAAGGCGTGATCAGGTACGCGCCGGTACTCACTAATAAGCTGACTGTTAAAGTCCCGGTGACGCAACCCGATAAACCTACACCTGAACCACTCCAAAACATAGTCACCGTTCGTGTGAAGCCGATTGCCCAGATAAGAGACTCTGTGCATCACAACCGGAAACTGAGCGGCTTGGCTGATCCCCTGGATACGAGCAACTGGCTGGCACCGACCGCCGTTGATAATACCGGCCACAATGTCGCTGTCACCTTCGGAACGATTAAAGAAGAGACCGTCATCAAGCACGGAGCCAAAGGCAACACAACCGTGGGGATAGGCGTTTATGATGTTCAGCTGATTATTACGAGCCCGGTCACACTGGCCGGCAAGCGGGCCGCGATCACGTTCGGCTTGGACGCGACCGGCGTGCAGATGAAGATGAGTACGACCGTCAACTTCTCGACGGCGGTGGAAGAATCCGCGAATTATAACTCTCTGTACGGTGTCCCATATCTCGTAGAGGTGCCGCACACTCCGGTTATCTACGATGATCCGGATATGGATTTCTTCTGGGTCGGAGTCACGCCGCTAAATGCCGAAGAGCGCTTTGCCGATTACGACGTCTATCCGGTGACCGACACCGGCGAGGTCACGAACTCCTTCTACATGATTAACGAAGAGGGGTTACGGGTCAGGATCAAGTGTCTTCGCCTGTATGCCACAATCGAAGATCCCGATATGATCGAAGTTGGCACTCCGCCGGAACAGGTCTCGCTTAACGTCAAGGGCGCCGAGATGTTCGTGCGCGAGAAAACCGGCAATCCGGCGCAAGACGTTCCGCCGGCTGGCGCGGGCGGCGGCGCCGGAGTTGGCGCCAACGGTACCGGATTTGCGATGCGGGCGGTCGACGGAGCCTTTAACAGTCCTTACGAGCAAGTCAAATATGATATGTATCCGACCGGCTCCGACCCGACTTCACTCTACGCCAGTACGCTGGCCGAGAAACAATATCTGTTCTGGGTCCATGGTAAGAATCAGCTGGATGTTTGGGGTTACTACGGTATAGACGCAACGTCTATCCCGGTTCCCAAGATACTAAGCATCGACCGGACGGCGCCGACGGTATCGATTACCGACCCGCCTTTCGAGAACCCGGCCCGACAAGTAGCCGGCAATCACTTAAGCGTAGCCGGAACGGTCAACGCCGACAACGGCGGCACTTTCAGGTCTTCGCTCAACAGCGTCGAGATCTATGACGGCTGGGACGCCGCCTGGACCGACGCCGGCATCAACCTAGACAAATATACGAATACCTGGTCCACCATGTACGACACGCTTTTCGAACCCGGCAACGCGTACACGCTGCAAGCCAGAGCGATCGACGGGGCCGGCAACATGACACCTGCCGGCAGCTACGGTACGCGCAACGTCATCATCGATAACACCAAGCCGCTTGCCAGTGTTTCTTCGCCCGGCGACGGCATGGGCTATCCGACCGGGACGACTAATATCACCGTTACCGGCGCTGTCTATGATCCGGACACGGCCACGATCGGCGACTTGAGTTTTGACCATTACACTGTGGAGTGGGCTCCGGGTATCAAATTGAGCGGCGACGCCGACACCGGCTGGACAATGATCAATAGCGGCACCGCGGCCGTGGGCGGGGCGTCGACGACGGGTACCTTGGCCAACTGGAACGTTGGACCGACCGGGGCCAACCTTACGGAAGGTCCGTATTCGCTGCGCGTCCGTTGCTGGGACAAGGCAGGCAACCGCAGCGATGAGAACCCGACCGGGTATAACAACCTGATGTACGTGTTTATCGACAGCAGTAACCCGTTTTCCGCGCTGACCGTTCCTTATGTTGACGGGTCGGCGAACAATTGGACAGCCTCGACGATTCGCGGGACCGGGCGCGATTTCATGGCGGTTGGCGGAGCGCAGCGCTACGAGGAAGACGCCGCCGGCATCAGCTACTTCACTAGCTCCGGTTCGGCGGGCGGCTGGGCACTGGCAACCTCGACCGATAATTCCTTTAGCAATAACGGGGCTCGCTACGCGGCCACAGCCAATTATTACGCTCAATTCACCTTCACCGGCACCTATGTAACCTGGGTTTCTACCCGAGGCCCGAACCGAGGTTCCGCTCAAGTGTGGATCGATGGCGCTTTCGTCAAAACCGTCAATCTGAATGCCCCTGGAGTAACCTATTATTATCAGCAAGAGGTCTTTTCCAAGACATTTACCACGGGCGGATCACATACCCTAAAAATCGTCGTTGTCAGCGGTCAGGTCGACGTCGACGCAATGGATCTTTACGCCGGGTCCGGTGTCAACCTTATCGACACTCGGATCAGACGAGTTGCGGATGGCTACTACTGGCATGACAGCACCGACGCCACCCCGAGCTACCGGAACACTTTCCAGCCGGCTTCAGCAGGCACGCCTTGGCTGGCCGCTACCGTTAATTCCGGGCGGCATACCGCCTACGTGACCAACTGGCAATACAGCGTCGCGGCGATTCCCAGTCATACCCAGGTCGATATCTCTACGAGGGCTACGGATGACACGGGGAACGTGGAAGCGTCACCGACTTCAACACGGATCCTGGTGCAAACCGAAGCACCCGTCACTACCTATCAACCGCCGGCCAACGGTCTGAATAACTGGTACGTTCTTGTTATGCCGGACAACATAGTGCCGCCGTTGCTGCTTACCGGTACGGAGCCGTCCTCGCCCAACGCTGGCGCCAAAAACATCTACTATCAGTGGACTTCAACGGCCGTCGGGACAGCACCGACTTCAGGCTACATAAATTATTCCGCCGCTTCTCCGGCGACCTCGATCTCGCATATCTTAGATTTGGATTCACCAAGCCACGGGTTGACACAGGATGGAACTCGGCGCCTTTGGTATTATTCCAGCGACATTGTGGGTAACTCGGAAACGCCCCACTATACTGACTTCAGCCGCGATATCGTCGCGCCCGTCGCGCCGGCATTCACGGCGCCCCAGCTGCCCGATTATCAATACCAGCGGGCCACGGTTTCCTTGACGGGCAATACCAGTGACGCGACTTCCGGCGTCAACAAAGTGGAGATGACAGCTCAGAACAATGCTGGTCTGTACTGGGGCGGACCCGGTACGACTACTTGGACTTCGACACCGGTCTGGTTCCAAATCTCCGGAACAACGGCTTGGACCTACGGCTTCAACTCAGTCGCCGCGGCCGGCGGTGACGGCAACTATACCTTTAGAGCTAGGTCGACAGACAACGCGGGCAACGTGTCCGGTGTCGGGGCGCTGACGTGCGTTATTGACAATACGGCCCCGACGACGTATCACACGTTTAGCATCCCGTCACCCGACGGCGACAACGGCTGGTACAAGACTGATATCTCGGTCAGCTTGGTTCCTAGGGATCCGGCGCCCGGTTCCGGAATCAATTTGACCTATGGCGGCTGGAACTTCAATAACAGTAATGTGAATATAACGGGTCAATGGGGCGGCCTTAGCACCAATCCCGACTTGAACGGCACGTATTATTTCGGTTACTATTCAACCGATAATTCCGGAAATAGCCAGACCCCTGTGTTTGTCAACTTCAAGAAAGACTCCGAACGTCCATTCTCGACGATCACGACTCCGACTTTAGACGGCCAGTATCTCAGACGGTCCATCGCTTTCGCCGGTACGGCCTGGGATCCCACGAACCCCGGTTCCCCCGGGTCCGGATTGCAGCGGGAAGAAGTCACCATTCGGGAGAACTTCGCCCCATTCTATTATTGGAATGGTGTTGCCGGAGCGGGGGCCGCTTGGACCGCTACACCCGTTTGGGTACCGGCGACCGGCTCGACCAGTTGGACCTATAGCTGGGATACGCTCAATACGAATGTTCCGCAGGATAACGCGGATTACAAATTAGTAGCGCGGGCCGTAGACAATGCGGGCGGCGCCCAAGTTACCCCGGTGGAGCGGGTTGTTCACGTCGATAACACGCCTCCGGTCGTTACCTTAGTCGACCCGCCGGACAACGAAGGTTTGGTCCCGACGGACTATCCAATCCGCGCTACGTTTAGCGAGAAAATGGCGCCGGGAACAATAAATAGCCCGGCGGCCAACTTTATTATCAAGAATTCCGTAGGTGCGGCGATGCCCGGAACGATTCTGTATAGCGAGCAAGGCGCCAGCTATTTCGCGGTCTTCAGTGTAACCGGTACGTTCTCGCGCGGCGCCGTTTTGACCGGTGTCGTCAACCGGGGCGCGACCGACTTGGCCGGTAACCCCGTCATCGTGAATCACTCGGCCTCCGGCACTTCGATTGTCGGCCAGGAGCCTTGGAGCGCCATAACGTATTCCGGCGCCGGCTGGAGTACGGTAAGCGACGCGGGCGCCAGCGGCGGCGCCTACAAACACTCCAACGTAGACACCAACTACGCCGAGGTCACATTCACCGGAACCGACTTCAAATGGCTCTCCGGCAAAGGTCCGAATTACGGTATCGCGCACGTTTGGTTGGATGACACCGTCGATCAGGGCACATTTGATTTATATAATGCCAGCCAGCAATACAAACAGGCAATCGTCAACTTAACCGGGCTGACGGACACCACTCATAAGCTGAAAATCATTGTCACCAACGCGAAGAACGCCGCCTCCTCCGACTATTTCATCGACATTGACGCGTTCGAGGGGGCAGTTAACACGACTTGGAAATTCACGACCGCCGGCGTTGACGCTCAGATCTGGCAGCCGGTAACGGGTTCGCGCGTCTATGGTCAAGTGCCGATCATGGGTCAGGCCAACGGCGAAGCGTTCCAGCAGTACAAGCTGCAGTATAAAAAGAACGACGGAACGGATACATTCCACGACTTCGGCGTGGTTCATACGACGCCACAGGTTTCGCAGGTCTGGCCTTTCCAGACTGACTGGTCCGACGGCGCGACCGGCGGACCTAGCCCGCAAGAGGTCATTGACCCGGCGAATCCGGAACATCCGGCGGGACGTTATCACACGGCCACTAATATCACGGCCAACGGCGCGGACGCCGCCTCATCGTTGCAGCTGTCATCGGCCGGCACAGTCTGGCCTTATCGCAAAGCAATCACAATAACTAATACGGGCGCCCAGATGACGGATTATCAGATTCGTGTACCTGTAACTTTCGTCACCAGCCACATGAAGGCAAATTTTGACGATATCCGGTTCACCGACAGTAACGGCCAAGACATCCTAGCCCACTGGAAGGAATCCTTTACGGCGTCGTCGGCGGCCGTCTTCTGGACAAAGATCCCCGTAGTACCCGCGGGCACACCGGCGAACCCAACGGTTAAAACTATCTACATGAACTACGGCAACTTTAATGCCCAGAGCGGATCATCTAATGGCGCCAATGTCTTTGACCGTTTCGATGACTTTAACGACGCCTCGCTCAATAGCAGCGTGTGGACCAACCTGGGCGGAGCGTCCGAAGGCAGTGGCACGCTGAACTTCAATGTCGACGCCTACAACTACAACGATTGGACGGCCGGCGGCCGCAGCGCGCCGGCGGTGAAATTGGCGACGCCGCCGACTGGCGACTTTACCGCGCGAATCAAGATTTCCGCGTTCTCGGCGCAAGCCTATACTCAGGCCGGTATCTCCGCTTATAACTCTGATATCTCGGCTTATCTGATGGGGTTGGAGAATAACGCAACCGTAACGCGATACCAGCTCGACAAGATCGGCGGAACGGCTATCCCGGCGACTTACTACGCCAATAACCAGGCGACGAAGTTCCTGTATATCACCAGGTTAGGCGCAAGCTATATCTTCCAGATCTCAGACATAGACGGTACCAACCTGCAGCAGATCGGCACGACACCATACAACGACATTCCGTTGAGTAACGTCGTCCTATTCGCACGCGAATGGTACAACCCGGCGACCGGTACTTCCGGCTATCCGAGCGTAAACATGGACGACTTTTTTGTCCAGAAATATTCCGGTACGGCCACCGCGTCTACTTTCGTCAACAATGTCACAGTGGGTAATCCCGGAGCGGAAAATATGGACGGGCCGTTGGCGACCGCTTACGCGGCCAGCGGTTCGCTGGTTTCATCCGTCTTTAACTCCACATCCCCCAACGATTGGGGCTTGGTTAAGTGGACGGAGAGCGTCCCGACGGGTACGAGAATTACGATTCAGGTACGACACAACACGACTGCCGCCGACAACAATCCCGAAGACGGGGGTTGGAGCGCTTGGTCGGCTCCGATAACCGTATCGGCCGGTGAACAGATTCCCGGATTTAACGCGCAGTACATTCAGTACAAGGTGAACATGTTCGCCAACTCTAACGCGACTAAGACGCCGGTTTTGAACGACATCACTTTCTATAACGGAGTCCTGGAGACTTGGGACACAACGTCGTTACCTCTAGGAGACGGCTCATACACAATCCGCCTGCTAGTGTCCGATCAGCTGACCGATCCGCCTGATCCGTGGAAAACTGACGCTCCCGGCAAGCACTCGATTTCCGCTCAGGTCGTCGTGAATGTTGAAAACACCAGCAAGCCGACATCAACCATAACAGCCCCGGCAATTGCGCCACCGAAAAACACCACGGCCGTACAGATCAAAGGCACGACCGATGTCACGGGTACCGGTTACGACGAGTTCCCGGGCGTGGGTAAAATCGAGATCAGAGTGAAGAGAAGTTCCGACGGTCTCTACTGGAGCGGCAGCGGCAACAATTGGTCGTCCAATGCCAACCAATGGATTTTGACGACCGATATCGAGGGGGCGGCGGCGTACCGGTATTGGAAATACTCACTCAATACAACGTTGCAGGATTCCGGAAACTCGGTCTTTACCGACGGTTTATATACGATTGAATCTAAAGCGACGGACAAAGCGGGGGCCCAAGCGCTGTTAAGTCCGGATCCCTATCCTTTGATTACCATTAGAATAGACAATACCCCGCCGACCGGATCGATAACGTTCCCGGCGTCCAATGGCTATGTCAGCGGCGGGTTTGTCTCTGTTGACGGCGGCGTCAACGATCCGCCGGACGACGCCAACCTTCTTGACTTCAAACTAGAATATCGCAAAACCGGGGCGTCGACCTGGAACGTGATCGCCAACGATAGCTATGAACATCCGCGGCTGCCGTTAGGTACCCGCTACTGGAAGCAAACGTCCGGCGCGGACTTCAACGCCGGTTCGAACGCGCTGGCCAACGGTAACGGAACGACCTTGATGGCCACAACCGTTTTGGCTCAAGGCACGACGACAACCGCCCTGGCGGATACGCTGTATCTGGGCGGCGCCTGGACCTTCGACGCCAACAGCGGACTATATACGCTGGTTTTCGCCAATCGTACGCTGCTTGCCGACGTCGATTTCCTGACGCTGCAAGGGGAAGTCAGGTTGGCGCCCGGCTCGTGGCTGCCGTATCGGACTATCCTTTTGGTCGGCACGACTACGACCAGCTTCGACGATACCACCAATATCGGCGGTGTCTGGTCGAATGCCAACGGACTATATACTTTAATCACGGCCAACCGCTTGGTGTCGACCGGAGTCACCTTGCAAGGCAAGTTGAATATGGGCGGGCGGGTCGAGATGGATAGGTTCTTGTTGACGGACGGCTTTAACGGGTCATCTATCAACGGTACGAACTGGCTGAGTGTCGACACGGGCGGTAACATGTCAGTAGCTAATGCCGTCTCGGTCAACGGCCCAAACGATTCACAGCAGATGACATACACGCCGGCTTTGGCTACGGTACGCAATTTTGACCGGTCGACCACGCAAAACATCGAGGCGGACTTCACTTTCAGCAGCTTTACGGCGACTTCCTTGGGCAATGCCGGCACTTATTTCGGCTGGAAGAACACGACATCGCTCTATGACCTCGGGCAGTATGTCCACGCGTTTTGGATTTTCAACGGCCAGGTTAATGTTTATAACAATGGCGCCTCGGCCAGTACAGGCTACTCTCTGACAGCCGGTGTCAAGTACCGTTTACGGGTCGATCTGAAAACCGCCGGCGGAGCGACCTACTATTTCAGTAACGACGGAGGTATGACCTGGACTACGGCCTACGACACCGCCGCCGGCACGGCTACGCCCCTTAAGGCGGGATTCACGAATAACAAGTATCCCTACCTCGGTTATCCCGTCAACACTTTCACGTTCGACACTGTGACTATTCAAAAATATCTGACCGGTCCGAGCACCTACACGTCGGCCGTTTACGACGCCGGCGCATCCATCAACTGGAACACCACCGGCCAGATCAAATGGAGCGAAGCCAACGTCAACGGAACCACGAGCGATGTTACACTGCAGACGCGAACCGGTTCCTCGGCGACCGCCGGAGATCAAAACTGGACCGGCTGGAGCACGTCGTATACCAACCCGGCCGGCGAAGCCATCACGTCGGTGCCCAATCGCTATATCCAATACCGTGTGTCCGAGACGTATACAGGCACCTATGCCCCGAACTCGCCACTGCCTGCCGTGGGCGATGTAACGTTAAGCTACACCGGCGGTACGGGCGCCAGTCAACTGGAATACTGGAATACATCCGGGTTGCAAGAAGGCACCTATACGCTGCGCCTGACAATTACAGACAAAGCCGGCAACACCAATACGACGCCGATTGAGAGCAAACCGGTAACGCTGGACAAGACGGCGCCGCACGCTTCTTTGAACAATATTGGCACCGTTTTCGGCGCCAAGCGCTATATCCGGGCTAACATCGGCTTAACCGGCACGGCTGACGACGGCATGTGGACCAATAGAATGCCGATAGCGATCACTAACCCGACCGGCAGCGCGCAGACCGATTACCAAGTCAAGGTCCCCGTTACGTTTGCCGCGGGCATGCGGTCGGATTTCAATGACCTGAGGTTCACGGATGGCTCGGGCAACAAGTTGCCGTACTGGATCGAGACATTTACCGCCAGCTCGGCCGCGACGGTCTGGGTTCTGTTGCCGGCACTGCCGTCGCCGGGCGGCACGACCATCTATATGACGTATGGCAACAGCGCCGCCGACGTCACTAACCAATCTTTCAACAAAGTTATGCGCGACGCGAACGATATGGCCAATGCCTACCGGCAGGATCTGCCGGTCACCGGCGCTGTCGGTCTCTGGCATTTAGAGACGCCGACAACCAGCGGTCTCAACTACCTCTGGACCGATTCCACGGCCAACGCGAATAACGCGGTACTAGACAACGGCGCTTGGTCGTACACCCAGTATGGGCATATGCAAGGGGCAGCCGGCGCTTACTTCGACGGCATTGATGACGTCGCTACCGTTGCCAACAGCGCTTCACTGCAAGCCTTGACCGGCAACGCGACCTTTGAGTTCTGGATCTACCCGCAGAACATCAGCGCCGGCCGGTCCAATCCGATCGACAAATCATATGGCGGTCAGTTCTCCTTTACGCTGGAGACAAATGGCAGCTTGACCTACTATCATGGTACAGCCAAGACCAACGGCAGTTATACCACCTTCATGGCGGTGCCGCCGGGTTCGTTAGAGAATAATAACTGGTACCATGTCGCGGTCGTGCGGGATAATACGGCCAAGACTTTAAAGGGCTATCTGAACGGTGTTCTTGTCAGCTCGACAACCTACACGATTCTACCGGGCGCCGCGACGGATAACATGACGTTTGGAATCGGCTACGCCGGCACGCCGTTCAAGGGCTTGTTGGACGAGGTGCGAATCAGCAACGCCGCCTTGACGTCAGACGCGATCATGAAGGACGTCGGCATCCGGAAATGGTCCGCCAGCGAGCCGGTCGCGGGCGCTCCGGGCGCGAACGCGGCCAACATATATGAGTGGGGTAATTTCGGGCATTACGAATTAACCTTTGCCGGGCCGGAAGGCGGAACAATCCCGCCGGCATTCGCGGGCGGCACGACGCCTGTTACGGGGGGCGCGCTGGGCACTTGGAACACCCGCGCCGTTCAGGATGGCGATAACTATTCGGTTAAGCTCTATGACATCGATTTGGCTAATAACACCGCGACGACCAGCCTTACCGGTATGACGATCGACAATACCCCGCCACGCGTTTCGTCAATGGTTCCGGCGAAGAACGAGACTTTTGTCGATGACCGAATCTCGCAAAAGGCGTATTTCACCGAATCTGTTCGGGCGGCTACGCTGGATACGCCAGCCGTCTCATTTACCAAGAAGCTAATGAATTTGCCGAACACGCTTGTGGCCGGAACGGTCAAATATACCGAGCTCGGCGCCATGTACTATGCGACCTTTACCCAGACGACACCGCCGCTTACCTATGACGCCTGGTATACGGATACCATTTCCCCGGCCGTCAAGGACCAGGCGGGCAATCCGCTGGCCGTAGCGTTTGAGGAAACCGACGCGCTTGTCTCGTATACCGGCACCGGCTGGACCGACGCGACGAGCGCCAGCGCCAGCGGCGGCGCTTATAAGTGGTCAAACACCGCCGCCGATGATGTCACTATCGGCTTCGATACAGACACGGCCGCGGGGACGGGAACGGCCGTGGCTTGGGTCGGCCAGAAAGGGCCGAACCGCGGTATCGCTCGCGTTTATCTGGACGGTGTAGATGTCGGCACAATCGATCAGTACTCGGCCACAACGGTTTGGCAACAGCCGCTCTATAAGACCGGCGATTTCACCAACGGACATCACACGTTGCGCATTGTCGCCACCGGCACGAAGAATGGCGCGTCGTCCGATACCAGGGTCGATGTTGACGCTTTTTGGCTGGACTTCAACACGGTCTGGAACTTCCAGGTGGCGGGGATCGAAGTCGGCATAAGCTCGCCGACCCCGAATCAACGACTGCGCGGTACGGCGCCGATCACCGGCACGGCGGACGGCAGCGTTGCCAGCTTCCAGAATTGGATCCTGGAATACGCGCCTCATGGGACGAACAGCTGGACAAACATAACGACCAGCACCACTCGAGTCGTCAACGGTTTGCTGGCCAATTGGGCGACACCGGCCAGCGGCCAGTATGACGTGCGGCTGACGGTCAACGATACCACCAGCCCGACCCCGAGATTTAAACAGAAGACGGTAGTGGTGACGGTTGACAACACCAACCCGACGGTAAGCGTCGATAGGCTGACCTACTTCCGTGACTCGTTTGACGCCCGCGACGCGACCAATTGGAGCTATAACAACGCGCTGACAACCGTTCCTGTCTCACTAAATGGTCAGAACGTAATTCGTAACGTCGGAGCCGGCGGTCAGACGTGGGCCAGTAATTTCTACCGGCCGAACTATACCATCAAGGATCGCGACCAGGTGTCATTTGACTTCAGGATGGCCAGCGGGGCTACCTCTTTCTACAACTTCCTGGAAGGCAATGATAACCAGGGCGAATACATGCGCTGGGGTATCGTCGCCACGGCGCCGTCAAGCATCGTCGCGGAAAGCAAGGATAAGTCCGGCTACGCGAGTACCGCACTTGCTCTGGGAGACATGACTAATAAATGGTTCCACGCGACGCTGTCAGTGGACGATGCCGCAGCCGGGACTTTCTCGACATTTGTTTATGAAATAAATAACCCGGGCAACAGCGCGACCTTTACCAAGGCGATGCCGCGCGGCATTTCGTGGCGCTTCCATAGCTCTATGGACGTGGGAACGGGATATATCGATAACTATGAGGAAGTGCGGCCCGCAGCCGCGACGGTCATTCAAGGTCAATCATTTACGCTCGCCGGTACGGCAAATGACGCCCTGACGGGCATCGACGACGTGCAAATCAATATTGACGGGCGAGCCTGGTGGGAACCGATGGGCCCGTCGACGATAGTTGACACGTGCGATGCGATTGCGGGTTGGGCCAGCTCGTCGGGCACCTTATTGCTTAACGCACCCGACATTGTCAGCAGTTTTAGTTCTAACGGAACATTCGTCATGCCCAGCGGGCCGAGCACGGTTAAAGCGCTTGTGGTTGGCGGCGGCGGCGGCGGGGCCAATACCGGGTCCGGCGGCGGCGCCGGAGGCTATATATACCAATCCGCTTTGTCGCTAACCCCGGGTAGCTATCCTATAGTGGTTGGCGGCGGCGGCGCGGGCGGCGCGACCACCGCAGCTGCCGGAACAAAAGGCAATAATTCGACCTTCGCCGGTATGACAGCCGAGGGCGGAGGTAATGGGGTATCGCACGGCAGCGGCAACGGCGGTAACGGCGGCAGTGGCGGCGGCGGCGCGATTTCGACAACAACTCTGTTTGCGGGCGGTACAGGGTCGCAAGGCAACGCCGGCGGTGCCGGTTTCCTTGAAACCAACTGGCTCGGTAATAGCGGCGGCGGCGGCGGCGCGGGAACCGCGGGCGTAACCGGAGGAAACTACCCCGGCGCCGGTAACGGCGGCACCGGTCTTAGTAACTTTATTTCAGGATCGGCTGTGACATATGCGGGCGGCGGCGGCGCTGGCGAGGTCAACGGAAGCTACGTTGGCGTTGGCGTCGACGGCGGCGGCAATGCGAACGTGAACGCGGCCGGTTCCAACGGGGTCAACGGCCGGGGCGGCGGCGGCGGCGGCGGTTCCTATAATTCTGGAACCTATACCAACGGCGGCAGCGGCGGATCCGGAGTGGTGATTGTCAGCTACGCCGATTCCAGCGGCACGTCCCAGATCGAAGGCAATTCCGCGTTGCGGCTGCAAAAGACGTCAACAGCTTCGACACAGAACGCCTTTAGTAAAACAATCAGTGCGACTGATATGAGCGGCAAGCGGATCAATGTCTGGCTGTATGTTCGTGACGCTACGGCTCGCAATAAGATTTCCCAAGTCCAAATGTACGTCGGCGGATCGACCTGGCTGCTGCAGAAAGCAGTCGACCGGAGCAGTTTGGCAATAGGTTGGAACACAATCTCCATCGATATGATGAGCCCGGACGGGGTTTGGTTCAGCGGGGGTACTCCCGATTTGCGCTCCGTAACCACGATTAGGCTTGACGTGAATACTAACAACGCGTCTGACTTATACGGTAGCGGTGAATTCATCATGGACCGCTGGACCTTATCGCCGTCGACCCGGGTCGATCAATCTGTGGGGACGACTTCCACCGGGCTGGTCGGGGACTGGCATCTCGACGAGAATGCCGCGACGACGGCAATCGATTCTACCGGCAACAATAACGGCACAGTATCGGGTACCGGCTACTGGACCACCGGGCGCTACGGCGCGTCCGCGATGTTGGGCAGCGGCGACGATATGGTCAACGTGCCTGAGACCAACACGGCGCTCAGATTAGGCGCTCAGCAGAGTACGGAAGCGTGGGTAAAATTCAACGGTACCGCGGCGGATTCGGTTCGCCTGGTCGGCAAAGGCAACGGTAATAACCGCAATTACGGCCTCTGGTTAATGACCGACGGATCGATTCTTAATCAATTCCAGAATACCTCGTGGGCAGTTTATAGTTGTCAATCAACCACAAAGGTTAATGACGGGGCCTGGCATCACGTGGTCGGCACGTATAACGGCAGTGTCATGAAAGTCTACATCGATGGCGTGGAAGCTGCCTCCTACAGTCCTGGAGCGATAACGCCGGTTACCTCGGTCGATCCGCTGACGATTGGCTACGGCAACGCCGGCGCCGCCTTGAACGGCGTCATCGACGAGGTCAAAGTATATAATGTAGCGCTCACGGCCGATCAGGTATCCAGCCGCTACGTAGAAGGGCCGGTAACCAGCGGTTCGCCTTATCTGACTTACCAAGGCAACTGGCGCCACCTGCTTAACCCGGTCGGTACCTACATGAGCGGCGGCAGCGTTAAGACCAGCAATCACGCGACTGATACGGCGACAGTTACGTTCACCGGAACGTCCGTTACCTGGATCGGTACGCGCGGTCCGGACCGAGGAATTGCTCAACTGTTTGTCGACGGCTTCCGCGTGACGGACGGCGATACTCTGCTTACTGGAGATACAGGTACGGGGTCGAACGGTTTGCCAAACATGAGCGGTTTTGACCTCTACAGTGTAGCCGGTTCGTACCGGCAACTCCTGTACACCAAGAGCGGTTTGTCGAATGCTCAGCATACGTTGACAATAACTGTTACCGGCGCGAAAAATGGTGCCGCGACCGACGGTTATGTCGATGTTGACGCCGTCGACCTCGGCAACGCATATCCCTGGACCTATACCTTTAGCACGGCCGGTTGGGCCGCGGGCGCCCATACGCTAACGGCCCGAACTTTTGATAAGGCCGGCAATACGGCGACCGCGCCGACTGCGTATACGATTAATATTGACGACGCCGATCCTGTCGTTGCCCTAACCAGCCCGGCGGATGGCATTTGGTCCAACGCGTCCGCCTTTGACATCAAAGGCCGGGCGACCGACGCCGACTTCAATTACTATATGCTGGAATACGGCTTGACCGCCTCGCCGTCTTACTGGTTCCCGGTCAACTCGAATCCGCGCTACAATCAGGTGACGGGCACCCCGCCCAACGATTATCTCGGTAAATTCAAGCCGCCATATGCCACACTCGACCCAGGCAACCAATTCCTGGCTGGGTGGGACCGTGCCAGCGCGGAAGGCTGGACGGCCGCCGGTTTTACGGCCGGACTTTCGAATGGCGCTATCGGCGGTACGACCAATTCGACCGACGCCAGCTTGACGAGTCCGGGGATTGCCCTTGACAGTAACGTGTCTAAGGTCTTGCACGTGCGGATGAAGAACGCCAATACAGCGGGCGATTCCGCCCAGTTCTACTGGTTGTACAGCTACCCCTATTCGGGATATTATGTGACCGGCAATGAATTTCTGCAACTCGGCGAGCTGCAGCCGACAACCCAGAATGAAAACGGCACATTCTCGGCGAGCCGAGGCATCTCGTGGCCGCTTGGACCGGCCAGTTACGCCGGTAAGTGGGTCGACTATCGCCTGAACATGAAGACCGGACAGGTTAGCGGTACGGCCAGAACGGAAGGCCCGACCACGACCACCGGTACCTGGACGACGGAGACCAATCCCGACGCCAGTGACGGTACCTCGCTGTACGCGACCGCCGCCGGCTCGGCGTCATATACGTTTAGCAACAACAATATCTCGGTCTTTACGACCAAGGGACCCAATCGCGGCAAGGCGCGTGTGTATTTTGACAACGCGTTAATAGTGGACGGGGACAATAAACTGACGACCGACAACCCGAACGATATCAACAAGTCCGGGCTTGATCTATACGCTCCGGTCACCCTGGGCCAACAGCTGGTCTACAGCAAGACGGCGATTCCGGATGTCTATACTTTATCGTCACCACGCACGCTGTCCAGCGGGTCGTCACTCCAGAGCCAGATGAACCTGACCGCCGGATCCGTCTTATCGATTGGCTCGACGCTAAAGATCGGCACCATCGCTCAAAATGCCGGCGACGTCGCCAATATCGGCGGCTTTTGGACCGGAACCGGCCCTTGGACCCTCATCGGCACGCGCGCGATCATCAACAGCAACGTGGGTCTTCAAGGACCGTTAACGGTAGTCCAAGGAGCGATCTTGCTCGCAAACTCCGCTATCAATACGAACTCGACAACCAACTCCTTGGTCGATACGCTTAATGTCGGCGGCAACTGGGTATTCAGCAATACTCATACGATAAAGATCGAGTACACGGGTGAGAAAAACACCCTCTCCACCGGGACCCGAATCGATGTTGACGCCTACGAGGATACGTCTCTGCTGCAGGACTACCCCACCGGCTGGCCGGCGGTAGGCTTCTGGGCCGGCACCATCACCCAGATCAGACTTGATCCTAATTCAACCAGCGGCAACATATTCGGTGTTGACTACATATCCCGGGAGGCGTCGGACGGCGTCTATAAGATCCGCTTGAGCGCATACGATAGGGCCGGACGGACCGCATCCACGCAAAGAACCATAAACGTCGATACCACGCCGCCGAAGTGCATTCTAACGACGCCGACCAATATGCAATTCCTGTCCAGCGGCACCAACGTCAGCGTTACGGGCAACGCCGGCGACTACAACACCAACGGTGTCCAGAGCGGGGTCAACAAGGTTGAAGTCAGGGTTATCGCGGGTGTCAACGGCTTGACCGCGAATCCGGGTCCGTGGCAATTGGCAACGGGCACGACCAGCTGGAGCAAGACGATAAGTATCGCCGATGGCTGGTACGGGGTGCAGGCGCGCGCTACGGATAACGCCGGCAACATCCGGGAATCGAACATCGTCTATGTCACCGTCGACAA
Source organism: Actinomycetota bacterium (assembly GCA_025355855.1). GTDB lineage: Bacteria > Actinomycetota > JAHEXW01 > JAHEXW01 > JAHEXW01 > JAHEXW01. The sequence goes on from JANXYU010000035.1 coordinate 51,337, forward strand.
CACACCGCCGCCGGTGCCGCGCTTGCGAGCGGTTACGTCCAAAACCGCGGGCGGAATACTCTTATCCTGGACGCCGGTCAAGGATGAGGGGTCAGGCGTCGACTACTATGTCGTCTATCGGAACAATGTTCCGATCACCGATAAGCTGTACTATCCGGACATGCGGACAATCGACACCGTGGAAACCGGTACTACGCCAAAGAACTTCGGCGGTTCCAGCGACGAGATCTTCCGCAAATATTATGGCTGTAACGCGATCGATAAAGACGGGTTTGGCTTTAACGCGAACGCGAACGTCAGATACGCGGTTCGCGCCGTAGACGCCGCCGGAAACTATTCGGCTAAGTACAGTCTGGCCGTGTACTATGACACCAGACCGCCGGACGCGCCGGGTAACCCTGCCGCGTCGGTCGCCGGTGTCACCAATACAGGTCTGCTTTCATGGAGTCCTTCGGCCGACAACCAGGGCGTCGCCGAATACCGGATATATCGCGGTACTTCGCCGGGCTTCGTCGCTCCTGACGAAACGAAACAGGTCGGTTCCTGCGACGTGTCCGATCCGGGTAGCGGCGCCACAACGGTCACCAAGTTCTACGACCCGAATCTAGCCTGGAACCAGGACTACTACTATAAGGTAGTGGCCTTCGACGATATGATGAACTACTCATCTCCGAGCGCCGAGGTCCATATCAAGACGCCGGCGTCCAAGACCGACTTTAACAGCGCCCTGCCTCACCTGGCTTATTCCAGCAATCCGACCGAGTGCGCCTTGTGTCACCGGGCGCATACGGCCAAAGGCGAGAAGCTAATCAACGAGACATATGAAGCCAAGTTATGCTTTACCTGTCACGACGGCTCCGGTTCGAACTCCCCGACCAAGGCCGAGTTCGACTACTCGCCATCCGGCGCGCATCGTGTCCGAGACGAGCTGTATCCGGCGGGCAAGTTGTCTTGTATCGATTGTCATAACCCGCACTTGAATACGGAAGCGGCCTCGGTCGACAACTTTGACGATGACCTTAGGCTTAACACCGATCCGGTTACAGGTAAGCCGATATCCATAATTCCCACCGTCCCCAGTGATTGGACCTGCACAGGCGGGAATTGGGCGATGTCTACCAGCCTGATCGGCAGCCCGGCCTATCCTGATCCGACCCACGCGGAGCTGCGCCAATCAGACACCGGCGCGAGTGCCGCGTTCGCCAAAAAGGATACCGGCTTGGTCGGAATTGCCAGCAAGGGCGGCTACTTCTCAACAGAGGTGAAACTCAATAGTGACGGCCGGGCTTATCTAAGCATCGCGGGAGACGGATCGGCCTCCAGCGGGCTGATTGGCTCGATTACGCGGACGGGATCATCGGCTGTCTTCTCACTGACGGATGGTATCACGACCAAAACCGCCAGTTTCGCGTACGATTCCGCGATTCAGTATCGCATTAACTTAAAGATCAACCCGGAGCGCTGGGTGCAAGGAACCGTTACTACGGTTACCAAGGCCGATCTGCCGGACGGTCACGATACGATAACCGACGCGGCGGTTGCGCGCGGCGACTTCATCGCTAGCGCCACTTCGTTTGTGGGCTCCTGGGTCGGTCTCGGCACCAGCGGCGCGTCGGCCGATTTTGACATGGTCAAGATCAATAATCCGGGCATGCTCCAGACTCGCTATCGCGAGTTCACTCAGACGTCAGGTTCCAGCTATAGCATTCCCGATGACCGTGTTCTTACCGAAGCGTTCTGTCTGTCCTGCCACGGCACGTCGAATGACAACCCGGGCGGCAGCCAGATGCAGTACTATACCTCCATCCATAACCCGGAAATGGGCGGCATGCAGGGTCAGATCAGCGACCAAGACTTAACCAACTATGTCCGGAACAACCCGGGCCAGGTCACGCCTCGTTGGCAGGTTATCCGGGATGAATGGAAGGATCTTAAGACCAATCCTGCCTACGTCCTGTTGGGCACGGGACAAACCATCGGGTCATCGCTGAAGAATACCTCGAACGGTTGTTTCTACTGCCATGGCTACCACGGCCTGCAGTTCTACTATAGAACGCAGAAGGGCGAGGAAGAGCTGTGTTACAACTGCCATGGTCGGACGGCCAACAAATCCAGGGACGGCTGGAATGTCTACCAGCAATACAACGGCTTTGTCCAGCAGAACTCGCCCTTCCTGACCTACGCGGGCACCTGGCTGACCGAGGAAAGCGCCAACTATGGCGACAACGCCGTCAAATACGCCGTCGGCGGCGTCGTTGTCCCGCCCTGGTACAACGCCTCGTGGGTAAGCCGGAAACTGATCACGATCAATAATCCAAACGTCGGCGTGGACAACTATCAAGTCAAACTGACTATCGCCAAAGAGCCCGGCATGAAGGCGGATTATTCCGATCTTAGGTTTGCCACCTCAGACGGCACGACGATGCGGACTTTCTGGATGGAGAAATACGATTCCGCCTCGGCTATCGTCTGGGTCAACCTGCCGCGTTTGGACAGCGGCAACAGCTCCAACAACAATAAACTCTATCTATACTATGGCAACCCCGGCGCGGCGTCGGCCTCCAATATTGTCGGAACGTTCCTATACGCCGATGACTTTACCGCAACAACGATCGACTCATCCTGGTCACCGGTCGGTTCGGTGACAATGGACGGAACCGCTGCCGGTTGGGTTACGCTGAATTCCGTCGGCGCCACCGGCCCGGCGACCATTACTCATAGCTATCCGGTCCAGACCGGCGACTATGTGGTTGAGGCTAAGGCGAAGTTCCCGTCCGTCTACCGTCAGCGCCCGCGTCTGTTGAAATCGGACAACACCGATCCGACGGGCATCACCGACTACGGTTTCGGCGACAACCAGGTAACTGTCACCGCCTACGGCGGCGGCACTACCTTGACCGATTACATGACCAGCTGGTGGAATGGTGATCCGTCAGCGACAACAGCAGTACCCCCGTGGGACAACAATGCCGGGAACGACTATGTTACCGGCTTGACACCGCAGGAACTCTTGATGCAATATAAACTGCAAGCCTCACCACAGCAATTCACCTGGCAATATTACGACTACGCCGGTTATAACAGCGGCGGCGCCCCCCTGCGGACGCACAGCACGACCGGCGGAACCACCAATACCTATGCTAAGGTTCAATTCTCGGGTTCGCAGAGCGACAACTCCGACTGGCTGATCGATTGGGTCCGCGTTCGCAAGTACTTGCCGACAGACCCGACGGTCGTCTATAGTCCCCCTGACGGCACAACGGCCAATTCGGTTTCCTTCACGTTCACCGGAACGGAATTCTCCTGGGCCTCGACCAAGGGACCGGATCGCGGCGTCGCCACCGTCTTTATCGACAATGTCTCGCAAGGCGACGTAAACTTGCAGCTGCCGCCCGAGCAAGGTTATCTCTACAACACGACCGTATTCAACAAGCAATACCTGTCACTGACGCCGCACACCGTAGTCATCACGGCGAAAGCCGGCCGAGTCGACATCGACGCGGTTCAGGGCGGCACCAACGGTTCACGCCATGGTTTGACGATTCGCGACGCCCAGATAAAATGTACCAGCTGTCACGGCCAGCGGGCGATGACCGACCGGCATGTCTACGAGGGCTTTGCGACGTCGATTATCGCCAACCCGGCTAATATCAAGCAGTACTGGTCTGACATGCGCAACGTCAACAAGACAATCAATGACTACTGCAACACGTGTCACAAGGAAGCGGATACGAGAGGCCGCGTCTTGCGCGAGACCCATACGTCCAGCAAGATCATTCCTTATACCATCAAGTATCCGCCGCTGATCACTACGACCTCGGCTAACGGTTTCGACCGGACCGGTTATACCCTGGGCGATATCTACCCGATCCAGGAGAACTTCACTGGCGTGGTGAAATATCCGCTGGCCGCTTGGACGACCGATTCGCCGGGTACGGACGATTATGAAGGCGGCGAGGATATCTATAGTTCGCCGACCAGCCCCGATATCACCGCTTACGTAGAGTACACGTTCACCGGTACCTACTGCGCCTACGTGGCGCGCTATGGACCGGACAGCGGAATCGCTCAGGTGCTCATCGACGGGCAACGCTACACAGACGGCAACGTCTCGTTGCCTGGGGATAACCCCAACGAATACTCGGGTGTCGACCTCTATAGCTCTGTGCCTGCCTATCGAATCGTCGCGGCCACCCGCAGCAGTCTCCCGATGGGTTCGCACACGATAAGAGTAAAGGTTACGAGCAATAAGAATGCCTTGTCCAGCGGTTATAGAATTGATGTCGACGCGTTCAAATATGCGGTACCGCGCGTCGGCCACTATCTGTTCGCGCCGCAAGGCCCGGCCACGACGATAATATCGATAGCCGATCCGACTCACTTCACAGTGGCGAACGCCGGGATGGCTCAGTTGGCGGTCGGCAACACCATCACCATCGACTTCGGCGAAGTGCCGCATCCGGCGCAATCGATGACAATCGTCAGTTTGGCGGGCAATGCCGTCGAGGTATCGAGCGGGCTTAACGCCAGTCACACGGTTGACTGCACGGTATCCAACACGACCAAGGCCAACTGCGCCGGTGTTTGTCACGACCCGTTGCCTGACTATATCAAGAACTCTCAGGAAGCCAAGACCAAGATCACCTGCGTCACCTGTCACCATCCGCACGCGACGCCGTATCAAAGGGTTGTCAGGTGGCCGGAAGACACCAAAGTAGGTAATATCGTGACCGAGGGAGCCTGCCTCCACTGTCACAACGGCTCGGTTAAGTATAATTATTGATGTGGTATAATCGAAAAACACCAGTCAACAGCGATAATGAGGGAGAAATGATGAACCGATTGCACCGGTTCCAGCCGGTAGGTAGGGGCGGATTTACCCCGTGGTTGATTGCGGCGGTCGGCGTTTTGGCAACGCTGTTTCTGACCTATTTCTCCGCTTCCGGGCTGACCTACAAAAATATTGAAACGGATTATCAGAAGACTTATTCCCATTACGCTCCGGCGGGCAAGCACAGCGATACCGAAACCTATGCCTGGGATCCGTCCCTTGGCTCGACCGACGTCGAACGGCTGACGGCCAATCTCAGCAAGCGGCACGCTAATTGCGACGACTGCCATGATCCGCATTCGGCCACGCGAGCCTCGTCACCTCTCGGTAGCTATTTCGGCGCCGGGACGCAAGCCAATGTCAGCGGCGTCCGCCCGGTTTACGGATTGACGGCAGGCACGGTACCGCAGTTCGCTTTCGAAGCCTCAGTCGTCAAAGAGTACGAGCTCTGTTTCAAGTGCCATTCCAGCTATGCTTTCAACTACGATTTGTATCAGGCGACCTATGGACACCCAATGGCGTTCAACTGGACAAAGCGGCGTTACTGGCAGCCCGGCGATCCGGGGACTGACGATATTATCAACGAGACGGATACCGCCAAAGAATTCAACCCGAACAACGTTTCTTACCACCCCGTGCTAAAGCAAGGACCAATCCCGGGAAACAAGACTCTAACCTGGGCCAACGGAATATATTTCGACGAGACGTTCGTGCCGGGGATGGGCGCGGGCAGCTACATAAAATGCAGCGACTGCCATACCAGCGACACCAATAACGCCAAAGGCCCGCACGGGTCCAACCAGCGTTATATCCTAGCGGCGCGCGCGCCGACGCAGGAACCGACGATTACCCGGTCCATCACACTTGGCGCCATCCGGCCGACCAACGGGGGCGGCCGATCTGCGGCGGCCATGGTCTGGTACATCCGGACAACTGAACTCCTCTGTTATAAATGCCATAGCGTCGACTATTATGGTCCAGGCAAAGGGCATCCGTCGCACGGTAAGCATTCGACCAACTGTACCTGGCACCGGCCTATCGCCTTAGATGAAGTAGGCTGCGCGACGTGCAAGGCGACGCCGATTCACGGCTCAGTGGCGACACCTTATTTGATGATTTTTAATAACGGCAGCTGGTGCTACAACTGCCACCCGTTTAGGGCTGGCGCGCGCGGTTCCGACTATATGGGCGGCGAACCGTCCTGCCCCCGCTTCTATTCCGTTGCCTCCGACGGGACGACAGTCGAAGAGACCCGCGTCCACTTCCAGTCCTCTCGCCTGAAGGCGGGCGCTGAGTACGATGTGCCCCTGCCGACGCCGGACATGCCTAACCTGAAGGGCCTGGGCAACATCCCGGCCTACAGATACTACAATCGCGACGACGACTACGTCCTGTTCAAAAAAGGCACACCGGTCATCGATGCGAAAGCCAACACATACTCGGTCACCTTCAACCAACCCTCCTCGGGCGACAGGCCCGACGGCCAACCGGTGGGCGAGGTCGGCTACGAGGACCAGATATCATTGTGGACGGTAGACCACGCCAAAGACAGTCAGGTCTATGTCTCCGTCGAGGGGAACGTGACCGCAGTCAAACCTACCGACGTAGTCACGCCGAAGACGGCCACCGACAACCTGGGCAACGACGTAACCGACGTCATCGCTCGCCGGACGCTCTCGACCGAGGACCGCTCCGGCTGGTTTACCGGCACCGTCGGCTACGGCAACACCATCGACGAGATCTACAAATCAGGCAACTCCTTCGTCATGGACTTCGGGGACTTGAGTTCCGCCAAGACGGTCAAGCTCCTCTGGGGCGTCAACGAGGAGAAAGGCGGCAAACTGCCGATATACGTCCAGACGAAGAACGCCAAAGGACAATGGGTCACCCGAGGGAGTGCCCGACACTCCGAGGACCGTTTCGGCTACCTCGACTTGACCGGACTCTTCCCCAAGGGGACCCGTCACTTCCAGGTGAAGATCATCCCAACCTTGAACTCCATTGACTACATGGCGATCGCCACGAAAGACTCGCCCGTCAAGGTAAATAAGCTACCTATCAAGCAAGCGACCTATACCAAGTATCAGGGAGAGACGACCGACGTCACGGCCTTACTAAACGCGCGCGACAACCAATACGTCACATATGATTATCGCGATACGAGCAATCTCTTATTCACCATACCCGCCAAGGACAAGACCTTGACGCGACGCGACTTCCTGTTCGCGCCCGTCGGCTACTACGAGACTGGCGGCGACATCAACCCGAAAGCAACGCTGGACCCAATGACGGCGGAGAAGGCGCAAGACTTCGCCACGGTCACTCCGGCCGGCGGTTACGCCAATCATTACAACATCGGCTTGATCGACCCGGGCGCTTGGAACGAGACTTGGGATAGCAGGCTGGTGAAGTGAGCCGGCGCGCCATTATGGCCACCATTGGCGTTGTCATAGCGGCGATCGTGCTAATTGGCGGAGGATACCTGCTCTACCGGTATCTGAGGCCGAGTTACAAGTTGCAAGCGGTATATGTAACGACAGAACCAAAGTTGGACGGCCAAGGGAATGACGCGGTCTGGAAAAACGCGCCGGAGCTGACGATTCCGATAGATCAGGCCGAGCCGATTACGATTAAGGCGGTCTATACGAAGACCAAGATTTTCTTTCTGGCGCGTTATGCCGATTCGAGCCAAGACGCGGTCTTCTCGCCCTGGGTGTACGACGGCAAGACTTGGGCACACGGACGCCGCGGGGACGCTCTGGAGCTGTTTTTTGACATCGGAAACTCGGTGGTTGGTTTCCCGGACAAGGGTTTCAAGATAATGACCTACGGGTTTAAGCCGGGTTTAGAGATTTATAATTTTGGCCAGATAAACAAAGGGAAAAGCAAGAAGGTCTGGCCGGGCAGCCGGGGACGCGCCGATGTATGGCTGATGGGCGCGGGTAACGGGGCCGCTTTCGGAATCGGAGACGATATGATCTACCAGGCTAATCAGGACTATCTATTCAGTCCGGAGACAAGTCAGGCGCAAGTTTGGCCGCAATGGGATCAATTCACGAATCTTCGGGCCATCAACTTGAATAGTGACACGTGGCGCGAGGCCATCGCGGCCAGTGAAGGCGGCGAAGCGAAAAGCGTTAAGCAGGAGCAGCCGTATCTAATGTACACAGAGGGATTGAATCTCAACAATACGCCATATCCCTTCGACGATCAGCTGACGCCGATGACCGCCAGCGCGACCGCTCGAGCGGGCGACAAACTGCCTTTTGTCTACTACGCTCGCGATACCAAGGGAAATTGGGGTGGCAGCCGGGGAGACGTTAAGGGCACCATGAAATGGTTGGCCGGAAACTGGACCGTCGAGATGGGCCGAAGTCTGAACACCAAGAACCCGGACGACATCGTATTTCGGACCAGAGAAGTAAATAACGTTCATTTCGGGGCTTTGGTGCGGCGCGACGGGCAGACGACCCGGTTTAGCCCGCCGGCCACACTTGAGCTAGTGCCCCAGGGAGGCGAATAGCATGATAAAAAGACATGGCTTAGTTAGTCTGGCGTTATTTGTCCTCCTCGCGGCGGCTTCCGGCTGCGCGACCGCTAGCAAAGCGGCGACATTCAAGGCTCCGGCCAACACCTTAAGCGCAGTCAAGGTAACCGGCGCGTTTACGATTGACGGCAATTCCAGTGAACCGGCCTGGAGTAAAGCCACAGCGGTAATGATTCCGCTCAAGGCTGAAGCAGGCGTCGAGGCCAAAAAGGTCACACTGCGCGCCGTCTACGACGACAAAAACATATATGTGGCGGCGGCTTACGCCGACGCGACACCGCTTAAATTAGGCGAGGCGTGGACATTTGACGGCGCGGCCTGGAAGAAGGGCAGCTTTGACGACACGCTGGCTTTCGTTTGGAACATTAATGACTCCATTCCCGGCTTCAATCAGCGGGGCATGGGTGTCATGACGAAACCGCTGACGAAGGGTATGGACGTTTTCGACTTCCAGCTGGCTGCCTCCGACAATAAGACAGCGGCCGCCAAAGCTGATTTTTGGGGCTGGTGCGGGATGCCGGAATTCTATGGCCGGGGCGACGACATGATATTTGCGCTTGATGAGCAAACCAAACTGGGCGGGCTAACAAAGACGCTAACGGTGCGGCATGACGCGCATACGAACAGCACGCCTTGGATTCGCAACGAAGCCACGGTCAACGGCTCGGCCGTTCCTAAGTATAAATATAAAGCGGGTTTCGACATCAACAACACGCCCCGGCCTTACGAGGATCAAGTGGAAGCTATCACCGACTACTCGACGTTCAAAGCCGGAGACCGAGCTCCATATGTAGTAGGTATTAGGGGCGCCACCTGGGGCGGCAGTAAGGACGACATTAGAACAAAAGGCAGGCGTTCCGCGGGTGATTGGCAGGTTGAGTACGCGCGAGCGCTGGACACAGGACACGCCGACGATATCAAACTCGTACCCGGCGAGACGGTGACGTTCATCGTTGTTTTGCGCGATGACGCTAAGGGCTACGCGATCAGCGCTCCCGTTACGCTAAGACTCGGAGAAGGTGGGTAGGTCATGAACAGACAATACAGGGCTTTTGCCAAAATTTCCGTAACGATTGTCCCCTTGATTCTTCTCCTGGGGGCCGTTACCGGCTGCGCTACATCAGGCAAGGCGGCGACCGTTAACAAATCTGCCGCACCTGTGCTACCGGCAGTCAAAACAATCGGCCGGATTATCATTGACGGGAAGACGAACGAGGCAGCTTGGAACGATGCGCAAGCGCTGACTATTCCACTAAAAGCCGAGGCGGGCGTGGAGGCCAAAAAAGTTACTCTGCGCGCTGTTTATGACAAAGAGAACATATATTTGGCGGCGGAATATGCCGACGCAACGCCTGTCAAGATGAATGAGGCCTGGGTTTATGACGGTACGGCCTGGAAGAAAGGAAGCTACGACGACACCCTGGCGTTCGTCTGGAACATGGATAACTCAATCCCCGGTTTCAACGAACGCGGCCTAGGCGTGATGACCACTCCGCTAGTCAACGGCAAGGATGTTTTTGATTTCCAGTTGGCCGCCGCCACCGACGCGACGGCCGATTCCAAGGCTGATTTCTGGGGTTGGTGAAGCATCCCCGAACTCTACGGTCGTGGAGACGATATGATCTTTAAGCTCAATGAGGAAACCAAACTGGGAGGTCTGACCAAGACCCTCACGGTTCAGCACGACGCGCACATCAATGACCGGCCCTGGATCGCCAATACGACCAAGAGCAACAACGGGGACGGCCAGCCCATTTACCGCTTCAAGGACGGGTTGTCGTTTGCTAATACGCCTAACCCTTACCGGGGCGATGTTGTAGAGATAACGCCCGCCGATACGTTCAAAGCAGGCGACCGAGCCCCCTTTGCCATCGGTGTCCCGGGCGCCGTCTGGGGCGGCAGCAAGGACGACATCTTAACCAAAGGCATCAGCGCTAATGGTACGTGGACCGTCGAGTTCGCGCGGCGCTTAAATACCGGCAATCCCGACGACATCAAACTTGTCCCCGGACAGGCAGCCACATTTGTCGTTGTCGTCCGCGATGACGCCAAGGGCTACGCTCTCAGCGCTCCGGTTACGCTTAATCTTGAATAAGGAAGGTAACGCGAACGGCGCGTAATTCACATATGCGGCAAATAATCACCACCAGCCGGCCGATTGCGGTCGCGCTCACGTCTATGATCCTCTTGCTCGGCCTAAGCGGCTGCAAAACCGGCGCGTCACCTGACTCAACGGCGGCAACAGCGCCTACGGTCAAAGCTGTCTTTACCAAGATCGCCCCGAGCGTTGACGGCAAGAGTGACGCTATCTGGAAAACCGCCCCGGAGACAAAGGTTAAGCTGCTGGAGACCAACGAAACAATCAACCTTAGGTTTCTGTACACGAATACATCCATCTACGTCAAGGCGACATATCCGGACAGTACGCACGACTATATCGATCGGCCTTGGCGATTTGACGGCCAGAAATGGAAGCAAATAGGCCAGCAAGACTCCCTTTGTTTTATCTGGAATGTCAATGATTCGATTCGCGATTTCAACGCACGCGGCTTTGCTATCCTGACCCGCGGTTTGGAAGAGAACCGGCATCCCTGGGATATCGAGATTGAAGGAGGCAAGCAGGCCGCCGTGCCTCCCTGGTTCAAAGCGCAAAAAGGGGACTTCTGGTCGACGGGGCTGCAATTGCCGTACGGCAAGGCGGAAGACTGGGTCCTGAAGACGGGCAAAGCTCGCTGGTCGAACGGTGACTGGCATATCAAGCTGGTGAATCAGCACGACGCTTTTACCAACCCCGCTCCATGGGTGCTGAACAAAGCAGCCGATTGGACACAGCCTATCTGGATACTCAAGCCGGGCCTAACGCTGCAATCCGACCCTTACCCGGTAAGCGCCGACATGGTCGAGATCGGCGACCACGTGCCGGTGGCCGGTGAGATGCAGCCGTTCATCGTCTATCGAACTCGACAAGCCCGTTGGGGCGGCAGCAAGGACGACATTGACGGAGCGGAGGCCTGGCGCTCCGGCGTCTGGACGGTCGAGATGGGGCGGTTGTTGAATACGGGGCATAGCGACGATATTTATTTTCAACCTAAAAGCGGCCGGACGTACACTTTCGGCCTTCTGGTTCGGCGGACGGGCAGCCGCTACCAGCCGACGGATCCGGTGAAGCTTGTTTTTAACTAAAGCGCAATCAGACGGGAATCAGCAAAATATTAACCCAGGCCCGACCTCGGCCAGGCCTAACGCGGATAGAAGAGTAGGCTACGTAGGGCTATTCTTTCTTTCTCTAGCTCTATTGATGATTGAGATCGTTTACTCGCGTACCGCACGCGTGTCTTTTGGCTATGAGTATCAGCTGTTGGTGATTTCTCTGGCCATCTCCGGCCTAGGTCTCGGCGGAATCCCCGTTTACTATCTTTTCAAACGTGTCAATCAGAGCTTTAACCGCTGGTTGAGCCCGCTGGCTTTGGTTTTTACCGCGTCTCTGCCTCTGCCATTTCTTACTGTAAATAGTCTAGGCGTTGAATACGCGGCCAAAAACGTGGGTAACGAGCTTACCTATTTCGGTGTTTCGACGGCCACAATGACGCAATTCTCATTGGCGGTTTTCGCTGTGTATTTTGTGGCCGGCGTGCTGATTGCAGCTTTCCTTAGCCACTATAGTGAGCGCGTGTCGTCGGTCTACGCCGTGAACTTGGTCGGTTCGGCTGTCGGCGCGTTGGCGGTGATACCGTTGATGAACCTGTTCGGTATGGAAACGACGATTGTAATAATCTATGCCGTGGCTGCCGCCGCCGCTTTATTGTTTGTCTCGCGGGCCGGTTTGAAGCCGGTGCTCATGGCGGCTTTAATCATAGTTGTTCTGCTTAGCATAGGTTTGCTGGCTCGCACTGCGCCGGCCTTGCGCGCCGGCGGCAGGGACAGCAAGGCTGTTATATCGGCTTCTAATTCTTTCTCGCAGATCGATGTGTTTCGGGTCGACCCGACCAGCCTGGCGAAGGGTCTAAGCGCCTCGTTTGGTGAGGCTATTAAACCGAGCGTGCACGCCTACAGCTTGGTGTACGACCGGAAACTTAAAACTAACGCCATCGTCTACACAAATCTGGCCGATGTTAAGTATCTAACCTATGATCTTTTCTATTTCCCGTACTATTTGAAGCCTCGTTCCGACGTTTTGATCATCGGTGCGGGCGGCGGTGTTGATGTGGCGCGGGCCAGCCTGGCGGACAGCCGAACGATTGACGCCGTGGAGGTCAATCCGCTGATGATTGATATCGCTCGCAACCGGCTGAGGACCAAGGCGTTCGACGCCCCCAACGTCCGCTTGCATGTGGGCGAGGCCAGAAATTTTGTCACCGGCTCGAAAAGACCATATGATCTCATCTTCTTATCCAACACCGGCGGATTCGGCGGCCGCAGTGTCAACTCGAATTACTACCCTGACAATTACCTTCATACCAAGGAAGCCTACGTTACTTATCTGAAACATCTTAGACAGAACGGTATCCTAGCTGTCAGTAACAAAGATATGGTTGTGCGCGAGTTTGTCGGAGTCGGTATAGCCGCATTGGGTCAGCAGGGGATCGCGGCCGCGCATCACGTCGCGCTGCTGGCGGGTCACGGCTATTCTGTCGTCCTTTTCAAGCCGGCAGGTTTTTCGCGCCAAGAGGAACGTCTGATCGCCAAAAAGGCGGCGCGTCTAAACTTCAGCGCTGAATTTCCCGCGTCTTTGCCCGCTGACGCTATCATGGGAGCAAGCCTAACTGACGATAAGCCTTTCTTGTCTGATAGGACTTCGCTTCTCCAGATACTATCTTCTCCCCCCACTAAGTCAGAAGCGATGGCGCCTGCGACACTCCCGGGAGCGGTAGCTTTGCCGACGACGAACGCGGGAGGGACGGGTGAGGCGGATGGATATCTGGCAATTCGTTTTCTGGCGTGGCTGGGCGGCCTCGGTTTAGCCGTTGTGCTTTTATTGCTGGCGGCGCCGCCTCTGTCTTCCGGGATTCGGGGAACGCGGCAGTCGCTTAACGTTTTGCTCTCACTTGGGTACTTTGTCGCCTTGGGTCTCGGCTTTATCGTCTTCCAGATGGTCATGTTGCAGCGAGCTTTCCTGTTTATCGGTAATCCATCGTACTCCATGGTTCTTGTCCTCGCTTCATTCTTGTTATTTGGAGGTTTGGGAAGCCTAGCCACGGCCAAGATTAAGCCCGAACGATTCCGGTTCGCGATTGGCATCGCCGGCGGAGCATCCGCAGCCTGCCTGCTGGTTTACTCATATTCGCTGAATCGGCTGTTCGTCGATCTGATCTATCTCAGCCCGGCCGTTCGCGCTCCTTTGCTTGTCTTGCTGCTCGCCGTCCCTTGTTGGCTGGCCGGTCTCATGTTTCCAATCGGCCTAAAGCTAACAAACTCCCTAACCGAGCAGCTAATACCGTTGATGTGGAGCATTAACGGGGTCGCAATCGTTTTGGGCGGCGCCACCGCGGCTTTGCTCGCATTCTTCTACGGATTTAGGATTACCCTGGGCGCAGGCGCAGGCTTCTATCTCGCCGCGGTTTTCCTGTTTATCGGCGTCAAAACTAAGAGCTTGCGGTCATTTACAGAATGACCCGGGTTTGATAGAATATGTCCAGAATTACGGCAAGTGTTGACTTGCTTGACCTGCAACAACAGCTCTCAAGTACTAAGTGTACACAACGGTTCTGCCGATACTAGTAATAGGTCTTCTACCCGCGCTAAGACTGGGGTCCGGCGACTAGGCTAAAGGACGCGCAGCTTGGAATGGGGCAGAAGATGGCAGGAGAGAGGCTTTTGACGCAAACTGAATGCATCAAATCCGTCGGCGACGGCCTGGGACGGACGATTTTCGCTTATACGGCATTTGTCTTGACCATGACATTAGTCATGGTCATGCTGTTGTCTTCTCCTGTTTTCGCGGCCGATGACAGCCCTCACGGCCACTTTACCTCCAATACCGATAAATGCAAATCCTGTCACCGGGTGCACAGCGGCAGCACGGCCAGCTTGCTTCCTGAACAATCCATAACGCAGACTTGCGTTTCTTGCCATTCCAACGGTTCGGGCGCCGACACCGGTGTTATGCAAGGCGCCTATTTCGACGCCGGGCATCCGGGGCACTCCTGGGGAGTCAACGGCGGCACTTTGGTCGGAGGCGGTTTTGCTCTGGTAGGCAATAGCGCCGCTGTGACCGGCAGTCATCAATTGGACGCGGCCGGGAAGCCGTACGGCACGACAACTGGTGTTTCTTATGTACTGACATGTGTTAGTTGCCATACCCCGCACGAGGGCCCTAACTATCGTTTGCTCCGGCGTAATGTCGCCGATTCCCCGACTGACATCCGCGTTACCAGCAACGAACTCGACAAAAACTACTGTGTGACCGATTACGGCGCGGCGCCGGGTATTCAGGAATACACTCGGAATTATAAAAGCGGGATTGCGGCGTGGTGCACGGCCTGCCACGCCAAGTACATGACGCGCGGCGGCGTTTTTGGGGCCGATGTTTATAACGCCGGCGACATGTACGGTTCAGTCACGCGATACCGCCATGCCATCGACGTGCCGATAACCGGACGCGCTGATGCCGCCAACGGTATCGCCTACAATCTGACGACAAATCTGCCGCTGCAGGATCTGACCGGCGACGGACGGACAGCCGACGACACGATAACCTGTTTGACGTGCCATCAAGCGCACGGCGGCGCAGCGATAATGCACGGAGCGGCGATTCTGACATCCGGCCAGCGCGGCGCCTTACCGAGTAGCGGCGATAGTACGTTACTAAGGCAGGACGATCGGAATGTCTGCCGCGACTGCCATAATCTGTGATTGAGAAGTGAGAGGAGAGGGAAATGAACGTGCTTAGAAGATTATCACGATTTACACATTTTTCTGGAAAGGTGGTGAAACCAATGAAAACCAAATTGCTAGGAACGACTGTCATTACGTTGGTCGTGTTCCTGTGCTTGAGCGGCTCAGCTTGGGCGGCATATCCGCACGGCTTGTTCGGCGCGACGCCGGACGCTTGCGCGGCTTGCCATCGCATGCACACGGCGACCAGCAACAACTTGATCGCCGACCCGAACGGTTCATCGATGTGCGATTCTTGCCATCGGGGCGGTACGGGAGCCGATACGGACGTCGGGACAGGCACCTACGTAACCAACGGAGAGCCCGGCCATGCCTGGGGCGCGAATGGCGGTACACTGCTCGGCGGTGGTTTTGTGACTGTTAACGGGGCAACGGCGACATCGATGCACGTCATGAATACAGCTTTGACGCCGCCCGGGTCGACGACTGGCGCGACGATTAAGTTGCGCTGTATTGACTGTCACAGCCCGCACCCGGACAAGAGCTATCCGAACCAGTACCGGTTGCTGAGGCTGAATCCGAACAACGTAGCTGCGGCTCGACCGGTCGCGTGGAACGGTCCTTGGACCGACGCCACTCAGACGGCCTATCAGTCAGACGGCTATCGCGGTTATACGGAAACGGACTTTGTCTCCGGAACAGCCGGAACACAGTATTATACCCACAACTATAAAACGGGTATCGAGAATTGGTGCATCGCGTGCCACAGCAAATACATGACGCGCGGCGGCCAATTCGGTACTGACGTGTACAACACGGGAGACAAGTACGATAGCGACCCCGCGGCTGTTAACGGACGTTTCCGCCACGGCGTCGGCGTGCCTCTGAAGAGCGGGAATCCGGATCAAGCGAACCAGATCACCTATGACCTGACAACCGATCTGCCCTTGGAGGACGTAAACGGCAGCATGACGCGTGACTATACGACCGATCTGTTGACATGTACGTCGTGTCACCGGTCGCATGGCACGAACGCGACGATGTCCGGCGAAGCGGTACTTGAAAATCGCGGCACCGTTTTACCGGCCGGAGTGGACAGCATGCTCTTGCGTCAGAACGACCGTGTCATGTGCGTTAACTGTCACAACATGTAAAAAGTACCTAATTGAAGGAGAAGAACCGCTTTCTTGACGGATAGCCTAGAGATCCAAGAGCAAAGCGAGAGAATCATGAAGAACAGAGTGTGGGTATCAGGGATGATCTTAATAGCGATGTACCTGGCCTTGGGCGGCAACGCCCTGGCCGGGTATCCGCACGCGTCATTTAGCGGTCACCCTGATGCCTGCGCTTCTTGTCACCGCGTTCACACGGCCACGGCCGGTAACTTGATCAAGGATCCAGCCGGTACGTCCTTATGCTACTCCTGTCATTGGGGCGGATTGGGTGCGGATACGGATGTAAAGAACGGTCAGTATGTCAGCACAGGAGAGACGGATCACAGCTGGGGCGATCCTAATATGCCTCTGCTGGGCGGCGGTTTCGCTCAAGTCAAAAGCACATCGACCACAACCAGCCATCACATCATGGATACAGCCATAACCCCGCCGGGCGTCAATGATTATCAAGACCCGGGTGCGGTAATCACCTTGAAATGTATGTCTTGTCACAGCGCGCATCCCGACAAGGGCTACCCAAATCAATACCGCTTGTTGCGCGTTTGGCCGAATGGTGTTGCCAAAAACGACCCGCGCGAGGTTAAGTGGAACGGGCCGTGGGATGACGCGACGCAAACGACCAAGAATAACCCGGCTCGTGAATATCGGGCTTACTCCGATAAGGACTGGAATCCCGACCTGCCGGGCACGCAAATCTACACAATGAACTACGGCGAAGGCATGAGTCAGTGGTGCGTAAGCTGCCACACGAAGTATTTGACCCCCAAGGATAGCTCGCCTTACGACGCCGGCGACGCCTACGGCGCTTTGGTACGCTACCGGCATCACGCGGACACCAAGATTACCAATCTGACCGATACGAACAGCGGTCTGGCCTATAACCTCCACACCGATCTGCCTTTGGCGCACGTCGATGACCCCGGGATCCCGGCGGCCGACCGGAGCAAAATGAACTGCGTTACTTGTCACCGCTCGCACGGAACCGACGCGGTCATGGTGGGCGAGGCGATTCTGAGCCCGACCACGCGGGTCAGCCTGCCGACCGACAGCACCTTGCTGAGGCGGGACAACCGCGGGGTCTGCGGCAACTGCCACACCAACATCTAGTCCGTGCCTCAACGCCTTTTGGCCGCTGACCTTAGCCTGGGTTATAATTAACCTAGACAAGCGTGCGAGAAAGGTTATCCGATAATAGCTATAAACAACACCAGTAAGATTGTAGTCATTGCGACCTTATTACTATTCCTTAGCGGCTGCGGCTATGCCAACCGACCGGCCAATAACCCTTCGTCGCCGACAGCCCGTGTCCTTGAAGCCGAGTTCGGGCCTGCTCCGGTCGTCGATGGTCGGGCCGGTGACCCGGTCTGGTCTTCCGCCCGGTCTCTCACCGTGACCACCGCAGGCGGACCGGCGGTAACGCTTAAATCAGCAATTTCGGGAGAATACATATACATGTTGCTCACATGGGCCGATTCGACGAACGATAACGTGGATGAAGTGTGGCGATATGACGGCGCGACCTGGACGCAGGGCCCGATTGACGACGCCGTTGCCGTGTTCTGGAATATCGACGAGTCAATCAACGGTTTCGACAGGAGCGGCTGCCGGGTCCTATGTCACGCGGTTAACGGCCAACCAGCGATGAGCCTGGTGGGGCCGGTAACGCCCACGGGGAAATGGAGCGGCGTCAAACAGCGAGGCGATATCTGGGATATGTCGTTGGGCATCAGCAATGTCAGAGGGGTAGGGAACGACTATTTCTTCGGCATCGACGAGGCCTACGTTAAGAATCCGACGACCATCACGCCGGTGATCCGGCGCCGGCACGACGCCTATACCGCCCGGGCTCCCTTCGAGCTCAACAAGCGCGTCGATCCGGCCACCGGTAAAAACGTGCCGCGCTATCGTTTGCGCGCCGGCTTGACGACGACCACGACCCCTTACCCCCAGATCGACCAGGTTGAATTAATCACAGGTGACATGTCTTTCGCCGCCGGGGATACTATACCGTATGTCGTTTTCTATCCGCTTGACACACCGTGGGGCGGCAGTCGCGATGACTTGGTAGCTAAGGGCGTCTGGCTGGACGGACAGTGGACGGTTGAGTTCAAGCGTAAACTAGACACGGGTCACCCAGCGGACGATATAAAGTTCGTTAAAAAGGCGGGACAGACAAGCTATTATGTATTTGACGTCGCGCTGTTTAACAGGACGATCAGCCAACATACCTATTCGGGACCAATTAGTCTGGAGATCAAACAATGAAGGCCGAATACCAATAGTGAGACCCAAATACCTAAGTAGCATCGCGCTCAGTTTAATGTTAATCGCAGCGCTCGCCTCGACGGGTTGCGCGACGAAAACAGGCGCCGTTAAGGCGCCTACCAAGCTAACGGTAAAAGCGGTCAAGGTTGATACATCGCCCAAGCTGGACGGTCAGGGCAGTGATGCCGTATGGCGCCAAGCCAAGCCGGCCACTATCCACACGAAGAATGGCGCGGATCTAGTCCTAAGAACCGTTTACACGGCGGACAGCATCTACTTTCTGGCGACATGGAAAGACTGGACTCCGCAAAAAGGCTTGCTGTATTGGGAGTATGACGGGCAAAAGTGGCATTCGAATCTAAACGAAGACGACAAAATCTCATTTATCTGGAATATCGACCGTTCCATCGACGGTTTCGACAAGACCGGCTGCGCGGCCATCTGCCACAAGGGACCGGAAGGTCGCGACGAGATGGCTGTCTTTGGACCGCCCAAACAAAGCGGGAAAGTCTGGCCCGGATATAAAGAAAAAGCAGACGCCTGGAAATGGGCGCCCGGTGTGATGAGTGAGAAGCACGTTGTTGACGATGGGCTGTTTAGTGCGGGCCGCGAAGCCTTAGCGCGCCCGGAGATGCAAACAAGATTTAAGTTGTCCCTTTTATTTGACGGGGGCGACCAGGGAACAAAACAATGGTGGACACGCAACCCGAACGCAGCCGGCGGGATGCACGGTGATGAGGAAGAAGAGAACGAGACGCCGGGCAGTTTTAAACCGACGTATATGCCCAAGCCGGGCTATGATCTAAGCAAGCACCCTTTCCCGAACGCTCGCGATATGGTGCCGATCACGGACTACTCGATCTTCAAAGCGGGCGACAAGGTGCCGTTGGTAATGTACTTCGATCTGACAACCGCGAAGAATAAGATAGACTTTCCCGCTGGGCGGCCCTCCGGCAGCCGGGTCGATCTATCCGGGCAAGCGGTTTATAAGGACGGGCATTATACTCTCGAGTTCGGGCGTAAGCTTGATACCAAGCACAACGACGACGTCCAGTTCCGGCCGCAGAGCGGTCGGGCGGTGGCTGAGAATGTCTTTGGGGTGGCGCTCTTTAACGACACCCGCTACGGTCATACCACCAGCGATCCCGTGACCTTAACCCTAGAACCGTAGCATGAAGAATACCATTTTGCTCTATTCGCCTCCGCCGGTTCTGGAGAAGCCCTCGACCCGGGCGCCTCTGGCCTTGCTGGCCATCGCCGGTCCGCTGACCGTCGCCGGCTATCGCGTGATAATTTTGCCTCGCGATCCGGCCGCCCATTCCGCCGTTTTCCAGGCCTTAGCCGGGGACATTCTATGTTATGGCCTGTCGGTCATGACGGGGCCGCAGATCAATATAGCGTTGGCCTCGACGCGAGCGTTTAAGGAGTGCTGCAGCGCGCCGGTCGTCTGGGGCGGTTGGCATCCGACAATATTCCCCGAACAAGTCGCCCGGCAGGCGGAGATTGATTTTGCCGTCGCCGGACGGGGTGAGGACGCATTCCTCGCGCTGGCAAAATGCTTGTCAGGAAAGATGTCTTACCGGGGCATTGAGGGTCTGGTTTTCGCGGCAGACGGTCGCCTGATTAATAACGGTATAGCGCGCGGTAAGGACATCAATGGGTATCCGCCGCTTGACTATGGTCTTCTGGAAATGGACAACTATATATTTGCCGACGATATTGCGGCGCGCACCATCAATTATGTATCAAGCCGGGGCTGTCCGAAGAACTGCCCATCCTGCGCCCAGAGCCTGGTTAGCGGCGGAACTTGGCGAGCCTATACGCCGGCGCGCCTGGTGAATGAGGCTATCCGCCTGCGCGACAACTTTGGCATAGGTGGGATACTTTTTGACGACGCCAATTTCTTTGTCGACGGCGACCGGGCGCGCGATTTCGCTGCGGGATTGATTAACCGGCAGGCCGCTTTACATTGGGGGATGCCGACAGCGCGCCTGGAGGACGCTGTTGGCTTCAGCGATTTGTTTTGGGACCTGCTGCGTAATAGTGGTCTGCAAAGCGTTTTTGTCGGCCTCGAGCCGCGTTGCGGCGCTATCAGCCGAAGCCAGACAGACGTTTATGGTGAGTTTCGTCCCGCGGTCGATGGTCTAGCCGGCACCTTAAACCGCCACGGCATCGCTCTAAAGCTGTCCATTCTGGTTGGATTTCCTCCGAGCGGCGTTTATAAGTGGACCTTTGAGGACGAACTGACTGCGGCTACACAGTTAATTGACTCCGCTATAACCGCCGGCGCCTCGGTCAGTCCATCGATATCCCTTTACCTGCCTTTTCCTCACGCGCCCTTGTACGATCTGGCCCTGAAGAGCGGCCTCAGGCCGCCGACTACCCTGGACGGATGGGGCAGTTGGGATCCCGGTTCCCAAGATATGCCCTGGGTTCCAACGGGAGCCAAAGAGAAGATAGGCAACCTCAATAACGTCTACTCGAGGACCTCCTGATGACCGTGGACACCCGGACGGCGCGTCTACTTGATCCGCTGACTCGATTCATGCGTTGGCTTGAGGACCTGCCGATCTCTCTGCCTGGGGTACTTGCTTTCTATATTGTGATTGCGTTTATCAGATCATATTTCGAAACGACGCTTTTACATCCCGGAATCTTCCTGGTAATTTGGTTCTTTTGGAACGCGTATTTCTGTTTCTGTTTCATCAGCGCCTCGTATATCGCCAGCATCGCCGCTCAGCGCCCGTCCCTCAAGACATTGCGGGCCTCGATGGCAATCGTCTGGCTCGTCATCATACCGCCGCTTTTTGACTACTACCTTGTCGGCCGGCGTTTGCCCTATGACTACCTCTTTAGCCAGCAAATATTTAAGGCAGTCGTCGAATTCTTCACTGCGGGAACTGTCAGTGTCGGGATGCGTCTGGAAGTCAGTTTGTATGTATTAGCCGTCACCGTCTACGTCGGTCTAATGGCGCGCTCATGGACGAGGGCGATAATATCGGGAATCATCTTCTTTTTTGTCGGCATAGTCTTGGTCGCTCAATATCCGGGACTGTGGGTGCCGCTCGCCAACTACGCCGCGCCGATGCTCCCCGACCGGCCTTATCAGCCGAGCTTTCTGTTGCTTTTATACCTGGTCTTAGCTATCGCGTTTTTAGCGATCGTTATGAGACGGCAGGATAAGGATTGGGCCGCCCGTATTGTCCGCGCAGTGACGGCTCCCCCGTTGGGAATGGTTCTGCTAGCTTGTCTGACTGGTTTGGTCTTCGCTCGACAGACAATCATCCTGGCGCTCACTGGTCCCGTATATGCGGCTCTTAGCCTGATTACCGTCACTTTTTGTCTGGCCGCTGTGCGGTGGGCCGGGGTCGGTGACGGGCGCGGCAAGCCGTTGGTGCTTTGGGATTGGGCGGCGCTGGCCGCTGTCTTGGCTTTAGCGTTAGGTTATCTGATCAGCGGCATTTATGGCGTCATAGTTGTCGCCGTTTGGTTGTTCGTGGCTGCTGCGGCGAAGATTCTAACTAGCGGTAAGCCGGCCGGCATTTACGGGCAAGCCGCGCTGACGTCGATATGGGTCTTATTGGCCTTTCTGTTCGGCGCCGTCGCGACTCGATATCAACTTTTGCCGGAGCACTTATTTGAAATCGGGCGAGCGGCGGCTGTCGTCGCGATCGTCGCTGTCGGAGTTTGTCTCGGGCCGGCGCTAGTGGATGCCGGAAAAACAAAAAGACGGAGGCAAGAGGCCGGCCTGCTGGTCTGGTTTACGTTTCTCAGCCCGTTGTTCTTCAGCCAAGCGAAGCCGGTCCTATTCTTTACCATCGGCGGCGCCAGTCTGGCCGCGCTTACGATTTGGCACGGGCGTTGGCCGCGGCTCGTTCAACCGCTCGGGTTAATGGTGGCGTTGGTGGCTTTTATATTCGGCTCCGGCCTGTTGGCGACCCCTATTGTGCTTTAGCGTCGATCTGTTTACGGCCCTGACGTGTGATAAAATAATATATATAGTTTTCCAAGGAGATAACCGAACAAAACATGACATCTTCAACACAAGAACGGCGCTATGCTGTCGCCCTCGTCCGGTCCGTCCGGTGGCCGGAAACCATTCATTTCTTGATCATGGGCGGCGCGGGCCTTCTGCTGGCGGGCCGCGTTATCGGTCAAGGTTGGGCTGTTATCCCTATTTCGTTGATCACGTTCTTTATCGTGGCTTGCCTATATATGTTCGCTTCGTTGGTGAATGATGCCAATGACGTCCCGGTAGACATTGTCTCTAATCCGGACCGTCCGATTGTCGTCGGTTTAATGACGCCGGCCGACGCGATGCGGGCCGCCTGGTTTTTCGCCGCCGCGGCTCTGATATTGGGGTTCTTTATCGCGTCCGAGGTGCGCTGGCTAGTCGCTCTGGGCTTGGTGTTGGCCTGGGTGTACTCGGCCCCGCCGATCCGGCTTCGACGGTATGTTTTGAGCTCACTCGTAATTGGCGGAGGATCCATGTTGGCTTTCCTAATCGGATATATGACGATGGATTTCAGCCACAGCTGGGGTCTGCCGGTGTCAATCAAACTAGTCGCGTTGGTGATTCTCGTAGCCTTCTCCGCCGGCCAGATGATTCGCGACCTGAAGGACTACGCGGGCGACAAGGCAGCGCGTATCACGACTTTGTTCACAATCTTTGGAAGGGAGCGCGGCAAACAGATAATGACAGGTTTGTTGGTGTTTTGCTTTCTGGTTCCATTAGTAATCCTGCACGGCTGGCCCGACGCGCTTGTTTACCTGACAGTCGGGGCCGCTTCGGTTTACTTCTTCCAGTTCAAGGAGGCTGTTGACCGCGTCATTCTGTTGTCTTCCGTGGTCTCCCTTTACACAGTAGTAAGGCTGTTGACCTGACATGAAATTAGTGATCATTGTTCCGGCACCCAAAGATGTTCCTTCCCCCTGGTTCGGCCTACCGCTGCGGGCGCCGGGAGGCGGGCCGATGTCTGCTTGGCCGCCGCTGAACGCGATGTTGCTAGCGGCTTTATGCCCGCCGGATGTCGACGTTTCGATCATCGATGAATACGTGGACCGAGCTGACAATAATTTACAAGCTGATCTGGTGGCGATCTCCGTCTTAACGGCGGCTGCGCCGCGTGCCTACGAGTTGGCTGACCTTTTTCGGGCGAGAGCCATACCTGTAGTCTTGGGCGGGCCTCATGTTACCGGCGCTCCCGAAGATGCCGCGGCCCATGCCGACGCGATCGTGGTCGGGGAGGGCGAATCTGTTTGGCCAAACATAATCGCTGACGCCAGCGCCGGGTCACTCAAACCTGTTTATGTCGGGGAGCCGTTAACTGATCTTAGCGGCCTGCCGTTGCCTCGCTGGGATCTAGTGAAGCGCGAACGATATATCGTGCCCGACATCATCGGCATTTCCCGAGGATGCACTAATTCTTGCGACTTCTGCTATTTGAACACTCAGTATAAGGCGCCGTACAGGTTGCGGCCGATCCCCGAGGTCATTGCAGAGATAAAAGCTATGCCGCCGGGGCGGTTCATGTTTCTGACCGACGACAATTTGGCCGCGGACCTGGCCTATGCCAAAGAGCTTCTTCGGGCGATGATCCCATTGAAGCGGCGCTGGCTGGGTCAAGCCACGAACGAGGTCACGGAGGACGACGAGTTGATGGAACTGCTGGCGCGCAGCGGTTGTCACACTCTGCTGTGGAACGCGAGATCATTCGCTACGGCCAAGGCTAAGAGCGATTTGAGCCAAACCGAAGAGGTCGCGTTCTATCGTCGGGCGGTTACACGGTTTCATCATTATGGAATCGCGACGGCGGCGACGATTATAGTGGGTGCTGAGGATTCAAAGAGAGATGTCGATGACGTGGTCTGGCCTTTCATTAAAGGCTGCGGTTTTGTCATGCCCTATGCATTTATGATGACTCCCTTGCCCGGGACGCCGCTGGAACGCCGTTTACGCCGAGACGGTCGGCAAATGGACACCGACTGGGGCAAATACGATTTTTTCCACAGCGCTTTCGCGCCCCTAACCCAAACAAATGCCGAGGTCGAGACCATTTACGCCGACCTAATCAGGAAGATTCACGCGCCTGGTCAAATGGTGCGGCGGGGCATCCTTGGCACCTCGGTAATACTTCGCAGTCTGCGCTGGCAGCCCCGCGGTCCCGTCGCCCTCTGGGGCGATTTTCGCGTGTCGCTTCGATTTTTCCGTCTATATGTTAGACATGGCCGTGAACTTGTTCGCCGCCTCGGCCACCGCGGGGAGGGCAACGGCTAATGCGTTTATCCATCCCTACGAGCTGGGATAACAAACTTATCACGGGCGTGACCGGCTTGCCGGTGACGGATGTCTACGGGAAGTTGGCCCGCGATGTTGTCGGCGGGGCGCGCTATCCGTATTGGCTGCCGCACGTATCCGGAGCCGGAGCGGAGGCCCACATCAAGCTGGCCAGGGACGCCGGTATCGCTTTCAATTACGTTATCAACGCGACCTGCTTGGGTGGCGAAGAGAAGAACCCGGAATACCGCCGCTCGGTTATCGAACTGCTGGATTGGATCAACGATCAAGGGGTTGAGATCATCACGGTCTCGTCCGTCTGGCTGCTCCGTCTGGCTAAGGAACTTTACCCGCGTCTTCGGGTCGCGACGTCGGCTTTCCAGCAGGTCCGATCGCTGGAGAAAGCCAAACAATTCGAGGCTCTGGGGGCGGACATAATCACCATCCAGGACGCCAACCGCGACTTCCGACTACTTGAATCGTTGCGGCAGGGGCTGAACTGCGATATTCAGATGGTTGTCAACAATTCCTGTATCTTTAACTGTCCTTTCGAGTACGCGCACGGCAACACCATGAGCCACAGCTCCCAGACAGGCCATCGGAACAATGGCTATGTTGTCGACACGGCGGTGTTTGCCTGCGCCAACACGAAGTTCGCCGACCCGGTTGAGTTGATCCGGTCGCGGTGGATCCGCCCCGAGGATCTGAAGACGTATGAAGATATCGGCTTGGATCACTTCAAGCTGGTGGATCGCAACATGCCGACGGATCGTCTGATCGAGATCACCAAAGCCTATGCCGCGCGCCGTTGGGACGGCGACCTCCTGGACCTGCTGGTATTTCCGCCGCGAGATTTTCCGCTTAAGTTCGGTACACCGCACCGGTTTAGGTATTTCCTAAGGAACTGGCGGCAGGCCAATCCACTGAAACTTCTGAGCCGCGTGACGTCCAAGGTGTCGGAATCGGTCGACCCGATCAGCATCGATAATAACCAGCTGGACGGGTTCCTGGAGCATTTTCGTAACATCGACTGCGCGGCTATCGATTGCGACACCTGCGGCTACTGCCGGCGCGTCGCCGACCAAGTGATGACGATCGACGAGACTGTAGTCCGCGACCAGCTGAAGGCGTACGACGAGATCCGCCATAACCTGACGGACGGCAAGATATTCTAGGGGTGACCATCAAGCGTTTATTTGTCGAAACCAATTGGGACGATGCGCTGCTGCCGGAGGTGGCCGGTACTTCCTGCCGCGGCATGTTCGGCCGTCCGGCCGGCGGTGTTCTGACGGAGGCGGCAGCCGGGCACATCCGGACCGTTAAGCGCGGCGGTCTTGCGTTCAGCTATGCCTTGGATGAGCTTTGTCTCGACAATCGTGAGCTCACGCGGGAGGGCAATCGGCGGCTGCGGCAACTGCTGGATAAGCTGGCGGCTCTGGAGGTGGACGAGGTGATCGTGTCTTCGTTCTTCTTGCTAGAGCTGATCAAGGACAAGTATCCGTCCCTGGCGGTCGTCATGTCCGATACTGTCGCCTTCGACAGCGTCCAGCGGGTGCGTGAGTTTATGCAGCTGGGGGCACGCTACGTCTGGTTGCGCGACATGAATCGTGATTTTAAACAGCTCAAGACGCTCGCCGGCACGTCGCCCGGAGTCTGCCGTCTGGTCGCGAATCGCGCCTGCGGCTTCGATTGCGCGTTGGCCATTACCCACTCCAACGAGCGTTCCCATACCAGGGACGATCACACGGGGACGGACCTTTTGGTAGCGGATTTATGCGTTCAAAGAATGCTGCGCGAACCGGCCGCTCTTATGAAAGCGCGTTGGATCAGGCCCGAGGATCTGGAATTCTACGCGACCCGCGGTTTCTCTGATTTTGTGATTTATGCGCCGACCCCGGAGACGGTCCGGATAGTTGATGCCGTGCGAGCCTACGACTCGGCTGAATCTCCTGCCAACCTGTTGGACATCCTCAGCCTGCCAGACGACGTAAGATTTGACCAGGTACGACAGGCCGTGCAGCTGGATACCGCGCAGCTGGAAGATTTTGTCCAGGGATTCGGCGACAAGGATTGCCGACGGGCGGACTGCGACGTCTGCGGCTACTGCTCCGCTGCCGCGGCTGCCGCGGTGCGGCCGCGCTCGGCCAAATGAACCAGCGCGATCTCGGTTCCTGCAAACAGCGGACGCATGGACTCGGCGGTCTCCAAACCGGCGCGGCGTACCAATCCGTCTAGGCCGACCTCCAGAAAGACAAAGAAGCTGGGCTCTTCTACGCGCCCAATCGTTTGTTTGAGCGCCCAGGTGCCTATTCTTGTGCGGGGCACGGCGAAGTCGGCCGCTACGATCGCCCGGCGCGTGACGCGCGCCATCTCTTTTAAGAAAGCCTCCGCGTCCGACAACGGCACCTCGTGCAACGCTAACGAAATAAAGCTGACATCAAAACTGTTGTCAGGAAAGGGTAGGTCGGTCGCGTCCGCCTGGCGCAGATCCGCTCCGGTGCCGCGCAGACGGCGGGCTGCTCGTTCCAGCATCGCCGGAGACAAGTCGACCAACGTTACCGCCGCGTCATGCCGGGTCAAGCGTACCGCCAGGCTGCCCGTGCCACCTGCTACGTCCAACACGCGATCGCCTGGTTGCAGCCGGGCGATAGTCGCCATGCGGTTCCACGTTCGCCACATAAATGGCGTAACCAGACCGTAAACCTTGGCCAAATGGTCGAATCTGTCAATAATCTCGGTCTTGTCTCCAGCCGGCATGCGTGCGACTCCTTTAGACCCTTGCGTGTTGCGCCACCATTGGCAACATTATACGTCACGGGCGCTTTCGGTCTACGTTCAGTGTGCTTGGCGATGAACCGTTTGACCTGATAGAATTAAATCTATGAGACAATCATCAAGACCGGCGTCGAGGCTTCGATCCCGTGGCATAATCATTTCCAATCTGCTGATCCCGCTTGTGTTGGCTGGTTTCGTCGTCGCCGCGACCGGCTGTGACCGTGCCGCATCTCCGCAGACCAGACTGGTAGTGCCAGCGAACTATACCCAAGAAAAGATCAAGGCGGACGGCCAAATAACAGAAAAGGCCTGGACGACCGGAAAGTTTACTAAGATTCCGACGACGGGAGGCCCGGACGTCTATATGAAGAGCGCCTACGGCGCTAAAGACATCCATTTCTTGCTAAAGTGGCGCGACTCGACTCAAAATAACATCTCTAAGGTCTGGGAATACGACGGCAAGACTTGGAAGAACGGTCTAGAGCAGGACAAGTTGGCCATTCTCTGGAACAAAGACGACAGCGTCGCGTATTTCTCGCTCAAGGGTTGCGGCGCCGTCTGCCATACCGAGAATAAGGACAAGAATCTTTGGTATATGGCGACCAATAGTCGCAAAGAGAAAACGGATGAATGGTTTTGGCTCGCCGGCATCACCAATGTGTATGGTTTTGTTGAAGACCGTTATCTGGATGACGCGGTCGATCCAACCTTTATGAAAGCGGCTCTGAAGCGCGACCAGGGTGACCCGGGCTTTCTCAAGAACGGCTACAAGACCGCGATTGAGCGCATCGCCCCGACCCGCCCGACGAAGAAACTGATCGGAGACTTGACAGTCGCGGACACGCCGTATCCCACCAGCGAGCAAATGGAGGACATAACTTCCTTTAAAACATTCAAGGCGGGGGACAAAGAACCTTTTATTTACTTTACGGGGACCCCGACGGGCAGCGCTGCCGACGTTCTTGGTCACGGCGTCTGGAAAGACGGCTGGTGGTATCTAGAGGTGTCCCGGAAGCTGGATACAGGCCGCCGGGACGATATGCCTTTCAAGCCCGGCCGCGGGCCGGTTTATTACATGTTCGGCTTGGCGGTTTTTGACCACACTGAACCGCCGCCGATTAAACATGGGACCAGTGCCCCGGTTTCGCTGGAACTCCTGCCAAAACCCTAATTGATGTCCTATAATAATCTGATATACCTGACTACTGGAGCGTTCGAGACCTTGACTAATTTAGACTGTAATGTTGAATCTGTCCGTGCGGCGGTCGCCGTCCACATTGCCTCGCTGTCTGAAGCGCCGGCCGATGATTTACTGCTTTTCGAGAGGGGCCGCTGCCAACGGGCGATCCTACTTTATCGCACCGCGGACGGAGCCAGCGCTCCCGCCGAGTCGCTTCTGGCTACCGCGACCGCGCTGGAGTTGCTCGAGCTTGGTCTGACAAAACATTTTAAACAGGCGGAACCGCCCGTCTATGGTCTGACGCCGGCCAATCTGGCGTTGATAACGGCCGACCGCTATTACGCGAAAGCCTTGGCGTTGGTGGTCGATCTAAGGGACGACCGTCTCGTCCGGATTCTTTGCGACGCGTTGGCTGAGGCCAGCGAAAGCTACAGTCAAGGCCAGCTAAATGGCAGTTCCGGCCGACCAGGCGCTCTCGCTCAGGCCGCGTCACACTTGGGCTGCCTGCTGGGCGGGCAGCGCGATTATCAGGAAGCATCGATAAACGACATTGATCGAGGAGGTCAATAGTGCTCTTTTCCCCAACCCATCCTGACTTGATATTTCTCCACGCGCCGAGCGTGTATGATTTTCGAGAGAAGTCTATTGTCTATGGACCGGTTAGTGATCTTGTCCCCTCGACGCCGATTTTCGAGATGTATCCGGTCGGTTTTTCGAGCATCTCTCACTACCTGCGCAAACATGGTTTGCATGTTCGGATAATCAACATCGCGCTCCAGATGCTTAAAAGTCGCGACTTCGACGCCGAGAAGTACATCGCGGGTCTGAAAAGCCCGGCGATTTTCGGTATCGACCTGCATTGGATGCCTCACTGCCACGGGTCGGTTGAGCTGGCCAAGATCGTCAAGAAATACCATCCGGACACGCCGATTGTTTTCGGCGGTTTTTCTTCGTCTTATTTCTACGACGAGCTGATCGAGTTGCCGGAAATCGATTTCGTCATGCGCGGCGACACCACTGAAGAGCCGATGAGGCAGCTCGTGGAGGCGGTCAAAACGGGCGGCGACCTGTCAGCCGTTCCGAACCTCGTCTGGAAGAAGGACGGCCAACCCGTTGTTAATCCGTTCACCTACGTACCCGCGGACATCGACGAATACAGTATCGGCTACAACGAAATGGTACGGTCCGTTTTTAAGTATCGCGATTTCACCGGCGTTATCCCGTTCATGGACTGGACCAGGTATAACATCATGGCCGCTTTCGTCGGTCGCGGTTGTACGATGAACTGCGTGTTTTGCGGCGGATCGCGCTATACGTTTGATAATACATACAACCGCAAGAAGATGGCCTTTCGCAGCCCCGAGGCTTTTCTAAAAGACGTTCGGACGATCAGCCACCTGTCGCGCGGCCCCATTTTCATTCTGGGTGACTTACTTATGAACGACTGGGCGCACGGCGAGACGATTCTGCGCGGCATCGCCGAAATGAAGATCAAGAACAAGATTATTCTGGAGTTCTATGTATTGCCCCCGGTCGAGGTTTTCGACCTGGTCGACAAGTATCTAGATGACTATAGTTACGAAATGTCGGTCGAGAGCCACGACGAAGACGTGCGAAAGCTGGTCGGCAAGGGCTACTCTGACGAGGATTTTGAGGCCTGCCTGGCGGCGGCGCTCTCGCATGAGGATTGCGAGCGATTCGATCTCTATTTCATGGTAGGCATGCCGGGCCAGACATATGAAAAGACCATGTCGACCATCGATTATTGCCGCAAACTATACACTCAATTGGGCAACGACAAGCGTCTTTTGCCGTTCATTTCTCCGCTGGCGCCGTTCCTGGATCCGGGCAGCCGCGCTTTTGTCGAACCCGAGAAGCACGGATACATATTGCTGGCCAAAACATTGGAAGAACATCGCCAGGCCCTGCTCCAACCCAGCTGGAAATACATCATGAACTATGAGACGAAATGGATGAACCGGGATCAGATCGTTGACGCGACGTACGACTCGGCCTTTGAGCTAAATAGACTGAAACTCGAGGTAGGAGCCATTACCGAGAAGACCGCTCGGGACACCGAGACTCGTATTGTGCGAGCCCGAGATATCATGCAGCGGGTTGATGAAATCATGGTTTTGCCGGACAAAGCCGAGGTCGAACAGAAGCTGAAAGAGCTGAAAGCGGAGGTCGACCGCTCCAGTATCTCAACTGTCGCAGATAAACAGGAGTTGGAATGGTCGGTGCGTCAGCTGACCAAGTTTCGTATTCCGCATATCATAAGACTGATGTTCGGCGCCGGAGACTGACGCGTGAATACCTATCCTGTTCCGGCCAGAATACGTCGAGATCTCAAAAAAGTTGAGAACGGACTGGGAACAGTATTAGCCGCCTATCCGGGTGTTTTGCGCGAACCGACCCAACACATCATAAAGGCCGGAGGCAAGCGTTTGCGTCCGGCTCTGGTACTGATCTCCGGCCAAGCGGGCGAGTATGATTATGACAGGCTGGAACCTCTGGCTCTCTGCGCTGAGCTGCTACACACGGCGACTTTAGTCCATGATGATGTTCTGGACGGAGCAGGGGAACGTCGGGGACGCGCAACCGTGAACGGACGGTGGGACGACAGGATTGCCCTAGCGACAGGGAATGTATTACTGGCGGCTAGTTTCGCGGCGTTATGCGACAGAGCCGCGCCCCGTGTCATGGCCGGCATGGCCGTCGCCGCTGAACTGCTCAGTGCCGGCGAGACTATGCAGCAGCGAGCCTGGCGCGACACGTCTCTGTCTATTGAAGACTATACGCGCCGAGTTTGCTATAAGACGGCTTCTTTATTCGCGGCTTGCTGCGAACTGGGCGGCGTGGCCGGGGGCGCGCCGGAAGCGGATATTCGGGCGCTTAAACAATTCGGCGAGTGCCTTGGCCTAGCGTTTCAAGTCTTTGACGACGTTTTAGATATCGTGGCAGACGAGGCCAAACTAGGCAAATCGGTGGGTGCTGACGTTCGAGATGGGACCGTGACTTTGCCGGCGATATACGCGCTGGCGGGGGACGAGAGCGGGGAACTGAAAGCGATTCTTGAGGATCCGACGTTGCCGGAGGACGCTGTTCAACGCGCTTTGCGCCTTATCGTCGCCAGCGGCGGCGTTGAAGAGGCAAAGAATGACGCGCGTGATTATGTCTCGCGAGCGCTTGAAGCCATTGAACACGTTAGTCGTAAGGCGTTAAAGACTGAATTGAAGGCAATCGGCGAATTCGTCGTTGACAGGTATAATTAGAAGTAGGAACCGTAGGCAAGAGGAATGAGGCATGAGTGGCAACAAGGTCTGTTTTGGAAGCCAAACTCGCGCCTCGCGCCTCGTGCCTCACGCCTAGCAGGGAGAGACTAAGATGATCATGTTAGACAAAAAGAAAGCCGGGGTCTGGATAAAGATCGGCGCCGTAGTGGTCGCGCTGTCCTTTATACTCACCCTGATGCCTGCTTTACGCTCCGGCGACCTTGGTGCTTTCTTCAAATCGATATTCCAAGGCAGTACGGGATCATCGGCGGATACCCAGGCGCAGGCGCAGATAATACAGCTGAAGGCGAAGTTGGCTAAGTCGCCCAAGGACACCCCTAGCTGGATCGCGTTGGGTAACGCCTATTTCGATACGGGCAAGTATCAGAACGCGATCGCCTCATACCAGAAGGTTCTCGCTCTGGAGCCGACAAACTATGACGTCATGACCGATATGGGGGTTGCCTACAACGCCTTGAATCAAAACGAGAAAGCGCTGGAAATATTCAAAAAGGTGACCGGCGCCAAACCGGACCATGCCATGGCCTGGTTCAACCTGGGCGTAATCTATAAGAGCAAGAACGACATTCCAAACATGAAGTTCGCCTGGCAGCGATTTTTGACTCTGCAACCGACCGGGGCCCAGGCCGACAATGTGCGGCAGGAGCTGGCCGCAGCGAAGTAAAGTTTGCCGCGAAAAGTATGTAACATATTTGACAATCTTTTAAGCCGGCATTAGAGTATTTCGTATCGAATGATACTTGAAGAGAAGGGACGACAGTTGTCCCGGGAGGTGTGTAAGTAGTGTTTGGTCTGGGTATTCCCGAACTAGTAATCATCTTGGTCATTGTGTTGATCATATTCGGTCCCTCCAAGCTGCCGCAGCTCGCGAAGTCTATCGGGCAGGGCGTGAAGGCTTTAAGAAAAGCCTCCAGCGAAGAGGAAACCGACGCCAAGAAAGAAGCCGACAAAGCGGACGACAAGACTAAAGAAAAGTCTAAAGACGACGCCTAAGAACATGGTCGATCGCCGCATGGCGTTTCTGGCTCATCTTGCTGAGCTTCGGAAACGCATCATAATATCAGCCTCCGTTCTCGCAGTCACGTTTGGGATCTGCCTCTATTTCGCCATTCCCTTACTGCGCATCATGATGGTGCCGGCCGGCCACATGCAGTTTGTCTACCTGACGCCGCTCGAACCGTTCATGGTCAAGGTTAAGGTGGCTTTCTTTGCCGGCGCCTCACTGGCGCTGCCGGTCATTTTGTACGAGATCCTCGCGTTCGCGGCCCCCGGCATGAAGGCCAAAGAGAAGAAAATCATCTTTCCGACCATAATCTCCATGATCATTTTGTTTGCCGGCGGGGTCGTTTTCGGTTATCGCTACATCATGCCGATCAGCACCGAGTGGTTGTTGGCACAAGCGGGTGCTTTAATGAAAGCCAGCGTCAGCATCAGCGCCTATGTGACATACGCCGGCTGGTTTCTCCTCGGCTTCGGCATCTCCTTTGAAACGCCACTCTTTATCCTGCTCATGGTGCGATTGGGCATTCTCTCGCCGGCAAAATTGAGGGCCAGCTGGCGTTACGCGGTCATTATAATTCTCTTGCTTTCAGCCATCATCACGCCGGACTGGAGCCCTGTTACAATGGGGGTCATGGCCATCCCCATGTTGGCATTCTACATTTTGAGCTGCGTTTTGGCCGGTTTCGTAGCGCCCAAGCGGCGCGAAGAAACGGCTTGACATCCAAGCCTATTAAATCTAGATTAATGGTAATCATGTGCAGTGTATCTTTTAAGCGTAACTACTGTTACAATCTGCTCGCAAAGGGGGTGAAGGTTCACTTATCCTGTTTCTCTCTCTGAAAGACTAAGGAGGTGTCACGGAGTTGGGCGAATCCTTTAAAGGACTTAGTCGCCGCGATTTTCTAAAGGTTTGTGGAGCATCCGCAACCATTCTAGGTTTATCGCAGAGCTATGTACCACAAATTGCGCAGGCGCTTGAAGGAGCGGCTGCCAAACCCCCGGTTTTATGGCTCCAAGGCCAGAACTGTACGGGCTGTTCTGTATCGGCATTGAATTCGAATCATCCTTCAATCGCCGAGTTAGTGTTGGATATCCTGTCGTTCCGGTACCAGCCAAACATTATGGCGGCCTCGGGTGACCAGGCCATTCAGGTCATCAAGGACACGATTAAGAACGAAAAAGGCAAGTATGTTCTCGTTTGGGAAGGCGCCGTACCAGACAAGGAAGACGGTCTGTTCGCCGCGTTCGGTGAAGAGAACGGCAAACCGATGACTGCCGATAAGTGGATCACAGAGGCCGCGGACAGCGCGGCCGTTGTTATCGCCACCGGCACTTGTGCCGCGTTCGGCGGCATTCCGCGGGCCAACCAGGCCGTCACGGGAGCCAAAGGCCTGCTGTTCGACGGCACCGCTAAAGGCGGCGCCTATAAGGGCACGACGCCAGTTGTCAACGTACCCGGCTGCCCGCCCAATCCGGACTGGCTGGTCGGTACTATTGTCTACTGGTTGATGAACAAGAAAGCTCCGGACGTCGATAACTACGGCCGTCCGAAGATGTTCTACGGTCAGACGATTCACGATAACTGTGAACGTCGAGCCGCGTTTGAAGCGGGTCTGTACCTGGAAACATGGGGCGACCCGGCGGCGATAGCGCCGGCGGAAGGCGGCACGGCCACGCAGAATTATTGCCTGGTCAAGAAGGGCTGCAAAGGTCCGATTACATTTTCGGACTGTCCAATCCGCCGCTGGAACAGCCGGACGAGCTGGCCTATCGGCGCGCACGGCATCTGCATCGGCTGCACACAGCCGGAGTTTTATGCCGGTCTGGCGCCGCTGTATGAGAAAGTACCCGAGGTTAACCTGTTCGGAATCCAGACCACGGCCGACAACATCGCCAAGGTACTTGGTGTCGCTGTGGCCATCGGCCTGGGTGCTCACCTCGTTGGAAACTTCGCCACCGGCAGGGTTGGCGGAAAGGGAGGTGACAAGTAATGGCAAAAGTAGTAATTGATCCGGTTACACGGATCGAGGGCCACCTTAAAATCGAAGTCGAGGTGGAGAACGGCGTAGTCAAAGACGCTTGGAGCAGCGGCACCATGTATCGCGGCTTCGAGCAGTTGATCCAAGGTAAAGACCCGCGCGACGCGATTCGGATCACGCAGCGTGTCTGTGGTGTTTGCAACACCATCCACGGCATGTCCTCCGTTTTTGCCGTTGACAATGCGTTCGGCGTTACCGTGCCGGACAACGGCCGGATCATCCGGAACCTGATTTTCGCTTCGGACTGGCTGGCTGATCATCCGCTGCATTTCTATCACCTCGCGGCGCTGGATTACATCGACATCATGGCGGTGGCCAGCTACGCGGGTAACGATCCGGCGCTTCTTAAGGTCAAAGACAAGATCGTCAGCCTGGTTAAGGCCAACGATACCTATCCTTTGACGCCGCGGTATGAGCCCGACGCGTTTGTTATCAAGGATCCCGAAGTAGTCACTACAGCTGTTTCGCACTACCTGGAAGCGCTGGAAATGAGGAAGCTGGGTCATGAGATGCTCGCTCTATGGGGCGGCCGCGCGCCGTTCTTTCAGAACGTCGTCGTCGGCGGCGTCGGCATCCGGCCGACCGTTGCGAGAATCGCCGAGTTCACCTGGCGTTTCGAGCAACTGGCTAGCTGGCTGGAAAATACCTATGTAGCCGACGTTGTGGCGCTGGGTACCGGTCCGTTAAAGCCGATTCACGACCTCAAGGTCGGTCTTGGCGTCAGCAACTTCCTTGGTTATGGCGCGTTTGACGAAAAGAAGAGCGGGGACATTAAGAACCGCTTCTTCCGCTCGGGCGTCATCGACAATCTGGACCTGAAGAACATCAAGGACTTGGATCCGTCGAAGATCACTGAGGATGTAAAGTACAGCTACTACAAGAGCGCGTCCGGCTTGAAACCGGCCGTCGGCAAGACGGATCCCGATCCGAAAAAAGCTGACGCCTATTCTTTCATCAAGTCGCCGCGTTACGACGGCAAGCCACATGAAGGCGGTCCGCTGGCTCGTATGTTGATGCAGCAAGATCCTGGCTTCATGGAGCTGGCCGGTAAGATCGGCGTCTGGCCGAGCGCGGTTGCCCGCCACGCGGCCCGCGCCTACGAGACCAAAATGCTTATCGGGCAGATTCGCGTTTGGCTGGATCAACTGGCCAAGAACATCAACGGCGAAGTCTGCGACGACAAAGCACTGCCGATGGACGCCCGCGAAGGCATGGGCATCACCGATGCTCCTCGCAGCGCCAACGGCCACTGGGTATCGATAGACAAGGGCAAGGTCACGAACTACCAAATCGTCAACGCGTCTGGCTGGAACTTTGGCCCGCGCGACGATAAGGGCGTTCGCGGACCGGTCGAAGAGGCGATTGTCGGTGCTCCGGTGCCGGATCCGACGAACCCGACCAACGTGGTCCGGGTCGTCCGCTCCTTTGATCCGTGCTTAGCCTGCTCGGTGCATATCATCGAGCCGACAACAAATGAGATCCTGAAATTCAAAGTCACCTAAAGGAGGGACGGATGATGGCTGAAATGCATATCGAGCATCCGGTCGAAGCGCGGATATATCATTATATCCACGTTGTCAGCATGATCGCGCTGGCGTTCACCGGTTTCTTCATCCACTATCCCTTCTTCAAGGGGTCGATGTCGACGATGCGGTTTATCCACTTCGTAGCAATGTACGTCGTGGTCTTTAACCTCATCATCAGGATTTCATTAGCGTTCCTGTCCAAGAACCGGGACTACAAGAACTTCGGTTTGGGCATGATCGTCTGGAGGAATCTGTTCGGGACGCTCGGGTACTACCTGTTTCTGAAAAAAGAGCTGCCGAAAGAGGTTCAGGGCATTTACAATCCGCCCCAGCGGTTGACCTATGTATTGTTTATTCCGCTGATCATTCTGCAGGCGATGACAGGTTTCGCGCTCTATACGCCGACGGCGGCCTACTTCACGTGGCTGACTTCGCTGGCCGGCGGATTGGAGATGGTCCGGGTATGGCACTTCTCGATTATGTGGGTGTTCATCCTGTTGACCGCGGTACATGTCTATCTGTCTCTCTTTGAAGACTTTGGCCAGTTCAAGTATATGGTATTGAGCATGGTGCCTAAGGACTCAAAAGAGTAGATGTCAAGTAATACAGAGCAACACGTCGACCCCGAGCACCGGATTCTGGTGCTCGGGGTCGGTAATTCCATACTTAAAGACGAGGGCTTCGGCGTAAAAGTTGTTGAGGAAATGGAAGCCCGCCGCGAGGAACTTGGAATTCCCTCCTATGTTGACATCGTTGACGGTGCCACGCTCGGCTTAGACCTTCTATACTATATAGGAGGACGCGACAAGGTTATCATGCTGGATGTCGTAAACGCCGGAGAGCCGCCGGGAACCTTGTTCAGGTTCAACTCCGACGACATTAAAACCAAGGTTCTGACTAAGGTATCGATGCATCAGGTCACCCTGTTCGATGTCCTAACGATGGCCGAGCTGTCCGGGCGTATGCCAGCGGAAGCGATTATCATCGGGATACAACCGGACGAGATCGAATGGGGTCTGGAATTGACGCCCAAGATAGCGGCCCAGATACCGCGGGTCATCGAACTGGTTATGAAAGAGATCAACGAGTAAACGCAAAAAAGAGGCGCAATGCACGAAATGACAATTACCCAGGGCATCCTGGACATCGCCTTGGATTCGGCGAAGAAAAGCGGTGCGAGCAAAGTCAACGAGGTCAATCTGACCATCGGATCTCTCTCCCAGGTCGTTCCAGACTGTGTCGCGTTCTATTTCGAGATCATGACCAAGGATACGATCGCCGAGGGCGCCAAACTGAATATTAATTTCATCGAGGCTAAGGCGAAATGCGCATCGTGCGGTAATGAATTTGCGGCGGAGGACATGATTATGAAGTGTCCCGCCTGCGGTGATATTTTAGGCGAGCTTATAACCGGCCGGGAACTGGCCGTAGACAGTATAGACATTGACTGAAACGAACGGAGTACGAGGCAAACAAAAACCAATATGCTTCGTTAATCATCGTGGTCTAACAGGAGGGTAAGATAGTGGAAGTCAAAGTTCTCAAAGACATATTGGAGACAAACGACAATATCGCCGCGGCCAACGCCGCGAGGTTCAAGGAAAACAACGTCGCCGTCCTGAATTTCATGAGTTCTCCCGGGGCGGGCAAGACAACCCTAGTGATCAAGACCTTGGAGGCCATGAAACGCGCCGGCATCCCGTTGGCGGTAATCGACGGGGACATCGCCTCGTCGGTCGACGCTGATCGAGTCGCCGCCTTCGGCGTACCGGCCGTTCAGATAAACACGGGCGGTGCCTGTCATCTGGACGCGAACATGATCCGCAACGGTCTGGACAAGGTCGATCTGACGGCCATTCAGCTATTGATAATCGAAAACGTCGGCAACCTGGTTTGCCCGGCGGAATTCAAGCTAGGCGAGCACAAGAAAGTAATGCTGTTGTCAGTCACTGAGGGCGACGACAAGCCGCACAAGTATCCGCTGATGTTCAGCGAAGCGGACGCTCTGGTAATCAACAAGATCGATCTTATCGGGGCGACGAACTTCGATATGGAGGCTTTTCAAAAGACCATCCGAGAGATGAATCCGGACGTCGAAATGTTCATTGTCTCTTGCACGTCCGGCGAAGGCTTGGAGGCATGGGACGATTGGGTCGTCAAACAAGTGCGGGAGCTTACCGGGTAGCGCCGCGGCCGCCGTGTGCTATAGTATTGTCTCGTCGCGAACCCTTGAGCGCGGCACACGAAAGCTTACGTCAAAACCGATAAGGAGCCTAAACCTTTGAAACTGATCGTCACCGAAAAAGATAACGTCGCGTCCCGCATAGCCGACATATTGTCCGGCGGCAAGGCCAAGAGCAGTTCTCCCGCAGCCAAAAAAGGCGCCAAGAAACCAACCGGCACCGTTCCCGTCTATACATATAAGGATAAGGAAGGGGAAGTGCGGGTTATCGGACTGCGCGGCCACATACTTAAGGTGGACTTCCCGGAAGGCTATGAGAATTGGGAGAAAACTGATCTCAAAGACCTAGTTAAGGCTTCTCTAGTCAAGGTTCCGACCGTCAAATACGTCATGGCTGCCCTGCAAAAACAAATCAAAGACGTCAACAACGTTATCATCGCCACTGACTTTGATCGTGAGGGCGAGTTGATCGGCGTCGACGCACTTAATGTTATCAAAGAGAAAATCCCGAACGTAAAGGTCAAACGCGCTCGCTTCTCTTCGCTTACAGACAAGGAAGTTTCTGATTCTTTCGCTAATCTGGAAGACCCTTATTATGACATCGCATCGGCCGGTGAAGCTCGTCAGGATATCGATTTGATCTGGGGAGCGACATTGACCAGGGGTATTTCACTGGCCTCGACCCGTTTGGGCAAGAACTTCTTGAGCGTGGGCCGGGTGCAGAGCCCGACCTTAGTGCTCATCGCCGACCGCGAACTGGAACGCCTGGCCTTCACGCCGGTACCTTACTGGCAGATAACCGCCACTTTCGAGAAAGCCGGCACGCGTTTCGAAGCTCAACACCAAGCGGATCGGTTTGACGAAAAAGGGACAGCGGAAATCGCCTTCAAGGCCGTACCTGAAGACGGAACGGTTGTGTCTGTGGTTCAGCGAGAGCGGCAGATCGCGCCGCCCGCACCGTTCAACACCACATCCTTTCTGGCCGCCGCGTCGTCGATCGGGTTTACCGCGAAATGGGCCATGGACGTAGCGGAACGCCTCTATATGGCGGGCTACATCAGCTATCCGCGCACCGACAACACCGTATATCCGCCCACTTTAGATTTGGGCGAGATCGTCCATCTGTTCACCGGCGGCGTTTTCGCCGAGCCAGCCGGTAAGATTCTAGGCTCTGGCCCTTTGACGCCGACGCGGGGTAAGAAATTCGCCACCGATCACCCCCCGATTTATCCGACTGGGGCAGTTGCGCGAGCGGCTTTGGACGATCGCTCCTGGAAGATATATGAATTGATTGTCCGCCGGTTCTTCGCAACCTTGTCGCCCGCAGCCAAATTTGAGAATATCAAAGCGGTCATCAACGCTGGTGAAGAGCCATTTATCGCTCGCGGCGAACGTACCGTAATAGCGGGGTGGATCGAGGTCTATCCTTATTCTCGCCGCAAAGAGGCCGTTTTGCCCGAGTTGATAGAGGGTGAAGTGTTGTCCTTGATCGATAAGCAACTTTTGTCCAAGGAAACACAACCGCCGTCGCGCTATGGCCAGGGGGGCCTGATCCAGGAAATGGAAAAACTGGGTTTGGGCACGAAGGCCACGCGGCACTCCATAATTCAGAATCTCTATGACCGCCAGTATGTCTATGGCGATCCGATCATCCCGACCAAGCTAGGCTTGGCCGTCGCGCGGTCGCTCAAGGACTTTGCGGCAACGATATCGACTCCTGTCATGACCGCCGAGCTGGAACGTGAAATGGACTTGATCGCCGAGGGTAAGATGAAGCGAGCGGCCGTTGTGGAAGACTCGCGCGGCGTTTTGGGAGATACGGTCGACAGCATCGCCGCCAATGCCGACGAGATCAGGGAACGAATCTGGGATGGTATTAGGGCCGATAACGTTGTCGGACCTTGTCCCAAATGCGGTAAAGATCTAATGATCAGGCGAGCCAAGAAGTCAGGGAGTAAGTTTATCGGTTGTAGCGGTTATCCCGATTGTACTACCGCGTATCCTTTGCCGCCTTTCGGTATTGCCATGGCGGCCGGAGAGACATGCCCGGATTGCGGCGCGCCGAAGATGAAAGTCCCGCAGAAGGGCAAAGGACCGCGGATATTCTGCCCCAACTTCTGGGAATGTCCCAGCAACGCCGAAAGCAAAGCGCGCTACGCGGCGAAGAAGGCGGCCGCAGCCGACGAGACGAATGATACAAAGAGTACGAAGAGTACGAGGGGTACAAAGAGTACAAAGAAACCAGCTAAAAAGAAACCGGCCAAGAAGCCGGAAACCAAAGACTAGAGTATAGGGATTATTAGGAGCATAAGGATTATGATGACTTGGTTTTATACTCTCTATACTCGTTATAATCCTTATAATCACACAGTCTTACGTGTAGGGGTCTAATGGACAAAGTAGCAATAATCGGGGCCGGACATGTAGGAGCGACTGCGGCGCATGTAATCGCGCAGCGGGAGCTGGCCGACGTGGTTCTGGTAGATATTGCCGGCGGTATCGCCAAAGGCAAGTCCATCGACAAAATGCAGGCGATGGCGATTCACGGGAGCGGGGTTACCATAACCGGTACCGACGAATTTTCGGCTATTGCCGGTAGCGCGATTGTGGTTGTCACAGCCGGATTCGCGCGCGGACCTGGCATGAGCCGGACCGATCTCCTAAACAAAAACGCGTCGGTGATCCGTTCAGTGGTCGCGCAAATCAATACCTACGCGCCCGAGGCGATTATCATAATGGTCACAAATCCTTTAGACGACATGACGACATTGGCCTGTGAAATCAGCGGCAAAGACCGAAGCAAGGTATTCGGTATGGGCGGAGTCTTGGACACCGGCCGCTTTGTTTACTTCGTCTCACAAAAAACAGGCGCGCATCCGGCCTCGATCGAGGCCATGGTGATAGGGGCGCACGGCGACAAAATGATTCCCCTGGTTGATTTGGTTAAGGTCGCCGGCCAACCGCTTAATGCCAGCCTGAGCCGCGAGGAACTAACCGAACTGGCCGACAGAACGCGTCGCGGCGGGGCGGAGATAATATCTCATTTGGAAACCGGCAGCGCTTATTATGGTCCCGGAACAGCCGTCGCCAAAATGGTCGAAGCCATACTGAAGGACACAAAAGAGATTTTGCCCGCGGCTGTCTATCTGAAAGGCGAGTATGGCATTACAGGGGCGGCCATTGGTGTTCCCGCGGTCTTCGGCCGGGACGGAATGGAAGCAGTGCGGGAGATCTCTTTAACTGAGGAAGAGATCGCCGGCTTAAGGGACGCTGCCGACGATGTGCGCAACGCCATGGAGGCGCTGCATGGCCAAGACGCGTGAGCTCGCTACTTCACTAATATCCGAAGCGGTCAGCCGTTTGGTGCAAGAAGCTAATTTCGCCTTGCCTGACGATGTGATCGATGCGCTGACGCGGGCCCTGGAGCGCGAGGAGTCACCGCGCGGCCGGGAAGTCCTGCAAATGATGCTGGACAATAACGGCGTCGCCGCTAACGATTCAATCCCCTTATGCCAAGACACAGGTCTGGCCGTCGTGTTCGTTGAAATCGGACAGGCGCTCATTCTTAGCGGTCAAGATCTGAACGACGCGATTGACGCCGGCGTCCGGACCGGCTACCGGACCGGCTACCTCAGAAAATCCGTCGCCGCTGATCCGACAGGCGACCGCGTCAATACCGGCGACAACACTCCCGCCGTCATCCATACGGAAGTAGTCCCGGGCGACAAGCTCAAAATAACCGTATTTATTAAAGGCGGCGGCAGCGAAAGCGTCGGTGCGGCGAAAGTCTTGCAGCCGGCCGCCGGCGTCTCGGGCATTAAGCAATTTGTCTTGGACGCCGTGCGGGCGGCCGGACCTAATCCGTGTCCCCCGCTCGTCATTGGTGTCGGCATCGGCGGAACCTTGGACGCAGCCGGGCTATTGGCCAAGCGCGCGCTACTCCAACCACTAAATGTTACGAACCCAAATGCCAAGTTGGACAGACTGGAACAACAGCTGAAGTCGGAAATCAACGAGTCCGGTGTCGGTCCGGCCGGCTGGGGCGGTCGTGTCACTTGCCTCGGCGTACGCGTTTTGGAGAGACCTTCACACATCGCGACCTTGCCGATCGCGGTTGACATTAGCTGCTATTGTCTGCGGCGCAAGAGCGTAACGATATAGGCAATATAAAATATAAAGTAAAACATATCCATGTCGTAAAAGCGGAGAACAATGAAGACCCAAGACCAAGCGCAAGACATTAACTACATAACGACGCCGTTGACGCCGGAAACGATTGCGGAGCTGCGTGTCGGTGACGCGATACGGATCAGCGGGCCTGTCTATACCGCGCGTGACGCGTCCGCCAAACGGCTCGCGGCTGACCTTAGCTCCGGCCAGGCGCCGATAGACCTTGAAGGCCAGCTTATCTTCTACATGGGTCCGACTCCCGCGCCTCCCGGACACGTGATCGGAGCCGCCGGTCCGACGACCAGCGGACGGATGGACGCCTATGTCCCGGATATGTTAAGTCATGGGGTCATGGCTTTCTTGGGCAAAGGACGACGCTCGGCGGAAACCCGGCACGTCATGCAGGCCAACAGCGCGGTCTATCTCGCCGCGGTGGGAGGCGTCGGCGCTCTGTTGTCGCGTCATATCGGTGAGGCGACGGTGGCGGCTTATCCGGACCTTGGTCCGGAAGCGATCTTCCGGCTGGTTCTGGACGATTTTCCGGCGATTGTCGCCGACGACATTTATGGCGGCGATCTTTTTGAACAGGAGTGGCCCAAATGGACATCGAGTCCGCCGGCAGCTTCATAACATTTGAGGGCATAGAGGGCTGCGGGAAAAGCACGCAGGCCAAAATGCTATACGAGCATCTCGTCGAGGCTGGCTTTACAGTTGTCCCGACACGTGAGCCGGGCGCGACTGCGATCGGTCGTGTTTTACGTGAGACGCTTCTGTCGAGCGAATTTCCCGAAATGGATTCCCGCAGCGAGCTTTTGTTGTTCGCCGCCAGCCGGGCTCAGCACGTGACGGAAGTCCTCCGCCCATCGTTGGCCGCCGGCAAAATCATAGTTTGCGATCGGTATGTGGATTCCACGATCGCTTACCAGGCTTATGGTCGGGGGCTACCGGTGACCGAGGTGAGGCGGATCTCCGATTGGGCGAGCGGCGGACTGATGCCTGACCTGACTTTCTTGTTTGATTTGCCGGTTGAGCAGGCCCTCGAAAGGCTTCGACCAGGCGAGATGGACCGCATCGAGCTCGCTGACATCGCGTTTCACCGGCTCGTCCAAGAAGGCTTCCGAAGTCTAGCGAAGTTCTATCCCGAGCGGTTTCGCGTGCTTGACGCGACCCAACCTGTAAAGATAATCCATAAGCAGGTTATCGCCGCCGTGAGCAGCT
Organism: Actinomycetota bacterium; assembly: GCA_025355855.1. Lineage (GTDB taxonomy): Bacteria > Actinomycetota > JAHEXW01 > JAHEXW01 > JAHEXW01 > JAHEXW01. The sequence goes on from JANXYU010000035.1 coordinate 95,654, forward strand.
TCTTCGATGCTATACTTTAGGAGTACGAGGAATACCAAGAAATAATGAGGCATATTCATTTGGACGTCTTTAAAGATATAGTCGGTCAAAATAAAGCTGTTTCCTTCCTCGAAAACATTTTGGAGCACGGCACCGCCAGCCACGCGTATTTGTTTACGGGGCCGGACGGCGTTGGTAAACGTACCGCGGCTATTAGTGTCGCGGCCGCCTTGAATTGCGCTCACGACGGCTGCGGCAGCTGCCCAGTGTGCGTGAAGATAAGAAACGGCGCGCACCCGGACGTTGAGAGTATCAGACCGGCGGGCAACAGCCTAAAGATCGACCAGATCCGGGGCATCGGACAATCAATAGGTCTAAGGCCGTTCGAGGGAGCGCGCAAGGTATACATCATTGAAGACGCGCACCTAATGACAGTAGAGGCAGCCAATGCCCTCCTTAAGAACCTGGAGGAGCCGCCGCCTTACGTCGCGTTCATTCTGACGGCTCCGGGCGCTGACAGCCTTTTGCCGACGATCCAGTCGCGCTGTCAGGAAGTCGTGTTTCGCGCCGTCCCGCCCCGGTTTATTCAGACCCTATTGCTTGCAGAGGGCGCGGCCGCTGACGAGGCCGAGATTGCTATGGCCTTGAGCGGTGGTTCCGTCGGCAAGGCGAAGCGGATCTTGCTGGGTGGAGCGTCCGGCGATTTGCGAACGATGATCTTAGACAGAGCGGTTGAGATAGGCGAGGGAAATATTATCGATGTTTTCGCGGCCAAGGATGCCCTGGCTTTGCTTGTTAAAGAGAAAGACAAGGGTGAGGGGCTTTCCGTAGAAACGGAAGCACTGGTAATCTTAGGTTCCTGGTATCGCGACCTGATTGTGTTGCGGGAAACCAGTGATGTCTCACTATTGATAAACAAGGATCGCGAGCCACAGTTGGCGCAAGCGGCGGAACGAATAAGCTCAGACAAAGCGGCGGCTGCTTTGGACATTTTGACGCGCGCCGGAGCGGCACTGCGAACCAACGCCAATAAAGATTTGGTGTTCGAAGAGGCTCTGTTGGCCGTTAATAGCGCGCTGCCCACAGCGGCGCGCCTGGAGGGATAATGCCCACAGTTATCGGGGTAGTCTTAAAAAAAGCAGGCAAGGTTTATTTTTTTGACCCGGGCAGTCTGCGCCCGGAGCCGGAAGACAAGATAGTTGTCGAGACAAACCGGGGGACTGAGATCGGCGAGGTAATCGCTGTGGCCAGAGAGCTCCCCGCCGAAGAGGTAATATTGCCGTTAAAGAAAGTCACTCGTTTGGCGACGTCTGACGATATCGCCAAAGACGAAGCTAATAAGTCAAGAGAGCGTCAGGCGTCAAGAGTCGGACATGAACGCATTCGCAAACACGCGCTACCAATGAAACTGGTTGAGACGGAATGTCTATTTGACGGCAGTAAGATCGTATTCTACTTTACGGCCGAGGGCCGGATAGATTTCCGAGAACTCGTCAAGGATTTGGCGGCCGAGTTCAAGACCCGCATAGAGATGAGACAGATCGGGGTCAGGGATGAGGCGAAAGCAATCGGAGGTTTGGGGCCTTGCGGCCGCGATCTGTGTTGTCGGACCTTCTTGGCCGATTTTGAACCGGTCTCCATAAAGATGGCCAAAGAACAGAATCTGCCATTGAATCCGATTAAGATAAGCGGCGTGTGCAGCCGCCTGATGTGCTGTTTGAAATATGAGAATGACGCTTATGTGGATTTCCGCAAGCGCGCCCCACACATGGGGCGTGACGTCAGCACCCCCGAAGGGATTGGGCGGGTAATCGGATTTTGCGCGCCCAAGGATGCCGTCCTGGTAGGTTTGGAAGAGACTAATAAGCAGGTACAGGTGCTCCTTTCCGATATCGGTCCGGTGGACAGGCAAGCCGCCAGGAAGACACCTGAGGTCACTGCCAAAACAACGGAGCCGGGGCGCGGTTCATCGGAAAATAGGAAGGTTTCCGGTGACCGAAATGCCACGCCGGGTAACCGTCCGCCGCGCCGGCGGAATCGCGGCCCGCGTCGCGATCCCAAAAAGCCGGACACCGAGACGAAATCAAACGAGCCGAAGACGTCATCGTAGAGGGTTGTTGGCGGTCGGTGGAATCGCATGAAAGTTTACTGGAGCCGGCGGGGAGATTCGAACTCCCGGCCTGCGCATTACGAGTGCGCTGCTCTACCACTGAGCTACACCGGCCTTTTAATCTAGATAACAAATATAATGCCTGTCGCCCAACCCGGTCAAATTACAGTTAAAAGGACCCGGCATGACTACCATCAGACGCTACGGCGATTCTCCCTATAATACGGTTGTAATACATGGCGGCCCGGGTGCGGCGGGCGAGATGGCGCCCGTGGCGGTCGAGCTGGCGAAATCCCAGGGCGTATTGGAGCCGCTATTTACCGGTCGCTCAATTGCCGCGCAGATAGCGGAACTGAACGGAGCACTTGCCCAATGCGATGGTCCGGTTACTCTGATCGGCCATTCTTGGGGCGCTTGGCTGGCCTTACTCTACGCGAGCGGAAACGCCCAATCTTGCGCCCAAGTTGTCCTGGTCGGATGCCCGCCGCCGAACGAAAAGGACGCCGCCGGAATCAACGAGGCCCGTTTGTTGCGGCTATCCGCGGCTGATCGAGATAAGGTCGTGGACATCACTGCCTTCTTGGACGCGCCGGACGGCGACAAAGATAGTCTTTTTAGCCGGCTTGGCCAGCTCATCAATCGAGCGGACACATACGACCCGGTTGACGATCCCGCGCCGCTTGTGGACTATAGTTATGAGACGTTTGCCGCAGTCTGGCCGGAGGCTGTCGCGTTACGCCGCTCCGGCCGCCTGCGGAGCGCGTTTAATGACCTGAAACCGCCTGTTTTGGCCATTCAAGGCGACTACGATCCGCACCCGGCTAGCGCGATTGACGCGGCCGTGGCGCCCTTGCCAAACGCGCGTTTTGTCCGCCTCGATCGATGTGGCCATACGCCATGGCGCGAGAAGCAAGCCAGGACGGGGTTCTTCAATCTCATCGACCCTTAAAAAAGAAACGTTTCATGCGTTCCGAGCTCACGGTTTCTTGACAATTACACTAATAATGAATAGAATAATAGTTACAGAATGTGATTAATTTCACGTGATAACGCTTATCTGGAAATATGCTAAAATTTGCATTAATTTACAAGGGGGTGATACCAAGTGAGGAATTCGTCCGCAACAAAATCCCTTGCAGTCGCGCTATGTCTGGGCATGCTAATCTTGATCGTTACCGGCTGCAGCTCCCCAGGGACAAAGGCGACCGGATCTGTCGCACGGGTCGGAGAGGCAGTGAATGTAGATAACCTGAAATTCACGGTCACCGGCGCGGAGACAGCCAAGACTGTCGGCGCGACCGGCAACACATTCGAACTCAAAGACGGCAAATATGTAGTCGTGGAGATGGATGTGGAAAACGTCGGAACCAAAGAAATAGCTTTTGACGGTGAAATGGCCAAGCTCTACGATGCCAACAAACAACTCTACGAGATGAACCTGGAAGCCTCGGCGTCCTGTTGTAAGCAAGAAACAACCAGGCTGAAAAATGTCTGGTTCGGCAAACTACAACCCGGCGAGAAGGCTACGACTAGGGCTGTGTTTGAGGTGCCGGCGGGGACAAAGGGGTTACAGGTCGAACTTCGCAGCGCCAATATCGGCAGCGAAAAGACGGCGCTCGTTTCACTCGGTATCTAAATAACCACCCCTCGTCATATGTGGCGCGAGCTGGCTGGCTGGTGTATACTTTAAATTCACCTCGCGGGGTGGAGCAGTCTGGTAGCTCGTCGGGCTCATAACCCGAAGGTCGCAGGTTCAAATCCTGCCCCCGCTACCAATGAATATTAGAAGGACCCCTTGCCGAAAGGCCGGGGGTCTTTCTTTTTATGAAGCCAGGTGGTTATAATTAGGTATGCCTAATAAAAAATGTGAGGTGTGCCTATGAACCAAGATATAACAGCTGGCATTGAGGAATATCTGGAAGCTCTTTTTCACCTGGAAGAGGAGAATCGCGCTGTTCAAACAAAGTCACTGGCCGAACACCTGAAGTTGAAGCCGGCGTCGGTGACTGAAATGGTTAAAAAACTGGCCGCTCAAAAACTAGTGACGCACACGCCTTACAAAGGCGTGTATCTTACCGAGAAGGGTCGAACCGCGGCTGCCGCCCTAGTTCGGCGCCACCGGCTAAGCGAGCGATTTTTGGCCGATATGCTGGGCGTACCCTGGGACGAGCTCCATGACGAGGCCTGCAAATTTGAGCATGTGATTAGCGACAGGGTTGAAGAAAAGCTGTCGGAAGCGCTTGGTAATCCGACCACTTGTCCGCATGGTAATCCTATTCCCGACGTTAATGGTTCTGTCGCGACCGAGCCGACCGCGGCTTTGGCGGATATGGTGGCGAAAGATAAGGGAAAGATCGCTCACATCACCAACGAGGAACCGGAGTTTCTGCAGTATCTGGCGAACCTGGGCTTGATGCCCGATGTCATGGTTGAGATCGAGGAAGTTGCTCCATTCGGGGGACCGATAATTGTCAAAGCGCGCGGCGCCAAATATGCGTTAGGCCGTCAAGTGGCCCAACATATATTTATTAAGCCGTCCGCGTCGTAAAGTGGTTGATGTGAATGATTGATGGTGTAATCAGCCAGCGGTTTAGTGAGCCGGTAGATTTTACTATCGCTTTAGCCGGCAACCCCAATGTAGGTAAGTCCGCTGTTTTTAACCAACTGACAGGGATAGGCGTAATATGCGCCAATTATCCTGGCGTTACTGTGGAGTTTTGTCTGGGGACTACGAGTTTCGAAGGGCACAAGGTGGGCGTAATCGATTTGCCCGGCGCTTATTCATTCGGCGCGGCTGCCGCAGATCAGATGGCCACCCGGCGTTTTCTTTTTGAAGAGCGGCCCGGCGCTCTAATATACGTTCTGGACGCGACCAATCTGGAGCGCAACCTCTTCATGCTGCTCCAATTGATTGACTTCAAGATCCCCCTCGTAGTCATGCTTAATCTCGTTGACGAGGCAGGCCGGCGGGGCATGACTGTGGACGCCGACCGGTTGGGGTCTCTCCTGGGCGTTCCCGTGATCCCGACAGTCGCAACAGAAGGCCGCGGAGTCTCGGACGCTTTTGCCGCCGCTGTCGGAGTGGCGACCGGAGATCGTCGTCTCAAGCCTATTCGCATCAGCTATGGACGTGACGTTGAAGCCGATATCGACGCGCTGACGACAACCGTCGCCATCAACCTTGACGCCATCCCATACGGGCTACCGGCTCGGGCGATGGCGCTATTGCTGCTTGAGGACGACAAAGAAAGCCGGGAAATAATCGCCCATCTTAAAGGCGGTCCGGCGGTCATGGCCGAAGCCGATCGACTGGCCTCCAAGATAGCGCAACAACACGGTGAAGCAGCCGGAACCAGAATAAGCCGAGAAAGATTCGGGTTGGCCGGCGTAATCGCGGAATCAGTACAGGCCGCTGCGCAACCAGGCGAGCCCCTTAGCCAAAGGTTATGGGGCCTGACCATCAAACCGTTGACCGGCATCCCCATTATGATAGGCGTGCTGATCCTCCTGTTCGCGTTCTTATTTCTGGTCGGTAACTACCTCAGCCAAGTTATGTCACAAGCCTGGGCTTTGACGGCTTCACCGGCAATCAAGTTCGTCATATATGGCTTTCTTGGTCAAGGAGAGCTGGCGCGTACTCTGTTGTGGGGTTTCGACGCGGGTATCGAGGCGGCGCTGACGATAGGCGTACCGTATGTCCTAGTCTTTTACTTCCTGCTGGCGTTGCTTGAGGATTCGGGCTACCTGAACTCCATCGCTTTCTTAACGGACACGATGCTCCACAAGCTGGGCCTGCACGGCCGCGCCGTCATCCCCATGATCGCCGGAATGGGCTGCAACGTGCCGGCTCTGATCGGCACGCGCGTCTTGGCGACTCAGCGGGAAAAAACGATTGCCTCGCTGCTGATTGTGCTGGTTCCCTGCAGCGCGCGCATCACGGTCGTCGTAGGCGGTGTGGGCCGCTACGCAGGTGTCTGGTACGCCCTCGGCATCTTCGCGATCAGCGGCCTATTGATTTTAGCTCTAGGTTTGGGAATCAATAAGCTGCTGCCCGGCGAGCCGTCCGGTCTCGTCATGGAGATGTTCGGTTTGAGGCGCCCGTCGCTAAAAGCGATGGCCCAAAAGACGTGGTGGCGTTTTAGAGAATTCTTCTACGTTGCCCTGCCTGTTGTCATCGGTGGCAGCCTCGTATTGGGTGGCCTGTATGAAACAGGGTGGATATGGCCTTTATCGGCCCCGCTGAAGCCCTTGGTGGAAGGTTGGCTGGGTTTGCCGATGATCGCCGGCGTGGCCTTAATCTTCGCCGTTCTCCGTAAGGAGCTGGCGTTGCAGTTTCTAGTGACGTTTGCAGTCGCCAAATATGGCGATTCGGCTCATAATCTGCTGACATTCATGGACAAAACCCAACTGTTCGTTTACGGTCTCGTAACGGTGATCTATATTCCTTGCCTGGCAGCCGTGACTGTACTAGGGCGGGAGCTGGGCTGGAAGCGAGCCGCCTTGATTATCACGACAACGGTTGTCCTGGCGATATTGCTGGGCGGGATCGCCCTGCGCATCATGCGATTGTTTTAGAAATCTTCTCGATAGGGGAATCGAACACCGGCCACCCAACTGCCGCATACGCTAATCCTCGCTCATAGTCCCCCTACCATGCTATTGGAGGGTCTTTTGGGGGTAAGGTTCTATACAGATCAGCTGAGATCGAGGTCTAGTTCGTCCTTCTTCGCTAGCACTGGCCTCCACTTACGTTCCGGCGCTATCGAGCTGCGAAGGACATTCTTTGCGCTTGAAACGAAAATGGCCTGCCATGCGTAGCGTCCTTAGGACGGAGGCCGGCAGGCCGGAGTTCAACCGCGAAGAATGGTAGCGCATAGGGGATTCGAACCCCTGATCTCCTGGCTGAGAACCAGGTGTCCTAGGCCTCTAGACGAATGCGCCACGAACAAAAGTCTATTCTACGTGGTTTTCCGTCACTTGACAACAATCACGCCTTCCATATACGGGTGGATTTTGCAGTGATA
>JANXYU010000009.1 GCA_025355855.1 Actinomycetota bacterium
ATAGGGCAGCGTAATACCAAGACAGGCGCTTCTCGCCCTTCATGTACCCGATGCTGTATATCTGAACGAGCAGGCTGACCGTGGTCACGACGACCAGCATGACGGCAGCCAGGGGGTCGATGTACATGCCGATCTTGAGCGTCCATCTGCCAGCCGTCAACCATGTTGTCTGATACTGAAATACCCGTCCGCCCCAGACCGCGGCCAATACACCCAAACTTAGCAGCAATCCCGAACCGGTCGCGGCGACGGCGACGTAAGCGGCTTTTTCCTTGATCCGCCGCAGAGTGAACAAGATTATAAGAAACGCCATCACCGGCAGTACGGCGATTATCCAAGCATATTGCGCCAAACTCTATACACCTACCATTTCAACATGTTGACTTCGTCGACATTAACTGTCTCACGGCCTCGGTAAATCAGCAGTATTATCGCTAATCCGATGCCAATCTCTGCCGCCCCTGAAGCGACGGCGAAGATGGTATAGATCTGCCCGATCATTGTGGCCGGCGTTATGTATGCGGAGAAAGCCATGAAATTGATATTGACCGCATTGAACATAATTTCCACGCTCAGGAGGACCAGTATGGCGTTACGGCGAGCTAACACACCATAAATACCGATGGTGAACAAGATGGCCGACATGATGATGTAGTATTGCAATGGAATCATCTAGTCCTCCTTCCGTGCTAAAACAATGACGCCGATCAGCGCCGCCAGCAAAATAACGCTGATGATCTCAAAAGGCAATATATATGATTTGAAGATGATTGCGCCCATAGCGGCAACATCCGATTTAACGATCGGCGCGGTTTCTTTAACAGCCCATTTCTGTGGCACTAAGACATAGATCACAACCGCCAGAAAACCAGCCGCTGTTAGGAACGAGGCGCCCCGCTGCTGGTTGTCGACCGCCATCCCGGCGCCATCAGGACGGCTCTGGCTTTTGGTCAACATCAGCGCAAAGACCACCATCGCGGTTACCGCGCCCGCGTAGATCAGAACCTGCATCGCCGCCATGAAGTCCGCGTGTAGTAGCCCGTAGATGGCGGCTATCATAGACATTGTCAACAAGTGCATGAAGACAGCGTGCATGATGTTCTTGGTCGTCACGATATACAAAGCTCCGGATAGTATGACAAAGGAGAGCGCCCAGAACGCCAGCAGTTGCCCGCTCATTTAAGCACCCGCCTCATTAAGTACAACGCGCCGATGAGAATCGCGAACTCCGAAATGGCCAGCGGTAACTGATAGTGCGGCACCAAGACGATCAGCGTCGCGGTTATGACGATGTTAACCAACGCGCTGGGCAGTAGTATCTTCCAACCGAGATCCATCAGCTGGTCCGGCCTTACCCGCGGTACTGAAACCCGGCTGAACGCGAGAAACAGAAAAATGCCGTAAAACTTGATGAAGAACCACACTATCCCCGGCAGATAGGGCCCATGCCAGCCGCCCAGAAACAGCAACACGGCCATGCTGGCCAAGGCCCATAGGCCGAAGAATTCTCCCAACTGGAACATCGCGTAGCGCATTCCCGAGTATTCAACAGAATAGCCTGCGACGAGTTCCGATTCCGCCACCGCCAGATCAAATGGGCTGCGCTGCAGTTCGGCCTGCATCGCGACCATAAAAACGAGGAACCCGATCGGCTGCAGGACGATGTTCCAAACCGTTTGGTGCTGCACAATGCCGATCAACGACAAAGTCGCGCTCAACATGACGACGCCGGCGATGGCCAGACCGAGGGGCAATTCGTAAGACAGCAGCATGCCGGCGGCCCTAAACGCGCCCAACAGGCTATATTTATTTCCCGACGCCCAGCCGCCCATGACCATACTGACAAACGTAAAGGATGATAAGGCAATCACAAAGAAGACGGCGATATCAAAGTCGCGGACAAAAATCTTGTTAGTGTACGGAATCGCCGCCAGAACCATTACGACCGGAATAAATCCCACGAACGGCGCCACCCGGAAGATCAGCTTGTCAGCGTTGGCCGGGATAATGTCCTCTTTGTTAAGAAACTTCAGGATATCGGCCAGCGGCTGGGCCCAACCGTGAAAACGACCGGTCTCCATCGGGCCGAGGCGGTCCGCAACCCTTCCGGAAATTTTAAACTCCGCCCACATAAAGAAAACGATATTACTCAAAACAAATATGACTAAGGCGAGGGCGATCAAGAAGGGCCGTGCTATAGCCATTTCAGGACCCCCTTCTTCCACGCATAGACCAGGCCCAACAAAAGCACTCCAATAAAGACGAACATCTCAATGAGCGAGGTTACGCCAAAATCACGGAAGACTGTACCCCAGGGATAAAGAAACGCAATCTCGACGTCGAATATTAAGAAAACCAGCGCGAAAACATAGAAGCGAGCCGAATACTGGGTCCAGTTGCCCTCAAAAGGCTCCATCCCGCATTCATAGGCCTCTAATTTCGTCTTGTTTACCTTATTCGGACGCATAATCCTGGCTACGGTAAGCAATAACCCACCGAAAACGCCGCCGACAATGGCGAAAGCGACGACATAATAGTAGTTGGTCATTGCCGCGTTCACTTTTTTTCCTTAGCGTAAATATCGACGCGCAATGGTTTCTGCCTCGTCATCTTGTCCTTATCGTAGGTCATATCAGCGTGGTCGTAATCGGCCGTCTCAAACTCCGGTGTGTGCGTCAGGGTTCGCGTTGGGCAAACGTCGACGCACGTCTCACACAGCTGGCACTTGCCATAGTCAATATCATAAGAATCGATATGCCTGGTCTTATCCTGCGAGGTCGTAATCTTGATGGCCTGCGGCGGACAGTACTTCTCGCAGATGTGACATCCGATGCATTCTTCGGTCATACACGACAAACAACGCTCCGCTTGCTTAATAGCTTCTTTTTCCGCCATGGGGTGAACCGGATTTAAGACACCTTCGCCCGGTTTGGCTTTGGCGAGCCGCGGCGTAACATCGTCGTACCGTTTTTTGATTGTATCCTGCTTGGGGAAACCGTTTGTCCAGTAGTCACTGGGAGCGCCGTTCAGAAAGACATCAATGGCCTGGGAGGCGCGCCTCGCGCAACCGAGAGACGTGATGGTTACGCCCGGTCCGAGAATAGCTTCCCCACCCGCGAATACGGCGGCGCGCGACGTCTGGTTGGCGCCTGTCTCGACGGCAATATTTCCCTGATCGTCGAGATTGACGCCTTGCTCAGGCAGCCAGGCGTTCTTCTCGGAGCGAGAAGGCTCTGGAGGGGTGTCGGCTCCCTTAGCTTGGCCTTTTACCGGTATCTTACGGTGGGCGCCGAGCCCTAAGAAGACGGCATCAAAATCCTTGGCAAACAAGTCGTCCAGCGACAGTCCGCCGGGCCCGACCGGTGCGTTCGTTCGAATGGCCACGCACATTTTGCGGATGTCATCGACTTCTTGGTCAATAATGTCGACAGGCAAGCGGGATGGGGCGATGGCAGCTCGCAAGGCGCCTCCGGCCGTTGGCAGTTTCTCAAAAATCACGACGTCATAACCGCACTTGCCCAGCCAAAAAGCGACACTCAAGCCGGCCGGGCCGGCACCGACGACCGCTACTTTTTTGTCTTTGCGTATCTTGGGGCGCGTGAATACCTTCTGGCGGCGGCCCGCGCTGACGTGATCGAACATAAACCCTTTCAGGTCGCAGATGGTTACAGGCGCGTCTTCCTCGCCCCGGCGGCACACTCTTTCGCACGGGTGCGGGCAGACGCGGCTGACCATGCCCGGCAAAGGATTAGTTTCAAGATGCAGTTCGTACGCGTCGTCATAACGCCCTTGCGCGATCAACCCAACGTAGCCGCGCGCGTCGACATTGCCGGGGCATCTGGCCTGGCAAGGCGGCATCTCAGTAAACGACGGGACGAAACCGGTATCCGTGTCGATGGCGCCTTTCATCCACAACATGCCTCGGCTGACGGGGGTGATCGGTATCCTTTCATGCGGGTACTGCACGGCCAAGCTCTTCATGAAGAAATGCTTTACCGTAACCCTGAAGGTACGAACGATACCGGTTCCAAAAAACAAGGGCCGCCGCGCCGTCATCGGTCGGTACATCCCAAAACGATATCTACGCTGGCCACAGTCGCGATCAAGTCAGGCAACACCATGCCGGGCAGCAAAACGCAGCTGGCCATAAGGTTCGATAAGGACGGGCTGCGCAGTTTTAACCGATAAGGGCGTACGCCGCCGTCACTGACTATATAGGCGCCGAATTCGCCGCGCGCGTGTTCGGTGCGCATGTAAACCTCGCCTTTGGGGAGCTTAAGATGACGCGTTGTCTTGGCCCGTACCGGGCCGTCCGGCATCTGGTCAAGAGCCTGCTGAATAATCTTGACGCTTTCGCGCATCTCGTCCATCCGCACCTTATAGCGGGCAAAACAATCGCCTCCGGAGGCACTGCAAACCTTGAAGTCAAAACGGTCGTAGACCGAATATGGCTCGTCTTTGCGCAGGTCAATAGGTATACCGCTGGCTCTCAGGAAAGGTCCGCTGGCGCCGAAGTTAAGAGCTGTCTTACCGTCCATCGGCCCGATGCCGATGGTCCGCAGGCGGAATATCTCGTTCTCCTCAACCATGTATTCGAATTCGTCGATCACGGCCGGCAAACGGTTAGCCAGGTGCCTCGCTTCCTCGACGAACCCTTCCGGAATGTCGTGACGCAAGCCGCCATAGGTGAAATAGTTGTAATGCATGCGGGCGCCGGTCGTTCTCTCAAACAGGCGTTGGATATACTCGCGTTCCCGCAGTCCGTAAAGAAACGCCGTGCCGAAAAGACCAAGGTCGTTGGTAAAAGGACCAAACCAGGCAAAGTGGCTCATGATCCGGTTGAATTCCAGCAAAATGACCCGGATGTATTCAGCCCGCTCCGGCACCTTGAGGCCGGCCAACTTCTCAACCCCCATAACATACGAAAGTTCGTTGTTTAGATTTGCGACATAGTCCATTCGGTCAAGAATCGGCGGGATTTGAAAATATTCCAGGTCCTCGACAATCTTTTCGACCCCGCGATGCAAATATCCGAGATGCGGAACAGCTTTAACAACACGCTCGCCGTCCAGGGTCAAAACAATGCGCAAGACACCATGGGTCGCCGGGTGCTGCGGCCCTAGGTTAATTTCCATAAGTTGCGGCGTACTCTTGTGTTGCGGCATTATTCGCTGACTCCCCGGCGCGCGTCGCCGTAATCTAACTTGAAATCCTTACGCAGCGGCATCGCGTCGTTGTCGTCGGTCAACAAAAGCCGCCTCGGATCGGGGTGACCCTCGAACACTAATCCAAACATCTCGGCCGTTTCTCTCTCCGGCCAATCAGCGCCCGCCCAGATGTCAGTAACGCTAGACACGGCCGGCGAATTTTTGGAAACGTCTGTCCGAACAGTAATCTTTGACTTGGTTTTTGTCGCGAAGAGGTGATATACGACGGTCACGTGATCCGGGTAGTCAACGCCGCAAAGACAGCGGATGTAATCAAACCGGCATGATTTATCGTCGCGCAGCCATCTCATAATATCCGGCACTGCGGCGGGCGATATGTCCGCGAAGAGTTCGTCGTTTCTTACTTCGGTCGCCACTAGAGCTTGGCCATGTGCGCCCTTTAGCAGTCTTTCTATTTCGAGAAGATGTGTCTGATTCTTGCTGCCCGGCGCCGCATTTTCGGCCATTACCCGACCGCCTGAAGTTTCTTTTGCAGTTGAATGATCGCGTCAATAAGGGCTTCCGGCCGCGGCGGACAACCGGGAATGTAGATATCCACCGGGATTATCTTGTCGGCGCCTTTGACGACCGAATAGGAGTGAGCGAAAGGTCCCCCGCCTACGGCGCAAGCCCCCATGGCGATAACCCATTTAGGGTCAGCCATCTGTTCATAGAGCCGCACTACCGCCGGCGACATTTTCGTTGTAATGGTGCCGGCTACGATCATCAGGTCAGCCTGCCGTGGAGACGCTGGAAAAGGCAGAACACCGAAACGATTCAAATCATAATGGGGCGCGTAAGAATTCATCATTTCGAACGCGCAGCAGGCCAAACCAAAAGTCAGCGGCCAGAGAGATGATTTTTGCGCCATTCGGATGACATCGTCGGCTTTCGTAATGAAAACGTTGTCTAACCCGTACTTTTCGGCCAAACCCAAGGTGCTTAAACCCCCGTGACAATCAAAAACGGCCGACGCGACTTGTCTCGACCGTTACAAATTCTTAAGCAATAAATGTATCATAACCGGGGGCTCGCGGTAAAGCGCGTTTAGCACTATCCGCCAAGCTCCCGGGCCGCTTCTTCGGGCGGCGTCGGGTTGATATAGACGCCTGCGCCCCATTCAAAACCGGCCACTTCCGTCATCCGCGGGATAATTTCGATGTGCCAGTGATAGAAACGAAGATTGGGCGCGTATTGCGGTGACACGTGCAGGAGATAATTAAAGGGAGGGTCGCCCAGAAGGGTCGCCATTTTCTTGAACAACCGACTCATCACGTCGGCGAGGGCCACGATATCGTCGTTAGTGATATCCGTGAAGTTCGAGCTGTGGACACGCGGCAGAATCATCGTCTCGAACGGAAAACGGCTGGCGAACGGGCACAGGACGATAAACCGGTCATTAACGAACGCCACGCGTTGCCCAAGCGCTATTTCGTCCCGAATAAGATCGCACATGATGCAATGTTTGTGATCCTTATAATGTCGTTCACCCTTCTCCATCTCTTCCACGACCCGGGGCGGTACGACCGGGATGGCGGCCAACTGGCTATGCGGATGCACTAGGGAGGCCCCGGCCGCCTGGCCGTAGTTCTTAAAGATGAGAACATACTTGACCCTGGTGTCGTCTTTCCAAAACTTGAACCGTTCCCGGTAGCCGTTAAGTATCGCTTCTATCTCGACCGGCTTCATTTTCGCGAGTGTTGCCGAATGTTTAGCCGAGTCCACGAAAACTTCGTGGCCGCCTACGGCGTTAATCGTTGTGAATGGGCCCTTGATCGTCGTCTTGGGCATACCCTCGTAGGTTAGGGCCGGGTACTTATTAGGCATGACCCATATCTTCCATTTGTCGGGGTTGGTAAAGTGGGGATAGACAGTAGCCGCGGCGATTTCTGGAGTACCCGCGTCGAATGGACAGGCGTGCTTGGCTTTCGCGCCGCCTTTCTTGATCAGATCGTTCGGGCGTTTCCACCGATCCGTCGCAATTATCGCCCAGCGCCTGGTCGTAGGATCTTTTCTTAATTCCGCCACCCAGCCTCCAGCCTAGTATTTTTCGTGTGTTATCATTATAGACACCGCGACCAGGGTAAGTGAAGAGGAGGGATGGTGGACGCTAAAAACTGGTTTGAACAGCGCACCCTGCGCCATCAATCCTACGCCGACATAGCCGCTTTAGTCGAACTAAAAAAAGCGCAGAATCTTACAGTCAGCGTTTGTCTGCCAACCCTCAACTCCGGGGCTGTGCTGCACAATATCCTTAGTACACTAACGTTTGGCCAGTTTAACAAGCACCCGCTAATCGACGAACTGGCAATCATCGATGGTCATTCCACCGACAATACGGTTGCCATAGCCGAGCAACACGGGGCTAAGGTCTTTTATGACGATGCTTCGATCGGGGACTTGCCGCCCGCGAGCGGTAAGGGCGAAGCGCTTTGGAAAAGCGTCTCGCTGTTATCGGGTGACATCATCGCTTGGCTCGATTCGGACATAAAGAACATTCATCCGCGTTTCGTCTACGGCACAGTCGGTCCGCTGCTGACCGATCCGTCCCTTGGCTACGTCAAAGGTTTTTATAACAGGCCTATCAGCGAAAACGGGATACTTAAACCAAGCGGCGGCGGGCGAGTGACAGAGCTGGTCGCCAGGCCGCTATTCAATCTTTACTATCCTGAATTAGCCGGTTTTATCCAGCCCTTGAGCGGTGAATACGCTGGCCGGCGCGAGGTGTTCGAGACTGTGCCTTTCGTTACGGGTTACGGCGTTGAAACCGCTTTGCTGATAGACATTCTGGATAAGTTCGGGCTGGACGCTATGGCCCAAGTCGACCTAGAGATGCGCATACACGCCAACCAATCGTTGGAAGGTTTATCTCGGATGGCGTTCAGTATCATGCAGACAGCCCTGCTGCGCTTAGACCGGGACGGACAAATCAAGCTGCTGCACGATTTCTCAACCGTCTTTAACACCGTGTCTGACGATGATAACGGACGCCGGCTGCAACCCAGCAATGTCGCCTTTGTCGAACGACCGCCGATGTCGCAGATACCCTCTTATCAGGCAGCACGCGCCGGGAAGGCAGCCAGATGGCCATTAAAATAGTTTATACCGACGTCGACGGAACCATGGTCGGCCAGAGCGGCAGTCTATTTCGCACTGGTGACGGCGCTTGGACAATGGAGGCCGCGACTGCCCTGGTAGACGTGTTGAGCGCTGGCGTGGACGTTGTCTTAGTTTCGGGCCGAAACCGCCGCCAATTGCGCGAGTGCGGCCGGATAATGGGCATTAAGAACTATATCAGCGAACTGGGTGCGGAGATGATCTATGACCAGGGCAAGGAAATCGTCTCGCTGGCCAAGGACTGGGACACCTCCACAATTAGCGTCTACGACGCGATCACGGCCAGCGGGGCCGTTGACGGACTTTTTAAGCAGTTCGGTGACCGGCTTGAATACCACACGCCTTGGTCGAACGAGCTAAGGTACTACTCGCATCTCCTGCGTGGGCAAGTCGATGTTCCAGAAGCCAATGCCTGGCTGGCCGAGGCGGGCTACATGAATCTAAAGCTCGTAGATAACGGCCAGTTAGCCAGTCGCAGCGAAAACCTAAACAACCTGGGGGCAATGCACGCCTATCACCTGCTGCCGGAGTCGGTCGATAAGGTAGGCGCTCTACGCTATGACATGAAGCGGCGCGGTTTCGCGCCGGAGCAAGCGATTGCGCTGGGCGATTCCTGGGCCGATGTCGCGCTCGCGCCAGCTGTCGGCACATTCTACCTAATGAAGAATGGCTTTGACGCTGACTCGACACTGAGCGACGCGCTTGCCGCTCACGCTAACATCGTTGTAACCGGACGCGATAAATCTCTCGGCTGGGCCGACGCGGTGCGGGACGCCGTCGGACTCGGCCTAAAATGACGGACCTTCTGCTGGTTGGGGCCGGCGGCTTTTTGGGCGCCGTGGC
The DNA here is from genome assembly GCA_025355855.1 of Actinomycetota bacterium. GTDB lineage: Bacteria > Actinomycetota > JAHEXW01 > JAHEXW01 > JAHEXW01 > JAHEXW01. Next base: position 9,168 of record JANXYU010000009.1, read on the forward strand.
CCGCTATACGCTCGGCGGGTGGGTCGCGGGGCCACCGGGCCCGGCTTTCCTTACGAAACCTTATTAATCAACGTCACCGGTTGTTTTGCTATTGGCCTGTTTATGACCCTGGCCGTTGACGCCTTTGCGTGGCCGCCGGCGGCCCGATTGTTTGTCGCGGTGGGATTCCTGGGCGCCTACACCACATTCTCGACATTCGGCTTCGAAACGATAAAACTCATGGAGGGCGGGGGCTTTGGCCTGGCGCTGATAAATTGTCTGGCCAGCGTGACGGCCGGTCTAGCAGCTGTATGGCTGGGTATGGCTTTGGGGAAAGTAATCGCTTAAGGTTCGGGTTCCGGGAGGAGGATTTATGAGGATAGAAGGCAAGGCCATCAGGCTGCGGATTTACGTCGGTGAAGACGATCACCCCGACGGCACCCCGTTATACAACGCTATTGTTCTAAAACTTCGTGAGGCGGGCATCGCCGGTGCCACAGTCGTTCGCGGCATCGAGGGCTTCGGCGCCAGTTCTCGCGTCCACACGGCCAGTATCTTGCGACTCTCCCAGGACCTGCCAATAATCGTCGAAGCGATCGACAAACCGGACCGCATCGCCGCGATATTGCCCGCCATCGAAGCGATGGTCTCGGGTGGCCTCATCACTACAGAAGAAATAGAAGTCGTCAAGTACGCGACAGGTGCAACCGCTTCGCAGTAAGCCCTATGTTCGGGTTGGTGCCTTGGTTCCCACCAGTGCACCAGTTTTTTGTTATCGTAGCTGCCGACCTTTAGGTCGGCAGTCGACTGCCGGTCTTAAGACCGGCAGCTACGTTCCTTGCATCCTTGACCAAAGGTAGGACCCGCGACAGCGGTAGGCCGCGAGCGTCAGGCGAGTCTATTTCAGATTGCCGATGACTTCGGCTGTTTCGTCTTCCAGTAATTCCGCCGCGTGCGCCAGAGCGTATTCGAAAGTCAGATTCGGCGTCATAAACTGGTGCATTTCGCTGACCCCTTTAGTCAGAAGCGGTTTGGCTTCAGGGGTTATCTCGCCGGCAAAAGCTATGACCGGTACGTCTTTGGCTTTGGCGCGGCCTGCCACCCCCGCTACAACCTTGCCAAAAACCGTTTGGCCGTCGATGCGACCTTCGCCAGTCAGAACAAGATCAACATTTTTCAGTTTGTAGTCAAAATGGATGGCGTCCATAATGACCTCGACGCCCAACTGCATCTCGGCGCCTAAAAACGCCATCAGGCCGGCGCCCAACCCGCCCGCTGCCCCCGCGCCCGGCGTGTTCTTGATGTCCGACCCCAGTCGCTGCTTGATGACGGACGCGTAATGGGCTAACCCGTCATCGAGCCGCTTCACCATTTCTGGCGTCGCGCCCTTCTGCGGCCCGTAGACCGCCGCCGCGCCGTCGGCTCCGCATAGCGGGTTCTTGACGTCTGACGCTATGATTATTTTGGCGTCCCTTAAACCCCTATCCATATTGGAGATATCGATGTCCGCTACGTCCGATAGATACTGGCCGCTGCCTAGCCCGAGCTCGATGCCCTCTTCGTCATAGAAAGTCGCGCCCAGCGCTTGGGCCAGCCCCATACCGCCGTCGATCGTCGCGCTGCCGCCGATTCCAATGATGATCCTTCTGCAGCCCTCGCTAAGCGCCGCTCGAATCAGTTCACCGGTGCCGTATGTTGTGGTTACCATGGGATTGCGTTTGTTGGCCGGCACCAGTGCCAGACCGCTGGCCAACGCCATCTCGATTACGCCTGTCAAGGCGCCGTCGGTTGAATTAGTCAATCCGGGAGGCGAGAAGATGCTGGGGCCGATGATACCGAATCGAGAATGTACGTCCGCGCCCAATGGACCTGTTACCGTCGCGGTTACTGTCTGACCGCCGGGAACGTTTACCAGCGCCTCAACTGTTCCTTCGCCGCCATCCGCTAGAGGACAGAGAATAACGCGCGCGTCAGGCCTGCCCCGCCGAACACCCCGCTCCATCGCTTGGGCGGCCGCCAACGCCGTCAGACTACCTTTGAATTTATCGGGTGCGACTAAGACTTTCATCCCTCTCAGCCCGGCTAGACGATGGCCGCGGCTAGGGCCAGCTCGACCGCTCTTTCCGGCGAATCTGCCGGAACCATCCCGGTGTCCGTCTCGTCACCCTTAGCCAGTTTCCAGGTTCCTAATGAAATGACTGGCTTACCGGTCTTAAGAGCCAGACCAATCTCAGACAAAGTACCGTACTCTCCGCCGATGGCAATGACTGAATCAGCCGCCCGGACAATCAAGGCATTCCGCATTTCTCCCATACCGGACGGAATGGCAACGTCAAGATGCCGGCTGGCGCCGATACGATTGTGGTCTGGCAATATACCGACTGTTAGGCCGCCTACGGATTTGGCTCCCGCAGCCGCGGCGTCCATTACGCCGCCCAATCCTCCACAGACAAGGATCGCTCCAGCTTTCGCCACCGCGGTGCCTGTTTGCCGCGCCAGCTCACAGATATCGTCGGCACAGACGCCAGACCCGATTACGGCTATATATGTCGGTCCGATGGTCATAACAACCTCCCTTAAGAGTGAGCCCCAATTATATATCAGACCTTTGCAATAATAATACTAATGACATGAGCTCTCTTGTTCGATAACCTATATACGACAAACAAAAGGCCCCAAGGAGCGTGACTTGAGAGACATCGAGGAGCATTGTAAGAACCATCCGATACTTATGGCCGACGGCCGTTGCGCTTCCTGTTGGGGATACTTCTGTGACGCATGCTTGGATGATATCGGCGAGCACCGCTTCTGCGAAGCGTGCGCGCCGGCGGCCCAGCAAAACATCGAAGAGACAAACGCGATCTTGGAACGCGCGGCCCGAACCAAACTCGACATCAGATTGTTGCTTTATGCGCTGATCATCATGTTGGGCGTCGTTATCGGCGGCAGCATAATCATGTTTAACGGCGGCATCGAGCAGTTTTTTACCTCATACGTCGCCAACTATCAAACGACGACCAAGGCCCAAGCGCTAGGCGCCAAACTTAACAGTTTTAAACTCTTAAAGACAGACCATTTTAATGTCTATTACCACAGCGCCGATCTAGCGGCTGCGGTCTCGGCTCCGCTGGAAAGCCGCTACCAGGCAATACTTGGCGACCTCTTAATCTATCAGAAAGACGTGATGAGCCGAGGCAAGTTCAATATCATCATCGTTAAGGATGATGCCGAGCTTCAGTCACTATTCTCCGACGTGCTACCGAACCGGGTGGCCATGACAGACTACGCGACCAAATCGATTGTCTTGGTAGAGGCCAACGAAACTGGGAACATAACGATCGACCTGACCCACGAACTAACACACGCTATCTTTTTCGAGCGCATGACCAGCGGTAACAAGATTCCTCAATGGATTCACGAAGGTTTGGCCTCTTTTGAAGAAGGCAAGTACGACAGCTCCGCGGTGGATTCGCGCTGGGCAACCTATGGAGCCGACATCGCGCGCGGCGGCGGTCTGGCCTTATCGGAAATGGCTCAAATCAAGAGTGACTCCTCGCCGGAGGAGGTCAATATGTTCTACGCTGAAAGCCGGAGTGTTGTCGCATATATGATTAACAACTATGGAATGTTGAAGTTCATGCGTCTGGCAACGCGCCTGCAAGCTGGGCGAGACATTGATTCATCGATTAAGACCATCTACTCGCCTGACTTAACCAGCCTAAATAACCTGCAAGGACGCTGGCAGGAGTCGCTTAAGTAGCCGCCCCGCGAGCAAATGGTTCGATGTGAACAACAACGTCGGCCACACCCGGTACGCGTTCTATTACTCTCTCCTCCACGCGCGTCGCCAAATCATGAGCTTCCGCCGTCGGCATCGCCGGGTCCACCTCGACATGAAGATCGACATAGACCAAATCAATCGTGCCGCGCGTCCGAATCGAGTGACACCCTTTTACCCCGGGAATCTCGAGCACGACCTGGCAAATACCGTCCGGGTCGAGCACCGCTTTGTCAGTTAGGGCACTGGAACTTCGCTTAATGATGTCGAAACCGGCTTTGGCGATAAACGCGCCGATTAATAATGAGATGATCGGATCGACAAGCGGGAAACCAAAACGGACAAACGCCAGCGTCACAATTACCGAGAGAGAAACGAAAATATCGCTGCGGGTATGCAAGGAATCCGCAATCAGAAAATCACTATTCAACCGTTTGCCGGCCCGGAATTCATAGGTTGCGACGGCGATGTTTATCCCGATTGTGATAAACATCACCGCAAAACTAAGTACGTTTACCTCGGGTGTCGATGGGTGCTGGAATCGATCGATCGCGCCTTTGACGATGTTATAAGCAGCTAAGAGCAGTAGCGCGGAAACCGCGATCGTCGCCATGGTCTCGTATTTGGCGTGACCGTAAGGATGGTCCTCATCCGGTGGACGACCGGCCATGCCGATGGCAATCAACCCGATTATGTTATTCGTGCTATCCGTTAAGGAATGGAACGCGTCGGCGACCATGCCCAACGAGCCCGTCAGATAGCCGACGACCGCTTTGGCGACAGTCACGACAATGTTGGCGAACATTAACCAAATTAGAGTCGCTTTGATTTCTTTGTAGCGTTTCATAACGTAACGCGCTTCCTTTGCTTTGAGCTTGGTTTAGAGAAGCTCCGCGATCTGTACGGCGTTCAGCGCCGCGCCTTTGCGTAAGTTGTCGGACACAATCCATAGATTGAGACCGTTTGCGACCGATTCGTCTGCCCGGATACGACCGACAAAAGTCTCATCCCGACCGGTTGCCATAAGAGGAGTGGGCCACTCGCGATTGGCGGGGTCATCAACAACGCTAACACCAGGAGCTCGAGACAATATCGCCCGCGCCTCTTCGGCACTCAGTTTGCGTTCGGTTTCTATATTGACGCATTCACTATGGGAAACATAAACTGGAACGCGTACGCAGGTAGCCGTTACGCCAATCCTTTTATCATGAAACATCTTCCGCGTCTCGTTGACCATCTTCATTTCTTCTTTCGTATAGTCGTTGTCTTCGAAAACATCGATCTCCGGCAAAAGATTGAACGCGATCTGGTCTTTGTAGACGCGCGCTTCCGCCGGCCGGCCGTCCGCGATATCCTCGGACTGGCGTTTCAGTTCGTCGATGGCTTTCTGGCCGGTTCCGCTGACTGCCTGGTAGGTGGAAACGACAATGCGCTTGATCCGAGCCGCGTCATGCAGCGGCTTCAAGGCGACAACCATCTGAATAGTCGAACAATTCGGGTTGGCGATGATGCCTTTATGCCATTTGACGTCTTGCGGATTGACCTCGGGAACAACCAGCGGCACCTTGGGATCCATCCGCCAAGCGCTGGAATTATCGATCACGACTGCTCCGGCCGCGGCCGCGGCCGGCGCGAACTCCAGGCTGCGGTCGCCACCCGCGCTGAAAAGAGCGATATCGATGTCGCTAAAGGAGTCTTTGGTAAGGCGCTCAACGCGGACGGTCTCGCCCCGGAAGACCAGCTCTTTGCCTTCACTACGTTCGCTGGCCAGGAAGCGGACGTTCTTGACGGGGAAGCTCCGCTCCTCCAGAATCTCACGCATCTTCTGTCCGACGGCGCCGGTCGCTCCGGCTACCGCTACGTTGAACTCTTTCATCGTTTCAAATCCCTTCTTCTAACCTAATTGCCGCCTCTAAAATGCCGCGGCAAAATAATTCCTATTAGTATAGCAAAATGAGAACGCGGAATGGTCCGGGGCCCGGAGCTATCTATGGTTGCTTAACGCTTGAACAGCGGTTTACTTGATGTTTTCGCTGCCGATGAACTTCTGTATATCCTGCACCGTCGACATAAACTGGCTAGGGAAGATTATCGTCGAATTCTTCTCGGCTGATATTTCGAGCAAGACCTGCAGATTACGGAGCTGGAGCGCGATAGGATGCTTGGCGATTATGTCCGCCGCCTCGCCTAGCTTGGCCGCCGACAATTGCTCGCCTTCCGCCGCGATTATTTTTGCTCGTTTCTCTCGTTCGGCCTCGGCTTGTTTGGCCATCGCCCGCTGCATCGTATCGGGCAGCTGGATGTCCTTGATCTCAACAATGGTCACAATAACGCCCCACTGCTCAGTCTGCCGGTCTAGGACCTCCTTGATTTTCTCGTTGATATTATCGGTGTCGGACAGCACTTCGTCCAACATAAACTGTCCGATAATATTACGCACGGACGTTTGCGCGATCTGATTTATGGCTGAGTAAACATTTTCGATAGCAACCAGGGCGCTGGTGGCGTTGATCACATGGAAATAAGCGACCGCTGCGACATCGATACTTACGTTGTCCTTGGTGATGATCTTCTGAGACGGAACCGGCATAGTTACGGTGCGCAGCGCCACTTTAGGCATCCGGTCGATGAGCGGGATAATAAAACGCAAGCCTGGTTCCTTCTCACCGATAACTCGCCCTAGACGGAAGACAACGCCCTTTTCGTATTGCTTAACAATTCGGATCGCGTAGCCCAGTATCACCAAAATGATTACGGCAAGGCCTCCCAAAACTGTCAATAGACCCTGTCCAGTCAAACTATACGCGCCCATGAACACTCCTCTCCCAAAGACATCCGCTATTGTCTCGAATTATATCGCTAATCAACCATTAATCTAAAGACCGGCAGCTACATTAAATAATCGTAGTCTATGTTTAGGGTGGGAACGCTCAAAC
>JANXYU010000021.1 GCA_025355855.1 Actinomycetota bacterium
GAAATGATCGACGCTCTGAAACAAATCGAGCGCGAGAAGAATATACCGCTCGAGGTGCTGCTGGAGACGCTGGAAACGGCCCTCCTTAGCGCCTATAAGCGCAACTATGGCATGGTCCACGAGGCGCGAGTGACGGTCGACCCCGAGACGGGCGAGATCGCGGTTTTCGCGATTGCGGAAGACGGCAGCGAAGAAGAAGTCACGCCATCGGATTTTGGCCGCATAGCCGCGCAGACCGCCAAGCAAGTGATCCTGCAAAGGATTCGTGAGGTTGAGCGAGACATGATGTACGACGATTTCAAAGATCGCGAAGGCGACATCGTCACTGGCATAATTCAACAGTCCGACCAGCGATATACACTGGTTGATTTGGGTAAAGTAGAGGCGTTGCTGCCGCCGCACGAACAGGCGCCAGGCGAACGTTACGACCATGGCAGTCGGCTGAAGGCATACGTGATAGAGGTTCGGAAGAGCACCAAAGGACCGCAGATCATCGTCTCCCGGACCCATCCGGGCCTGCTAAAGAGACTTTTCGAGCTGGAAGTGCCCGAGATCGACGAAGGCTTTGTGGAAATCAAATCGGTGGCGCGCGAAGCTGGCTACCGGTCGAAGATCGCTGTTTCGTCCAACGATGAAAACGTTGATCCCGTCGGCGCCTGTGTAGGCGCTAAGGGAAGCCGGGTCCGTATGGTCGTGGGTGAGCTGCGCGGGGAAAAGATCGATATCGTCAAATGGAGCGACGATCCGCCCGTGTTCATCGCCAGCGCTCTGAGCCCGGCGAAGGTTGGCCGGGTGGTCGTTAATGACGTAACCAAGACCGCTCTCGTTATCGCGCCGGAGGACCAGCTCAGCTTGGCCATCGGCAAAGAAGGACAAAACGTGCGGCTGGCCGCGAAGCTGACCGGCTGGCGCATCGATATCAAGAGCGAGCTGCAGATAACCGAAGAAGATGTCGACTCGTTTCTGCGAGCGGCCGGAAACGCGCCGGCAACCGAATTAGTTGAAGCGGCCGCGGATCAATGTGCCGCTTTGACCACCAAAGGTACCCGTTGTAAGAAGAAAGCAGCGCCGGGCAGCGATTGTTGCGCTCTGCACACAAAGACGGCTTAAGGCAAATGGCGGGTGCGCCGGAACGGACTTGCGTCGCTTGCCGCAAAAAAGGCGCCAAAACAGAGTTTCTTCGTGTCGTCGCCACGCCAGCCGGCGCGGCGGTCGACAGTAGCGGGAAGATGCCCGGACGAGGGGCCTATGTTTGCGACAACCAAGAGTGTCGCGCGGCGGCGATTGAACGGGGAAGCCTGGCGCGGGCGTTACGCCAGTCAAAACTAAAGCGAGTCGAGGGCCTGGACAGCTCTTCTTAAGAAGGGATAGAGAAGCGTGACCGACGAACCGGAAATCAAAACGGAAGAGACAGATAATGTTGAGGAGCCGGCAGAAACGCCGGTTGCAGCGCTTAAACCGACGCTAGAAGTGCCACTGGGCATAACGGTCAAGGATTTCGCGCTAAAACTTAACGTACCCGCATCTGACCTGATAAAACGATTGTTCGCGCTCGGCGAGATGGTCACTATTACCCAATCTTTAAGTGAAGTGGCGATCAATGTCCTGGCGGAAGAGTTTGGCTACGACGCCGTCGTGACCGAAGAGCCCGACACCATTCCAGAGGCAGAACAGCGCCATGACAAACCCGAGGACCTGGTGGGCCGTCCGGCCGTAGTCACCATTATGGGACACGTTAACCACGGCAAGACAATGCTATTAGACGCAATCAGAGAGACCGATGTTGTTAGCCAGGAAGCGGGCGGCATCACTCAACACATCGGCGCCTATCAGATAGTTCACAACGGCAAGAAAATCACCTTTATCGATACACCTGGCCACGAAGCCTTTACAACCATGCGGGCTCGCGGCGCTAAGGTCACGGACATAGCGATTATCGTGGTGGCGGCCGACGACGGCGTTATGCCCCAAACGGTAGAGGCGGTCAACCACGCCAAAGCCGCCGAGGTGCCGATTATTGTCGCTGTTAATAAGATCGATAAACCCGAGGCCAACCCGGACAAGGTCAAACAACAGCTCACCGAGTATGGTTTGGTCCCGGAAGCCTGGGGCGGCGAGACGATATTCGTCGACGTCAGTGCCAAGCAAAAGCTTAATCTCGACGACCTGTTGGAAATGATTCTGCTGGTGGCTGAGGTGCAAGACTATAAGGCGAACGAGAAAGCGGCGGCCGAAGGAACCATCATCGAGGCCGAGTTAGACAAGACGCGAGGACCGGACGCCACAGTTCTAGTCCAGCGGGGAACGCTAAAGAACGGCGCTATTCTGGTGGCGGGGACGGCTTACGGGCGGGTCCGGGCTATGTATGACGACAAAGGCGTTAAGATCTATAAAGCGCTGCCCAGCCAGCCGGTCGAAGTGCTCGGATTGAGCAGCGTCCCGAGCGCCGGCGACATCGCGCACGTTGTATCCAGTGAAAAAGAAGCCAAAGATATCGTCAGTAAGAGGCTGCAGACAGCCCGTGAGCGTGAGATCGCGCGCAAACACGTTACTCTCGATAATCTATTTGAGCAGATTCAAGACGGAGAGATAAAAGACCTTAATATTGTGCTCAAGGCCGACGTCCAGGGCAGCCTGGAAGCCTTGCGTGAATCGCTGGCTAAAATCGAGAAGACCGAGGTCAGACCGAGCATTGTGCACGCGGGCGTTGGTGGTGTTACTGAAACGGACATCATGCTGGCCGCCGCGTCAAACGCGATAGTCATCGGTTTCAACGTTCGACCGACGCCTAAGGCCAAAGAAATGGCTGCTAAGGAAGAGGTCGACCTTCGCTTTTACAACATCATCTACCGGGTAATCGAGGACATCGAGTCGGCCCGAATCGGCTTGCTTGCCCCAGAAATATCCGAGGTCGAGCTGGGACGCGCTCGCGTACTGGATACGTTCAAGGTTAGTAAGGTCGGAACGGTAGCCGGTTGCATGGTGGAAGAGGGCGAGATCAAAGCGGGGGCGCGCGTTCGCGTAGTGCGAGAGGGTGTCGTCATTCAAGACGGCGTGTTGAACTCGCTCAAACGGTTTAAGAACGACGCCGCCTCAGTCGCCGAAGGCCTAGAATGCGGTTTGCATATAGAGAACTTCAACGACGTCAAGGTCGATGACTCGATCGAGGCTTACGAAATCATAGAAACGCCCCGCACGTAGGACACGCGTTTTTGAGAACACGAGAAAGGCGCCACCCATGAGTTTGCGCACGGAACGAATGTCTGAGGCATTGCGCGAAGTAATAATGGGCATCATCCAAAAGGACCTAAAAGATCCCGCTATCGGCATTACCTCGATCAGCCACGTCCGCGTCAGCCGGGACCTAAAGCACGCCTGGGTCAGCTTGAGCGTTTTAGGTGACGACGACGCCAAAGAAGCGGCCTTGCAGGCAATGCGCCGTGCCACCGGCTACCTGCGCCGAGAGATCGGCAGCCGCATGCGTTTGCGTGTCGTACCCGGATTAGTATTTGAAATTGATCGGGCGACCGAACACAGCGTCGAGATTGCGCGTATTTTACACGAAATCGAGAGTTCTGACACAGAGGGCGATGAAGGTGTTTAAAGAAGTAATAGATGTGGTGCGGGCGGAGCGCGATATCGTCTTGGCAACTCATATTTTACCGGATGGCGACGCCATTGGTTCTCTGCTGGGGCTGGGATTGATTTTGCGCAACGCTGGCAAGAACGTCATCGCCACCTGGGGCGGACGAATGGAAGTACCCGCACAGTACTCGTTTTTAGCCGGGCAGGAGATGTTGGCGGCCGCGGAGGATATTCCGCGCGAGCCCGGGTTGATAATCGCCTTGGATTGCGGTAGCCGGGAACGGTTGGGGTCGATAGAGAAGAATTTCAAACACGCGAAGATCAGCGTCAACATCGATCATCATCGCAACAACACGACTTTCGGAACGGTTAATGTCGTTCGACCGGCCTACGCCGCTACGGCGCAGTTGGTTCTTGAGCTTGGACACGCGTTACATACCGTGTTCAACCGCGACCTAGCCGAAAATCTGTATACCGGGCTGGTTACAGACACTGGTCGATTTCAGTACTCCAACACAGACGCCTCGTGTTTCCTGGCCGCCGCCGAGCTTATCGGCTACGGAGTAGATCCGGCCCGTATCTTTCGCCATATCTACGAAAACAGTTCTTACGAACGTTTGCGGCTGGCGGGTCTGGCTTTAGCGAAGACTGTGCTCGATCCGACCACCGGTTTCATCTATACGACAATAACCAAAGAAGACTTCGCCACGACCGGCGCTTCGGTCGAGGACACCGAAAACCTGATCGATTCACTACGGGCTGTCGCCGGAGTGCAGGTGGCAGCCGTTCTTAAGGAAACCGAAGGCGGATTAAGAATAAGCTTGCGTTCCACCGGCGCCGTCGATGTCGGCCTTATCGCGGGCCGGAAAGGCGGCGGCGGCCACAAACTGGCGGCCGGCTACAACGGGCGCGGGAGCCTGGAGGAGTCGCTGGCGGATTTGAAAGACGAGATAGCCGCCGTGGAAAGCGCCTGATGGATGGGATAATTGTTGTAGATAAACCCGCTGGTATGACGAGCCACGATGTAGTCGCCAGGGTGCGCCGCCTGACCGGCCTCAAAAGAGTCGGGCATGCCGGGACGCTAGACCCCATGGCGACCGGCGTGTTACCGATATTGATCGGACGGGCGACCAAAGTATCTGATTACCTTATGCGGGGCGCAAAGTCATATGAAGGAACTATTTGTTTTGGCTTGGAGACCGATACCTTGGACATCACCGGCCAAACCATAACTGAAGTTGACGCTGAGACCCTGACTGAAGAGAGAGTACGCGCCGCCGCCCGCCGATTGATCGGACTGATCGACCAGGTGCCGCCCAAGTTTTCCGCGATAAAAGTCGATGGCCGTGCCCTATACAAATCAGCTCGCCAGGGCTTGGAAATGCCTGAGCCGGAACCTCGTCGGGTTGAGATTACCGCTTTTGAGCTTGTCGATTGGCGAGCGGGCAAGCGGCCAACAATCGATTTTAGAGTCACCTGTTCCAAAGGAACATATATCCGCAGCCTGGCTCGGGACGTCGGCCAGGCCGTCGGCTTCCCAGGAACCCTAAGCGCGCTGCGCCGAACACGGAGTGGCGCTTTCGAGATCTCGGGCGCCACCTCTCTAGATCTTCTCAACGCAGATAATCTGGCTGAGCATGTGATCTCCATCCAGGCCGGCCTGGCCGGCCTGCCGGCGATAACTGTGGAGACCGCGAAAGTAGGGCTTGTTCTCAATGGAGGCGGACTTACGCTTACGCACCCGCTTGACGACAGCCCGAGCGGCGATATCGCTGTCTACGGACCGGCCGGCGAAACACTGGCTATTCATCGACTAGCCAGCCCGGGCCTTACCAAAACCGTTCGCGTAATAGGAGAGGGTAGTCTGTGACGGCGGGAACTGTTTTGACGATCGGTCTCTTTGATGGGGTGCATGTGGGGCACCAGGCAGTCATTCGCCGCGTTGTCGAAGAGGCGAAACGGCTGGGAAAAGAAAGTGCTGTGGTTACCTTCGACCGTCACCCGGCGGCGATATTGCAGCCTGGTTCCGGTCCGCTGCTGCTGACGGATGCCCGGCTGAAAGAAGACCTTCTGCTCGCTCAGGGTATCGATCAGGTCGTTATGATCGAGTTTACGCGTGAATTCGCCGGCTTAACGCCGACTGACTTCCTAGAAGACTACATCATGCCGCTGCAGCCGGACAAGATTCTGGTCGGCGAGGATTTTCGCTTTGGCAGAAACGGAGCGGGGGATGTGATTTTGCTGGCGGATTTCGCCAGGCGCCGCGGTATTCAGTCGGAGGCGCTGCCATTGCTGGCTCTGGACGGTATCAAAGCCAGCAGTTCAAAAATAAGAGAGTATATACTTGCCGGGGATGTAGGTGGAGCTCGCGCCATGTTGGGCCGCTGGCCCATGTATCACGGAAAAGTGACCGGCGGCGCCAGACGCGGACGTCATCTTGGGTTTCCAACCGCGAACATTGTGATTCCAGACTATATTTGTCTGCCGGCGGCCGGCGTTTACGCTGGCCTAGCGAAAACTAACGAGATTCCGGATACAGCCGCGGTTTTGAACCTTGGGTACGCGCCGACTTTCGAGACGCGCGCGGGGCCGCTTCTAGAGGCGCATCTTCTCGACTTTTCACAAGATATCTACGACTCCGAAATTACGATCGAATTTCGGGCTTGGCTGCGCGAGGAACAGCGGTTTGACGACGCTGAAGCGCTGGGGCGACAAATCGCTGTCGATGCGCGGCAAACTCGCGATATGCTATTATTAACCGATACCGAAAGGAGGAGTGAGGAGTAAAGTGACCCTAAGCACAGAGAAGAAATCAGGCATAGTGAACGAGCATAAACAACATGCCACCGACACCGGTTCCCCCGAAGTTCAGGTAGCGCTACTGACAACTCGGATAAACGAACTGACGGAGCATCTGAAGATCCACAAAAAAGACAACCATTCCCGGCGAGGCCTGCTAATCATGGTCGGCCAGCGCCGTAAAATGCTCAACTACCTTAAGAAAGAGGATAGCGCCCGGTACGAGCAATTGATTGCCAAACTCGGCCTGCGCCGGTAAAACAAAAAGAAGACGACGAGTGGAGGAATAAGACATTGACGCAAGAAATATCTGTAGAGGTGGACGGGAAGACCCTAAGTTTTGAAACCGGCAAATTAGCCAAGCAAGCCAGTGGCGCGGTAACCGTGCGGCTAGGCGATTCATTAGTTTTAGTGACGGTCGTGGGCGGCAACGAACCGGAAACCCCGCTAGATTTCTTTCCCTTGACGGTTGACGTCGAAGAAAGAATGTATGCCGCCGGTAAGATACCGGGCGGTTTCTTGAAACGGGAGGGCCGGCCCAGCGAGAATTCGATTTTGACAGCTCGACTTATCGACAGGCCCATCAGACCGTCTTTTCCGAAGGGCTATACAGCAAACGTGCACGTGATCGCGACGGTGCTCAGCGCTGACATGATCAATCCGCCCGACGTTCTGGCAATGAATGGTGCGTCCGCGGCCATCAGCCTATCCGACCTGCCCTTTAAGGGTCCTCTAGCGGCAGTGCGCATTGGTTTGGTCGACGGTAAAGTGGTGATCAACCCGACCTACGAGGAACTGGCGCAAAGCAAGATAGACGTCATCGTGGCCGGTAATAAAGAAGAGATACTAATGGTAGAAGGCGAAGCTGACGAAGTCGACGAAGAGATAATGCTGGGCGCTCTGGAAGACGCGCGGGCTGCTCTGGACAAGATCATCGCCGCGCAAGAGAAATTTGCGGCCCAGGCTGGGGTGCCGAAGCGAGAGTTTGTCGCGCCGGCCATGGACGACGCTTTCTATAACGAAGTTCTGGACTTTGTCGCGGGAGATACAGCGACCGCCATGATGATTACGGGGCGTAAAGAACGCCGGACGGCGTTGGCAGAGATCGCTGCAAAAGCACACGAAAAATTTGCCGAGCAGGGCGACGAAAAGACCCGTGAGCTCAAAAGCGCTCTTTATGACGCCGAAAAGAAAGAGTTCCGGCGCAATATTGTTGAAAACGGACGGCGGGCTGACGGCCGCGGCTTGACAGAGATTCGGCCTATAACTTGCGAGGTAGGATTACTGCCCCGAGCGCACGGTTCAGGTCTGTTCACGCGGGGCGAGACACAGGTTCTGACAGCCTTGACGCTTGGCTCGATAGGCGAAGTGCAGAAGGTAGACGGACTAGGTATAGAGACCTCGAAGCGTTTCCTGCACCACTATAACTTTCCGCCGTTCTCGACAGGTGAAACCGGTTTCATGCGCGGCCCGAAACGCCGCGAGATCGGACATGGAGCGCTGGTCGAAAGCGCGATGTACCCGATGATTCCGCTGGATGAGACTTTTCAGTTCACCGTGCGCTTGGTTTCTGAAGTTTTGGAAAGCAATGGCTCAAGCTCAATGGCTAGCGTCTGCGCGAGCACCCTGGCCCTTATGGACGCGGGTGTGCCGATCAAGGAACCCGTCGCCGGAATCGCCATGGGCTTTATTAAGGAAGGCGACAAAGAAGCGATTCTGACGGACATCATGGGCAGTGAAGACTTCATGGGCGACATGGACTTCAAGATTGCGGGTACCAAGAACGGTATTACCGCCTGGCAGATGGACGCCAAAATCGGCGGCATCAGCCATGCCACGATCAGTCAGGCTTTGGCACAGGCCAAAGACGCCCGTATGGCGATTCTCAAGATGATAACCGATACCATCCCGGCGCCGCGCGCCGAGATGTCGCAGTACGCGCCGCGTTTGATCATCGTCACAGTACCCACGGACAAAATCAGGGAGATCATCGGCCCAGGCGGCAAGATGATCCGCAGCATTGTTGAGGAAACCGGCGCGCAAATAGATATCGAAGATGATGGGCGGGTCTTTATCACCGCTCGAGACGTGGAGAGCGGCGAAAAAGCGAAAGCCATGATCGACCGCATAACGGCACCCCCGGCGCCGGTAAACGTGGGCGAGGAGTTTGTCGGACCGGTTGTTACGGTCGCGCCATTCGGAGCATTTGTCGAACTGATGCCGGGACGCGACGGTTTGATCCACATATCGAAGCTGGCCAGCCGCCGCATCGATAGGGTCGAAGATGTCGTTAACGTCGGTGACAAAGTGCATGTGAAGGTCGTTGGTGTTGACGAGCGGGGTAAGGTAAGTCTAGTCCCGGTCGACATCGATAAACTGAAAGTAGACTAGACACGGCCAAGATATCCGGCCTAAACCAAGACAGACTATACGAATCAACCCGGCTGGACAATGGCATGCGGGTTGTAACTGAATTCGTCCCGGGTGTCCGCTCCGTAAGCATCGGCTTATGGATTAAAGCGGGCACCCGGGACGAAACTCGTTCCCAGGCAGGTGTGACTCATTTTCTTGAGCACCTAATATTCAAGGGTACGAACTCGCGCTCGGCCCGGCAGATTGCCGAGACGTTCGACTCCGTCGGCGGGGAACTAAACGCGTTTTCCGCCAAAGAATACACCTGTGTCTATGGGCGGGTTATTGACAAGCACCTGGACGTAGCCGTCGACGTATTGAGCGATCTCGTCATTCATCCCATATTTCGGCCCGATGATATCGACTCGGAGCGAACGGTGGTGCTGGAAGAGATTAACATGCATGAAGACGCACCCAGCGAACTTGTCCATGATATCTTCGATTCCACTCTATTTCACGGTCATCCGCTCGGACCCAGGATACTGGGGACGGCCAAGGTTATTGGCAACCTGGACCGCAAAGAGGTCATCACCTACTGGATGAACGGATACGCGACGCCGAATATCGTAGTTGCGGCGGCCGGTAATGTCGAGCATAATAAACTTGTTGGGCAGATAGAGGCCGCTTTTTCCGACCGTACAGGCGGACAAGCCAGGAGACGCAGAGCTCGTTCGTTAAAGGCGCATGCGCAGTCGGTTGTTAGGCCAAAAGAAACTCAGCAAGCGCATATTTGTTATGGCATGGAAGGCGCCAATGTTCTCGATGAGGACAGGTATGTTCTAAGCATCATAGATGTCGTCTTGGGCGGCGGTATGAGCTCCCGTTTGTTCCAAAAGATTCGCGAGAAACGCGGCCTAGTGTACTCGGTTTATTCATACCGGGGCCAGTACGCGGATACAGGGAGCTTGGCGGTTTACGCCGGAACGGCGCCGGATAAGGCAGAGCAAGTTCTGGGACTCATCCGGCACGAGTTTGAAGCCTTGGCGCTGCGCGGCGTGACTAATCCAGAATTGGCCCGCGCCAAAGAACAGCTTAAGGGCAACCTGGTACTTGGTTTAGAGGATGTCACAACGAGGATGAACAGGTTGGGCAGGAATTCGATCTACGGAGCCGAGATTCTGTCCGCCGATGAGCTGATTGAGCGGGTCGAAGCCGTTACCAAGGCAGATGTAAGCCGAGTTGCGGCTGATCTTTTCGCCCGGCCGAGAACGTTGGCCGTGATCGGTCCATTTGAGCCAGACGAGTTTGATCGCTTTGTTTAACTATTCGAGGTGGGGAAGATGAAGATTAAGATAATGGTAGCCGGCGCCGCCGGAAAAATGGGCCAAGAGGTTTGCCGGGCCGTCAATGCTGATCCAGGCTTGCAGCTGATTGCTGCGTTCGACTCCAACGGCCTGGCGTCCGGCATGGATGTCGGTGACGGCGAGAAAGCTGTTTTGATCGCCAATGACCAGGCTGGCAGTTTAGCCTCCAAACCGCAGGTGATGATAGACTTTACGACTCCGGCGACAGTGAAACATAACGTCATGACGGCCATTAAGGCCGGCGTCCATTGCGTTGTCGGCACGACCGGCCTGACGGATGTCGATCTGAAAGAACTGGGCGATGCAGCTTCTACTTACAAGGTCAACGTGTTAGTCGCCCCGAATTTCGCGATCGGAGCCATCCTCATGATGGAAATGGCCAAGACAGCCTCCCGCTTTTTTGAATCCGCTGAGATCATTGAGCTGCATCACGATCAGAAAGCCGACGCGCCATCAGGGACGGCTTTAAAGACTGCGGCCGGAATTGTCGGACGCGGCGATCAGGCTCGCCTGCAGCCAGGCGAAAAAGAAACGGTTACTGGAGCGCGGGGCGGGGTCGTGAACGGCGTCCACATCCATAGCGTTCGGCTACCCGGTCTCGTCGCTCACCAGGAAGTAATCTTTGGCGGAATCGGCCAGACTCTCACTATTAGGCATGACGCAATTGATAGAACCTCATTCATGCCGGGCGTCATTTTAGCGGTCAAGGCAGTTATCAATCATCCAGGCTTGACCTTCGGCTTGGAGCATTATCTGGATTTATAGGCAAGGAGGCTTTATGCGGTATGGACCAATAATCACAGCGATGGTGACACCCTTTAAGAACGATTTGAGCGTTGACTACGACCAGGCGGCGGCACTGGCGAAACGTCTGATCGAGCAGGGCAGTGAGGGGTTGGTCATTACCGGAACAACCGGCGAGTCATCCACACTGACGATCGCGGAGTCGGCCGAGCTGTACAGAGTCATCATGGCGGCCGCAGGAGACAGGGCGACGATCATCGCCGGCAGCGGCGCCAATTCAACAGCCGAGGCGGTAGCATTAACGCAAGCGGCGGAAGCAGCGGGCGTTCACGCTTCTTTGCAAGTCGCGCCGTACTACAACAAGCCAAGCCAGGAAGGTTTCTATCAACATTTCAAAACCATTGCCGCCAATACGTCGTTACCGCTTTTTTTGTATAACATACCGGGCAGAACCGGCAAGAATGTAGAGGCGGCGACAATCATTCGTCTGGCTGAGATACCGAACATCGTCGGCATCAAGGAAGCCAGTGGGGATCTGGAACAGGTTTCCCGCATCGTGCGCGAGACCGCAGAGGATTTCTTGCTCTACAGCGGCGACGATTTCTTGACTCTTCCAGTCATCGCCCTGGGCGGTGTGGGTGTGATCAGCGTAGCCTCACACCTGGTCGGAACGGAAATGAAGATGATGGTCGAAGCCTACCAAAATGGCGACGTCAAGCAGGCCTTAGAGATTCACTTCAAACTGATGGACCTGTTCAAGGCGCTATTCATCGCCCCAAATCCAGCGCCGGTTAAAGCAGCTCTCGAGATGTCAGGATTTGCCGTGGGAGGCCTGCGTTTGCCGCTCGTTCCGGTGACCGATGACGAAGCGGCGCGAATTAAGGCAGTCCTGGGACAGTTGGAGCTAGCATAGTGCTCAAAATCGTTCCGCTGGGCGGCCTGGGAGAAGTCGGCAAGAACATGATGGTTCTCGAAACGGAGAACGACATCATCGTCATCGACGCCGGTCTGATGTTCCCCGAAGACGATCTTCTGGGGATCGACTTGATTCTACCCGACTTTTCGTACGTGATAAAAAACAAGCGGAAAGTACGCGCGTTGTTTTTGACCCACGGACACGAAGATCATACCGGCAGCCTGGCCTTCTTCTTGAAACAAGTTAATGTGCCCGTATACGGGACACCATTGACCTTGGGGTTGGCAAAAAACAAACTTTCTGAGCACAAGATGTTGGGCAAGGTGCGTCTAAAAGAGGTCGATCCCAAGAAATCCGTTAAGACCGGAGATTTTAAAGTATCCTTCATCCGGGTCAGCCATAGCGTTCCCGACGGCGTCGGGTTGGCGATCGAGACTCCGGAGGGCATCGTAATTCACTCGGGCGACTTCAAACTTGACCAGACACCGGTCGACAACCGGATGACGGAGATGGATAAGTTCGTCGCCTACGGCAATAAAGGTGTTCTGGCGTTCATGTCAGACAGCACCAACGCCGAGACGCCGGGATATACGCGAACCGAGCGGTCTGTCGGTAAAGCGTTGGATGTGGCGGTCAAAGCGGCCGAGCAAAGAATAGTCATCGCTTGCTTTTCGTCGCACGTACACCGCATTCAACAAGCCATCAACGTGGCCGCGGCCAACGGACGAAAGGTCGCTATAGCCGGGCGGAGCATGAAGGCCAGCGTTGATATTGCTTCTGAGCTTGGCTACCTGACAATACCGCCGCACACGCTGATCGGCATGCATGAGGTAATGAATTATCCGCCGCGGGAAATCGCCGTTTTGGCGACGGGCAGCCAGGGCGAACCGATGGCCGCTTTGGCGAGGATGGCCAGCCACGATCAGAAACATATCCAGCTAGTCCCAGGAGATACCGTCGTGATCAGCGCCAGCCCTGTTCCGGGTAATGAAAAATCCGTGTCTCGTACAATTGATCAGCTGTTCCGCGTCGGCGTAAACGTTGTCTACGAAAAAGACGCGGGTGTGCATGTTTCGGGACATGCAGCTCAGGAAGAACTGCGGTTGATGCTCAACATCGTCAAGCCGCGGTATTTTGTTCCGATCCACGGCGAGTATCGCATGTTGAAACACCACGCCGACCTGGCCGCAAGTGTCGGCATGCCCCCGGACAATATCTTGATTGCCGAGAATGGCGACGTCATTAAGTTTAAAAAAGGAAAAGGCAAGATCGACGGATCAGTGCCGGCCGGTGCGATGTTTGTCGATGGCTTGGGTATAGGCGACGTAGGCGACGTTGTGCTGCGCGATCGGATGCGCTTGTCCCGGGACGGCGTTTTCATTATCGTCGTCGGTATTGACCGGCAGACACGGACCATCACGACGGGGCCGGATGTATTCTCCCGCGGATTCGTCTATCCGAAAGATGACGAAGACATGATCGACGCGGCTAAAGAGAGCGTCAAGGAAGTGCTGGAGGCGTACATTGCGGACGAGATCGTCGATGAGGGCATTCTAAAAATGCATGTCCGAGACGCGCTCGGCAAGTTTCTTTTCAAGGCAACGAAACGCCGTCCAATGATACTACCCATTATCATCGAGACCTGAACATAAAAAGGACAAGCATGGCCAAGAAGCGCAAGAAAGGCAAAAGCGGGTCTTTTCATTTGACGTCGTCGCAGGAGCGAGATATATACGCGATTGCGCTAGGCGCCTTGGCGTTATTCACGGCAGTCAGCATCTTCGGGTATGGCGGAGCCATCGGAGACGTCACGAGTAAGGCGCTAAAAAGCCTCTTCGGACTGGGTATGTATATGGCGCCGGTTGTGTTGACCGTGTGGGCCATATTGTTTCTTGTTGAGCGTTGGCGCAACCTTATCGTCAGCAAAGGAGTCGGTCTGGCGATCACCTTCTTATCTTTTATCTCCATTATCCACCTAGCCGATCCCGATCCGTTCGAGCCCGGACGTATTGGCGCATTTGGCGGTTACACGGGAGCCGTCATCAGCTATGCGCTGACCAAAGTGACCGGACTGGCCGGCGCCTATATCATCTTGGCGGCGCTGCTGTTGATCGGCATCGTCATTACGGCAGGAATCTCGCTCTCCGACTATACGGAGGAGTTGCTCAGTGGCGGACGACGGCGGTTGGTATCGCTAAAAAAGAAGCAAACGACCAAGCCACCCGGCCACCCTGCGCCGGCGGAGAAGGCCACCTCAAACGCGGCGCCGGCAACCGCCGCCGACCGGATCGCCGAAACGATCCGAATCGAAGAGACGCAGGTGATCGAACACGCCGCACCGGAACCGCCTGCGGCCTTGAAGGACAAAAATTACATATTCCCGCCGCTTGACCTACTGCGCACGTCGCCGCCGCGCTCCGATAAAGTATGGAGGAAGTCGGTTAATGACCGGATCAAAGTTCTGGAGGATGCGCTTCGCGATTTCGGAGTAGACGCCGCCGTTGCCCGGGTCGTCAAGGGACCGACCGTTACCCGTTTTGAGCTTCAATTGGGGAGCGGGGTTAAGGTAAATCGCATCAGTTCCTTGTCAAACGATCTGGCGCT
Organism: Actinomycetota bacterium; assembly: GCA_025355855.1. Lineage (GTDB taxonomy): Bacteria > Actinomycetota > JAHEXW01 > JAHEXW01 > JAHEXW01 > JAHEXW01. The sequence goes on from JANXYU010000021.1 coordinate 14,365, forward strand.
GGCTCTAGCCGCGTCCGATGTCCGGATCCTCGCTCCAATTCCCGGGAAAGCGCTCGTTGGCATCGAAGTCCCCAGCGATGACAAGGAAATGGTGACTTTAGGTGACGTCTTGACAGCACCGGAGGCGAAAGACAAGATCGGCCCGCTCATGGCGGGGATCGGTAAAGACATCGGAGGCGGGCCGTTCATCATAAATCTTGGTCACATGCCTCATATGCTGATCGCCGGGGCGACCGGTTCCGGCAAAACGACTTGCGTTAATTCGATCATCACGTCACTCTTGTTCTTCTCCCATCCCGACCAGGTCAAAATGATACTGATCGACCCGAAGATGGTCGAGTTGACCTACTATAAGGATATCCCGCATCTGCTGGCTCCGGTTATCACCAACCCGCGGCACGCCAGCCAGATACTGTCATGGGCGGTCAAAGAGATGGAACGGCGATTTAAGACTATGGCCGAGGCGGGTGCCCGAAATATTGACTTCTACAACAAAGAAAAGGCCGATGACCAGGCGGTTATGCCGTACCTTGTAATCGTCATCGACGAGCTCGCCGATCTGATGATGGTAGCTCCCGCTGAAGTGGAGGAGTCGATCTGCCGTCTTAGCCAGATGGGACGAGCTGTCGGTATCAATCTTGTGGTCGCGACCCAACGTCCCAGCGTCGACGTCATCACCGGGTTAATAAAAGCCAACATTCCTTCGCGCGTGAGCTTTGAGGTAGCCAGCCAGATGGACAGCCGGGTTATTCTGGACATGCCTGGCGCCGAGAAGCTGATTGGGCGAGGGGATATGCTTTTTCTGCAAGCTGGCTCGGTGAAACCGAAGCGAATCCAAGGCGCGTATCTGAGCGAGCAAGAGATCACGGCAGTAACGGACTTTGTCCGCGGCCAGCGAGCGCCGGACTATTCAGCCGAGATACTTGAAGAAGAACAGGTCAATCCCTGGACGACTTCAGACTATAAAGATCCGCTTTTAGATCAAGCGATCGAGGTGGTCGTACGGACAGGCGCCGCGTCCATTTCTATGTTGCAGCGACGCTTACGGGTCGGGTATTCCCGCGCCGCTCGTTTGGTTGATACGATGGAGGAAAGAGGCATTGTTGGCGGCGCCGACGGCAGCAAGGCGCGCGCGGTCTTGCTGAGCGAAGAAGAGTTTGAAAGAGTCCGGAGCGGCGACGGCGAGTAGCTGCGGGCCACAAAATCATTCGGGGGGTTGTTTTGGCGGCGGTCGGTAAGGTCCTGCGAAATCAACGTGAAAGTCGCCGGCTAACGCTAGAAGATGTCAGTGCCAAGACGAAAGTAAGCCCGCGCTTTTTGGCCGCTATCGAGAACGCCGAATATGACAATCTGCCACCCCAATCTTACACGATCGGTTTCGTTAAGCTTTACGCCGGCGCAGTAGGTCTTGACCCTGGCGCCATCGTGGCCCAATTCAAGCGGGAAACTGGCGGCTTGGTTGAGGGAAACGAGCCGATTGTACCCGAGGAGCATACCAGACCGAATGTTCTCCGCGGCAACCGCGTGCCTATCTGGATATATGGCGCCGTCGCGGCAGCGATAATATTTGTCTTTCTCGGTTCATACGGTTGTCTGCGCAGCACACCGCGCGCCGTCAGTCCGGCTATCGGTCAAGCGTCCGCTACCGCCAAACCGTAAAATCTTACTAAAGGAGACTCGACATATTGCTGAACCTGCCAAATAAGATAACAATCAGCCGCATTCTTTTGATTCCAGTATTCATGGCGTTTTTACTCTCCAAGACGAGCCTGACCTATCTGGGTGTCACTATCCAGTGGGGAGCGGTAGTGGCTGGCGTAATATTCGTTTTGGCAGCGGTTACAGACGGCATTGACGGCTATATAGCGAGGTCTCGCGGCTTGGTGACGTCCGTGGGCCAGCTGTTGGATCCTTTGGCGGATAAATTGCTTATTTCCGCCGCTCTGATCAGCCTCGTCGGTTTGGGCCGCTTAAGCGCCTGGATAGCCGTCATTATCATCGGCCGCGAATTCGCTGTCACCGGACTGCGCATGTCGGCGGCCGTCAACCACATCGTTATCCCAGCCGGCAAATGGGGCAAGATAAAAACGGTTACGCAGATTGTGGCGATTGTTTTCCTGATCATTAAGATACCCGTACCGGAATATGGCCCCTGGCTCGAGAGCATCCTGATTGCTATCGCTTTGGTGATGACGGTCGTTAGCGGGATTGACTATTTTATACGCGGTTCCCACGTTTTGCTGGACGAGGCCGACCAGCCATGAAATGCGAAGTCATAAACGTTGGCACTGAGCTGCTATTGGGACAGAGCATCAATACCAACGCCCGCGACATCGGTCTAAAATTGGCTGCGGCAGGCTTAGATTGCTATTGCCAAACGACAGTCGGAGACAATCTTGAACGCATCGCGGCAGCGATTAAGACGGCGCTTACTAGGGCTGACGCGATTATCCTAACCGGGGGCTTGGGATCCACCGATGATGATTTAACCCGCGACGCGGTCGCGGCGGCTCTGCATCTGCCACTGCAACCAGTCCCGGCCTTAGAGAAACTGATTCGCGCGAAGTTACGTGATTTCGCGCCCACAGCCACAGACAAAACCATGCGCCAGGCGCTGCTCCCGGCCGGTGCTATCGCTATCAAGCCGACGTTAGGCACCGCGGCCGGTTTTGTTGTAGAACACAAAGGCCGCCTGATCGCTGCCACGCCGGGTGTGCCTGCCGAGATGAACAGGATGCTGGAGGCCGATATTATTCCTCGTTTACGAGTCGGCTCGGCGAGCGGAGCCGTAATTTTGTCACGAATACTGAAGATCTACGGGCTGCGCGAAATAGAGATAGAAAACCAGATTCAGGACATTATCGACGCGCAGACAAACCCGACGCTCGCACCGCTAATTATGCGAGGGTCTGTAGCGATCCGTATTTCCGCGAAGGCGCCCGATGTCGACTCGGCACTGGCCATTATCGCAGACACTCAGGACGCTTTACGCGAGCGGCTGGGCGACTATATTTTTGCCATTGATACGGAAGAGATGGAGAGCGAGGTCGGGAAGCTTCTCGTGGCCCAAGATTTGTCGTTGGCTACGGCTGAATCGATAACTGGAGGGCTGATCGGCGACCGAATCACCAATGTTGCGGGCAGTTCGGCTTATTATGCCGGCGGCGTTATTGCCTACGACAATGAGATCAAGCAACGGTTGTTGGACGTGTGCCCGCAGACGCTACTGAGTCACGGGGCGGTCAGCGCTCCCACAGCGGAAGAAATGGCCATTGGCGCTCGTACAGCCCTGGGAACCGATCTGGCTATCGCAGTAACCGGCATCGCTGGGCCGGACGGCGGGTCGGCGGAGAAGCCGGTCGGGCTCGTTTATTTTGCCCTAGCGACAGCGGAATCGATTGTCTGTTCAAATAGAACGTTTCACGGAGACCGAAACGATATTCGTTTCAAAACATCCCAGTACGCGTTAAATATGCTGCGGCTGTACTTGCTGGATAGAGCACGCCGTGGCGGCGCTTCAGCCTGACGATTGTGGCAGAGCCCAAGAAACGTCTGTTTATCGCGATAGATATTTCCCCGAAGGCGAAACAACGGTTTGGGCAAAGCCCAAGACGAGCTACGCGGCGCCATCCCGGACACCAAATGGGTCGAACCAAAGAGTTTGCATGTTACGTTGAAATTCTTGGGGTACGTCGACGAAGCGAAGGAGAGAGCCGTCAATGATGCTGATTCGAATCGGAGGAAAGACCGTTCCAACCGCATATCACGCTGGGCCGCGTAAAAAAGCCATACTTGATGGCCGACCCGAACGCTTGGGAAAAGAGCGCAATGACCGTCGGAACAACTATTCAACAAGCTGACGAGCTGGTGTTATATCAAAGTCGATTGAGCCGCGCGGGCGCCGAATATACAGCCAATGCAAGATTCGCGCTGGGCGGTTAAGATATCGTTGACACGAACACATGTTTGTAGTAAGGTGCGATTAGTTGCGAAAATACCATAATCAATCTAAGGAGGACGACTTTGGAACGTGAAAAAGCTCTAGAAATGGCCTTACAGCACATCGAGCGGCAATTTGGCAAGGGTTCGGTTATGCGGTTGGGCGAGGAGCATATTAACAGGGAGGTCGCCTTTATCCCAACCGGCGCGCTGAACCTCGACATAGCTTTGGGCATAGGCGGCGTCCCGCGCGGACGCGTCATCGAGATATACGGACCGGAGGCGAGCGGCAAGACGACTTTGGCCTTGAGCATAGTCGCGCAAGCGCAGAAAGCGGGTGGTGAAGCCGCCTTTATCGACGCGGAGCACGCTCTGGACCCTGTATATTCACGCCGGTTGGGGGTTGACATCGACAACCTGCTGGTCAGTCAGCCGGACACGGCCGAGCAGGCCTTGGAAATCGCTGATATGCTAGTGCGCTCGGGCGCGCTGGATGTGATCGTTATCGATTCGGTGGCGGCTCTTGTGCCGCGAGCGGAAATCGAAGGAGAGATGGGCGATAGCCACGTAGGCTTGCAGGCGCGTTTGATGTCTCAGGCGTTGCGCAAGCTGACCGGCACGATCAGTAAATCTCGGACAACCGCGATATTCATCAATCAGCTCCGCGAGAAGATCGGCGTCATGTTCGGCAACCCGGAAACGACACCGGGCGGGCGGGCTCTTAAATTTTACAGTTCTGTTCGCATGGATATCCGGCGAATCGAATCTCTTAAGATAGGAACTGACATCGTTGGTAACCGCTGTCGGGTAAAGGTTGTCAAGAACAAGATGGCGCCGCCTTTCAGACAAGCCGAATTCGACATAATGTATGGCGAAGGCATTTCCCGGGAGGGCACCATTCTGGACCTGGCGGCCGAGATGGAAATTGTTCAAAAAAGCGGAGCTTGGTATAACTACGGCGAAGAACGCATTGGTCAAGGTCGCGAAAACACAAAACAATATCTTAAAGAGAATCCTGTTTTACTCAATAAGCTCGAAGCTCGGATTCTCGAGGAAGTTGAGAAAGGCCGCGAGGTGAAGAAGGCGAAAGACGCCGCAACGACGGCCAAAGCAGCCGCTTCGGAAGCGGCTGCGGCGGCTGAAAGCGCAACGACTACGCCGGTGAAAGAGACAAAAACCTCAAATAAAGCTACGCCACCCAGCGAGGCAACCGAACCGGCCGCAGCCGGCACCCCTGATGGACAAAACGCCTGAGGATAAGGCGTTTGACCAAGCCTGCGGATTTCTTTCATATCGCTCCAGGACCCGTCATGAGCTAGTAGGATACTTGGTCAAACGGGGCTGGACCGACGTGGCCGACGTCGTTATGTTACGCCTGCAGCGCGCGGGGTTGGTAGATGACACCCTGTTCACGACCACTTGGGTGCGCGAACGCGCTACGACCAAAGGCTATGGCCGGCGTAGGTTAGTGTCAGAATTGACCCGCCTGGGCGTTGAGAAACGAACAATTGAAGCTGTTCTGGACGATGAATACCCCGCGGAAGCGGAAGTAGATCGCGCCGCCGGCTTGGCCGCGGACCGTTGGCGCCGGCTGTCTACGACCGATCCTTATAAAAAGGGCAAGCAAGTGTTTGGATATCTCGTGCGGAGGGGATTTGCCGCCGGAGCAGCTCGTGAAGCTATTGACGCGTTGATACGCGCGGAACGCGACTAGAGCGTACACTAGAACACTGCTTGACGTGCCTAACCAGCCGGAGATACAATGACACAAGGTAAGGTGTTAATTATCCTAGTCTTGCATTGAATCTTTAATGATGAAATTTGATGTCCGGTTGAAAATAAATGGCTGTAATATAAGGGAAATCACTCTGTCTATGAGCGGTTAAAATCTAATTCAAAGCGGGCCTTGACCTAATGGTCACGCACGATGCCCGCCAGTGAGTAGGACGCGTATCAAGAGCGCCGCAGCTTTAACATAACGAGCCATTACTACCGGAACAAGAATACGGATAGCTGTAGAAGGCACCGAGCCTAACGAAAATATTTGCTCGGTGTTTTTTATTGCCCGAAATGAAAGATCAAATGGAGGAACCATGTTGAGCGTAATTCTATTGATCGTCGGCCTGGCGGCCGGCGGCACTGCCGGAGTCATTGGGTTTAAGCTGTATTCGGCGACTCGCATCACGGCAGCCAGCGAAAACGCGGCCAAGATACTAGGCGACGCCGAACGCGAAGCCGAAACAAAGAAGAAAGAAAGCCTGCTTGAGATCCGTGATGAAGTTTACAACATGCGCGTCGAAGCCGAACAAGAAGTAAAGAAGCGCCAGGTTGAGATCGAAAGACGCGAGGTCAAGATGGCCGAACGTGAAGAGAACCTGGAGAACAAGTTAGGTACCCTGGAGCGGAAAGAACAAAGCCTGGTTGCCAAGGAACAAAATAACGACCGATTACGCAACGAGCTGGAAACGAAGTTGAAAGATGAAACAGTCTTACTGGAGAAGATCGGTCACATGACCCGGGATGAAGCCAAACAACAGCTCCTCCAACGAGCCGAGGAAGAAGCACGTACTATGGCGGCTCAGATTATTGGAAAAATCGAGAACGAAGCCAAGGAAGAAGGCGAGCGTCGCGCTCGCAACCTGGTCAGTTTGGCGATTCAGCGTGTAGCCTCCGACCATACAGCGGAGACGACCGTCTCAGTTGTACCGTTGCCAAGCGACGAAGTAAAAGGGCGGGTCATCGGCCGCGAAGGCAGAAACATCCGCGCATTCGAGACCATGACGGGGGTAAATCTTATTATTGACGACACGCCGGAGGCGGTTACGCTGTCAAGCTTCGACCCCGTGAGACGAGAAATCGCGCGTTTGACCCTGGAGAAACTGATTGCCGATGGACGAATTCACCCCGCGCGCATCGAGGAGATGTACAACAAATCCAAAGCAGAAGTCGATCAAAAGATACGCGAGGAGGGTGACGCGGCGGCCCTGGAGGCCGATGTGCATGGTTTGCATCCTGAGCTCATTCGAGCCATCGGTAGGCTGCGTTATCGGACCAGCTACGGTCAAAATGTGCTGCGGCACTCAATCGAGGTCTCTCATCTCGCGGGAATTATGGCAAGCGAACTGGGAGCCGACGTCAAACTAGCTAAGCGGGCCGGCTTGCTCCACGATATCGGCAAAGCGGTAACACATGAGATCGACGGGCCCCACGGTACGATTGGCGCCGATCTGGCTAAGCGGCTGAAAGAAAGTCCTGAAGTATGTCACGCCATCGCGGCCCATCACGGCGAGGTCGACGCCGAAACGGTCGAAGCGGTGCTGGTCGCCGCCGGAGACGCTGTGTCGGCGTCTCGCCCTGGCGCCCGCCGGGAAACGTTGGAGAGCTACATCAAACGCCTGGAAAAATTGGAAGCGATCGCCGAATCCTTTACTGGCGTGGAGAAATCATTCGCCATGCAGGCCGGCAGGGAGATTCGCGTCATGGTTCGGCCGGAGGACATCACTGACATCGACTCGCAGGCCTTGGCGCGTAACGTCGCTAAACAAATCGAAGACGAACTGGAATACCCCGGCCAAATCAAGGTCACTGTCATCAGGGAAACCAGGTCCGTCGAATATGCCAAGTAAGGTTTTCGCCGATCTACACATCCATAGCCTCGCGTCGGACGGCACATTTACCCCGACGGAGGTCGTCAACCGCGCAGGCGAGCTGGGAATACACGCCCTCGCGCTAACCGACCATGACACCGTCGCCGGGGTGGCGGAAGCGGCCGAGGCCGCCCGATCAGCAGGACTCGATTTTATTCCTGGTATTGAGATGGGCTCAGACGTTGGCGACCGGGACATCCATATCCTTGGCTACTTCGTTGATTACGAGGCGGCGGCATTTCTTAATTATCTGACTGACCTTAAGGATAAACGGCTCACGCGGGCGGCTGAGATGTGCGAACGTTTGACAGCCGCCGGAATGCCGTTGACCCTCGATGACGCACTGCGGCAGACCTCAAACGGTTTGCTGACTCGAGCGCACATCGCGCGGGCGGTCGTCGCCGCCGGCTATGCCCGCAACCTCGGCGAGGTATTCGAGCTCCATCTTGGCAATGGAAAACCATGCTTCGTTCCCAAGGACAATTTCACGGCGGGTGACGTCATCGAGGCGATCAAAACCGCCGGCGGCGTACCCGTACTGGCACATCCGCAATTGTCACACGCCGACGAAAAGATTCCGGAACTGGTTGAACAGGGATTGATGGGATTGGAAGGATATTGCCTTGACCACAAACGTCATGACATCGATCGTTACCTCACTCTGGCTGATCAGTACGGTCTTGTGATCACAGGCGGTTCCGATTGCCACGGCCCGCGCACTCCGGGTCGTTTCACCATGGGTTCCTGCGGCGTTGACGAAAATCGCTTGCGGCTTCTGAAACAGGCCGCCGGCAGGCCTGCCTAAACATAAATCACCGAGGTCATATGCTATTCTACGTTCGAACCTTCGGTTGTCAGATGAATAAAGCGGATTCCGAGGTCGCGGCGGGAACATTATTGGCAGCCGGTCACCTGGAAACAACGGATCCGGCTGAGGCAGAGCTGATCGTCATCAATACTTGCGCCGTGCGCGAGCACGCTGTTGACCGGCTCTATGGGTACGTGAACAGCTTAAAGTCACCCCTCAAACATAATCAAAGCCCTCTTCTGGCTGTCGGCGGTTGCGTCGCGGAGCAAAAGAGGAGCGCGCTCTGGAAAGATTTGCCTCAAACGGACATTATTTTTGGCACCAGCGCTTTCCACCTTTTGCCCCAAGCCATTGATCGAGCCGCTAAAGGTGAGACACGAATCGATCTACTGCAAGCCACGGAGCTACTGCCTGATCACCTGCATGTACGTCCGGAAGACCCTTGGCGCGCCTGGTTGCCGATCAGCCGGGGTTGCAATAATTTCTGTTCTTATTGTGTCGTGCCATATACTCGGGGCAGGGAAGCGAGCCGAGCGCTTGATATAGTTTTAACCGACGCCAAAACTCTGGTGGCGCGTGGCGCTCGGGAAATCACGCTCCTCGGGCAGAACGTCAACTCATACGGCAATGATCTGGGCGAGCCAGGGTTGTTTGCCCACCTTCTTTCATCTTTGGACGATATACCTGATTTGCGGCGCGTCCGTTTTCTAACCAGCCACCCGAAAGATCTGTCGCCAGCCACCATTGCAGCCTTGGCGGCGTCCGCAAACGCCTGCGAACATGTTCATCTGCCGCTACAGGCGGGTTCAGATAGAATACTGACGGCCATGAACCGAGGCTACACGCTGGACAAGTATCTGGAGCGAGTGGAGGCGTTGCGAGCGGCGATACCGGGCGTCGCTTTGTCGACCGATTTGATAGTCGGCTTTCCCGGCGAAACGGAAGAGGAGTTTAACGAAACGCTGGCAGCGGTCGAGCGCATCAATTACGATTCCGCTTACACGTTCATCTATTCGCCGCGCCCGGGCACACCGGCGGCCGAACTGCCCGACGAGGTCTCCTGGCGGACGAAAGAGACTCGTCTAAGACAGTTGATAGAGCTACAATCAACCTTAAGCGACCGCGCCTGTCAGGCCTATCTCGGGCGCGTGGTTGAGGTTTTCGTTATTGGGCCGAGCCGACGGGGCGAAGTGAGCTGGACAGGACGGACTAGAACAAATAAAATTGTCAATTTTCCGGCGGCCGGTGCTTGGGCAGGAAGATTTGCGTCCGTCAGGATAACCGGCGCCGGGACAGCGTCATTAACGGGGTCATTATGTGGACCGATAGAGTAGAAGCCGGTCGTGAACTGGCCGCCCGTCTCGCTGATTTCGGGAAAGAGAAGACGGTCGTGCTGGGCATACCGCGCGGCGGAATGGTCGTCGCCGCGGAGGTCGCGCGGGCTCTAGACGCGCCTCTCGGATACGTCATCGCCCGCAAGATCGGCGCTCCCGGAAATCCTGAATTCGGAATCGGCGCCGTCGACGCGGACGGGGAGACGATTCTAGACCTGCCAGCAGTCGCCGCGACAGGCGCGGACGCGGCCTATATTGAGCGCGCGAGAGTCGCTCAGACGGCTGAGATTGCCCGGAGAGCGAAGTTTTTGGGTGACAACAAGGCCGCGAGCCGGCTTAGCGGAAAAACCGTCTTGGTTGTCGATGACGGCGTGGCGACCGGAGTCACCACCCGCGCCGCGATTCGATTTCTAAAGAGAAAGAAGGCGACCGCGGTTATATTAGCCGCACCGGTAGCACCGTCCGATACAGCCGTGATGCTGATGAAAGAGGCCGACGAGGTCGTCATCTTGCAGACACCCGCTCCGTTCGGTTCAGTCGGAGCCTGGTATTACGACTTTACCCAAGTCGAGGATAACGAGGTCAAGCAGATACTGGCGGAGTTTGGCTCGTGACGCCGCGCTATATCGGCATCACCTCCACCATCCCTGTTGAAATCATTTACGCCGCGGGGGCCATTCCGGTCGACCTAAACAATGTCTTTATTACATCAGAAGAACCCGCTCAAATGATTACCCTGGCCGAGAATGCCGGGTTTGCCCGCAATTACTGCGCTTGGATCAAGGGAATGTTCGGGGCGCTTCAATTGCGGCCTGAGATATCAGAGGTCATCGGGGTCGTTCAAGGCGATTGCGCTAATACGGGGGCACTGCTAGAGCTTCTGCGCCACCGTGGGCTTACCACTTATGAGTTCGCCTATCCTAGCCGCGGCGACAGCGCCGGTCTAAGCCGTAGCATCACATGCCTGGAAAGCGCACTGGGCGCCGCGCCCGGGGAGTCGGAGGTCTGGCGGATCAGGCTCAACGAGACAAGGCGCACAGCTCTGGAAATAGACCGTCTGACGTGGCAGGAAGATATATTTAACGGTGAGGAAAACCACTTGGCCCTGATCAATACCAGTGATTTTAAGGGAGACCCGGACAGCTATTTCGTTGAGTTGAGCACAGTCCTTAAAGCCAGCCGGACGCGGACGCCTCTGGTTAGTGGCGTCAGGCTGGGGTTGGTGGGGGTACCGCCGATAACCAGCGATATTTTCACGAGAACCGCCGAGATGGGAGCGGGCGTTGTGTATAATGAAGTGCAGCGCGAATTCGCGATGCCGCACAGGTCAGCAAGTCTTACGGAGCAGTACTTGGGATACACATATCCCTATGGAGCCGGCACGAGAGCACCGGTGATAGCGCGCGAAGCGGCCAAGCGCAGGGTCGACGGACTTATTCATTATGTGCAGAGTTTCTGCTATCACCAGCTGGACGAGATAATAATCCGAGAGACGGCAGGCGTTCCCGTCCTCAATCTGGAAGCGGATAAACCAGGGCCGTTGGATGGACGTAATAGATTGAGGCTGGAGGCTTTCGTAGAGACACTTAAGGAAGGGAAGCAGAACAATGTATGAACTGACAATTAAGACCCATTTCGACGCCGCGCATAGTCTGACCGGCTACCCTGGCGAGTGCGCGAGGCTGCATGGACACAGTTTTAAAATCGATGTAATGGTGGCCGGTCAAGCCCTTAACGAAATCGGCCTGCTTTATGACTTTAAAGACTTAAAGGATAAGGTCAACGGCATATTGGCGAAGTTCGATCACGCTCACATGAACGATGTGCCGCCGTTCGATCACCTAAGCCCGACGGCGGAAAATTTCGCTAACTATCTCTGGCACGAGATGCAGGCCAGCAATATGCCAGCTGGATTACATGTGAACAGGGTGAACGTCTGGGAATCTGAAACAGCCTGCATATCGTACTACGAGTAGGACGGGGGAAGAGTGCCAGGGTCGGTCGTCCTACTTAGCGGGGGTTTAGATTCAGCCGTCAATCTCGCGGCAGCGGCCCAGGCCGGTCATGTTCTGGGCGCCCTGACCTTCGATTACGGACAGCTGGCTGCGGCGCGCGAAATCACCGCGGCGGCCGCGATGGCCGAACGCTACGGAGTATGGCACAAACGGCTGGAGATACCCTGGCTGACGTCCAAAACGTCGGCCCTGACAAACGCCGACGTTAGAATGCCGGAACCGACCACCGGCGACCTTGACGACGCGGCGACAACCGGTTTGAGCGCCGCGGCGGTTTGGATTCCCAATCGAAATGGCGTTTTTGTTAACATCGCGGCCGCTTTGGCTGAACAAGTGGGCGCCGACGAGGTTGTGGCCGGCTTTAACGCCGAGGAAGCGGTTACCTTTCCCGATAACAGCGCCGAGTACGTGGACGCGGCCAACGAGGCTCTGGCTTTTTCAACGCAAGGGAGAGTGCGGGTGGTTTGTCATACTCTTGACCTTGATAAAGTTGAGATAATCAGACTCGGGCGGCGTCTTGAGGCCCCGCTTGATCTAGTGTGGGCTTGTTATCGCGGCGGTGACGTCATGTGCGGCCGATGCGAATCGTGCCGGCGGTTGGCGCGCGCCTGCGACCAGGCTTAAGGAAAATGTCAGGAGAGGATTATGTTAAAGACCCAGGTATTGTTCGAGGACCGCACCTACAACGGCACGGAGTTAGCCAACCATTGGATATATCAAAAGACGGGCATTTTGGGCGACGCGATTGTCTCATTTTCAGGGCCTTGCGCGGTTCGCCTGGAAGCGATGGCTGATCTGAAAGACAAGATGGCGGGGGAGACAATAGCCGCTGAGCGCATGGTTCATTTCCTGGCGGAGTTCTTCGAACGGAATATGGAAACCACGGTCCTCTACCAAAGGGCTTTAATAACTGTTATAAAAGAGGTAGCCAACACGTTGCGGGCGCCTAAGACCGAGCCCGTGAGCCGGGCCGGGGACGATCTCTATCTGACCACGGGCCGCGGCCGGGGCAAGCTAAGCGTCTCGATAGCGACCGTTAGCCCCACG
>JANXYU010000008.1 GCA_025355855.1 Actinomycetota bacterium
CGAACCCCTGATCTCCTGGCTGAGAACCAGGTGTCCTAGGCCTCTAGACGAATGCGCCACGAACAAAAGTCTATTCTACGTGGTTTTCCGTCACTTGACAACAATCACGCCTTCCATATACGGGTGGATTTTGCAGTGATACGGATATATGCCGGGCTTAATGAATGTGTAACTATAGGTTTCTCCCTGCCCCAGCAGCCCGCTGTCAAAAAGCGTGGTTACGATCGTGTGCGGCCCCTGGTCTTTGTTGGTCCAGGTAACGCGCGACTTTGCCCCGACTGTCAGGTCCGACGGGCTGAACGCGAAATTCTTGATTGTTACAGCGTAGTTTTGCCGTACGGCGGGCTTTACCGTCGTCATTTTTGTTTGGTTGGATCCATTCACGCAGCCATTGGCAACCAGAGCGAATAAAAGCGCGGCTCCGACGAGCAAAAGGGCGGGGCGGTGTCTCATCATTAGAAAACCTCCTACCTGTGTTATAATCCGTGAAGGAAAGGGGTGTCAAATGGCTAATACCGCGCCGCGCGTGCGTTTCGCGCCGAGCCCGACCGGCCACCTGCATATCGGCGGGGCCAGGACGGCTCTTTTTAATTACTTATTTGCCCGTCACGCAGGCGGTTCCTTGGTTCTGCGGGTCGAGGACACGGATCAAGAGCGTTCCACGAGCGAGGCCGTGCGTCACATCATTGACGGCCTGCGTTGGCTAAAACTCGATTGGGACGAAGGCCCGGAAACAGGTGGTGCCCATGGACCCTATTTCCAAACCGAGCGGCTGGAAATCTACGACAAATACGCGAACCGACTGTTAGCAACCGGAAAAGCCTATCGTTGTTTCTGCACCCCCGCGGAACTGGCGGCAAAGCGCGAAGCTGCCCAGAAGGCCGGGCAGCCGCCAAAGTACGATAAAGCCTGTCGCGACCTTCCTGCCGATCAATCAGCCCGTCGCGCTGAGGCCGAGCCCTGTGTCGTTCGCTTCGCGATGCCCGAAACAGGCGAGATCGTCATTGACGATATCGTCAAAGGAGAGGTTAAGTTCCAAGCGGGTCTGTTGGATGATTTTGTAATCATGAAGAGCGGCGGGATGCCAACCTATAACTTCGCGGCCGTCGTCGACGATTATTTGATGGAGATTACCCATATCATCCGTGGTGACGACCATATTTCCAACACCCCGCGTCAGATACTTCTCTACGAGGCGCTTGGGTTCGCTCCCTTGCCCAAGTTCGCCCACATGTCGATGACTTTGGGACCCGATGGGGCACGGTTAAGCAAGCGGCATGGCGCTACTTCGGTAATGGAATACAAAGAGCAGGGTTATCTGCCCGACGCCGTGGCCAACTATATCGCCTTGCTGGGCTGGAGCCCAGGGTCGACGCAGGAGATATTCAGCCATGACGAGCTGATTGCCGAGTTTTCCCTGGAACGAGTCGGACGCAGTCCCAACATCTTTGACACGGAAAAACTGCTCTGGATGAACGGCGAGTACATCCGTAAAACGCCCCTGGCAGAGCTGGCCGAAATGGTTAAACCTTATCTGGTCGAAGCCGGTCTGATCGCCGACGATATGTCGACCGTCGAGACGGCTTACGCCGCAGCAGTTGTGGCACTGGAGCAGGAACGTCTCAAGCTGTTGCCAGACATTGTTGACGCAACCAGGTTCTTCTTTACCGATGACTATTCATATGACGAAGCGGCCTGGCAAAAAATCATGACCCAAGAACACGTGCCCGCGTACCTAACCGACCTGAGGGACAAGCTAAGTGCTCTCGAACCCTTTACGGCCGAAACCGTCGAGGCGTTACTGCGCGCCGAGGCCGAGGAACGAGGTATCAAAGCGGCGCAAGCGTTTCATCCGCTTCGGGTCAGCGTTAGCGGCCGGATGCAGGGTCCAAGTTTGTTTCACATGGTTGAGGTCTTAGGCCGCGACCGCGTTGTCGCCCGCGTCAAGCGCGCGATAACCAAGCTTAGGGCGTAGAGCTAAGAGGTCGGAGCAGATTCCTGATATAATCTTTATTTACTCTTGGCTATTAGCTATATGCTACTAGCTGGACAATTGGGGCGTGGCCAAATCGGTAAGGCGCCAGATTCTGGATCTGGAGATTGGAGGTTCGAGCCCTCCCGCCCCAGCCAAAGAAATAAAAAAGGAGGGGGAACAATCCCCCTCCTTTTTTATATCGAGTGCGCGCCCGCCCAAAGGCGCGTTGTCTTTAAGGTGTTGTGATCATTGTGGTGTTCGACCACGATGAGTCACTACCGCCGCCGTTCGCTTTGGCGCGGTAGTAGTAGGTTGTCGCGGCCGCGGCCGTCGCGTCCGTGTACGTTGTCGCCGGGGCGGGTGTGGTGAAGGTGGTCAGCCCGACAGTAAACGCAGCGTCCGTCGCTCTCTGGATGGTATACAGGGTGACAGCCGGTATTGGCGGCAAACCAGCGGCCGGATTTATCCATCTGAGCGTTACTCCGGGCAGAGCCGGCGCCGATGTTAGCGTATTCGGCTGGGGCTCCGTGCGGAACGCTACCGGGCGCATCATGTCGTTTTCCTCGTGGCCAAGCAGATGGCAATGCCAGACGTATTCCCAACCGAAATCAGTCAGGTCGTTTGTGATAGTCAGGGGATTACCGTCGGCCGGATTGGTCACGGTCATTGTTGCGCCCACGGGCATGGCCGGATTCATTGGACGTACGCTATTTGGCAGCGTCCACGGCAGCGCGGGTGTGACCGGCCGCAAAGCGACAATCGCGTCCTGCAGCGGGTGCATGCGTACGGTTTCCTTCCAGCCCAGCTCGTTTGCGTCAGGCGGTACGATGGCGCCGTCCCAACCGACCCGGTTGATTAATTGAACGTTGTAGAGATGGAAGTGAATGGCGTGCGTATCTACGCCGTTGTGTGTGATCTTCCAAATCTGGGTGCCGTCACCCAATATGACCGGACCGGGTGACGCCGACATGTTGATCTCTTCAGTCAGCGGGTCGAGATAACCCAATGGGATCGTCGTCTGGATGTTGAAATTGGTGAACGGCAACTCGACGCCCAGAGTCGCGTTCATCCGTCCATAGTTGAGTTCAAAGAGCTCTTGGATGGCTTTGGGACGCATGGGCATAGTGATGTCGAAGTTCGAGGTCGCCGCGGCAGGCGATGTATTCGTGCCGGTAAAGACGACGCTAGGCGCGGCCGTGAACCCGGTTCCGCCGCTCGTAACGAGGACTTCGCTTACCCCGCCCGTCGCTGTCGCGGCGGCCAGAGTACCCCCGCCTCCGGTAAACGATACCGTTGGCATCGACGTATACCTTTCGCCGTTATTGGTGACCGTGACACCGGTCACTACTCCGCCAGATACTGTCGCTGTTGCCGTCGCTCCCGTGCCGCCGCCCCCGGCCAGTGTAACAGTCGGAGCGGTTGTGTAGCCGGACCCGCCGGCTGGCACCGCGATGTTGGTAACGAAGAGGGTCGCCAACGCGCCCGCCCCGCTGCCTGTCCCGGTGAACGTGACTAACGGAGCCGTTGTGTAGCCAGACCCTGCCGCGGATAACACGACACTGCCGACGGCGCCGGTGCCGAGCGACAATGCTCCGACCGGGTTGAAGGTCAGTTGGGTATCTTGAATCTTCGAGTACGTAGGTGTGGCCCCTTGATTAGGAGCCGGATACGTTGGCTCGGGCACGATCATCGGTGGTTGCGACGCCGCGAAGGCTGCCGTTAAGGCCGTCTGAAGAGCGCCTAAGTTGAACGCCGGCCTTGCTCCCAAGGCCGATGTAACCTGGATCTGCATCACTGTCCTGGTGTTCGGACCATAGCCGGCCAGCGTTGTCGGGGCGCCGCCGGTCGAGGTTTGATCGGGATTACCCGTGTAGTAATCATTCCTTGGGTCTGACGCCGGCACCGGAGCCGGTGAGTCATTGTAGAGGATCAGTTTCGAACCGTCCGGGACGCCGGAGAAGTCGACAATAACGTCGGCCCGTTCGGCCGGTCCCAGGAATAGAGTCTTGTTGGTGACATTCAGGACTACGATGTTACGCCGGTTAAATTCGTAACCGACCGGCGTATTAGGCAAGACGACCGGCGCCGGCAGGAAGCCGCCTTCCGTGCCGATTTGGATCATGCTCGGCCCGGCGGCGCCAGGATCCGGCACACCGCCGTCTCGACCGTCGGTCGGCCAGGTCGCCGGCCACGCGGGATTGCCAGGATGCGGCACAGCCGGTACCATCGGGACTTCGCCAGAGTCGGTTTGGAGAGTCGGACTACTGTTAGTGCCGCCGGCCACTGTGTTCGACTTGGCATAGTAAAGCTGCAGATTTAGCATCCTATCGTTAGACGCGTTCAAGATGCGGAAACGATACGCTTTCTGTCCGACCTGGACGTACGGATAGGCTGTACCGTTGACAAGAGGCGTATCCATGAACGACTCCGGCGTTAGCGATGGATTAGGCGTACCCGGGTTCACTGAGGGTTCCAAAGGCGTGGTGCCAAACAACGGATTGGGCACCGGACCGTTGATCAAACCGGCTGCTGCCGTCACTGGCGGGAAGAACCAAGGACCGTAATCCCAACGTCCCATGGCGTTGGCGCCGCCGATCAGGTCGGCCGGGTTCTGGTTGGGCATGTAGACATGCGGGAACCAAAGGCTTCCCTTGGCGCCCCAACCTGTGACATTCCAAGTCGGATCCTGCGCGGCCAACTGTGACGCGAACGTTCCGACCGAGTTTGTATAGGGTGTCGTGTTGTCAGGGACAAAGGTCTTGTCCTGGATAATCAGTGGGATCTCGTCGGCGAATGTCGGTATCGTACCGTTAGCGGCCATATTTATTTCTTCCGTGTCTCGCAGGATATAACCGGCGGCTTCGCCGGCATATACGTTCAAGCGCGTCGTACCTAGGGAGTGATCATGGTAAAACATCAGACGCGCGCTTTGTTCATTTGTATAATACATGGTTTGGACACCGTCCCTGTCGTTACCGGGACCTGGATCGGGCATGTCAGGCACGTTGAAGACACTGTCGCCCTGCGGGTAGGTTGTGGTTTCGCCCGCCGGTGTGATCCATTGATTAGGCGTTCCATCGCTGATCCAAGGCGTGGCGCCACCGTGCAGGTGGATAACCGCCCGATTCTGCTTATATGTTTCCGTTCCGCCCGGGGCCATGCCGGCCCCCATGACGGACTCGTCAACGGGAATGAAAAGGTCGCCCCCAGCCCCGGTAGGCAGAAGGTTATAGAACTTAACCCGAACGGGTACGTTGCGGTTGGCGACGACGGTCGGCCCGAGATAGCTGGGCGGATCGAGGGCGACGGCTTGCTGCGAGGGTCCGGCCGGATCGGGCTTGTACATGATAGGAGTGACGCCGTCCGGGTAAAACAGGGGGGTGTGGAGATGGCCCGCGAGGCCGGTATTGGCCGCTGTAACCAATTGCACGTACCCGCGCAGGCGCGTCGCCGGGAGGTCGCTGTGCAGTTTCTCTTTATAGTCAACAACCGCGATCTCGTAGTAGTCTCCGCCCAAAGCCGTACCCTGATCAGGCACTGCGACCGGCAGATACTGGCCGACTCCGTTGGTTTGAATAACATTATTCGCGCCGGCTTGAGTTAAACCGGGCAATCTATCAACGAACTTCCTGATACCTGTGCCCGGCGTCACGGTTGTACTCGAGGTGCTGGTGTTGAAGTTCCACACGCCGGTTGTCGAGTTGCCATAGTCGTACATGATTGGAACTAAAGCCGTGCCGAACAGGCTAATATTTCCATTTAGCATTGTCGCCTGAGCGGCGTTGAACATCCTAGGTCCGCTGGACCAGGCGATTTGCGGAGTAAACACCGAGCCATTAGATAAGAAGGTCCAGATGGTGCTGGTGGAGCTGCCATTGTCATAGAGTGCGGCGACGTCGGAAATGTTATCCGCATTATAGTCTCCACTGGTAATCTGGGCGCGAGTCGCGTCGAAATTACCTGGTCCACTCGACCAGGCCATGTGCGGAGTGAATGTAAAACCACTTGACAAGAAAGTCCAAATGCGGCTAGTGGCAGCACCGTAGTTATACAACATCGCGACGTCCGAAGTTCCGCCGCCGTCAAAGTCGCCGCTCGTGATTTTGACCAGTGCGGCATTGAAGTTGCCGGGTCCGCTGGACCAGGCCATGTGCGGTGTGAATGTGAAAGATGGTCCGTCGGAGTTAAAGGTCCACAAACGGCAGGTCGAGGCACCATAATCATATAACATCGCAATGTCGGCAAGATTGTCGATGTCATATGTTCCGCTGGTCAATGTTACCCTGGTTGCGTCGAAATTACCAACGCCGCTATACCAGCCAACGGTTGCAGTCATGGTTGTCGCCGTGCCAACGAACTTAAATACCCAAAGCCGGCTGGTCGAGTTGCCATAGTTGTAAAGAACCGCTATGTCTGTACGGCCATTGTGATCGAAATCACCGCTCGTGATCTGAGCGCGCGTCGCGTCGAAATTACCGGTTCCGCTGAACCAAGCCATGACTGGTGTGAATGTCGCGCCGTTTGACTGAAGGATCCAGATGCGGCTGGTCGCGTTTCCGTAATCGTACAGGAAGGCGATGTCCTGGAGACCGTCACCATTGAAGTCGCCGACAGTTGCCTTCGCGCGGGCAGCGTCGAAGTTAGCAGGGCCCAATGACCACATTGAGCTGGCCGCCATGGTGGTGATAGCGGTTGTCGTTAAGACGGGCAGCTGGCTATTGGCGTAATTAGGCACATTACCAAAATAGTCTGGCGTTCCCAAAGCCGCCACCTGAGCGATTGTCGCCGACGGTTGGGAAGACTGTGTGAACAATTTTCTCATCGCAGCGGCCCGGTCTGCGGCCGCTTGTCGGTCCGCCGCCGTGGTACGCTTCATCATCTTGTCCGGCGCATCGGCTCCGGCCGTTTTGTTTGACGGTATCGCCTTGTTTGACGATGTGCCGCCCATGCCTGAAGATGCAGCTGCCTGCATGCCTCGATTGTTTTGCACGGCCAAACCACGTCCGGTGCTAACCAACATGACGGCTAGCGCGTAGAAAGCAAAGGTGATGACGACGGGGATAGTGCGTCGGCGCATGGTTCGCTCCTTTTGATTACGTTACCATTTCCATTTGGCAATCATGAATATCCTATGAAGTTTAATATCCGCTCCGTCAATCGCGGTGTCAACGCTATAATCTTCAATACGATGAATACTAGTGACAACCCTAGTAAAACGGTCCGAGACACGATCGCGGCCAATAATATGCTGTCCAGGGGCGAAAGAGTCCTGGTGGCGGTTTCCGGCGGTCCGGATTCGCTGGTGCTTTTGCATTTTTTGGCAACTGTCACTAGCGCCTACTCGATCTCTCTGCATGTCTTTCATCTCAATCACCTGATGAGGGGGGCCGCCGCCTCTGCCGACGCCAAGTTTGTCGAGCGCACAGCCCGGGAAATGGGGATTCCGGCTACGATAATGTCCGCTGATGTGCCTGCCTATATCAAGGTAAACGGCGTCAGCCCGGAAGACGGGGCTCGCCAGGTCAGGCGGAAACTCCTGCTTCAGGTGGCGGAGGACACAGGCGCGGCTAAAATCGCTCTCGGGCACACAGCTGACGACCGCGTCGAGACATTCTTACTGCGTTTGCTGCGCGGCGCCGGATTAGATGGGCTGCGCTCGATTCAGCCGGTCGCCGGCCCGATAATCCGTCCGCTGATAGACCTTACCCGGGGAGACATTGAAGCGTACTGCCGGCAACATCGTCTGGAGCCGCGGCTGGATGAAACAAACGCGCTCTTGGACATGACCCGCAACAAGGTCCGCCATCATCTCCTGCCCCTCTTGGAAGCCGAGTATAATCCGAATATTCGCGCCGAGCTAAGACGAGAGATAGCTTCGATCAACGAGGATACAGCGCTTCTGCAGTGTCTGGCGGAAGAGAGTTTTGTCTCTGTCGCCGCGCCGGCCGCGGGAGCCGTCACCCTAAATCGCGCATCCTTGCTTGCCCAGCCCCTGGCGATTCGGAGACGTTTGCTTCGCTTGGCGGCTCTGCACACGGCCGGAGAGCCGCAAGCTCTTGGTTTTGTTAACGTCGATGATATCCTGACAAAGGTCGTAAACGGCAACAGCGGCGCAGCGCTTGACCTGCCCAGCGGGTTATCGGCGGCGCGGGAGTATGATACTATAGTGATTAGGGTTTCTGCGCCAGAAACGGTGCTCGACGTACCGGTTGGCTCGGAAACTGTTTTGTCTGTGCCCGGTCTGACTGACTTACCGGAGGGCCTGCTGGCAATCGACGCTCGTTTCGCGCCGGTAGAAGAGTTGGACAAAACAGCGGGTCCAGACGTCGCTTGGTTGGACGCAGGGCTGATAGAAGGGCCGATTATCGCCCGGCCGAAATTGCCGGGAGACCGGATCCAACCGCTGGGAATGCGCGGACACAAATTGGTTAGTGACTTGTTTATAGACGACAAAACCGCGCGTCGCTTGCGTGACAAGGAGCCGGTCGTCTTGATAGGCGGTCGGGTCGCCTGGGTGGCGGGTCATGCTATCGACAACCACTTCAAGGTTACTCGTGCGACAAAGAAAATCTTGGTTCTAAGTTTGGTGAGAGGAAGCCGTTGAGCGGGGAAATCTCTGACATTCTGATAACGGAAGCCGACCTTAGGGCGCGCGTCGCGGAATTGGCGGCCGAGATCAACAGCGACTATGCCGACCGGCCGGTCGTGCTTGTCGGGATTCTGAAAGGCGCCTTTATTTTCCTGTCCGATCTTTGTCGGCAACTTACCGTTCCCGTTTCGTTCGATTTCATGGCTGTTTCCAGTTACGGGTCGGGTACTAAATCATGCGGCGTTGTCAGGATTCTAAAGGACTTGGACACCGACATCACTGGCAAAGACGTGATTATCGTCGAAGACATCATCGACTCCGGACTGACGTTAAACTATCTTCACAAGAGCCTCCGCGCCCGTCATCCGGCCACCTTGGAAATATGTTCGCTGATCAGGAAACCGGAAACGGACAAGGTTCATCTAGACGCTAAGTATGTCGGTTTTGCGATTCCCAATGAATACGTTGTCGGTTATGGTTTAGACTACGCGCAGCAATTCCGCAACCTGCCTTACATCGCGCGGTTACGGGTCGTTCGTGAAAACAATGGAAAAAATAGCGCGGCGTCAGGGACAACAGCCGCCCGGAGGTAATATGCGAAAGTATTCCAATCTGCTGATCTGGTTTGCGGTGCTTGTAGCTGTAGTAATACTCTTCCAGGCTTTCGGGCCCCAAACCGACAAGCCGTTGGCCTATAATATGAACCAGTTCATCAAAGCGGTCCAAACCAAGCAAGTGGTTAGCGCGACCGTCTTGGACAGTATTCGCGAGGTCGACGGGACGCTCAAGAACAAGAAGAGCTTTAACGTCAACTACCCCGAGAACTACGCAGTCGCTGACCTCTTGATCAAATATGGTGTCAAGACGGACGTCCAACGACCCAGCGAGTTCGTAACCTACCTACTCTCGATGTTGCCCATCGTAGTCATCTTTATAGTCTTTATGGTCGTCCTATATTTCTTGATGATCAGAAACGTGCAGGGAGGCAATAAGGTTATGTCTTTCGGCAAGAGCCGCGCTAAGCAAACCACCAAGGATTCGCCGCAGACGACCTTTGCTGACGTCGCCGGTTTGGATGAGGCCGTCGAAGAGCTGGAAGAAATCAAAGAGTTCTTGGCCAACCCAAAGAAATTCCAGTCCTTGGGGGCCAAGATACCTAAGGGGATTCTGCTGTACGGGCCGCCCGGAACCGGCAAGACTTTGCTGGCCAAGGCTGTCGCCGGTGAGGCGAACGTACCGTTCTTTCATATTAGTGGTTCCGACTTCGTCGAGATGTTTGTGGGCGTCGGCGCCAGCCGCGTGCGCGATCTGTTCGACCAGGCAAAAGCTAGCGCGCCCGCTATAATATTCGTCGACGAAATCGATGCTGTCGGGCGCCAGCGCGGGGCGGGTGTAGGCGGCGGACATGACGAACGCGAACAAACCTTAAATCAATTGCTGGTCGAGATGGATGGCTTCGATCCGCGTTTGGGCATCATTATGATTGCTGCTACCAACCGTCCGGATATCTTGGATCCTGCCTTGCTTCGGCCGGGACGTTTCGACCGGCAGATCGTTACCGACCGCCCGGATCTGCGCGGCCGTGAGGCAATCCTTAAAGTACACGCCAAAGATAAACCGCTGGCGAAGGATATCGAGATCAGTGTTCTGGCGCGGTCGACTCCTGGTTTTACCGGTGCTGATCTGGCAAACCTTCTAAACGAAGGGGCCTTGCTGGCGGCCCGACACGGCAAGAAAGAAATCGACATGCCGGAACTGCAGGAAGCCATCGAGCGTGTCATCGCGGGTCCGGAGCGCCGGACTAGGCTGATCAGCGATCGTGAGAAGGAAATCATCGCTTATCACGAGACGGGTCACGCGTTGGTCGCCGACGAACTGCCCTTTACCGATCCGGTACACAAAATTTCCATAATTCCCCGCGGACAGGCTTTGGGCTATACGATCACGCTGCCAACAGAGGATAAATACCTGGTCGCCAAGACCGAGCTGCACAACAAGCTGGCGCAACTTTTAGCGGGACGGGTCGCGGAAGAGATGGTTTTCCATGAGGTTACGACCGGAGCGCAAAATGATTTAGAGCGGGCGACCAAAGTCGCGCGCCAGATGGTGTGCGAATATGGGATGAGCGACCGGCTAGGTCCTATGACGCTAGGGCACAAAGAGGACCAGGTCTTCCTGGGCCGCGACTTTGCCGCCACCCCTGACTATTCGGACCGGGTTGCCTCAGAAATTGACGCCGAGGTGCGGCGAATAATCGAGGACGCTTATAACGAAGCCAAGAAGATTATGGTCAAGAACCGGACCAAACTCGACAAAATAGCCAAAAAGCTTATCGACTCGGAAACAGTGGAGGGTAAGGAGTTAGATAAACTGCTCGGTCACAACAGCAGCAAGCGGAACGCGGGCGAGAACGAACCGGCCGCTCCATTTAAATCGGCCCCGTCATACAAACCGGCGGCGGACAAGAAACCAAAATCGAAGGACTAGACATGGACAAGGCGAAGGTCGAGCAAGGCGTCCGCCTACTTCTGGAGGGTGTCGGAGAAGATTTGAGCCGCGAAGGGCTGCGCGATACACCCAAGCGTGTCGCCGCCATGTATGAGGAGATATTCCGGGGCATCGGACAAGATCCGCAAGATGTCCTGAAAGTCACATTCGGTGAGAATCACGAAGAGATGGTTCTAGTCAAAGACATCCCTTTCTACTCCGTTTGTGAGCATCACATTATGCCGTTCGTCGGTAAGGCGCACGTCGCCTATATACCCGGCGCCGACGGGCGGATCACCGGTATCAGTAAGCTGGCCCGGGTGGTTGACGTTGTCAGCCGGCGCCTCCAGGTCCAAGAGAGATTGACTACTCAGGTGGCCGACACCTTGATGACATGCCTAAACCCGCGCGGCGTGATGGTCGTTATCGAAGCCGAGCATCTTTGCATGAGTATGCGCGGCATTAACAAGCCGGGCTCGGTAACGGTTACATCGGCGGTTCGCGGCATATTCAAAACGAAACTCAATAGCCGCCAGGAAGTGCTGGCTCTCATCAATAAATCCTCTAGGCAGATGTAGATGGCGTTCAATCCGCGCGTTTTGGTCATTTCCGATCAAGCTGAAGCGGCCGCCGCCATCGCGGCCATCCGGTCCGACAAGGCCGGCGCGGCCATCATGGCTCCTAAGGCTGTCCTGCGCGTGGTGAGGCTCAGCGGTGTCGACTGGCGAGCGGCGAACATTCTCAAACAAGAGATGCTGGCCCGGGGCGGAGACGCGGCGATGCCGTGGGATGCCCAGGAGGCTCAGTCCAAGGAAACCGATGTACTTCTGCTGGGCACCATTCGACAGATGACGACGTTGCTTGAGAACCTAAGGCTGCAACCGTACGGACTTAAGCAGGTTGGCAAGGAACTGGGCCGCGCTCTCGCAGCGTTCGGACGTCAGCCGGCCGACGTCTCCTGGAACGGATTCTTACTGCCACTAGCCGAACGCACGTGCGTCATGGGTATTCTAAACGTCACCCCGGATTCTTTCTCTGACGGTGGCCGCTTTGCCGATACAGCTGTGGCTATTGAGCAGGCACTGCGTTTAGCGGCAGACGGCGCCGACATAATCGACATCGGGGGAGAGTCGACCCGCCCGGGCGCCGCCGCGATAACCGCCGAGGAAGAGAAACAACGGGTTTTGCCCGTAATTGAGGCGTTGGCCGGCAAGCTGACCATACCGATTTCGATTGACACATACAAAGCGGATATCGCACGGGCCGCCTTGGACGCTGGAGCGGCTTTGGTCAACGATATCAGCGGTTTTTCGTTCGACCCGGCGATGGCTGACTTGGTCGCTGAACGCGGCGTTCCGGTAGTCTTGATGCACATTAAAGGCACGCCCCGCGATATGCAAAAGAACCCTGAATATGCGTCCGTTATGGGGGAGATATCCGACTATTTGCGTACTCAAGCGGACGTTGCCCTGGCTGCCGGCGTCGCCGCCGACAAAATCATTATCGATCCGGGTATCGGCTTCGGAAAAACAGCTGAGCATAACCTGAAGATTATCCGCCGCCTGCGCGAATTGACGTCCCTTGGCTATCCGCTTCTGCTGGGCCCGAGCCGCAAGGCATTCATCGGCAAGATATTAGGTACCGAGGTGGATCGGCGTTTGGAGGGTACCGCGGCCACAGTCTCCGCCGCGGTGTTTAATGGCGCGGCCATCGTTCGTGTCCACGACGTCAAGGAAATGGTACGAGTCGTAAGGGTTGCGGACGCGATAGCGGGCCGATCGGGTTAAACATGTTGCGCGTCATATTTGGCTTAGGCTCTAACTTAGGAGACCGGGCCGCCAACGTAGCGGAAGCGCTTCGGCTGTTAGATGAGTGCCCCGGCATCAAGATCACCAGAGTCTCATCCCTTTATGAATCCGCGCCGGTTGATTTCCTCGACCAGGCTGATTTTATAAACGCGGCTGCGGCCGCCGAGACCGAACTGCGTCCCGAGGACCTCCTGGCCGTCACCCAGAGAATTGAACTTGAGATGGGTCGGGTCAAGACAATCGACAAAGGTCCGCGCGTCATAGACATCGACATTCTTCTTTACGATATAGTCGAGGTCAGACTGCCTGATTTGCAAGTCCCGCACCCGCGGCTGCGGCAGCGAGCTTTTGCGCTCGTGCCGCTGCTGGAGGTTGCCGCGGACGCGATTTTTCCAACCGGTGAACCTGTCCGCTGGGCCATCGCGGATATTGACCTGGATTCAGTGAGGCTTTATGAAGGTTGTTAAAACCGTTCCGGAATTGAATAGATTACTGGCGCCGTTGCGCGCCGACGACAAATCTATCGGTTTGGTACCGACAATGGGTTCTTTGCATGAAGGACACCTGAGCTTGGTTGCTGCGGCGCGCGCCGACAACGATATTGTTGTCATGAGCGTCTTTGTTAATCCGACTCAGTTCGCGCCGGACGAGGATTTTGAAGCCTATCCGCGCGACCTAGAACAGGATATACAGCTCGCGGCCGAAGCTGGTGTCGACGTTATCTTCGCGCCGTTGACGGACGAAGTGTATCCCCCGGGATTCTCTACCTTTATCGAGGTCGCAGGGGCCGAGACGGCAGGCCTGTGCGCGGCGTCCCGACCCGGTCATTTTCGAGGCGTCACAACAGTCGTCGCTATCCTTCTCGACCTCGTTCGTCCTACTCGGGCATACTTTGGGCAAAAAGACGCTCAACAGCTGGCGGTCATTCGGCGAATGGCGATCGATCTCGCTTTACCGGCTGAAATAGTTGGCTGCCCGATTGTACGCGACCCCGATGGTCTGGCTTTAAGTAGCCGTAACGCATATTTGAGCGCAACTGAGAGGGCCGCGGCCCTTGTCCTCTACCGGTCGCTGCAAGCGGCCAGGGAGGCCATCGAATCCGGCCAACATTCGCGTGATAAGATTATTGCGTTGGTGGAACGGTTAATCGCGGCCGAGCCACTGGCTGAAGTGCAGTATGTTGAGGCCCGAGACGCCGCCGGACTGGTGGCTCCGCCGACGCTAACCGGAGAAACTTTGATTGCCGCCGCCGCTCGGTTTGGCACAGCCAGATTGATTGACAACATCATTGTCGAGATCAAGGAGACGTAGTGTTCCTAACCATGCTTAAGGCAAAAATACATCGGCTAACGGTGACTGAAGCCGATATGCACTACCAAGGCAGCATCACGCTGGATCGCGATCTTTTGGACGCGGCCGGCATCTTACCTTATGAAAAAGTCGCCGTTGTTGACGTGACCAACGGGGCCCGCCTTGAAACCTACACGATCGCGGGCAAGCGAGGGTCGGGTATCGTCTGTTTAAACGGAGCGGCCGCGCACCTTATCCACGTGGGCGATATCGTCATCGTCATTTCCTACGCGCAAATGGATGCGGAGGAAGCCGCCGCGGCGCGCCCAACCGTCGCGTTTGTTGACAGCGGCAACAAAGTCACGCACATTGAACATAAAGTCACGCCGGAAGACGACTGCTAGCGATAAGAGTACGAGGAGAACAAAGCCCTTGTGATATACTCGATTCATGATAAAACCGCCCCGCTATCTGACCGATTTTGACCTTACCGAACTGCCCTCACTTGCTTTTGACGCGGTCGTTATCGGCAGCGGAGTAGCTGGCATTTCCACCGCTTACCATTTAGGAAAAACAGCCAAAGTCGCCGTTTTGACCAAGTCGGAACTTTCGCTTACCGCGACACGCTATGCCCAGGGCGGCATCGCCGCCGCCGTGGGTGAAGGCGACAGTCCTGAAAGCCATTTCGAGGACACTATTCAGACCGGCCGAGGGCTGTGCGATGAAGAAGCGGTGCGTGTTTTAGTCACTGAGGGACCGTCAGAGATAGCGACACTTCGAGAGATCGGCGCCGCGTTCGATTGCCGGCCGGGCGGTAGCCTCAGCTTGACACTCGAAGCTGGCCATTCGTGCGCTCGCGTCGTTCATAGCAAGGATACGACCGGCGGTGAAGTCGAATCGACACTGGCTGCGACAGTCCGAAGCATGCCCGGCGTCTCGATTTTTGAACGGGTTTTCGTTATCGACGTAATAACGGACGATAAACGAAGCGTGGGCGTATTGGCCGTTCTTAATGGGCGACTGACCGCGTTTCTAGCCCCCGTCGTCGTTTTGGCCGCGGGCGGCATGGGCCAGCTCTATTCTGTTACAACAAACCCGCCTATTTCGACCGGTGACGGGCTGGCTATGGCTTACCGGGCCGGTGCTATGCTGACCGACATTGAATTCGTCCAGTTCCATCCGACCGCTCTACACACCTCCGTGTCGCCCAGGTTCCTAATCAGCGAAGCGGTCCGCGGCGAAGGCGCGTATCTGGTGGACGAGCGTGGCGTCAGATTCATGGTCGACCGCCACCCCATGGCTGAACTGGCGCCTCGTGACGTGGTTGTCCGCGGTGAATTCGAGGTTATGCGCGCGACGGACACTGATCACGTTTACCTGGACTGCCGTCACTTAGGGGGACCGTATTTTGCCGAACGATTCCCGGCCATCAACGACGAGCTGTTGTCTAACGGAATCGAGGTGGCGCGCGATCTGATACCGGTCACACCAGCGGCCCACTACATGAGCGGCGGCATTAAGGTCGATCTGGACGGCCGGACAGGTATCGACGGGCTGTACGCTTGTGGTGAAGTCGCCTGTACCGGCGTGCATGGCGCGAATCGCCTGGCCAGCAACTCGCTTTTGGAAGGTCTGGTCTTCAGCCGCCGCGCCGCGACGAACGCGCGAGCCTATATTGACGAGCATGGCGCCCGGGCGGTGCCGCCGCTTAAGTCGATCACAGCGGACGACGGCGGTACGCAAACCAAGGGTCGAGCGGTCATGGCTGAGCTCAAGGACAGGATGCAGGAGTCGGCCGGCGTGATACGGTCGGCGAAGAGTCTGACCGCGGTGCTCGATTTCATCGGCGCCAACGCGAGTTATACTTTTCCTGGAGGTCCATGGGCGGACGATTATGAGTTGTCGAACATGTTGACCGTAGGTTACATTATCGCGATGGCGGCCCGCACACGAGAGGAAAGCAGGGGGTCGCATTGGCGGCAAGATTTCCCTGATGAGAATGACGAGACTTGGCGCCGGCATATTGCCGTCGAGGAGGGGGGAGACGAGTGGGTCAAGCTGAAGATTATTTAAAACGTGTAGTCGCGGAAGCGCTGACGGAAGACCTTGGACTGGCCGGAGACATAACGAGCCAGACAATCATGCCGGAGAACCTGCTGGGCGAGGCCGTAATTGTCGCCAAGCAAGCCGGGATCGTCGCCGGGTTGTTTGTCGGAGAAGCGGTTTTTCACGCTCTGGATCCGGAGATAGTGTTTGACAATCGCGTTGACGACGGTGACGAGGTCGAAGCGGATCAGATCATTGTGCGCTTAAGCGGCAATCTCTTAAGTATCTTGTCATGTGAA
This sequence comes from Actinomycetota bacterium, assembly GCA_025355855.1. Classification (GTDB taxonomy): domain Bacteria; phylum Actinomycetota; class JAHEXW01; order JAHEXW01; family JAHEXW01; genus JAHEXW01. The sequence continues at coordinate 16,495 of JANXYU010000008.1, forward strand.
CGAGTCGCCCTGAACTTTCTGGCTCACCTGTCTGGTATCTCTACTTTGACGAGAGAGTATGTCCAGACGGCGGCGCAACACGGTGCCGCAATCAAAGATACTCGTAAAACGACCCCCGGGCTTCGACCCTTGGAAAAATACGCGGTATTGGTCGGCGGCGGTACGAATCACCGGTTCGGCCTATATGACGCGGTTCTGGTTAAGGATAACCATATCGCCGCGGCCGGCAGTATCACCCGGGCGGTTGAATTGGTGCGAGAGAACCTTGAAGAGCCTCTGCCGATCGAAGTCGAGACCGAAACGATTGCTCAGGTTGAAGAAGCGTTGCTGGCCGGGGCCGATATTATAATGCTGGACAACATGGACGATTCGACGATAGCCGCAGCTGTGGCATTAATCGATGGGCAGGCGGAAATCGAGGTGTCGGGCGGCGTTACCCTGGAAAACCTGGCCGCCAAGGCGGCCGCCGGTCCCGATTTCATCTCTGTCGGTTCCATCACACAATCAGCGCCGGCTTTCGATTTCAGCCTAATCGTGAGCTAGCATGGACATTACGAAAGTCGTAGAAATCCTACAACCATATTTCATGCACTATGGCTACCTGATCGTCTTTATGGGTGTGCTGCTGGAAAATTCGGCGATGCTCGGCGTACTGATTCCAGGCGAAACCATTTTGATTATTGCGGCTTTCTACGCGGCCCAACACAGCTTGAACATTTATTGGGTCGTCGTTCTGGCCTTCACCGGCGCGGTAATCGGCGACAATATAGGTTACTATATCGGCCGACGCGGGGGCCGCCGCTTCTTACTCAAGTATGGCAAGTACTTCTTTATAAAACGGCAACGTTTGCAGGCTGTTGAGAAATATTTTAAACAGCATGGGGGTAAGACAATATTTATCGCCCGGTTCACTGCGTTTCTGCGCGCTCTGGGCGCCATTACCGCAGGGTCGGTAAAGATGCCCTATAAAGAATTCGTCGTTTATAACGTTGCTGGCGCAGCGCTTTGGTCAGTTGTTATCTCAGCGCTGGGGTATTTCTTGGGCGGCAACTGGAGGCTTGTCGAAAAGATTCTACGCAACATGGGGCTGGCCGCACTAGCGCTCCTGGTTGCCATTATCGTTGGCGTTATATATTTCCGGCGGCGAAGGGAAAAGAAACGTGAAGCCAATCTATTGGCCGGAGATTGATCGTTACGATAATCTAAGCTCGACGCAAGACCGGGCCAGGCAGCTCGCCCAAGACAGTGCTCCGGAAGGCACTGTCGTAACAGCCACTACCCAGACGGATGGAAGAGGCCGGTTAGGGCGTATTTGGGTTTCCCCGGGGGGCGGATTATGGTTTTCGTTGGTCTTGCGACCACGCGTTTCGCCAGCCGAAGCACCGGCATTGAATCTGCTGGCGGCCGTGGCTGTGACGGAAGCCTTGCGCTCCGTCACCGGGCTAGAGGCCGGGATAAAATGGCCGAACGACGTCCTGGTTGAAGGCCGGAAGCTGGCTGGCATCTTGATGGAAATGAAAACCGGCTCCGACGGAATCGAATATGTTCTAGTCGGGGTCGGTGTCAACGCCAACATCGATCCGGCGGTCATGCCGTCCGACTTACGCCTGCCTGTCGCGACAATATTGGGCGAGACCGGCCGGCAGACAGACTTAGAAAATCTCTTGGACACGATCTTGGCGTCTTTTTGGACCTATTACGAAAATTGGCCTAACCACCGAGCGGGGGTTCTAAGCCGCTGGCGCGAGCTTTCGGTAACTCTCGGCCGGCGGGTGACTATCAGTTCGGCGGGTCGCACCGTAACGGGCTCGGCGCGTGACATCAACAGCGATGGAAGTCTCATAGTCGTCGACGCCGCCGGTGCCGCGTTGACTGTCCACGCCGGCGACTTGACCTTACAGTTTGATTGACAGCTGGCGAGAGTTGTTGTTACTATTGGCGGACACGCCATTTACCTTTTCAAGGAGGACATATGGATTATATTGACGCCTACACCACTCGGTTCGCGGCGGTCAGGACCGCGGTATTTGTTCGGCGAGACGCCTTATCGTGGGCTGGCAAACTCGGGCTAGCTCTCGCTTTCGCCGCCATGACCGGTTTGGCGGCGCAGATACGCATTCCTCTGCCGTTCAGCCCCGTTCCTATTACCGGCCAGACCTTCGCCGTTCTCGCCAGTGGCATATTATTGGGCCGCAACTTTGGCGGAATCAGCATGATAATGTACGCGGCTTTGGGCGCCGCCGGAATTCCTTGGTTCAATGGTGGGGCAGGCGGCCCGGCCGTTCTCGCCGGACCGACCGGCGGCTACCTGGCCGGTTTTGTTGTCGCGGCCATGATAATCGGTTACGTAAGTGATCGCTATCCGGTGTGGCGCCGCTTCGGGCGAATGTTTGCCTTGATGTTGGCGGTTGATTTTCTAATCATTAATGGTCTGGGACTTATCTGGCTGGCAATTTTTGTGAGCGTGGTCAAAGGCGCGGCCGTATCCGTGGCCGGTGTTTTCGCGCTGGGCATCGCCCCGTTTATTGCCGGCGACATAGCCAAGGCGGCGGCTGCGGCCTTGATGGCAAAAACCGTGCTTCCGAAAGCCTGAAGGTCGCGAGCCTAAGATGCTGCTAGCCATCGACGTAGGCAACACTCAAACAGTCATAGGTGTTTTCGCGGCCCAAATGCTGAAGCGCCACTGGCGCATCTCCACCCAGCCGCGCAAAACCAGCGATGAATGGGCTCTGGCCCTGTCTGAACTGCTGACAATCAACGAATCCGGCTTAAGCGAGATAAGCGGAGTGGTTATTTGTTCCGTGGTGCCAGAAGTCACCCAAGCCTTAGAGGCAATGTGCTCTAAAACCCTAAAGCTAGATCCATTAATCATCGGCCCCGCGACAGACTCCGGCGTTAAGATCAACATCGATAATCCGGCGGAAGTCGGCGCCGATCGCATCGTTAACGCCGCGGCCTCGATGGCTGAGTACGGGGGGCCGGCGGTGATCGTTGACTTCGGCACCGCGACAACATTCGATGCCGTGTCCGCGGCTGGAGAGTATCTAGGTGGAGCTATTGCCCCAGGCGTCGAGATTTCTTTGGACGCGTTATTCAGTCGGACAGCCAGACTCAGTGAAATAGAGATTATTGCGCCGGCCCGCGCCATTGGGTCGAATACGACTGACAGCTTGCTGTCCGGTATTGTTTTTGGTTACGCCGGACAAGTCGACGCGTTGACCGATCGAATATCGGGCGAGTTGGGCGGACCGGCAGCGACCATAAAGCTTATCGCCACAGGCGGCCTAGCCGAGACGATTTTGGACGCCTGCCGAACAAAATTCATCCATGACCCTTGGCTCACACTTAAAGGCCTCTTGCTAGTCTGGAACCGCAACAACGCTGCATAGCAGAGTGCTGCGTCCTCTTCGTACTCCTTGTATTCCTTGTACTCCTTGTATTCCTTGTACTCCTTGTACTATACTTGTTCACAAATGTGTGCACAAAACCATCTTGAGGTCTGACCCCTATGAAAAAAGAATTCGCGATTGGAGACAAAGTTATCAGCCTGGAGCGCGCTAACGCGCTGGTTGATAGGATATTCGACCTGCGCTCTACGGGGTCGACGCAAGCGGAAGTCGCCAAGATGCTCGGTATCGAGCGGTCTTTTATCTCTCACTTGGAAGGCATCGGGGAGGTCCGTAAGTCTAAAGAGATCGCCTTCATCGGATCAGGTGTGGGGGATTCCGAGAGGGTTGACAATGTCGCGCGCGATCTAGGCTTCGAGCATGTCTTTATAAACGCGGACGGGATGGCGCGGATCGAGGACACACTCGGCGTGCTGGCGATTCTAAAGCATATTGATTTCATCGTATTTCTCGGACCGGCGACCGAGCATCGGTTACTCGAGGCGGTTTTAGACAAAAAGATAATCGGTATCGCGCCTGCCAAAGAGAAAGTCCTCGGGGCCGTGCTAGCCGAATTCGCAGGCAAGAGGACGAGGCGGGCCTATCGTTCCGTTAGACGAGGCGAGAAGAAGGGTGACGCAAAAAGAACCGGTCAGCGCACGCATTGGCTCGCCGATCCTGGACTCAAGGACTAGGCAATATCAAAACAAAGAGGGTGTGAGTAAAAGTGGCACAGAAGGAAGTTGTCAGTGTAAGCATCGGGTCGTCCACGCGTGACCACGAGGTTGATGTAGAGCTGCTTGGTCAGAGTTTTAAAATCAGGCGAGTCGGGACGGACGGGGACGTAAAGAAAGCCAAACAAATGATTAAGGACCTGGACGGCAATATCGACGCGTTCGGTTTGGGCGGGATCGACCTATACTTGTTCGCTCCAGGCGGCAAGCGCTACAAGATAAGGGAAGCCAAAAAGTTTAAGAAAGCCGCGAAGATCAGCGACATGGTGGATGGCTCCGGGCTCAAGAACACCTTGGAGCGCAATACTATAGAGTTTCTAAGGGACAAAAAAGAAATCGATTTTATGGATAAGAAAGTCTTAATGGTTTCGGCCGTCGACCGGTTCGGCATGGCAGACGCCCTGAATGGCGCGGGTTGTCAGATGGTTTTCGGCGATCTGATTTTCGGGCTCGGCATCCCGGTCGCCATTCGCAGTATGAAGAAATTCTCTATGATCGCGCGCATTCTACTGCCGATCGCTACCAAGCTGCCTTTCAAGATCTTATATCCGACAGGGTCGGAGCAGGATAAGAAATCCGTTGACAAATATGGCAAGTATTTCCGGGAAGCCGATATAATCGCGGGCGATTACCTCTTCATTAAGAAGTATATGCCGGATGACATGACCGGCAAGGTGATAATAACCAATACGGTTACAGCCTCGGATGTCGAGGATATGAAGGGGCGGGGCGTTATGTTGTTGGTGACGACGACTCCGGAATTTGACGGCCGGTCTTTCGGTACGAACGTCATGGAGGCGACTTGTGTCGCGTTGCTCGACAAAGACGCCGATTCCATAACTCCCGACGACTATCTGCGCGTACTCAAGGAGCTCGGCTTCGAGCCCAGGGTGGAACGTTTTGTCGAAGCCTAAAAATCTCAAGGCCGGCAAGGCAGCCAAAACCCCAAAGCCGCAGGCAAATCACGATCCCGACGTGGCTCGTTTCGCGTTTATCATTCACCCGCTGGATATGGGCGGCATAACGCGCACATACAAATTCGCGGAAAAACTGCCTGACAAGCTGGTTGCCTGGACGCTTAAGCATAAGAAGCCGTGGGCTCTGTCCGAAATAACAGGCATCAAGTCCAATACAGGCCAGGAAGCGGTCGGCTGGTTCATTGCCGTCCCGCTGCTGCCTTCCCAGATCCTCGACCTGAAAGAGAAGTTTGTCGTCAAGAAAATTATCAAAGGTTGCGAGGTCGCTGAGCAACTAGGCGCCCGCATCGTCGGTCTGGGCGCATTCACGGCCCTGGTCGGCGGGGGAGGCAAGGACATCGCTGATGGCGGCCGTGTGGCTGTTACCACCGGCAACACCTATACTGTCGCGACCGCTATCGAAGGCGCCCGAAAAGCCGCGGCCGTCATGGATATTGATCTGGCGACAGCCGTAGTTGCCATAGTCGGAGCGACCGGCAGCATCGGCAAGATCGCCGCCCATATCATGGCCGGCGAAGCGGGAACTACCATCCTGGTCGGCCGCAACCTCGACCGGCTAGAGATTGTCAGAGGCGAAATAGACGACGGCAATGTTGAAATAACAACCGATGTTTCCGCGGCCGTTCGGCGGGCCGATGTGATCATCTCCGCGACGAGCGCCGTGGATGAGATAATCGACCCCGGCGACATCAAGTCGGGCGCCGTCGTGTGTGATGTCGCACGACCTCGAGACGTCGCGGAAGCGGTCGCCGAGAACCGGGATGACGTTTTGGTTATTGACGGGGGCGTCGTGCAAGTCCCCGGCCAAGTAAATTTCAACTTTGATTTCGGTTTGCCGGCCGGCCAGAGTCTGGCATGTATGGCCGAAACGATGATCTTGGCGCTCGAGGGCCGTTATGAAGACTACACGATCGGCAAGAACATAACTGTTGAGCAGGTGAACGAGATTGCGGAGATGGCTAAACGGCACGGATTCAGACTGGCCGGCTTCCGCAGCTTCGAAAAAGCGTTGACTGATGATAAAATACAGGCCATTCGAACGGCCGCCGCTAATTCGCGAGAGATGGCAACAGTTTCCTAATTCCAAAATATCGGTTATAATAAGGCTCACTTTAAAACCCGGGGCGCTGCCGCACATAGGACATGGACGGCAGTGCTTTATTGTTGCTAGTGACCTGAGAGGATAATTAATTGTGAGCAAAGAAATAATTCTGACCACCCACGGAAAAGAGATGCTCGATAACGAGCTGAAAGAATTGGTCGGCGTACGCCGTAAGGCGGTCGCTCAACGTTTGAAAGAAGCCAAGGACTTCGGCGACATTTCAGAGAATTCTGAGTATGAAGACGCTAAAAATGACCAAGCTTTCACGGAAGGCAGAATCGCGGAAATTCAGTACATTTTGGCCAACGCCGAGATAGTCGACGAGCACAAGGGCGGCGTAAAGCATGTTCGCGTCGGCCTGACCGCCATTCTGCGGGACATGGAGACTAAGAAAAACCAGGAGTTCAAGGTCGTGGGCTCATTTGAGGCCGATCCTGACCTAATGCAGATTTCGCACGAATCGCCGGTTGGTCGGGCTATCGTTGGCAAAGAGATAGGCGATTTGGTCGAGATAGAATTGCCGCACGGCGCTCTTAAGTACAAAATAGTGGACATCAAAAAATGACGGGCGAGCCGAACGACCTTCGCGTTCACCGGCTGCAGAAGTTAGAAGACGTTCGCGCCTCAGGCGTCGATCCTTTTAAGGCAAAATTTGACCGCGACCGTTTGGTCTCGGAAATCGACACGGCTTATAACGCCATCGAACCCGAAGGACGCACCGGCGACCTGGTTCGGATCGCCGGCCGGTTAATGGCTCTGCGGCGCCACGGCAAGGCCAGCTTCGCCGAACTCCAGGACAAGACCGGACGCGTTCAGCTGTATTTAACCGCGGACGCGTTGGGCGAAGAGCTCTATGACACCTTCCTGAACTTTGATATTGGGGACATCATCGGCGTCGCGGGCGAGGTTTTCAAGACCAAACGCGGGCAGTTGTCTGTGGCGGTAGCGTCCTACGATTTGCTGACAAAATCCCTGCGCCCGATGCCCGAGAAATGGCATGGTCTAAAAGACGTTGAGACGCGTTATCGCCAGCGTTACCTCGATTTGATAATGAACCCGGATGTCAAAGAGACCTTCATTAAGAAGACGCGGACAATCGCCATTTTGCGCCGCGTTCTTGACGAGCGGGGTTTTCTGGAGGTGGAAACGCCGATGCTGCACTCGATTCCGGGCGGCGCGGCCGCTAAGCCGTTTGTTACCCACCATAATGCTTTGGACGCCGACCTTTATTTGCGCATCGCGCCCGAACTCTATCTTAAGAGATTGATTGTCGGCGGCCTGGAGCGGGTCTATGAGATCAACAAGAGTTTTCGCAACGAAGGCATCTCGATAAAACACAACCCGGAGTTTATGATGCTGGAAGCCTACCAGGCGTACGCTGACTATAACGACATGATGGATCTGGTGGAAACCCTTATCAACGGCGTTGTGGAAGAGCTGGCTGGCTCAGTCAAGATCACGTATCAGCAAAAGGCTTTGGATTTTACGCGTCCCTGGCGGCGCTTGACGATGATCGACGCCATAAAAGAATATACCGGCCGCGATGTGTCGTTTGCCATGAGTTTGCAAGACATCGTCGCGGTAGCCAAAGAATTGCAAGTCGAACTCCAACCCCACTTGGGTAAGGGTGGCGTGATCACGGAAATCTACGAAAAACACGTCGAGCACTTGATCGAGCAGCCGACATTTGTTCTGGACTATCCCCTAGAGACATCACCTTTGGCTCGCAAAAAGCCCGACAGCCCGGAGTTGACCGAGCGGTTCGAGCTCATTATCGCGGGTCGCGAAGTCGCCAACGCTTTTTCCGAGCTCACCGATCCACAGGACCAGCACGCCCGGTTCGAGGCGCAGCAGGCCAACAAGGCCGCCGGTGATGAGGAAGCCCACGCTCTGGACGAAGACTACGTCATAGCTCTCGAGCATGGGTTGCCGCCGACTGGCGGTATCGGCATCGGCGTCGACCGTTTGGTTATGTTAGTCACCGATAGCGCGTCTATCCGCGACGTGATCCTGTTCCCGCAACTGAAAGCCAAGCCCGCCGAAGAATAAAACCTAGGGATTTCCCCAACTAAAAGAACCGGCAAACACGTGGTAGACTTAGGCGATTCGCTTATCTGATCTTAGATACCTCACGGATCAGGCGCGCTATTTGACCCAATGATAACCGGGCGAGACTTAAGCCTGCCACAACAGCACTCACGGCGAGCACATTACGCGCAACGCCGCGGACGCCGAGATAACAATGAGATTTCAAGGGGACAATTACTGGATTTGGGCTTGTCAGGTCTGCCACGACCAAGGCAAGAACGGCAACCCGATTCACGGCGGGACGGGCGGGGCCAACGGGGTGTCTGACCACCGTAATTATTGCTAAAGTAGGCGTATGAATACAATCTACCTGTTACTGGCCTTTCTAGCGGCTGCTGCCGTAATCTGGGTGGCAGGCGTTTGGCTGACCCGCGCGACCGATGCGATCGATACGCACTTCAATCTAGGAAGCGCTTTCGGCGGGTTGCTGCTATTGGGCATTGCCGGCAGCCTCCCCGAGATCGCCATTACCGTCAGCGCTGCCTTGTCCCGCCATTATGATGTTGTGTTGGGCAACCTGATCGGAGGCATCGCGATCCAAACGGTCGTGCTAGTCGGATTGGATTTTGTGATGAAAGAGAAACAACCTCTCTCTTTTGCCGCCGCCTCATTAACCCTTGTGCTGGAAGCTAACTTGGTTGTGCTGGTGACAGTCGTCGCCATAATGGCGATGCGGACGCCCGCAATCGTTCCAGGTACCGGCATCAGCTTAGCCTCTGCTTTGATCCTTATTATCTGGGTGCTGGGCTTATGGATCATCCATGGAGCTCGAGGGGGACTGCCGTGGAAGGCGGAAGCGCTGGAAGCTAGTCCGGGGCGTAACGTACGCCAGAGGCGTGCCGTTATTAACCACCCATATTTCGCCTCCAAGCGTGCGGGCCACGCCTTGATGATTTTTGCCATATGCAGCGTCGCTACATTAGCCGCGGGTGTCGAGGTGGTCAACTCGGGAATCGCGCTGGCGCAGCGCTTCGGGATCAACGGCGGCTTGTTCGCGGCCACGTTTATCGCCGCGATCTCAGCCTTGCCGGAAATCAGCACCGGCTACGCGTCTATCAAGATCAAAGACTACCAACTGGCGTTTTCCGATATATTTGGCGGGAACGCTTTTCAGCCGGCTTTGTTTATCGTCGCCGACTTGATAGCCGGTAAATCCGTCTTGAGCGCCGCTACTCCTAACGATATGTGGTTCGCGGCTCTGGGCGTCCTTCTCACCGGCGTCTACATCATCGGGTTAATCGTCCGGCCGCGTCGTCAAGTGTGGCGCGTTGGCCCTGATTCACTGCTCGTCTTGGCCCTCTACATTGCGGGTGTCGCCGCGTTGTTCTTCGCCCGCGGGCTGTAACCCCGATTTGACACGCATTAGCCTCTCGAGAACTCAGGATTACGTTCGGCGCTCCAGGTCCTCTGTGCTATATTAAGAGTAAGCAAGCCTATTGGGAGGCGATTCCAAGCCATGTTTGAACGGTTTACCGAGCGCGCCCGCCGCGTCGTCGTTCTGGCCCGCGAAGAAGCCAGGATGCTCAACCAAAACTACATCGGTACCGAGCACCTTCTGCTCGGTTTGATTCTGGAGGGCGAAGGCGTGGCCGCCAAAGCCCTGGAAAACCTGGAGATCAGCTTAGACGATGTCCGCCTACAGGTCGAGAAGATCATCGGCCGCGGTGAGGCAACATCCATTGGTCACATACCCTTTACACCGCGCGCCAAAAAGGTCCTCGAACTGTCCTTGCGTGAAGCGCTCCAATTGGGCCACAACTATATCGGGACGGAACATATTTTGCTGGGACTTATCCGCGAGGGTGAGGGCGTGGCGGCTCGCGTGCTAATTAACCTTGGTGCTGATCTGGAAAAAGTCCGCAATGAAGTAATCCAACAATTATCGGGGGCCTATACGGCGACAGGGGTCTCTCCCTCACCGACCTCAAAAGAAGGCGCGGCGGGTAAGAGCGCATTGCTCGACCAGTTCGGCCGGGACTTGACGCAGATGGCTCAGGACGGCAAACTCGACCCCGTGATTGGCCGCAAAAACGAAATCGACCGGGTGATGCAAATACTCTCTCGCCGCACCAAGAACAATCCTGTTTTGATCGGAGAACCCGGTGTCGGCAAGACGGCCGTCGTTGAGGGTTTCGCTCAAGCCATCATTCAGGGACGAGTTCCGGAGAGTTTGAAAGGCAAGAAACTATACACACTTGACCTGGGCGCTTTGGTCGCCGGTAGCCGCTACCGCGGTGATTTCGAGGAACGATTGAAAAAACTGTTGGCAGAAATCCGCAGCCGCGGCGACGTTGTTATCTTTATCGACGAGGTCCATAACTTGGTTGGCGCCGGCGCGGCTGAAGGGGCCATCGACGCCGCCAGCATTCTAAAACCGGCTTTGGCTCGAGGCGAGCTGCAGACGATCGGCGCGACTACCCTGGACGAATATCGAAAGTATCTGGAGAAAGACGCCGCTCTGGAAAGGCGATTTCAGCCTGTGCTGGTAGGAGAGCCAACGGTTGAAGATACTATCGAGATCCTCAAGGGCTTGCGCGACCGTTACGAGGCGCATCACGGCGTGATTATAACCGACGAAGCGCTAACGGCTGCGGGCTATCTGGCCGAGCGCTATATATCCGAACGATTTCTGCCGGACAAAGCGATCGATCTGATTGACGAGGCGGCCAGCCGACTGAAAATCATCAGCATGACGGCGCCGCCGAACTTCCGCGAAATGGAAGACCGCCTGAAACGGCTGCGCCAGGAAAAAGAAGGGGCCATCGAGGCCCAGGAATATGAGAAAGCGGCCAATCTGCGGGACCGTGAACGCAAGATGCTGTTTGAAAAGGTTCAGATGGAGAAGGAATGGAAACAACCGGAATCAGGCGGCCGGCGTGTCTCGGTAACCGAAAAAGACATTGCCGCCGTTGTCAGCCAATGGACCGGTATCCCCGTGCAAGAATTAACGGAAGAAGAGAGCGAGAAGCTGATGCGCATGGAAGACGCGTTGCACATGCGTATTGTTGGTCAAGACGAAGCGGTAAAGGCCGTAGCGCGCGCCATTCGCCGCAGCCGGGCCGGCTTGAAAGATCCGCGCCGACCGACCGGCTCGTTTATCTTCCTTGGTCCATCGGGCGTCGGCAAGACCGAGTTAGCGCGAACATTAGCCGAATTCCTGTTTGGCGACGAGGACGCGCTGATTCAGCTGGATATGAGTGAGTACATGGAGAAGCATTCGGTGTCTCGTCTGGTTGGTTCGCCACCCGGCTATGTCGGTTATGAGGAGGGCGGCCAGTTATCGGAAGCGGTTCGGCGGCGCCCCTACTCGGTTGTTTTGCTCGACGAGATCGAAAAGGCGCATCCCGACGTGTTCAATATTCTGCTGCAGATATTAGAGGACGGCCGGCTGACGGACAATCAGGGTCATGCCGTAGATTTCCGGAACGCGATAATCGTGCTGACAAGCAATCTCGGTTCCATGGATCTAAAGCGAGCCCACGGACTCGGATTCGGCGCCGCCGACGACAACCAAATCTCTTACGACAAGATGAAAGAGAATGTTACGAACGAATTAAAACGCGCTTTCCGGCCCGAATTCTTGAACAGGGTCGACGATATCATTGTCTTCCACGAGTTGACCACTGCTAACATTCGCGTGATCGTCGATATTATGGTCGCGGGTCTGCAGGCTCGTCTGGGCTCGTTGGGGCTCAAGATCAAGTTGACTGCGGCGGCCAAGATTCTCCTGGCGAAAGAGGGTTATGACACGGCTCTGGGCGCCAGACCCTTGCGGCGGGCGCTGCAGCGACTGGTCGAGGACCCTCTAAGTGAAAGCATACTAAAGGCAAAGCCGAAAGCCGGGGAGACAATAACGGTCGATGCTATCGACAACGAGATTGTCTTTCTCAAGGGCAAAGAGGCCAAGCCCGAAAAACTGGTCGCTGCAAAGAAGAAGGACTAACTTACGCTTATGCCGGCCGCTAAAACTAAGTTTCGGTGCACAGATTGCGGCTATGTCTCGCCCCGCTGGATGGGCCGCTGTCCGGAATGCTCGGCCTGGAATTCCCTGCTGGAAGAGGCTGGCAAAGACGCCAAGAGACAACTGGCGCGCGCCCGACCGACGGGCTCTTCTTATCCCCAGCCGTTAGCCGACGTCGATCTAACCGAAACACCGCGTTTTTCGGCCGGCTACGCCGAGTTGGATCGCGTCTTAGGCGGCGGCATCGTCCCAGGCTCGTTGGTCTTGATCGGCGGCGAACCGGGCATCGGCAAATCGACTCTCTTACTGCAGGTGGCTCAGTATCTGGCATCTTCCGGCAATTCGGTATTGCTGGCTTCGGGAGAAGAAAGCGCGCGCCAGATTCGGTTGCGGGCGGAACGTCTGGGTCTGACCGGCGGCTCCCTGATGCTGATGAGCGAGACAGATATTGACCGCGTCATCGACGAGGCAGGTGCGGCAGCCCCGCGCGTCTTAATAGTCGATTCCATCCAGACAATGTCAGACGCCGCGTCTTCGGGAACGGCGGGTAGCGTTGGCCAGGTGAAAGAGTGTACTCACAGGCTAATGACGCTGGCTAAAGAGACTGGCACCGCGGTCTTTATCGTCGGGCATGTAACGAAAGAGGGCGCTATTGCCGGGCCGCGTGTCCTGGAGCACATGGTGGACACCGTTCTTTATTTCGAGGGTGAGCGCAACCAAAGTCATCGTATCGTACGAGCCGTTAAGAACCGGTTCGGTTCGACAGACGAGATCGGCGTCTTCGAAATGGGAGACGGAGGGTTGCGCGAGGTGTCCAATCCATCGGAACTATTTCTTTCTGACCGGCAAACGGGGACCCCCGGCAGCGTTGTTGTGGCGTCCATTGAGGGTACGCGGTCGTTCTTAGTTGAATTGCAAGCGTTGGCTGCGCCGACGTCCCTGGCTTACCCGAGGCGGGTGGCCGCGGGTCTGGATTACCAGAGGATTGCCTTATTGACAGCCGTGCTAGAACGTCGGGCCGGTCTCAAGCTAGGCAGTCAAGACATCTATGTCAGCGCGGCTGGAGGTTTGAAGATTTCTGAACCCGCGGCCGACTTAGGGATCGCCTTGGCGGTCGCCTCGGCCTATAAAGACGCGCCAGCTCCCCCCGATACTGTCGTTTTTGGAGAATTGGGTTTGGGCGGCGAGCTTCGCTTTGTCAGCCAAACCGACCGGCGATTGAAAGAAGCGGCTCGATTGGGATTCAAACAAGCTATCGCGCCCCGCGGCGCGGCTAAGTCTAGGGTGTCGGGAATCAGGGTTATTGAGGCCGCTACAATCAAAGAAGCCATCGCGCTACTAAAAAAAGGTTCAAGTCCCCCCGGCGTTTAGCAAAAGGAGGCGCACATGGAGACCAAGAGTAGTGAACGTTTACTGGCTATTCTGCGAAAAGTCGCACCGGGAACACCTCTCCGCCAGAGTTGTGAACGCATTATCGCGTCCCGTCATGGCGCTCTGATCGTCCTGTCCAACCGGCCGGAAGTAATGTCGCTGGCGCAAGGCGGATTCGAGATCAATTGCGAGTTTCTGCCCAGCCGGCTCTACGAGCTTGCCAAGATGGACGGCGCCATAATCATCGCTTCCGACTCAAGTCGTATCTTGCGCGCCAACGTGCATTTGACGCCCGATGTTTCTATAACGTCGCGCGAAACGGGGACGCGCTCCCGAACGAGCGAGCGCGTCGCCAAACAAACCGGGGCCCCCGTCCTATGCGTTTCGGAAGAAATGGGATCGATCTTCCTGTTCATGGATGGCGACAAATACAGTCTGGACGATTTAAGACTGGTAATGTCTCGAGCCACGCAGGCGCTGCAAGCGCTGGAGAAGTATACGGCTCGGCTGGAAAGCGTGTTGAGCAGCCTTACGAGCTTGGAGTTTGAAGGTCTAGCGGCGCTGGAGGATGTGGCGCTTTGCGTCCAGCGCTTTGAAATGGTGGAACGCATCTCCAAGGAGATTGACGGATTCGTTGTTGAACTTGGCGTCGATGGCCGCCTCGTGGAAATGCAGCTCGAGGAAATGACAGCCGGGGTTAAAAACGAACATGACAATCTCCTAAAAGACTACTGCAGGCTGAAGAAAAACTGTTCACTGGCCGACATGCAGACGCGCTTGACAGCTCTCACAGACGAGGAATTGCTGGAGTTGCCGATTATCGCAAGGTCAATGGGCTATGTCGGAACTAACGAAGCGTTGGCTCAGTATGTGATGCCAAAGGGGTTCAGGATGCTGGCGCATATACCCCGCATCAGCCAGCCCGTTATTACTAAGTTGGTTGAGAGTTTTGGGAACTTAAATAACATCGTCCGGGCCGGTCGTAAACAACTGGAAGCTGTCGACGGCGTTGGCGCGGCGCGAGCCAGGATATTGCAGGATGGTCTACGCCGTTTATCGGAATCTAATGTGACATAAAATGCCCATTGTGCTAGAATAAGCACATCAAGGGGGCGGTAGCGTGTTCAAAAGTGGCGACAGGGTAGTTTGTCCTCCACACGGAGCGGCAGTCATCGAGGGCGTCCAAGACAAATGGGTGCTGGGCGAAAAACGGCAATACTTCATCATCAAACCGTTCTATGGACATATTACTATCATGTTGCCTGTTGACAACGCATCTGACCTGGGACTGCGCAACGTTATCGAACCTACCGAAATCGATGGGGTCATGGAGGTCCTGGGAGCTGAGTGTTCCGACCTTCCCGCCAATTGGAACCAGCGGTTTAAGGAAAATTGGCGCAAATTGGGCGGCGGCAACATTCGTGAGGTTGCCGAGGTTGTCAGGGATCTTAGTTCGATTGAACGATCCAAAGCGCTGTCGACCAAGGAAAAGGATCTGCTAAAGCAAGCTCGTAGAACCCTCATCAGTGAACTTGTTTTCGCCCGCGGCGTCGAAGAGAGCGAAGCGATTCGCGCCATCGAAGCCGCGCTGTAATCACACCACGACCGGTTCCTTCATTCTCCATTCTTTTATCCGCCGGCATGGTTTAAGTGTGGCCACAATTGAATAGCGGGAGCGCCATCCTATGATTGTCTTTATTCGCGTTATCTTTATTATTTTCGGCGCCATCGCAGGGTTTGAAAGCGGCAGCGACTTCATCAGTGCTGTCTCTTTGACTAGTTCCATCACTCTGCGGGCGCTAATCATTCTCTCGATTATTACCATATTCTGCGGGGCCGGCTACGTTCTGGGCGGCATCTTCGGCCGGGCCTTCATGGAACTCCTCGAAACCCTCGAATCACGACTGGAACGCTATTCCGGTTCGGACATCCTGTTCGCGGTGTCCGGCCTGATCATCGGCCTCTTGGCTGCTTTCTTTCTCTCTTTCGCTATGGTACTTTTGCCTTATGGCACATGGTTCGTGGTCGCCGGGTTTTTTGTGCTGGGCGGGGCCGGGCTGTTAATCGGCTTTACCAAACGCGAGGATCTGGCAATTCTATTTAAAATGGGCAAGGCGAAGCCGGGCGAGACTCGTCGCGGCTCGAGTCCCAAACTTGTCGACACCAGCGCGATCATAGACGGGCGCATCATTGACATTGTCGAAGCGGGATTCGTTGAGGGCACATTGATCATTCCGCGCTTCGTTTTAGATGAGTTGCAACTGATTTCCGACTCTTCCGATTCGCTGCGCCGCCAACGCGGTCGGCGCGGTCTGGATATCCTTAACGGGTTTAAAAAGAAAGGCGTTGGATCGGTCGAGATAATGGAGCGCGACTACAAAGAAATCGCCGGCGTTGACAGCAAATTGGTTCAGCTGGCCAAAGAGGTCGACGGCACCGTGATCACGGTTGACTATAACTTAAATAAGGTGGCCCGCCTGCAAGGGGTTAAAGTTCTCAACGTCAACGAGTTGGCCAACGCGCTAAAGGCGATTGTGCTGCCTGGTGAGGAAATGGAAGTAAGGGTCATCAAGGAAGGCAAAGAGGCCAACCAGGGCGTCGCTTATTTAGATGACGGCACCATGGTCGTAGTCGAAGACGGCAAGAAACTGCTTGGCAAGGACCTGAAGGCGATTGTAACCAGCGTTCTGCAGACACCGGCTGGCCGGATGATCTTTGTGAGGCGGAAAAAGTGAACGTGGCGATAATCGCGGCTGCCGGACGCGGCACGCGGATGGCCTCTCCGACCAGTAAACAACTCCTTTTGCTAGCTGGGCGTCCGGTTCTGGCGCACACCTTGGCCGCCTTTGAAGCGGCCGATTCAATCGATGCGGTCATTATTGTTGGCAAACGCAAAGACATGGATATGGTGCGCGTGGACATAGTTGAAGCCTTTGGCTTCACCAAGGTCATCAAGTATGCGGTTGGCGGACGCGACCGTCAGGATTCAGTAAATAACGCTTTAAAGGTTTTACCCCCGGATACCACCGTGATTGTCGTACATGACGGCGCCCGACCGTTGGTGACAACCGCCTTGATTGAACGGGCGGTTGCTGAGACTAAACACTGGCCGGCGGTCGTTCCGGGAATACCTGTCAAGGATACGATTAAACGAGTGACCCAGGAAGAGGTGGTTGAGTATACAATCGACCGCGGTCATATGTGGGCGATTCAAACCCCGCAAGCTTTTCGCGCCGATGTTTTGATTCACGCTCACCGGGTCGCTAAACAAGCCAAATTCTACGGAACTGACGACGCTACGCTTATCGAAAAGATCAATCATCCGATCCGGGTTATTCCCGGTCTGGAGGAAAATATTAAAATCACGACCCCGATCGATATGGTCATAGCCGCGGCGATTATAAACGACCGCCTAGCGGGAGGGGAGTGTAACTAATGTTCAGGGTAGGTATCGGATATGACGCGCATCGCTTGGCGGCTGGCCGGCCGCTCATCCTGGGCGGCGTAACTTTGCCGCATGCGACCGGCTTAGAGGGATGGTCGGACGCGGATGTTCTGACCCACGCCGTGGCTGACGCCGTTTTAGGCGCGGCGGCCGTCGGCGATATCGGGCAACATTTTCCTCCGGGAGACGCCGCCTTCAAGAACGCTTCCAGCCTTGATCTGTTAGCGCGAGTGGCGCAGCTGATCGGCGACTTGGGCTATTCGATCGCGAATGTCGATACCGTGTTAATCATGGAGACCCCGCGCATCGGAGACTATAGAGACGAAATGGCGGCTAACATTGCCGCTGCTCTGGGAATCGAGTCAGGACAGGTGAGCGTCAAGGCGACTACAACGGAAGGCATGGGCTTCGCCGGCCGGGGAGAAGGAGCGGCCGCACAAGCCGTCGCTCTTTTAGAGAAGGTATAAGAAAACATGCTCTTTGAGCGAACGAAGTGAGTCGAGAAGCAACTTGAGCATTACATCAGATATCAAGGTAGCCCAAGAGCGCGATCCCGCCGCCGGTTCGGGTCTGACGATATTCCTCACCAACCAAGGCCTGCATGCTGTTTGGTCCCACCGCTACACCCATTGGCTCTGGCGCCACCACCTTCGATTGCTCGCTCGCTTAACTAGTCAATGGACTAGATTTGTAACCGGGATCGAGATTCATCCGGGAGCCGCAGTGGGGCGCCGTTTCTTCATCGACCACGGCATGGGCGTCGTTATCGGCGAGACGTCTATCGTTGGTGACAATGTTACTATCTATCAAGGAGTAACGCTGGGCGGAACCGGTAAAGATAAAGGTAAGCGGCATCCGACCGTTGAATCTGATGTGGTGATCGCGGCGGGCGCGAAAGTGCTAGGTGACATAACCATAGGCGCGCGTTCAAATGTCGGGGCGGGTGCTGTAGTGATCAAGTCAGTGCCGCCCAACTCAACGGTTGTCGGGGTACCGGGCCGATTCGTCGTGTATCGCGGCCGCGAGATACCCTCAACCGATCTCCATCACGAGCGCCTGCCGGATCCAGTCGCCGAAATGTTTAGGCATCTGGAGCGGCGGTTGGACAGCTTAGACAGCGCTATCACGGAAGTCGAAGGAGAGACGCGGCATGGTTCTAAAGGTTCATAACACCCTAACGGGAAGCAAGGACGACTTTGTTCCCCGCGACGAAGGCCGGGTCGCGATGTACGTCTGCGGACCGACTGTCTACAACTATATTCATGTCGGTAACGCTCGATGTTATCTGACTTTCGATATGATCCGGCGCTACCTCAAGTTGCGAGGGTACGAGGTGCTGTACGCGCAGAATTTCACCGATATAGACGACAAAATCATCAACGCCTCGGCCGAACAGGGTATCGACCCGACAGTGCTTACGGCCACCTACATCGACGCCTTTCAAGAGGACATGACCGCGTTGCAAGTAGCGCCGCCGGACGTCGCTCCTCTGGCCACCGAACACATCGGCGAGATGCTGGAGATGATTGCCAGTTTAGTTGACAGGGGAATCGCTTACGTCGTCGACGGCGATGTCTATTATGAGGTTGCCAAGTTTCCGGCGTACGGCCGACTCTCACACCGGGATTTGGCGGATATGCAGGCGGGCGCGCGGGTGGATGTTGATGTCAGAAAACGAGCGCCCGCGGATTTCGCTCTCTGGAAAGCCGCCAAACCGGGCGAACCCAGTTGGGACAGCCCATGGGGCAAAGGCCGGCCAGGCTGGCATATCGAATGTTCCGCGATGTCGTTAAAATACCTAGGTTTTTCGTTCGACATTCACGGCGGCGGTCTGGACTTGATATTCCCGCACCACGAGAACGAGATCGCGCAGGCCGAAGGCGCAACGGGCGAATCCCCCTTCGTGCGCAACTGGCTGCATAACGGCTTTGTCACGATGAGCGGCGAGAAGATGGCCAAGTCGGTTGGTAATGTTATTCGAGTGCGAGACGCGCTGGCCGAAGCCGGACCGATGGCCATCCGCATGCTTTTTCTTGGCACTCATTATCGCAGCCCGATTGACTTCAACGCCGACAAACTAGCCGAAGCGGGCCGAGCCTACGACCGGTTGAACAATCTGGTCGGCAACATCGACCGTATCGCCGCCGCCTTGAACGGGACAATCACCGTGCTTACGGGCACCGGAAAAGAAAAGGAACTTCTTGACGCTTTGCGGGCGGCGGAAGCCGGCTTCGTTGAAGCGATGGATGACGATTTCAACGCTCCCGACGCGCTGGGCGCGTTGTTTACGCTGACTCGCGAGATCAATACGTTCATCAAGGACAGAACGCGTTTTTCGTTAGACGAAATCGACGCCCTAGATGCGGCCAAAGCGACCTTGACTCGGTTGGGAGAGGCGCTCGGCTTGTCCTTTACCGGTTTCGCCGGGAGCGGCGACGCCGGCTTTCAGGCCGATGTCGAGGCCAAGATAGCCGCCCGGCAGGCTGCTAAAGCAGCCAAAGATTGGGACACGGCCGACCGCATCCGAAACGATCTCGCGCTGCTCGACGTTGTCATCGAAGATACGCCTGAGGGCACTAAATGGCGTGTCAAGAAGGACGGATAGATGCGCCAAACTGACGAAGCCTTAGCGATAGCCGCTCAGGGCGGGCACCAAGTCAGCCTGGACGAGTTATTGCGCCGCTATAAGGCTGTTGCGAAAGCAAAAGCCGGACGGCCTGCGCCGCCTGGCCTAGAGCACGATGATATGGTGCAGGAGGGAATGATTGGTCTGTTTAAAGCAATCCGTGATTACAGCCCCGCGACCGGAGCGCCTTTCGGCGCGTTCGCCGATATGTGTGTCGAGCGTCAACTAACAACCGCCTTCCGTTCCGCGACGCGCAAGAAACACATCCCGCTCAACATGTCTGTACCATTTGATTATTCAGGCGACGGTGACGCCGACGCGGCCCTGCGTGACTTGGCCGCGATAAACCCATTGACCGCGGTGATAGGCAAGGAAGAGTTGACGAGAGTGCAAGGACGATTAACGAAACAGGAAGCAACCGTTTTGCATCGGCGGGCGGCCGGAGACTCATACCGCGTGATTGCCGAGCAACTGGGCATCAGTCCGAAAGCTGTCGACAATGCATTGCAACGCGCCAAGGGGAAGCTGGCCGAATAAGCGCGCACGTCATTGCGAGGAGCGCCGGCGACGAAGCAAACTACGAATAGACGAGGAGAGGGAACATTTGCGTAAGTGGTTAGTGATTATAGCGCTGATCGTGCTGGTTTGCGGCACGTTTGTTTGGTATGTAGGAAATCGCAATACACCGGGCCGCCAGTTTCTTACCGCGTACAACGGGTATCGGGATGTGCCGCGCCCGGACGCGAGCAAGCTGGACGAGTGGGACCGTCAACTAAAAGAGGCCTACCAGACGATACGAGACGCAATAACCGCCGGCGATAAGACAGCGGCTAAGAACCATCTGACGCCTTTCACCGAGATCACGGGGGCGCAAGCGGATTTCTTTCAAGCACAAGCGACGGCGCACAAGAAAGAGGCGGCCTTGCTGCCGGACATGAAAACCAAGGCAAACGCGTTAAGCGGTGAGCCAAGGACGTTGGCGACGCGGTTGGTCACCGAGGAAGCGGAGCTGCTGAAACTAGGTGAAGAGCTGAACAACGGATCGCTCAGCGAGCTGAATCTCTGGCACGAGTTGGGCAACAATTTCACTAGCTTCCTTAACGCGGAAATCGACGGAACCAAGTTCCTGAGTGAAGAATCGCAGATAGGCAAGCGAATCGAGACGGTCAGACAGGGGCAGGCGGCACCGGGTGCAGCCGCTCAGGGCCTTGTCAAGAAGATCAACGCCGACTGGAAGGCGTTAAAGCCTCTGCTATAATGATTCTTCGAGCCGGTGTAGCTCAGAGGTAGAGCAGCTGATTTGTAATCAGCTGGCCGGGGGTTCGACTCCCTCCACCGGCTCCATTTGATTGTTGGCGCGGGTCCTGCCGCCGTTTTTCCAACATTGAGAATCTCGCTCCCACAGGTTGATTCGTGACTGGCGTTTATCGAGGTCTCTACCCGCTCGATTTCAAATCGAAAAAACCGTGTCACCCGCGCCATATCTGCAGTCGCCCAAAACTTGTTCCAGCGCTTTCTACCTGGAGTCTAAATCGACGGCTGGGCGGATGCGACTCCCTCCACCGGCTCCACTCTTTAGTTTTATCACCTTGCCAATCATGTTTACCGTCTGATAATATAAAGTGTTCGTGCGTCAATATTGGGGGAATGCCCGAGTGGCCAAAGGGATCAGACTGTAAATCTGACGGCGTACGCCTTCGGAGGTTCAAATCCTCCTTCCCCCACCATTAAAAGCTGGGGTAGCTCAGGGGTAGAGCAGCTGCATGGTAAGCAGCAGGCCGGGGGTTCAATTCCCCCCTCCAGCTCCAGCCTACGCCGCGGCTGGGCTCCAGCAGAAGCTTCCGCCCGAACGGGCTACGGCTGGCAGGCCAGCTAGGTATTTAGGCCTAGGCTGCCCGGCGAAGCAACAAGAAGCCGACGCGTTAGCGAGGCTAACGCGCGAAGTCGGGCCAACATAATATGGCGGTGTAGCTCAGCTGGCTAGAGCGCGCGGTTCATACCCGCGAGGTCGGAGGTTCAAATCCTCCCGCCGCTACCATAACGATGAACCTCCGACCAGGGGGGTTTACCAAGGAGGGACCATGGCTAAACAGAAGTTTGAGAGGAACAAGCCGCACCTGAATATCGGCACGATCGGTCACGTCGACCACGGCAAGACGACCTTGACGGCCGCCATCACCACGTGTTTGAGCAAGGC
>JANXYU010000012.1 GCA_025355855.1 Actinomycetota bacterium
CGGGTCAATGAAAGCGTAGTTAATGCATTCTCGCAGACCCGCCGCGCTTAGCAGATCACGGGACGCGCGCACAGTGTGTTGCTCGACAGTAAGGGCGGCCGCGCTGCCTTGCGCGTCCGGAATCGTCGCCGGAATATTAGCGAAACCGTAGACGCGGGCTATTTCCTCGATCAAGTCAACATCTCGTGTCAAATCCGGCCGGAAGGTGGGCGCCTCAGCCTTGACTGCCGCGGCTGAAGAGCCTTTATTTGTCGATATCTCCAGAGATTCCAGTATGTTGACAATAGCCTGGTCGGTGATGTCGGCACCGATAACCGCTCTGGCTTTCGCCCGGTTTAAAACAATGCTGGCCGGGGCGATCTTCTCCGGGTAGACGTCAATCGCCTCGCCCGCCGGGACACCACCGGCTAGTTCAACAAACAGAGCGGCGGCTCGATTGACAGCGTAAAGGGTTCCGTTCGGGTCGGTACCGCGTTCGAAGCGCGCTGAAGCCTCACTGCGCAGATCGAGCGCGGAGCTCGTTTTAAATATGCCCGTCGGTTCGAAATAGGCGGATTCCAGAACGCAGGCCGTGGTGGCGTCGTCAATTTCTGTCGCCGCGCCGCCCATAATGCCAGCCAGGGCTGCCGGCGCCTGGCCGTCCGCGATAACCAGCATCTCCACTGTCAGAGCGCGGTCAATACCATCTAGAGTCGTCATCGTCTCAGCGGCGGCCGCGCGACGTACTACGATTTTGTCCTGAGCGAGACGTGTCTTGTCGAACGCGTGCAACGGTTGTCCGGTCTCCAGCAGGACATAGTTTGTGATATCGACCAGGTTGTTGATCGGCCTTATACCGGCCTTATTCAGGCGGGAGCGCAGCCAGAACGGTGAGCTTGAGACACGCAGCCCGGTGACAACTCGCGCTGTATAGCGCGGGCAAAGGTCAGCCGCATCTATGGTAATGTCGATGCCGGGATCGCCTGCCAGAGGGTCTAGCGTGGCTTTAGGCCGCCGCAGTGCACCGCCGGTTAGAGCAGCGATCTCTCTCGCTATTCCAATCATCGACATGCAGTCGGGTCTGTTAGGTGTGATCTCAAATTCAATAACGGTATCGTTAAGTTCGAGAATCTCTTCAAGAGGTTGACCGATCGGGGTGGCCGGGTCGAGAATCATTATGCCGCGCGCGTCCTCGCCGAGCTCCAGCTCCGTTTCAGAACATAGCATTCCAAATGACTCAACGCCGCGCAACGTCGCTTGACTAATCTTGTGTCCGCCTGGCAGCCCAGCGCCGATCAACGCGACTGGAACTTTCTGGCCGATCTCGATATTTGAGGCGCCGCAGACTATTTGCAGAGTTTCACTCTGCCCGGCGTCTACCGTCGCCACCCGCAACTTGTCAGCTTGCGGGTGGGCGGCGATCGTTTCGATGACACCGGTTGTGACGCCCGTAAATCCGGGGGCGTAATAAGTGATTGATTCGACTGCCGTACCGGAAGTCTCCAAGCGATCGGCCAGTTCACGCGGGTCCCAGGGAATATCAACGAATTCTTTGAGCCAATTGTAGGATACTCTCAAGAGACGTCTCCAGGGAACTGTGCCAAAAATCGAACATCGTTTTCGAAAAACATCCGGATGTCCGACATGTCATATTTCAGCATCGCTATGCGGTCCGGACCCATCCCAAAAGCGAAACCAGACACCTTATCCGGGTCGTAACCGACCATCTCGAATACATTTGGATCGATCATTCCGGCGCCCATGATCTCCAGCCAACCGGTGTGCGAGCAGATCCGGCAACCCGAGCCGCCGCAGCGTATGCATTGCACGTCAACTTCGGTGCTGGGCTCGGTAAACGGAAAGAAATGCGGGCGCAGGCGAACGGCCCGATCAGGGCCGAACATCTGGTGGCAAAAGTGTTCCAACGTGCCTTTAAGGTCGCCAAACGTGATGCCCCCGCCTACCGCCAAACCTTCCACCTGATGAAACATGGGGCTATGGGTCGCGTCAGCGACGTCAGGCCGGTAGACTTTTCCCGGAACAATCACAAATATCGGCGGTCGTTGTTGTTCCATGACACGTATTTGAGCCGGGGATGTCTGGGTCCGCAACAGCAACCGCCCTTGCTTTTCGTCAACCGGCGGCGTGTCGATATAGTAGGTTCCCTGCAACGTTCGAGCGGGATGATATTCCGGCGTATTCAAAGCCGTAAAATTATAATATTCGGTCTCGATCTCCCGGGTATCGACAATACCGTAGCCGAGACCGGTGAAGATGTCTTCGATTTCCCTGATCGTCTGAGATAAGACGTGACGCGAACCCAGATGCACACTGCGCCCCGGCAAAGTTATGTCGATCGCATCTTTCACCAGGCGCGCTTCCAGTGACTCTTTCTCCAGTATTTGTGCCCGGTGGGTCAGGGCTTCTTCCAGATCGCGCCTGATATTATTGGCCAGGTTGCCTATGACCTTCCGTTCTTCGGCCGGCAACGCGCCAAGGCTTTTTAGAATCTCGGTTAACCGGCCTTTCCGGCCCAAATAGGCAACCCTGATGGCTTCAATGGTCTCCGCAGACGCCGCCGCGACCTCCGCCGATGCTTCTTTTCCGAGTTTCTCAAGATCTCGCGTTTTCATAAGGGCTCCATTATATCAAAGAATAAGGCGGGGACTACATCCCCGCCTTACAGTATTTGCCTAATTCATTGCCTTGTTGGTGTTGTACGGTCGTCTTAGTTGACCTGCCCCCGCGCAATCTCGGCCAGCCTGGTAAAGCCGTCTGGGTCGCTGATCGCCATGTCGCTCAGGATCTTGCGATCCAGCTCAACGCCCGCTAGTTTTAACCCATGCATGAAGCGACTATAGGACAAGCCGTTGTCGCGGGCTGCCGCGCCGATCCTGGTGATCCATAGTGTCCTGAATTGGCCTTTCTTGTCCCGGCGGTCGCGATACGCATACATCAAAGAATGCATGACCTGTTCTTTTGCGCGCCTATAGTTACGGCTCTTGGCCCCGCGATAGCCCTTGGCCAGGGTCATTACCTTGGCTCTTTTACGGCTTCTTTCACTACCTCTTTTAACCCTTGACATTTACTTCTCCCGCTTTATCTTTACCTAGCCTTATAGACCGAGGAGCTTCTTGATATTCTTCTCGTCGGCCGGCTTGACAATCATGTCCTGATTTAACGCCGTTTTGCGCTGCGGACTCTTCTTTTCTAGAATGTGGCTTTTAAAGGCCTGCTTGCGCTTTAGCTTGCCGGTTCCGGTAACCTTGATCCGTTTCTTCGTACCGGAATGTGTCTTCATTTTAGGCATTACGCCGGTATCTCCTTTTTCAGCAGCGGGGCCATGATCATAAACATATCCCGGCCCTCTTGCTTGGCCGCGGACTCGACCGTCCCCAATTCTTTCACTTCTTCGCTCATGCGATCCAACAATTTCTTGCCCAAGTCCGTGTGCGCCATCTCGCGACCGCGGAACATGATAACTACCTTAACTTTATGTCCGGCCCCTAAGAACCTTTCAACATGTCGGCGCTTGGTGCCGAAGTCATGCGTATCGATCTTGGGCCGCAGCTTAATCTCTTTAATGACAATCATTGACTGGTTCTTACGAGCCAGTTTGTTCTTCTTTTCCTGTTCGAACTTGTGCTTTCCGTAGTCCATAATCCGGCAGACCGGCGGTTTTTCTTGGGGCGCGACCTCTACAAGATCTAGACCGGCGTCGTAGGCGATACGTAGCGCTTCATCTATTGATTTGATGCCTAGTTGCTCGCCATCGGCCGAAACAAGCCTGACCTCTCGGGCCGGAATCTGCTTATTGATCCGGTTTGTCGAACTGATTAAGGACCACCTCCGTAACATTAGTTGACCATAGCAAACGTACTGTCAAAGGATTAAGTATAGCTAATTTGTGCCGACGTGTCTATTCTACGTTCGCCGGTCCGTGATAGGCTGCCGTCGCTTCGGTGACAAGCTCTTCGACCAGACTGGCGACCGGGACTATCTCGTCGATGCGCCAAGCGTTGGCTCCGGCGAACGCGAAACCCTCTCCCAGCTTGCCGATCTTGGCGTTAGTCAAAGCTCGCGCAATGCAATATGGGCTTTGGCTGGGCCGGCATGTCTTAAGGCAGTGGTACGTGCATCGTATCGGCGTTGTCTCGCCGCGCGCAGATTTCTCGAGAAACTCGTTGTTTATCGCCCTGCCCGGCAAACCAACCGGGCTGTTAATCAAGACAAGGTCTTCTGGACCCTTGGCGTTAAGGTAGGATTGCTTGAAAGCGTCCGAGGCGTCGCACTCGTTCGTGGCGACGAAACGGGTCGCCATCTGCACTCCAGCCGCCCCCGCCTCCAAAGCGGCCGCGATATCGGCTCCCGTGAAAACGCCGCCACCCGCGATAATCGGTATCTTGACGCCGTGCTCTTCCTCAACGGGTCGAAGCGCGGCCACCGCCTCCCGGATCAGCTTAACCAAACCAAAATCTTCTATCCGTCCCAGCTCATCACGGCTAAAGCCGAGGTGTCCTCCGGCCAGCGGTCCTTCCAGAACAATCGCGTCCGGCAGCCGGCTGTATCGTTTCCACCAAGCCTTGCAGACCAACGCAGCGGCGCGTCCCGAGGAGATTATCGGAGCTAATTTGGTCGCAGCCCCCTTCTCGATGAGGCCGGGAAGACTGAGCGGCAATCCCGCTCCGGAGAATATTATGTCGATGCCTTCCTCGACCGCTATCCGAACCATGTCCTCGAAATCCGTCAGAGCAACCATTATGTTGATACCTAGAATACCTTTGGTTTTGGCGCGAGCGGCCTGTATTACCCGGCGCAAGGCGTCGATGTTTGCCTGCTTGGAATCCGTATCCCAGGAAGGCTCAAACATGCCGACACCGGCCGAGGAAATCACTCCGATACCGCCTGTATCAGCGACCGCGGCCGCCAGGCCGTCCAGTGAAATGCCTACGCCCATGCCGCCTTGCACGATGGGCACGGAAGCAATAAGTCCGTTGATGTTTAGTTCGGGTAGCTTAATGTCTAGTCAGAGCTCCTTAGACGCGCGTCATATAGGTGCCGCTCCGGGTATCGACCCGGATCGTATCCCCGGTTTCGACAAATAACGGGACCTGGACCACAGCGCCGGTTTCCGTGGTTGCCGGTTTGCTGCCGCCTTGGGCTGTATCGCCTTTCACCCCGGGATCTGTCTCTTTTATCTGAAGATCGACGGTTACCGGCAACTCGACCGATAAGGCGTGACCGTCATGAAACAGGATCGACACCTGAGTGTTTTCCTTCAGATACTTCGCTTCATCCGTAAGGCTTGTCGCGGGAATATGGTACTGCTCATACGTATCGCTATTCATGAAGACATAATCGGGACCGTCCATATAGGAATAGACGGCCTTGTTTGTCTCCATCATCGCCTGCTCAACCTTTTCACCGGCGCGGAACGTGCGGTCGATGACGGCGCCGTCTTTAAGGCGTTTGAGTTTGGTGCGAACAAAAGCGGGACCTTTTCCCGGCTTCACATGCTGAAATTCGACGATACTGAAAAGCTCTCCATCCAAGTCAAGTGTCATGCCATTCTTTAGTTGGTTCGTGGTAATCAAAGTGCCTCCAGCTTTGCAATAATTAAAACGCCCTTAAAGCTCAATAAGATCGCGGGGAAAGCGCGTCAGCAGCTCGGGCGCGTCACCCAATAATATCATATCTTCCAATCTGACGCCGCCGAAACCTCGCGCGTATAGGCCCGGCTCTAAGGTAAACACCATGCCCGTCACCAGTTCATCAGTTGATCCGGCTCCCAGATGCGGACGTTCATGTATTTCGAGACCGACCCCGTGTCCGAGGCTATGTAGAAACCGGCCCGGCGCGTCGTTGCGCTCCAGCAGGCCGCGGCAAAAATCATCCAGTTCCGCCGCCCGACCCCCCGCGACAACCGCCGTCGTCGTTTGATTAAGCGCCTCGCGCACCGCGCCGTACATCTGTCGTTGGGCTGGTGTCGCTACCCCTACCACGAAAGACCTGGTGATATCGGAACAGTATCCATTTACGACTGCGCCTAGGTCAACGAGAACAAACTCCCCTGCCTCTATTTTCTTATCGGTCGAGCCGGCGTGAGGAATGGCGGAGTTCGCTCCCGAAGCAACGATGATATCAAAGCTGGCCGCCTCCGCGCCCCCCGCGCGCAGG
>JANXYU010000019.1 GCA_025355855.1 Actinomycetota bacterium
AGCCATGGGCGGCCTATAATTGGTATCAGGGAAACGGGCTGTCTACGATTGAAATAAATACCGATACGCCTCGCACTAGGTATGATGTCATGACCTCTTTGGCGCACGAAATCTATCCGGGGCACCACACAGAACTTTCAATAAAAGAACTCACGGCATTTAAGGAAAACGATTACCTTGAAACTTCCGCGCAGCTTCTTAATACTCCGATGTGTATGGTCAGCGAAGGTATAGCTGAGTGCGCGTTTGTTTTTCTTGAAGAGACATCAAATGTAGTGGATTCATACATAGATCCTACTGAACAAAATATCGCACAGGGACTTTCGGAACTTCGCATGGGCGCCTGGGTTAACGCTACGTTCCTACTGCATAAAGAAGGATTGGGTGATAAAGAAGCAGCACGGTATCTTGGCGACGTAAGTCTGCTTCCGATGGATCGAGCCGAGCGGAGCCTGGGCTTTCACCATGGATCACTTACGAAAGCGTATGCCGCAACATATTGGTGGGGCAAGAAACTTATTCGAGAATGCTATGAAAACGCAAAGAAACAATCAAAAACCCATGAATTCTTTATGTCTATCTATACATTGCCCCAGATTCCTTCTGGGTTGTTA
The DNA here is from genome assembly GCA_025355855.1 of Actinomycetota bacterium. Lineage (GTDB taxonomy): Bacteria > Actinomycetota > JAHEXW01 > JAHEXW01 > JAHEXW01 > JAHEXW01. The sequence continues at coordinate 615 of JANXYU010000019.1, forward strand.
AAGAATTGGGAGCAAACCTAACGGATTTCGAGTAATTTGTAGGTTCTTGCAGTTCAGTTAATTGATTAATTATCAACACTCCTTTAGATCCCGCCTCATTTACTTAATCAGAGCTTTTGTTTGACTTTATTAGGAAATATTTGTCTATGAAGTATTGACCACGAGACAATGAAATGATACGATGCCATAGACCAAGAGACACTACTAGTAAGCAATGGGCAGGATATTTCCCTAAAACATAAAGATCAAGATTCCTGGCAATTGAGGAAAGCGAGGAGGCGAGCGATGATGAATCTGCCTAAGCAACCAACTGCTGTCCCAAGTGACAACGATCTGATAATGCACGTTAGGGAGGAATTAATGCGAGCGTTCCGCTCAAGAAACAAGGGCAGCAGGGAAAATGAAAAAACTAATGAGATTACCGAACTGGTTGAATTCCTTAAAATTTTCGAAGAAGAAGACTAGATAGCTAAAAAGTCAAGAAAACTCAAAGTTAGGCAAAGGATCACTATGGGAATGCGTTTTGTAAAAGGATTAACGAAGCGAGGTATCGGAGGTGAAAAATGGAATGGAGTCAGACAGTAATCGAGTTTCCGGAGAAGAAGTACTACTACTGTATTGAGGAGGTAGTAGCTATGCTCCCGGTGTCAGTATTCTGGATATACAGACACACAAGCCTGGGGAATATACCGCACCATAAATTCTCAGGGCGTCTACAGTTTTCCGAAGCTGATATTAAGGGGATAGAAGAGTTCGCTGCACGTGAAGCGAACCATCCCGACGCTGCATAGGAGGGTGAACCAAGGATGGCTATTGTAAAGCGCGGCAAAAAATATCATGTGATTTGGAGGGATCCCAGTGGGAAGCAACGATCGCGGTCGGCTGGAAGCCTCAAACGGGACGCAGAAAGGATGCTGACCGAGATAAACCACGATATGATGACCGGACAATACGTTGATGTTAAGCCGATTGTATTCCGGGATTTTGTCGCGCTTTGGCTATCCCGTCAAAAGCCGAATGTTAAGCGAAGCTCATATCTAAAATATGAGAGCGTAATCAATACTGAACTCATGCCCCGATTCGGGGATTTGAAATTAGCAACGCTTGACGTTGGCAGGATTCAAGATTGGATTACCAGACTCTCAACTAGAGATTTATCTGCGAGTACGATAAATACGTATTACGCGGTATTGCGGAAAATGTTAGAAGACGCCGTCAAATATGACTATATATACAGAAATCCCGCGGCCAAGGTTGATCGGCCGAAAATTCCAAAAAGCGAAATCATTTATCTAAAACCAAAAGAAATTGGGCGTCTCTTAAGAGCAGTAGAAGACCGACCGCTGGATCATGCGATTCTGTTTCTTCTTGCAATGACCGGACTAAGAATCGGGGAGGCTCTAGCGTTAACATGGAGCGATATCGACCTTGTGACCCAGACGATAGCTGTCAATAAAACTACGCATGCTGGTGAGGTGTCGTCGCCGAAGACATCTGGCTCGAACAGGAACGTACGATTCCCGGAGGTTTTAAAGACTGAACTGATGACCTTTACGCTCTCGCAATCAATCTCTCCGGGCGACCACGTCTTCTCTACGCGCAACGGGACCGCTCTCGATAGGAACCATGTAAGGAACCGGATACTGGCTCCTGCGTTGAAGAAAGCAGGCTTAAAACATGTTTCAGTGCACTCCCTGCGACATTCCTACGCGACAATCATGATAGATCACGGCGAAAACCTGAAATTCATTCAAAATCAACTCGGACATTCGTCAATGAGAGTGACATTTGACCGCTACGGACACTTGCTACCTGCAGCAGGAGACGAAGCTATGAAGAGGTTGGATAGGATGGTTGATGATGAGTTCTGTTAGCAAAATGTTAGCAGTGGCACGTATCATGCCAATTAGAAATCGGCAAAACTTGATAATCTAGCAGATGAGAATGGTGGGCGATGAAGGATTTGAACCTTCGACCTCTTCCGTGTCAGGGAAGCGCTCTCCCCCTGAGCTAATCGCCCTCAAGCAGGAATACTAGATAATATTAAAGGAGGGCCGGGTTGTTAGCAACCTGCGCCGTCATGATAGAGGCAGAAGAGGGCGTCTAGAGGTTGAAGAATTTCTCAGCGTTCGCGGTAGTGGCTTCCTCGATAACGTCCAAAGAGACCCCGCGATATTCGGCTAGTTTCCTGGCGATCTCGACGACGAAGGCGGGTTCATTGCGCCAACCGCGGTAGGGGGTCGGGGCGGCGAACGGGCAATCTGTCTCGATCATAAGCCGATCAATAGGAATACTGTTTACGATTTGTTCTCTTAGATGATCGTATCGAGCGCCGGACCCGGCACCTGACGCCCGGGGCTTGAACGTGATGACGCCTGTAAAGGACACATACAGCCCCGATTCGATCGCGTTGAGAGCGAATTCCGGCGAGCCGGAGAAGAAATGAATCACTGCGCGCAGATCTTTAAAGCGGTGCAAGATGTCCATTACGTCATCTTCCGCGTCGCGGGTGTGGATGATGACGGGCAGGTCATGGTCGCGGGCTAAATTGAGCTGGCGGACAAAAGCTTCTTTTTGCAGGGCCGGGCTGGTCTTGGATTTGAAATAGTCCAGGCCTATCTCGCCGACCGCGACCACGCGTCCGTCTTTTAGCATCTCACTCATCTCAGAGATGTTTTCTTCGGTGGCTTCCTGGGCATCGTGAGGATGGATGCCGACCGTCGCGTAGATGGAACCGTAACTAGCGGCGAGATCGACTGAGGCGCGAGAACCCGCCATGTTCGCGCCGACATTAATAATTTTGCCCACGCCAGCCGTAGCCGCGCGCGAGATTATTTCATCGCGATCCTTGTTGAAATCCTCAAAATCCAGATGAGCGTGGGTATCGATAAACATAGTGACAGTATAGTATAGTGACGCTCTCGCTCCCAGGGTCTTTGCGCAGAGTCTCTAGTTAGGGTAAGAAATAAAAGGCGATTGCCAGAATGAGATACACGGCGCACAAAAGAACGCCTTCCAGCCAGTTGGATTCCCCGTCGGTCGACACGAATTTGACCGCCAGCACGGCCAACAACACGGCCGCAACCTCGAACAACGAAAACGTAAGGTCCATGGGCTTGGCCGTAAGGTAGCTGACGAAAACGAGCACCGGAGCGACAAAGAGCGCCATTTGCTGACTGCCGCCCAACGCGATCCCGAGGGTAACATCCATCTGGTCTTTAGTGGCGAATGTAACGGCGCTGAAGTGCTCAACCGCGTTGCCGATGATGGCGACCAGGATAACGCCGACGAAAATCTGGCTCATCCCGGCGGCCGCCGCAGCCGGTTCGATGGCGCCGACCAAAAACTCGCTCATAAAAGCCAATGCGATGGCCGCGGCCAACAAAATGCCGACCGCCCGGCCGACGCTCCAGGTGTTCTTGCCCGGAGCTGCCTTCGCTTCTCCGGCGTAGAGGTGTTTATGTGTTTTAAAAGAGAAAAGGAGGCTGAAAACATATACGGTGAACAAAACAATTGCTATGGTCAGAGACAGTTCATGTTCGCTATGAGCGGTCGCGCCGCCAGTAACATTATGAAACAACGCCGGGACGACTAGAGCGGTGGCGGACAATAGTAACAGCGTAGAGCTGATTCCCGCAGCCGTCTTGTTAAAGGTCTGTTTTTCTTTTCTAAGTCCGCCAACTAGAAAGGCGGCGCCGGTGACGAGCAACAGATTGCCGATTATAGCGCCTGTGATGCTGGCTTTGACGACATCGTGCAAACCGGCGCGCAAAGCGAAGAAGCAGATTATAAGCTCGGCTGCGTTTCCGAACGTGGCGTTCAGAAAGCTGCCGACTCCGGCGCCGGTGCGCTCAGCCAGGTGTTCAGTGGCCGTGCCGATCAAACCAGCCAACGGTATGATTCCCAAGGCGGCAATAACAAAACGCGCGACCGGAGCGACGTGCGCCCATTCCGCGACAAAAGCCAGCGGTATGAAGATGAGTAGCAGGTAAACGGCTTTCTTAAGCATACTGATATATTGTATAGTTAACTTTGCTAATTTACACATCGAGACGAGGATTCTAAGCGTATGGAAGCATCTGAACTGGACATATTACGTCACTCGACCGCTCACGTCATGGCCCAGGCCGTGACGGAGCTGTTCGACGACGTAAAATTGGCGATCGGTCCAACCATCGAGGACGGATTTTACTACGACTTCGAGCTGGAGCATACTTTCACGCCTGACGACCTAATCAAGATTGAAGCCAGGATGAAGGAGATTGCTAAACGCAACCTGCCTATCGCGCGCGCCGAGATGTCTAGCGAAGACGCTGAGATTTTGTTCACCGAACTACACCAGCCTTATAAAGTCGAGCTCATCCGGGATCTGCCGGGCGACTCGGTTACCGTATTTCGCCAGGGAGAGTTTGTCGACCTGTGCCGAGGACCCCACTGTTCTTACACTAAGAAGGTCAAGCACTATAAATTGTTGAGCCTGGCCGGAGCCTATTGGCGCGGCGACGAGACGAACGCTATGCTGCAGCGCATCTACGGCACCGCGTGGGGCACAGCCGACGAACTGGCGGCCTATCTGGTTCGCCTAGAAGAGATTGCCCAGCGGGATCACCGGAAGCTGGGACGGGAACTGGATCTGTTCAGCCTGCCCGAGGAGCTAGGTCCGGGCCTGGTCGTCTGGCACCCGAAGGGCGCGATCTTACGCGGCTTGATCGAGGATTTCTTGAAAGAAGAGCACAAAAAACGCGGCTACGACTTTGTCGTGGGGCCGCATATCATGAAGACTTCCTTATGGAAAACAAGCGGTCATTACCAGACTGGCTATCCGATGTATTTCTTCGACATAGAAGGCCAGGAATACGGTATCAAGCCGATGAACTGTCCGGCTCATATTTTAGTATACAAATCGCAACCGCGCAGCTATCGCGCCCTGCCCCTGCGCTACTTTGAACTGGGGACGGTTTACCGACACGAGCGCAGCGGCGTTCTGCATGGTTTGTTGCGTGTCCGCGGTTTTACTCAAGACGACGCTCACATATTCTGCACTCGGGACCAGATGGAGGAAGAGATCATTGGCGTCCTTGACTTCGCTTTTCACTGCCTGAAAACATTCGGTTTCGCTGAATACGAAGTCATGTTGAGCACCAGGCCCGACGCGGATAAAACGGTGGGGACCGACGAGAACTGGGAATTGGCGACCAATGCTTTGGTCGCGGCGATGGAGCACCACAACCTCAAATATACGGTCGATCCCGGCGAGGGGACATTTTACGGACCGAAGATCGATGTGAAGCTAAAGGACGCACTGGGGCGTCTCTGGCAGGGCCCGACGATTCAGGTTGACCTAAACCTGCCGGAAAGATTTGACGCGGTCTACTATGGCGACGACAATGCCCAGCACCGGCCGGTCATGATCCACCGGGTTGTCCTGGGCAGCATGGAGCGCTTCATCGGCGCGCTTATAGAGAACTATGGCGGGCAGTTCCCGCTGTGGTTGGCGCCTGTGCAGGCTATTGTAGCTCCGGTAAGTGAAAAAGCCACTGACTATGCCGCGCGCGTTTTTCGACAGTTGAAAGACGCGGGGGTCCGAGTTGAACTGAATGACAAAAACGAGACGATATCGTCAAAGGTCCGCGACGCGCAAATGCAGAAAATACCTTTTACCCTGGTTGTCGGGGAAAACGAAGCGGCGGATGGCACAGTTGCCGTGCGCGACCGCGGCGGCAAAGATAGACGCGGCGTCAAGCCGGCCGACTTCATCGAGGAAATAGCCGCGGCCGTCCGCGACAGGAGCTAAAACGTGGATAAGAAGAAGATCGATGAACTGATCTCAATCCTTAAAAAGAATGACTTAAGCGAAGTCACGGTTGAGGAGAATGGCGTGAAGATAACGGTCCGGCAGGGCGATATCACTATAGTCGAAGGCGGGCCTGCGGGCGTACTGCCACACGTCGGCGGACACACCCCGAATGCCAAACCCGCGATTTCCGGGGAAGATGCCGCGCTGGCCGAGCTAGAAGCCAAATACGCGACCTTGGTCTCACCGATGGTGGGGACGTTTTACCGGGCGGCGGCTCCCGGCGCTGACGTCTTCATCGAAGAGGGAGACGTTTTCGAGGTCGGTCAAACATTGTGCGTTGTGGAAGCAATGAAATTAATGAATGATATTGTCGCTGACGAAGCAGGTCGGCTCATCAAGATCGCCGTCTCCGACGGGAGTTCCGTGCAATTCGGGCAAACACTCTTGTTCTTTGAGCCCCTGGTTTAACCGTTATGTTTAAGCGAATCCTTATCGCCAACCGCGGCGAGATCGCTGTTAGAGTCATCAGAGCCTGTCGTGAGCTGGGAATAGAATCCGTCGCAGTGTATTCCACGGTTGACGCGAACAGCCTGCATGTCAGCGAGGCGGATACCGCTATCTGCATCGGGCCCGGTCCGGCGGAAAAAAGCTATCTGAATATTCCAAGCATCATCGCGGCCGCCGAGGTTGCCGGCGCGGACGCCATTCACCCCGGGTATGGTTTCCTGGCTGAGAACGCCAGGTTCAGCGATATCTGTTCCACATGTGGAATCACGTTTATCGGACCGCCTCCCGATGTCATTGATCGCTTGGGTGACAAGGTTGCGGCGCGCACCATCATGGAAGACGCCGGCGTGCCGGTAATACCGGGGACTCGGGGTGCGGTTACCAAAGAACGGCAAGCTTTGACCTTCGCGGCCCAGGCTGGTTATCCGGTTATCGTGAAAGCGGCCGGCGGCGGCGGCGGACGCGGCATGCGCATCTGTTATACCGACAAAGAGCTAGCCCAGGGATTTCAAACCGCGCAAGTCGAGGCGGGTACGTATTTCAAGAATCCGACGGTCTATGTAGAAAAATACATCCTCAACCCGCGGCACATCGAGTTCCAGATTCTGGCGGACCAGCACGGTAACGTTGTTCATGTGGGGGATCGTGATTGCAGTATTCAAAGGCGCCATCAAAAGCTGGTAGAGGAAGCGCCGTCGACTTTTATCACTGCTAAAACAAGAGCGGCCATGGGGAAGATCGCTGTCAGGGCGACTGAGGCAGCGGCTTACGTGGGCGCGGGAACCATTGAGTTCCTGGTCGATGAGGCAGGCAAATACTATTTCATTGAAGCTAACACTAGAGTACAGGTTGAGCATTCCGTTACGGAAGCTGTTGCCGGTCTGGACATTATAAAGGAGCAGATAAGGATCGCGGAGGGAGAAAGACTGAGCGTCACGCAACGCGATATCAGTCTCTTTGGTTACGCGATGGAGTTCAGAATCAATGCCGAGGACCCCGCCAGCGATTTCCGGCCGACTGGAGGGACAGTTGAATTCTTTAGTCCGCCGGGCGGACCGGGTGTACGGGTCGACACACATTTGTATTCCGGATACCGGGTACCGTCGGACTATGACAGCCTATTGGCCAAGCTGATAGTCTGGGGACGGGATCGGACGGAGACGATTGCCCGCGGCAAGCGGGCCTTGCGAGAAATGATCATCGAGGGCATGGCGACAACCATCCCGTTTCATTTATGGCTTTTGGAGCAGGAAGAATTTGTGTCCGGCCAGGCGACGACGAATTTTGTTGAGCAGCACTATAAGGGAGTGTGAGCATGTCTGAAAACGATGAGATTGTTGTCGGCGACATGAAGATTGCCGAGAACGTTGTAGTAAAGATCGTCCGGGAAAGCGCGACCTCAGCCACGGGCGTCTCACAGGTGCGTGAGATTGAAGTACTCCCCAAGGAAGGCGCCCTGGCCGTTAACCTGACGCTCTCCGTCGGCTATAAGACCATCTATCCCGACGTTGCCGCTGAAGTCCAAAAGGTCGTCAAAACAGATATAAACCGAATGACCGGAGTCAAGGTGGACGACGTGAACGTGACTGTCGAACGCCTGGATTTCTCTAAGGAATAGGGGCTACTTCGATTGAGCCGTCGCCATCGCGCCCGCAAGATAATTCTCGACGTCCTGTATCGCTTGGAAATTGACAAAGTCTCTCCGAGCGAGGTACTGGACGACTACCGGAAAGAAATGGCTAGCAAAGTGATAGACGAGTTCGTGGAGCGCGTTCTGGCGGGTGTGGTCGAGAAGATGCCTGAGTTGGATAAGATAATTGACGCGCACGCCGACAAATGGGCGTTGAAAAGGATGCCTATTTTGGATCGTAACATCTTGCGTCTGGGCGTCTACGAGCTAATGTACGAAGACGATATACCCGCGAGCGTGACCATAAACGAAGCTGTTGAATTAGCCAATATGTATAGCACGGATGACTCGGGGCGTTTTGTTAACGGAATTCTAGGAAGGTTAGTTAAGGATGGCGAGGTTTGATGGCGGACAAGAAGAAGAACGTTAAAGACACGGAAGAATTTAAGGACGTCGAAGCGAAGGTTAAACGCTTAGAGAAGGAAGACCTGAAGGACTCGAAAAAGTTGGGGCACCTGAAGGATTTAGAGGCCAAGATCAAGCGGTTAGAAAAAGAAGACATCGACGCGTCCGAGGCGGCTGTGCTCATTGACGAATGCATCGGTCTGGCCGCGGAATGCGGCGAATGAGCCCTTACCCGGAAGGTGTTCGCCAGCGCGTCGAAGAAGCGCTGGCGGAATATTTCCCCGCGGTTGATACGTACCCAGAAATTTTATACCAGTCGATGCGATACAGCCTGTTCGCCGGAGGTAAGCGCTTTCGCCCGGTATTAACGGTTATCACCGCGGCCGTTTTTGGCGCCTCCCCGGAGACGGTTCTGCCTTGCGCCTGTGCCATTGAGTACATCCACACATATTCGCTGATTCATGATGACCTGCCCGCTATAGATAACGACGACCTGCGCCGAGGCCTACCCACCAACCACAAGAAGTTTGGGGAAGATATCGCCATTATGGCCGGTGACGCGTTATTTGCCGAGGCGTTTTCCCTTATCAGCCGGTTGCAGATGGCATCCGACCAGCGTAAAATAGTAGACGTAATCCGCGAGATCGCGGCCGCCAGCGGCCCCGCCGGAATGGTCGGAGGACAAGTTGTCGATATGGCTTCGACGGGGAAACCGATCTCGCTGGAAACATTACGCTTCATTCACGCCCGGAAAACCGGGCGTTTGATTACTGCCGCCGCCTGGTGCGGCGCTATCTTAGCAGGTGCAACGGACGATGAGTTGGAGACTGTCACACGCTACGGCAAGCATCTTGGGTTGGCGTTCCAAATAACTGACGACATTCTGGACGAGACGGGCAGCGTCGAGGAGCTAGGGAAAACACCAGGACAAGACCAAACGCTTCATAAAGCGACGTATCCGGCGCTCGTCGGCCTGGAAGAATCAAAACGGCTGGCGTGTGACGAAACGACCGCGGCTATAGCCGTGGCGAACGCGCTCGGCGAGAGCGCCCATGCGCTGCGCGGGCTGGCCGAATTTGTAATCGAGCGAACAGGGTAGGCATACATGCCGGAAGACAAACTGTTAGCCACAATATCATCACCTGATGATCTAAAGAAGCTCACGTTGCCCGAGCTTGACCGGCTGGCAGCCGAGATTAGAAATAAAATGATTGGGGACGTCGCCAAAACGGGTGGTCATTTAGCCCCCAGTCTAGGCGTTGTCGAATTAACGATCGCGCTTCACTATGTTTTTGACAGTCCTCACGACCCCATTGTCTGGGACGTCGGACACCAGTGCTATGTCCACAAAATGCTTACGGGACGGGCTGATTCCTTCGATACAATCAGGCAGTATCAAGGTCTAAGCGGCTTTCCCAAACATAAAGAGAGTGAGCACGATATCGTCGACACCGGACACAGCTCAACCTCTATTTCCTTTGCCGTTGGTTTGGCCGAGGCAATGAAAAGAACCGGCCAGACCGGTAAAGCGATCGCTGTGATCGGTGACGGAGCGATTGCGGCGGGCCTGGCCTATGAGGCCTTGAATCACGCCGGTCATCTCAAGAGTAACGTCCTGGTTGTCTTAAACGACAATGAGATGTCCATATCCCCTAGCGTCGGGGCCTTCGCCAGTTATTTGGCTCGCGTCCGTTTGGATCCCCGCTACCGGCGCGCGGAAGAGGGATTCGAGACGGATGTCAAGCGCATCCCGCGAATCGGTGAAAAAGTATATGAGCTGGGGAAGCACGTCAAAAGCAGTATTAAGCAGATGGTCGTGCCTAGTATGATATTCGAAGAACTTGGTTTTACCTACGTCGGCCCGATCGACGGTCACAACATCGATCTGGTCGCCAAAAATCTGCGTCTGGCCAAGGGAATAAATACGCCGGTTCTCCTGCATGTAATAACGAAAAAGGGCAAAGGTTACGCGCCCGCCGAGGAAAATCCCAACCGGTTTCACGGAACCGGCTCGTTCGACGTGGTGACGGGTTTGCCGGTGGCCAAGAAAGATGCGCCGCCCGCTTACACAAAGGTATTTGGTGATGCGCTGGTCGAAATGGCGGACGCTGACGATAAGATTGCCGCGATTACGGCCGCTATGCCCAGCGGTACCGGACTTGACCGATTCGCCTCTGAATTCCCGGACCGTTTCTTTGATGTCGGGATCGCCGAACAACATGCCGTGGCTTTCGCATCAGCGCTGGCTCTCGGGGGTTTGAAGCCGGTCGTCGCAATTTACTCAACATTTCTGCAACGCGCTTATGACCAGGTTATACATGACGTATGCCTACAAGGGCAAAGCGTTGTTTTAGCCGTCGATCGGGCCGGCTTGGTCGGCGAAGACGGCCCGACACACCACGGTGTTTTTGACTTGTCTTATCTGCGCGCCGTTCCTGGTTTGACCGTGATGGCGCCCAAGGACGAGGCGGAGCTGCGCGATATGATTTACACGGCCTTAAGGATGGCAGGCCCGGTCGCGGTGCGGTATCCGCGTCGCGACGGCTTGGGCGTCGATATCAAACCAGCTCCCAAAGAGCTGCCGATAGGGCAAGCGGAAACATTGCGGGAAGGTGAAGACGTTGCCTTGATCGCGATAGGCACAATGGTTGACGCGGCTGTCCGGTCCGCCGAGCTGTTGGCAACACACGAGGTTTCGGCGACCGTAATAAACGCCCGGTTTGCCAAGCCTCTGGACACTAGGGTTATCATAGCAGCAGCGAATAAGCATAAAATGATCGTCACTTTGGAGGAAAACTCAGTCAATGGCGGTTTTGGCGAGGGCGTACTTAGTGTTCTGGCTGAGCACGACATCGAACGCGACACCCTAGTGCTCGGCCTGCCCGACGGATTTATAGAACACGGGCCGATTCCGAAACTGCTGGACCTGAACGGATTGAGTCCGGAAAAGATCGCGGCGTCGGTCATCGCGCGATTGGATCGCCAAAAACATCGGCCAGGATCAGCAGCCATCCTAAAAAATATACGCAACGCTATCAAATCAGGAATCAATGGGTCGAATGACAAAGACACGCCTCGACGTTCTGCTCGTAGATAGGGGACATTTCACCAGCCGGGAAGCGGCCCGACGGGCCGTGTTGGCCGGCCAGGTCAAAATAGGGGATGTCATCTACGACAAACCTGGCGCAACCGTCGCTTTCGATTCCGTCTTGCAAGTCAAACCCTCTTCGCCTTATGTGTCTCGCGGCGCAGATAAGCTGATTCGCGCGCTCGACACTTTCTCAATTGTAGTGGCTGGCCGGACGGCGTTGGACGCGGGCGCTTCTACGGGCGGTTTTACCGACGTTCTTCTATCGCGCGGAGCGGCGCGGGTAATCGCTGTCGACGTCGGTTACGGTCAATTGGCATGGCGGTTGCGCAGCGACCCCCGAGTAGACGTATTTGAACGCGCGAATATCAGAGGCTTGAGTCTGGACGAACTCCCCGCCGTACCAGACCTGGTTGTCGCCGACTTGTCATTCATTTCGCTAACCAAAGTGGCGGCCAACCTGCTAGTGTTGTCGGCTGAGGGTTCCGACTATGTATTTCTGATAAAACCGCAGTTCGAGGCTGGTCGGGGGCAGGTCGGCAAAGGCGGTATAATAAGAGAAGCCCAGCGTCACGTGGCCATTTTGCGTGACGTGGTGGCGGCTTTGGCAGAATCGGGACTCGCCCTCGTCGGGTTGACCTACTCTCCGATAACCGGAGCGGACGGCAACATTGAGTTCCTAGCGCATTTAAGGCGCGAGGAACTCAAAAAAGTAAGAAGTTTAACAACTAAAATAGATGAGAAGACGTTGATTGACAAAATTGTGAATGAGGCTCATGAGGCTTTGAACACAAAAGGCAAGTGATACGGACGGTACGCATAAATGCTGACAGACCTGCATATTAAGAACTTCGCCCTCATAGATGAGGCGCACATAAGATTCGAGCCCGGGCTAAACATTATGACGGGGGAGACCGGCGCCGGCAAAACAATCGTCCTGGAAGCGATGAATTTGTTGTTGGGCAAACGGGCTGACCCCGTTTTGATCGGCGTCTACGGCCACGAAGCAGTAGTTGAGGCCTCTCTGACGGCTCAAGAAGCGGAGATCGTCTTGGCCCGTTCCGTGACAACGTCCGGAAAAAACAAATGCTATTTGAACGGTCACTTAGCAAATGTCGCGATGCTCGCGGAACGGGCCGGCGCGATGATTGACTTCCATGGCCAACATGAGCATCAGGCTTTGCTCCAGGTGGCAGCTCACATTGACTATTTGGATGGGTATGGCGGAGACTTTCTGATCGGTTCCCGTAAGGAATACGACACCGCCTATGCCGAGCTGAGCAAGATTGAGAGCCAACTGGAGAAAGTCACTTCCGCGGAGCGGGACCGTTTGGGTCGTCTCGACTTGACGCGCTTCCAGGTAGACGAGATCGAGCGCGCTGATCTTAAACCCGACGAAGACATCGCTTTGGAACAGGAACTAGTGCTTTTACGAAGCTCCGAACGGCTCGCTCGGGGCATTACGACTGCCTTGGCGGCCTTGTCCGGCGAGGACGATAGTCCTGGCGGGGCGGCCTCCCTGGACGCCGCCGCGAAAGAGCTGGGCGCGCTCGCGTCAATCGACGACCGTTTGGCGGCAACGGCCGCCAGGCTGGCGAGCTTGTCGCTGGAAACGGCTGACGCGGCTGGCGATCTGGCCCGATATAGGTCAGAAATTGTTTTCGATCCCGCGCGGCTGGCGGAAGCTGACGGCCGGTTGGAGATGGTCAAAAACCTAAAGCGCAAGTATGGCGATAGCATTGAGGCAGTCCTTCTGTTTAAAGATAAAGCTAAACAAGAGCTTGATCTGATTGAGGATAGCGGCGCCAAGCTGGAGTCGCTCCAGACGCGGCAGAAAGAGCTTGAAGCAATCCTGCACGATCTAGCCGATCACCTAAGTGATCTCCGTCACCAAGCGGCGGTTGGCCTGGAGAAGACAGTAGAAGACGAGCTGGCAGACCTAAATCTGCCGGGCTGTCGTTTTAAGGTAGGGTTCGGCGACACGCTGGATCTAACCCCGGCGGGTCGTGATAGAGTCGAGTTTCTGCTTAGCCCCAATATTGGGCAGGGCTTGAAGCCGCTGGCCAAGATCGCGTCCGGCGGCGAAGTGTCGCGCATCATGTTGGCTCTCAAAATAGCGTTCATAAAAGCGGATCCTGTACCCGTGCTCGTATTCGACGAGATCGATTCCGGGATCGGAGGCGAGACTGCCGCGGCCGTAGGAGCAAAGTTGAAGTTATTGGCCGCCGCGCACCAGGTTATTTGCATAACTCATCTGCCCCAGATAGCCGCTTACGGTGACGCGCATTTATACGTCGCCAAGGAAGTGCGCGATAAGATCACGGTTTCCAATGTAAAGACCTTAGACGAAGCTAGCCGCGTCGAGGAGCTGTCGCGCATGTTGACCGGCGGCGCGTCCACTGCGGAAACATCCCGCCAACATGCCCGGGAGCTGTTGCAGGCGGCCCGGCAGAGACGGAACTAAACGCATGGCGGCGCCCGATGTAAAAGAGCATTTTCGAGTTTGGGGTCTATATTGGATAACGGCGGTTTTAACCGCGCTGGTGCTGGCTACCGTCGGCTGGCTGGTCTTCTTGACCGCGGACGCGGTGGCGACGTGGAAGTCGGTCAAAGGGCCGACGACACTCGAGAGTCCACAGCTGGCGACGGCCGCGAAAACCCCTGAACAGCGAGCCGCTAACCTGATTTTGCCGTACGCAACCATCGATCAGTTGAACATGGCGCTCTATTTACCCAATGTCTACCGACACATAAGGGGTATCGGATTTCACGAATCGAGCCATACGCGAGCTTTTTCCATGAAGCCCAGTGGGCGGTTGCTGCAAAACGACAACGCTTGGGACCTCGAGGTCGAGCTAACCAGCCAGGCGCCTTTGCCCACGTATTATATAATGGAGTCGCGGGGCGAATACGCCGCGGGAACCACTGTGGCTGACATCGCCATGGATCCCGGCACGCCCGTTTTTCCACCTATCAGCGGAATAATTATTAAGATCGCGCCTATAGTCATCTATAACGAGTACCAAGATCAGCAGATCGAGATGCGCCCCGACGGCTATCCGAACGTCGTCGTTGCTTTCCTGCACGTCGATGACATTCGTGTTAGGGTAGGTGACCACGTAATTCAGGGCAAAACGAAGATCGGAATCCCTAAAGACTGGCGCGGCGTGATTCCCTCAGAGGTTGAGGACTATGTTAAACCGGCCATGCCGCATGTGCATATCCAGGTAAACACTCCGGCTCCGCCGGAAGCGCCGGTTCCCTAAGGAGCATATGAAGTATAAAGGCATCGCGAAGATAGACAAAAAGACAAAAACACTCGTCAAACGCCTGAAGCCCGGCGATGTTGCGATTATCGACCACGATGACATCGACCGAGTCACCGCGGAAGCGCTGGTCGAAACCCGTGTTGATGTGGTCGTCAATGCCGGCCGCAGTATTTCAGGACGCTACGCCAATTTGGGGCCGCTGATTATTACCGAGGCCGGAATATATTTGATCGACGCTGCCGGACCGGAATGCATGACGGCAATTAAGGAAGGCGACACGGTGAATATTAATCGCGACGCCGTTATCGTCAAACAAAAAGTGGTCTGCCGCGGCTCCGTTCTCACTAAAGAAAAGGTAGAAGCTGCAATGGAGGCCGCGAAGGTCAACATGGCACACGAGCTGGAACTATTCGCGCAGAACACGCTGGAGTTTATAGAAAAAGAGAAGCATTTCTTCGAGGGCATGGACATGCCGCCGACAACCGTGTCGTTTAGCAAGCGGCATGCCTTGGTAGTCGCGCGCGGCTACGATTATAAGAAAGACCTGAAGGCGTTGCGCGCCTATATCAGCGAATTCAAACCTGTTTTATTGGGAGTCGATGGGGGGGCCGACGCTCTCTTAGACGCCGGTTATAAACCGGATATCATTATCGGTGACATGGACAGCGTTTCCGAGAAGGCGCTGATTGGCGTTGCGGAACTGATCGTCCATGCCTATCCGGATGGCAGGGCGCCGGGCGAAGAACGCCTGAACGCCCTGGGTCGCCAACATTTGATTTTTAAGAGCCCTGGAACCAGCGAAGATATTGCGATGATGCTCGCCTACGATCAGGGGGCGGAGCTGATCGTCGCCGTCGGGTCGCACGCTAACATGGTCGAATTTCTTGATAAAGGACGCAAGGGCATGGCCAGCACTTTCTTGGTACGTTTACGGATCGGGCCGGCTCTGGTTGACGCCAAAGGAGTAAACAAACTTTACCGGGCGACAGTTAAGCCGTCTTATTTGCTTGTTGTTGTTCTCGCGGCCATTTTCAGCCTGCTTTTGATTGCGCAAGCGTCACCGCAGTTGCGCAATCTGGCGCAACTACTATTTTTAAAGATCAGACTACTGTTAGGAATCTAGGAGGATATATGTTCGATTTTAAATACCACATCGTCTCGCTGGTGGCTGTTTTTCTGGCCTTAGGGATCGGCGTGGTCATGGGTTCAATGACCGCTGAGCGCGGCGTAGTGACGACCCAGGAGAAATCTCTGATAGCGACGATGGAAAAGGATTTTGAGAACCTGCGCGCGACGAACAAGGAGCAGGCCGCAACGATTGCGGCCGAACTCGCCTATACCGACGCTAGCCTGCCCCTTCTGATTAAAGGCAAGTTAGCCGGCAAGAGCATCGCCATTGTGGTCACCGGTGATGTCGAAGCCCCGACTCTTAAGGGGCTAAAAGCCGCGCTGGAACAAGCAGGCGCAACTCAGGCGTCGGTCACGTATCTAGCCGCTCCGCTTGGGCTAGACAACAAGGATGTTTTGGTCAAAGCCGCGACTCTGTTGGATGTGCCAGGGCAAAGCCAAACGGTTGTCAGCGGCAAGGCCCTAGCCGTTACAGCGCGCGCCATTGTCACCGGCTCTGACGGGACCACTCTTGCCGCGTTGGCTGACGCGGGCGTCATAAAGATCAGTGGGATTTATGCGTCGCCGGCCAACGGTGTCATCGTTATAGGCGGTGCGGAAAACGGCAAGCATCTAAAGTTCGCCGAGTTGGACGCGCCACTGGTTAAAGCGTTCCAAGCCACTGGCTTGTCGCCGGTCGGAACAGAGTCGGCCACCGTTAAGAATTCATACATGAAGGATTACCAAACCCTAAATCTAAGCACCGTCGATAACCTTGACACCGCAGCCGGACAGGTTTCTGTCATTTTCGTTCTGGCTGGTGGACCTGGGCACTATGGCGCCAAAGCGACGGCCGATACAATAATGCCGACGCCCGTGAGCCCGTAGGCAGTATGCGAGTCGTTGCCCTGATTCCGGCATATAACGAGGCCGGCAAGGTGGGTCTGACAGTCGCCGCCCTGCGGGAAGCCGCGTTGGCCGATCAAATAATTGTCATTGACGATAAATCTACCGACTCTACGGCGGAGGAAGCAGCCGCGGCCGGGGCTGATGTTATCCGCCTGACCAAGAATGTGGGCAAGGGCGGGGCGGTCAACCGTGGCCTGAAGGCAGCCGGGGATTATGACGTGGTCTTGTTGATCGACGCCGACGTGACTGCGACAGCGACCGAAGCCGGGAAATTACTTGCGCCGGTTCAAAAGGGCGAGACGGATATGGCTGTAGCTATTCTGTCGCGTCGAGAGGGAACAGGCGGTTTCGGTCTAGCTTTGGGGTTGGCGCGCCGGTTGATCAGGCGCCGCGGCGGTTTGGACGTAACTGCGCCGCTCAGCGGACAACGCGCTTTGACTAAAACGGCCGTTGCCGCGGCGACGCCCCTGGCTACCGATTATGGTTTAGAGACCGCCATGACGATCGATGTTTTGCGGGCCGGCTTGCGGGTAACCGAGGTTCCGGCCGCCTTTACCCACTCCTATACCTATCGTGACATGGCAGGATTTCGTCATCGCGGCCGCCAGTTCTTGGATATTTTGAAGGTTATGTTTCGCTGGCCGCGGGGGAAGAACTACGCCGGTCAGATGATACCGACATCCGTTGGCGTCGTATTCGGTGGTGTCGCCGCGGTCGCTGGTTTATTGTGGCTTTTCACAGGGGCGCTGGGACAGAGCCCAACCGGGCGTTTTGTGACGGCGCTGTTTCTCTTGACGATAAGTTTATGTGGGCTTGGTTGGGCGGACGATGTCTATGGCGGGCAGCAGGCGAAGGGATTCCGAGGCCACCTGCGAGAGTTACGGCGCGGCCGGATAACGACCGGTTTGATCAAGGCTGGCGGGGCGGGTGTAGCAGCGATAATCGCGGTTTGGTATGTAACCGGGGAGCCTCTCAATCTTGGTACCATCGTGAATGGCGTGATCATAGCGCTGGCAGTAAACGCATTCAACCTCCTCGATCTTCGTCCCGGCAGAAGTCTTAAATGGTTTATGCTCGTGATCATTTTCCTGGCCGCACTGTCAACGGGAGCTTGGGTTTGGCAACTGCCCGGCGTTTGGCTGATGTTGTTCACGGCTTTGGTTTTATTTCCCTTCGATCTGCGAGGCAAGCTGATGTTGGGTGACGCCGGTTCCAACGTGCTGGGCGGGGTGGTCGGTCTTTTAGCCGTTATCTGCTTAACCACTGGACCGAAGATTACTGTTGGGATTATTTTTCTACTGGTTAACATCGTCAGCGAGCGTTGGTCATTTTCCCGGATTATCGCGGCGGTCGGCCCTCTGCGTTGGCTTGACGACCTTGGTCGGCCTCACGCTAAATAATCCTTACAAACCTGTGCTGTATATCGCTATAATAGAAAAAACCATTTGTCCTGCCTACCGGCAGGCAGTTGCCCGCAGGGCATGAAGGGTGATAAGTGGCCAAATTCATATTCGTAACCGGAGGAGTAGCGTCATCACTGGGCAAAGGTATAACCGCTGCCTCGGTCGGCTGTCTCCTTAAGACTCGCGGACTCAAGGTCGTCATCCAAAAAATCGACCCGTATCTAAACGTCGATCCCGGGACCATGAACCCTTTCCAGCACGGTGAGGTCTTTGTTACTGAAGACGGCGCCGAAACCGATCTAGATCTTGGTCACTATGAACGTTTCACCGATGAAAATCTGACCAGAAACCACAACGTCACCGCCGGCCAAGTCTATTGGACCGTTCTGAATAAAGAACGCAAAGGCGACTATCTAGGCGGGACTGTCCAGGTCATTCCGCACATCACTAACGAGATAAAGGAACGCATAATTCGGGCGGCCGAGGACAAAACGGTTGATGTCGTAATCACTGAATTCGGCGGCACTGTCGGCGACATCGAGGGTCTGCCTTTTCTAGAGGCGGCTCGGCAGCTAAAGAAGGATGTCGGCCGAGACAACGTGCTCTACATCCATGTCAGCCTGGTGCCGTTCATCGAAACAGCGGGAGAATTGAAGACCAAGCTGACCCAGCACAGTGTCAAAGAGCTGCGCGGCCTGGGGATCCAGCCCGATATCATTGTTTGCCGCTCCGACAGAACCTTGACCAGCGACGTGAAGCAAAAGATCGCGCTGTTGTGCGACATAGACATTGAGGCTGTAATCAGCGCTGTGGACGCCGAGAACATTTATCAGGTGCCGCTGGCGATGTTCGAGGAAGGTTTGGATGACATCGTTGTAAACCGTCTGGGTATTGTGGCAACAGGCGCAGACCTAACGAATTGGACGGCCTTGGTCGACCGTGTCGTGCGCATCGACAAAAGCGACAAGAGCGTTAACATCGGCATCGTGGGCAAGTATGTGACGCTGACGGACGCCTACATGAGCGTGATCGAAGCCTTGCGCCACGGCGGATTTGAACACGACGTCAAGGTGAAGCTGTCGTGGATCGACGCCGACGAGCTGGACACGGCTACGGCGGAAGCGAAGTTACGTGAAGTTGACGGGATCGTTGTACCTGGCGGTTTCGGTATCAGGGGTATTGAAGGAAAGATCCAGGGCGCGAAGTTCGCGCGCGAAAACGGCGTGCCTTATTTGGGCCTTTGTTTGGGCCTACAGGTTGCCGTCGTAGAGTTCGCGCGGCATGTAGCCGGCTTGACGGGCGCCAACAGCCTAGAATTCGATCCTGAGACTCCGCACCCGGTCATTGACTTTATGGCCGAACAAAAAGACATCGCGGAAATGGGGGCAACGATGCGCCTAGGCGCGTATCCCTGTGCGATCTCGCCTGGAACAAAGGCCGCTGCGGCTTATGGGGCGAAGCGCATCGAGGAACGCCATCGCCATCGTTACGAGGTAAACAATGCTTACCGCGACCGCTTGGTCGCTGCAGGCTTGGTTTTTTCGGGTGTCAATCCGGATCGCGACCTGGTTGAGATCATCGAGCTGCCTGACCATCCATTCTTTATGGCCAGCCAGTTCCATCCTGAATTCAAGTCACGCCCGACGCGGGCCCACCCATTATTTAGAGACTTCATCGGCGCCGCCAAGCAGAAGAAAGAAGCATGAGTGAAACGGGCCGCCTCCTAAGAATATTCTTGGAACTGGCCGCCTTGGACAGCCCCTCGTTGAATGAGCGCGCCGCGGCCGACTACGTTATCCGTACCTTGACCGAGGCCGGTATACCCGTAAAAGAAGACGACGCGGCTATCTCCATCAATGGCGATACCGGAAATCTTATCGTCAACCTCCCTGGAAATGTTTCCGGGAAACCCATTCTATTCGCCGCTCACCTTGATACTGTTGAGCCCGGCCGGGGCGTTGAACCGGTAATCAAAGACGGGTACGTCGTCAGCGCGGGGGCCACAGTCTTGGGCGCCGACGACAAAGCGGGCGTCGCCGTTATTATCGAGTTGCTGCTGCGCCTGGTCGGCGGGGATTTACCTTATGCTGACATTACCGCGATATTTACCGTCGCTGAGGAAGTCGGTTTAATCGGTGCTCAAGCGCTTGACTATTCTGACTGGCAGGCTGATTTAGGTTTTGTTTTCGACGACGGTGGGCCGGTAGGCCGAATCACGACGCAAGCGCCATACCAGGATCATTTTAGCTGCAAGTTCATCGGACAAGCGGCTCACGCGGGACTAGAACCGGAGGCGGGGCGCAGCGCGATCAGGGCGGCCGCTGCCGCCGTAACGCAGATGAGTTTGGGCCGTCTGGACGATGAGACAACCGCGAACATCGGGACTGTCAGGGGAGGAACAGCGATCAATGTGGTTCCGGCGGAGGCGGAGATTTCCGGAGAGGCCCGCAGCCATTCGGTCGATAAACTGACGACTCAAATCAAGCACATGACCGAAGCATGCGCGGTCGCAGCCAAAGCAACGGGAGTAGAATACGGGGTCACTATACGCCGCTTGTACGAGGGGTTTGACCTAGCCGCCAACCACGCCGCTGTCGCGCGCGCTAGGGTGGCCGTTAAAGAAGCAGGCCTCACGCCGATGCTGGGCAAAAGCGGCGGGGGCAGCGATACCAACATTTTTAACGCGCATGGCATAGCAGCCGTAAATATCGGCGTCGGTTACGAGAAAGTGCACACACCTGACGAAAGATTACCGGTTTCGGCGTTAAATGAGGCACTTGACGTCGCTATGCGTTTGGCCGCCCCGCAGAAAAGTGATAACGGCGCGGGACAATAAGCGGAGGACCGCGATGAACATTACAGCGAAAAACAAGGTAAAAATAATTCTTACAGTGATTATAGTTATCCTGTTCGCGAGCTTCTTTTATGGTGGCTATCGCATCGGCCTAAACCAAGCGGTGACGACTTTCCCGGAGCCTGAAGAGGTATGGGCAAAAGAGCCAGGGGTGCGTATAGACGGGGCGACGGCTCCATCCGTAGTGCGTTTAGCGGACGGCACGTGGCGCATCTATTACACAGTAAAGGAAGGCATTGTCAGCGCCTTAAGCCAGGACGGCGTCCAATGGGTAAAAGACGAAGGTGTTCGCCTCGAAAACAAAAGCAAAGGTTCCGACCAGGCTCTTGTTAGCGGTCCCACCCTTTTCACACTCAAAGACGGCGGTTTCAGAATGCTCTACGAGGGCAGTGACGCCAAGCAGAATACATTTGCTATTTTCAGCGCCCTCAGTACCGACGGTTTGGTTTGGACGCGAGAAAAAGGGGTCCGGCTGACCGACAAGAACCAGTTTGGCCAGGCCATAGCCGCCTCTCCCAACGTGGTGCGGACGGCCCAGGGAGAGCTGTTTTGCTACTATGGCGACGGAAACACGGTTAAGGCCGCCATATCTAAAGACCAAGGCGTCACGTGGTCAAAGCGGACTCTGACCGGTTTTCCGCAAGCTAGCGTCGACCCTTCGGTAATCATCATGACCGATGGCGTCTGGCGGATGTATTTCGCGGTCAGCGAGTCAACGGATCATCTTCTCAACAGCCGCATAATGAGTGCTCGCAGTACGAACGGGCTAGACTGGAGCGTGGAAAAAGGGGCGCGCGTCGTCGCCGACAAAAAAGCGACGCAGGTATTGGATCCCGACATCATCATGGTTAGTATGGGCAAGATGCGCCTCTATTACGTGCAGTTGGATAAGGGCGTTATCGATGGAAAAGGCGCGAACTCGCCAGTTCTCTCCATTAGAAGCGCGATCCTGGAGCTGAAGTAGATGGCCTCGTATAGGACGGGCAAGGTTACCAGAATAGTTGAAACTCAACCTGACCTCGTTCGGCTGCAGGTCGAGGTCAAAGGAGCCGAGCGTCGCGCCATCGCCTATACCGGCCTGGTCGGCGAGGTTGCAGTCGGCGACTCGGTCATCATCAACACTACCGCTGGCGAGCTCGGCCTAGGGAGCGGAGGTTGGGATATCATCGTTTGGAATCTGGAGACGGCGGAGCTAGATATTGATAACCCGGGCCATATCATGAAGCTGAGATACACACCGCAGCAGTTTAACGTCCTGGCGGTTGAAGAAGCAGCCAGTCCTATGGCTGCCGCTATCGCTGGACCGGTAGACCTAGGCGGAATGCCTGTTATCGCGGGTACGATCCTCAGCCAATTGGCGCCGGCAGCCGCCGTCCTTAACCGGCAGACCGCGGGTCACGCCAAAGTCGCCTACATAATGACCGATCGCGCTTGCTTGCCCCTCGCCCTTAGTGACCAAGTCAGGGACTTAAAGAGCAAAGGGTTGATTGACGCCACGATTACTATCGGGCAGGCGTTTGGCGGCGATCTGGAGGCCGTCAACCTGTTCAGCGGGCTGGCGGCGGCCAAAAAAGTTGTCGGGGCGGACGTCGCCATCGTGACCATGGGCGTCGGCGTCGTCGGAACCGGGTCCTATCTGGGATTTTCCGGCATCGAACAGGGGGAGATCATCAACGCCGTCGCGGCCATGGGCGGACGGCCGATAGCGATTCCTAGGATCATGTTCGGCGACGCGCGGCCGCGTCATCGAGGCCTAAGCGCCCAAACGGTAGCCGCGCTAGGTTTGGCGGCTCTAGAAACGTGTGATATCGCCGTTCCCCGAATGGATCCAGACAAGATGACGAAGGTAACGCAGGCCCTGGAAACATCAGGACTGGCGGCTAAACATCGGGTGAGGATCGTCGCGGCTGACGAAACCGCAGAGGCCCTTGAGGCCTTCGATCTGTCTCCCACCACGATGGGCCGCGACTTCGCGTCCGAACCGGAATTCTTCCGGGCGGCGGGGTCGGCAGGGTATTTGGCGGCCGAGATAGTTAAGGCGCGACACGCATGAAACGATATGAAATCATTGGCAGCCGCGTCGTATACAAAGGGTCAATACTCACACTGCGCGTCGACGACGTCCGGATGCCCTCCGGCCGGGTCGCGGAAAGAGAGATTGTGACTCATAGCGGGGCGGTCGGAATAGTCCCCCTGACGGACAAGGGTGAGATAATCATGGTAAACCAGTACCGCCACGCCGTCTCGGCCAGTCTCAAAGAGATTCCGGCTGGCAAGCTTGATCCTGGTGAAACGCCGGAGGCATGCGCCCGGCGAGAGCTTATCGAGGAGACCGGCTTCGCACCGGGGCGCCTGGTTCATTTGACCACCTTTTATACCACGCCCGGCTACAGTAACGAGATATTTCACCTGTTCGTCGCGGACGAGCTGAAGCCGGAATCTTCCGACCTAACCGAAGAGGAAATCGAGAGCATCGAATATTTAAGTCTCGCCGAAGCGGTAAGTCAGATAGACAGCGGCGTAATCGAGGACGGCAAAACCGTTGCCGCCATCGGCTTAGTCAAGATTTGGCTGGATTCAGGCGGGCATGGCCCGGCGTAAATGAGCGGTCAGCCGCCTCCTTCGCCGATTCCCGCGGCGCTTAGCGACAGGGTCAGGGAATATCTGAGCTATTTAGGGGTGGAGCGCGGTCTGTCTCGCAACACAATCGCCGCCTACACGCGCGATCTAACCCGATTCACTGCTTGGCTGGTCGGTCAGGGTATTGTCGACTTTAAGGACGTGACGTCAGCCGATTGTCTTAGCTTCTCAGCCGCCTTGGCCGACGGCATCTTCACGGCGAACCACAGTCAATTAGCGGTTACGTCCGTGGGGCGGGCGCAGGCCGCGTTGCGCGGTTTTTTTAAGTTCTTAGTGCGCGAGGGCTATCAGACTAACGATCCCATGAGCCGGGTATTGAACGTTAAGCCGGGACGCCGGCTGCCCAAGGCGATATCGATCGAAGACATTGCCGCGATTCTTGACGGCAATTTTAACCCTGACCCCGCCGGACGCCGCGACAAGGCCATTCTTGAGCTTATGTACGCGGCGGGGCTGCGCATCTCCGAAACGGCCGGCGTAACAATGGGAGACATTGACTTGGAGGATGGATTCGTGCGCGTTACCGGTAAGGGCTCCAAGGAACGTATGATACCAGTCGGCGGGGGCGCCGTGCGCGCCATCGGTTCGTATCTTGTCGACGGCCGCGGCCGCCTAGTTATGCAAATACGCGATGACCATTTGTTTCTGAGTACGCGCGGCCGAGGATTGTCGCGCCAGTCGATCTGGAACATCGTCAAGAAGTACGCCGCCCGCGCTCATGTTAAAGGTGTAACGCCGCATACTCTGCGCCACAGTTTTGCTACGCACATGCTTAAAGGGGGCGCTGACCTGCGGGCCGTTCAGGAGATGCTGGGTCACGTGTCTATCTCGACTACGCAAGTCTACACGCACGTCGCAAAAGATCATCTAAAAGAGGAATACCTAAGCACCCACCCGAGAGCGCATGACCCGAAAGCATAAGTCGCGGCGCTCGAGTCGCGAACCTGGACAGGCGCAAAACGGAGCACAAATGATCAAACGAGTATTTATACTGGTCTTTGACAGTCTTGGCGTTGGCGCGCTGCCGGACGCGGCAGACTATGGCGATGCTGGCGCAAACACTCTCGGCCATGTCACCGCGGCCGCCGGCGGGCTGACTCTGCCGACACTGCAATCACTTGGACTCGGCAATATTATAGAGTTAGAAGGCGTGCCTCCTGCCGATAAGCCAGTCGCAGCCTTCGGCCGGCTGACGGAAATAAGCCACGGCAAGGACACTACGGTGGGTTTGTGGGAGATGATGGGTGTCGCGACAAAAACGCCATATCCCGTATTTCCGCAAGGCTTCCCGCCAGACGTCGTAGACCGATTCGTTACGGCGACCGGCTGCGGAGGGATTCTGGGCAACAAGGCGGCCAGCGGTACTGAGATCATTGATGAATTAGGTGCTGAGCATATCAAGACCGGCCAGCCGATCATTTATACCTCAGGAGATAGCGTCTGGCAGGTCGCAGCGCATGAATCAGTAGTGCCGATTGAGCGGCTATATGAAATGTGCTTGACCGCGCGTGGCATTCTGACCGGCTCGTTGGGCGTCGATCGCGTTATCGCGCGCCCCTTTACCGGAGAACCCGGCTCCTTTGTCCGCACTGCGGGTCGGAAAGACTTCGGGTTGGCGCCGGCGGCAAAGATGACACTCGATTACGCGGCGGCGGCCGATGTAGACGTCGTGGGCATAGGCAAAGTAAGTGATGTCTTCAGCGGGCGCGGCATTAAAACATCGATAAAGACAAAAGACAATGCGGCTGGACTGGCGGAGACGACGCGGCTGGCGCGAGAGGCCGGGAACGGCATAGTATTCACGATTCTGGGTGATTTCGACACCCTCTGGGGACATCGGAACGATATAGCGGGGTACTCTAAAGGTTTAGTTGAGGCTGACAAAAAGCTGGCTGACCTGTTGGCGTCTCTTAGCGCGAGTGACGCGCTTATAATTGTTGCTGACCACGGGTGTGACCCAACCCTTCCGGGCACCGATCACACTCGTGAATACGTGCCGCTCTTGGTTTACGGTGAACTTATAAAGAAAGGCGTATCGCTTGGCACGCGAAGCTCGATGTCTGATGTAGGAAAGACAATTGCTGACCTATTGGGCTTTCCCGCACCCGTTTCGGGTATATCCTTTGCCGCCGATATTCTAAAGTCGTAAGGAGGTGTAAATATGCCGTCAGTGATAACGCAACTCGTTATGGGTTATACGCGCGGGGACGTTGCGGACGAGGCGATGACGGCGTGGCTGCGCGAGGTTTGCCTCAAAGGATTGTCGTACGAGGATACGCGGGAGCTGACGCAAGCAATGGTAGACTCCGGCGAGACTGTCGATCTAAGCGGCATCTCGGGTTTTAAGGCGGACAAACACTCTACAGGTGGAGTCGGAGACAAAACCACATTGGTCGTCGCTCCTTTGGCAGCGGCTTGCGGGGTTAAGATTGCCAAGATGAGCGGGCGGGCTCTCGGCCATACCGGGGGGACCCTCGATAAACTGGAGGCGATTCCTGGTTTCCGCGTCGACCTTAGCCGTCAGAAGTTCATTGACCAGGTAAAAGAGATTGGTGTCGCCATCGTCAGCCAAAGCGACCAGCTCGTGCCGGCGGACAAGTTGATATATGCCCTGAGGGACAAGACGGACACCGTGGCCAGCCTGCCATTGATCGCTTCCAGCGTAATGAGTAAAAAAATCGCGGCCGGCGCCGAATACGTCGTTCTAGACATCAAAGCCGGAAACGGCGCATTTATGCCAGATACAACGACCGCGCGGCGTTTGGCCGATGTTTGCGTTCGCCTTGGACGTGACGCCGGTCTGGCGGTTACAGCGCTAATCACCGATATGGACCAACCGCTCGGCTTGGCTATCGGCAACAGGCTAGAGGTGCGAGAAGCAATAAACGTGCTCGCCGGACAGGGTCCTACCGACGTTATCGAATTATCTTCCGCGATTGTCGCTTTAATGGTGGCGCGGGCCGGGCTGGCCCCGTCCGTTACCAAAGCCAGGGCGCTCGTCGACGATACCTTGGCGGCGGGCGCCGGCCTGAGAAAGTTTGGCGAACTAATCGCTGCTCAGGGTGGTGATGCCCGCGTACTCGACAATCCCGACAGCCTGATGGAGGCTTCGGGGCGGGCGTCCGCACTGGCCACAGCCGGAGGTTACGTGATCGGGTTTTCGACCGCTGAAATCGGCCGCCTGGTCAAAAAGGGCGAAGGCTTAACGTTGCTTGCCAAGATCGGGACCGTGGTCGCGCCTGGCGACGCTCTCGCCAAAATCTACGCGCCAAACGAAGCCGCTGCGGAAATCATTGCGCGGCGGTTAGCGCCACTCATAGCAATCGGTCCGCGTTGTCCGCGCCGCCGCCCCTTGGTGCTCGATAGAGCCGGTACTGCTCCGTGATAAACTAGTGAGATGAATATCGCGCCTCGTATAAACGAACTGCTGCCAGCAGAGATCAGGGACTTATTGTTCTTGATCGGCGCGTTGGCGGACCGCGAAGACCGGGAGGTATTTCTAGTCGGCGGGATGGTTCGGGATATTATCATGGGCCGCGGGACAGTTGATGTCGACGTCGTAGTCAACGGTGACGGTCCCTCGTTCGCCGCGGCGTTGGCAACCCTGACGGGCGGTTCGATTGTTTTGCATGACCGTTTCGGCACATCCGTGTTGATTTTGCCTGATAAGCGCCGCGTGGACGTGGCAACGGCGCGCACTGAAACCTACAGCGCCGCGGCTGCCTTGCCGGACGTGTCGTTCACCGTTATCGATTATGATCTGGAACGCCGAGACTTCAGCGTAAACGCTATCGCGGTCGCCTTAGCCAGTGGAGAGTTTGGCGAGATTTTGGACCCATTCTACGGTCAGGCGGACATTGCCGCCGGCGTCATCCGCGTTCTGCACGATGGCAGTTTTGTCGACGATCCGACCCGTATTTGGCGCGCCGCGCGGTTTGAACAACGCTTTCATTTCCACATTGATCAGACAACCGAGAAACTTTTGCGAGCCGCCGTAAGGGGAGATATCCTCAACCAGGTTTCTGGGACGCGGATTCGAAACGAGGTCAAAGCGCTGTTTGAAGAACGCGAGCCGAGCGCGACAGTAGGCCGCCTGCAGGACTTTGGCGTTTGGGAAGCTCTGGTACCGGGCCTCCACGTCGGCGCGGAGGCGGTCCGAATCGTGGGCGCGATCGCTTCGACGGGAGAGACGTTGTCGGTCTGGCTGAAACCGGACTGGCGTGTGTTTAACGCGTATCTAATGGGCCTGGCAGTGGACGGTTCGGCTGAGGCGGCGCGAGGTTTGACGCAACGTCTGGGGTTGTCTCAGCACAGCCGGCGCGCCGTCATTGGGGCTGTATCCGGTAGGCGGCAGGTGCTGTCTGATCTTGATAAAAAGTCTAAGGCAAGCACCGTGCATCGAGCCCTTGCCAGCTATAGCGACGCGGCGCTTGTGTTTTTTTACGCGGCCGGAAAGGAAGGTGTTCGCGGCAACATCGAGCGGTTCTTAGTCAACCGCCAGATCAAGTCGTTGATTAGCGGCCGCGACCTGACGCGTCTTGGCTACCGGCCCAGCGCGATATTTACGTCCGTATTGGAAGACGTTAGAGCTGCTCAGCTGGACGGCGTTGTCACGACCGTGACTGAGGCCAGGTCCCTGGCCCAACACCTTATGGATTCACGCAAATCAAATGGTTAGAGTCAGGAGATAAATGAACGTTGCCAACATCACGGACATTGTAATCAAGATCTTAGTCTTGCTCACAGCTGTAGTTGTGCATGAATACTCACACGGCCGCATGGCGGAGGCGATGGGCGACTCTACCGCGCGGCGGGCCGGACGGTTGACGTTGAATCCGTTGCCGCATTTAGATCCCTTCTATTCCGTGATCTTGCCATTGTTCTTGATCATCAGCGGTTCGCCGGTTCTTTTTGCGGCCGCCAAACCGGTGCCGATCAATCCGCTGATGTTTCGGCACCGCCGCAGCGGCCTGTTTTGGGTCGGCCTGGCTGGTCCCGCCTCAAACCTAGTGATGGCTTTCGTCGCCGGGGCGATGCTGGGCGCAACCTGGTCATGGGCGCCGGCGATCGCGGTAAAGTTCCTGGGGAGCTTCGTGACCATTAATTGCTTATTGGCGGTGTTCAACTTGATACCCCTGCCGCCGCTGGACGGCAGCCGTCTGGCCGAAGCGGTCATGCCGCGTGAGTGGGTCCGCGGCTATACGGCCATTGAGCCTTTCGGCATCTTCATTATTTTTGGCCTGTTCTTCCTCGTCCCTCGATTTTTTGAAGCTGTCATCCTGCCGGTGGTGAACTTCCTGGCGACTATGTTTACTGTCTGGCCCCAGGCGCTCGCCAAGTTGTTGGGGTTCTAAAGAGATGCTAAAGCGCGTGCGCCAGTTCATCAGGGGGATGTTTGCGAGGCTGGTTGAAAACGACTATACTTTCATAGCGGATTACCTGACCAAACCCGAATTCGCGTTGTTTAAAACGATGTCCCGTTACGATCAGAAACATGCCTTGAACGTGGCGCGGTATTTGGCTGAGGACGGCGCCGGAACGCCTCTGGTTCGCGCGGGTCTGCTGCACGATATCGGTAAGGCTGAATGTCCGGAACTGACTCTAATCAGGCGCAGCGTGGCCGTGTTTTTAGAATGGCAGGCGCCCGCGGAAGCGGTTGTGCTGGCCGAAAAGGGCCGCGGAAGACTGGCCCGAGCGATGTCGGTCCACCGTGATCATCCGGCGCTGGGCGCGGCCAAACTTGACAGCCTGAATGTCGACGGTTATATCGTAGCGCTGGTCCGGTGGCACCAAAACGGGGAGGCGGCTCCGGAAGCCGAGGCCGACCTGGAGCTCTTGCGAGCCGCTGACGAACTTTTCTAGGGGGATACTTGAAGGACAAAAAGAGGCTGCTGACCGGATATCGACCGACGGGACGGATGCACCTAGGCCATTTCGAGGGCAATCTGAAGAACATGTTGGCGGCCCAGGATCAACACGAGTGCTTCTTCTTTATCGCCGACTGGCATGCTTTGACGACGAAATACAAAGACGTTTCCTCGCTGAAGAGCGATACGGCCGACATGGTTATCGACTGGCTGGCCATGGGTCTCGATTCAGATAAATGCAGTATCTATCGCCAATCAGACCTACCTGAGATAGCCGAATTCAACCTGTATTTATCCATGATCACTCCCCTGGGTTGGCTGGAGCGCAATACTACATATAAAGATCAGCTGCGCGAATTGGGAGCGCGCTTGGTCGCGACCTACGGATTCCTAGGCTACCCGGTTCTGCAGGCGGCCGATATCCTGATTATGCACGCCGACCTCGTGCCGGTAGGCGAAGACCAGTTGCCTCATCTCGAGCTGGCCCGCGAGATCGCCCGCCGGTTTAACCATTACTACGGCGCCTACCTCAAAGAACCCCAGGCGGTTCTATCGGCTTCTCCTAAGGTTCCCGGTCTGGACGGACGCAAGATGAGCAAGAGCTATGACAACGCGATATTCTTAAGTGACGAACCGGAAGTCATAACCAAGAAGGTCCGGATGATGGTAACCGACCCTGCGCGCCTGCGCGCGGACGACCCGGGACATCCCGAGGTCTGCAGCGTTTTCGCCGCCCAGAAGATATTCGATGCGGACGCGGCGGTTGCCATAGAACCGGCTTGCCGGGCGGGCGAGATCGGTTGCAGCGCGTGTAAAGCACGCCTGGCGGAGAAGTTGAGCGCGACGTTGGCTCCCTTCCGGGCCAAAAGGGCCGAGATTCTGCGCGACCCCAGCGTCGTCAACGACGTTCTAAGCGCCGGACTGGCCAAAGCGAAACCCGTCGCCGAGGCGACTCTGTTGGAAGTAAGGAAGCGATTGAACATCGGGTAGGCGTCAACCTTCAGGTCGACGCCCGAGTGCCGGTCTAAAGACCGGCACCTACATTTTGGTGACTTATGGATAACTTGGCCTATAAAATCGAATTAGAAGTCTACGAAGGGCCTTTCGACCTGCTGTTAGAACTGATTCTAAAGCAGGAAGTGGATATCTATGAGGTGCCGATAGCGGCCATTACCGACGGCTATCTGAAATACATTACCAAGATGCCGGAGCTTAATCTGGATGTGACCAGTGAATTTCTAGTCATCGCGGCAACCTTGCTGGAATTGAAATCATACGCGCTGCTGCCCGTCGACGAGGCGGAAGAGATCGCTATCATCCGCAGCGAGATGGAGACGCGGGACAGTCTCATCGAGCACCTGATCGACTATATGACATTCCAGGGTGTGACCGTGGCGATGGCCGGGAAAGTGGAGGAACAAAGCTACCGCTATCCGCGCATCGCTCAACCGGAAGAAGACTATGCTGATCTGGCGCCGGATTTTCTGGCCGGCATTCGCCTGACTGATCTGTCGAGCCTGGCCCAAGAACTTTTGGGAACCAAGCCGATGCTGCTGGTCGATACATCGCACATGGCCTTGTACAACATATCGATTTCGGAGAAAGCGCATGATATGGTCGAACTTCTCAAGGCCAAACCAAGTGGTTCCTTCCGGGAGCTTTGCGAGCAGGCCGAAAGCAAGATCGAGAAGATCGTAGTTTTCCTTGCCTTGTTGGAGTTGTTTAAAAGAGGAGTTATCGGGGTCAGTCAGGCGCGTGTCTTCGGCGATATCCGGGTCAAATTGGTGGATGAGACGATGATTAACTGGAATAAATGGAACGAAGAATGAGCGAGGGGCAAATGGAACTTAAGTCGATACTAGAATCACTGTTATTCGTGACCGACGAGCCGCTGGCTGTCAAAAAGCTGGCAGAATTGACAGGCCGCCCAGACGCTGAGGTTAAAGAGGCCTTAACGGACCTGAAAGAAGACCTTGTCAGCCAGGGACGGGGGATTCGTCTTAAGGCGATCGCCGGCGGTTACCGGTTGTTTACGGACACCAAAAACCGAGTGTACGTAGAGAAGCTGGTCTTGTCCTCCGACTTTCGCAGGCTGACCCAAGCGGGATTGGAAACGCTGGCTATCGTTGCTTATCGTCAGCCGATCACGCGCGGTGAGATAGCCGGAATCAGAGGCGTCAGCGTTGATTCTGTTTTGGCGAATTTGATTGCCAAAGGTCTCGTCAAAGAGGTAGGCAAGGAAGACGTGCCCGGTCATCCGACCCTTTACGGCACCACTGAACGCTTTCTAGAAAGCTTCGGCCTCGAGGGCTTGAACGAACTTCCCGAACTTGAAGGGTTCGAACCGGACGAAGAAACCCAGCGAAAAATTAGGTTCCGCCTCGCCGGGACAACACCCGAAGCGGATATGACGGAGACCGAAGCGACCGAGCCTGACGCGCCGGCGCCCGCCTGAACGCCTATGCCGACATTCGGATTAGAGGAAGAAGTCTTTGTCGTCGAGCCCGAAAAGCCTTCTCTAAAATCTCTTTACTACCTGTCTAAGCTGTTGTGGCGTAATCCGCGCCGGCACTATCGTTTAACCGCGTCGAATTTCAGCCGGGGTCCGGACGTCAAGCAGGCCTTGATGAGCGGCGTCGAAGTCGCGACCGAGGTCCACAACGATCCCGCCAGTCTGGTAGACGACCTTAGGGAACGACGCGGCGAACTGGCGTCCGTGGCCGAAGGCCTAATCGCGCCGATCGGTCACTTGGTCAATCTCAGCACCCCGTCAAACGTCTGCGCTCTTCAGCTGCACGTCGGGGGGGTTCCTAACATCGAAACTGTCTATCAAAATCTCGGCCACTTCCTGCCCATCTTGACGCTCATCACGATAAACGCGCCATTTGCCGGGGGCACCTACTACGGCCAGTCGTTCAGGCTGGCCCACGGTTATTCAATCGGGCCGTTGCGACCCGACCCGACCGACCGGTTTCAGGACATGATAATCACCAAAAGGCTGGGAACCGTGGAGCTCCGGGCCTTTGATCCGTGTTGGGACTTGGAACGCGTGCGAGTTTTGGCGCGGGCGGTGGCCGCTATCGCGGCTTTAGACAAGCCGCTGGCTTTTGACCGCGCCCTATATAACAAGGGGCGGATCGCGCTTGCCGAACGCGGTTTCGTACCAGAGTTACGTCCTTTGTATAATGAGTTGAGCTTGATTGCTGACGTCCCGGAGGAAATGTTGATCCGGACTGCGTCAGATGAGGTCAAAGAGTTTTGCCAGGCACACGGCACTGTCGCGGCCTACAGCGCGCTGGATAACGGCTACAGAAACGGCATTTTCGCCGCCGCTCCGGTACCAGAGAATAAGGCGGCTCTTCTGAAATCAATGGCTGGCCTCGCGGGCTACTACGTGCCCAAGTTGCCTTACGTAACGTGGAAGTATCTTAAAGAGAAGTAAAGGCAAGGCCCTGGATTATAGGGATTATAAGGAGTATAGAGAGCATGAAAAACATTGTTTTTGCGAGGCTGGGTTTTGGCCGCGGCAATCTCAGCGAGGCGGGTGCCGTCCAATGAAACCAACCACAATGATCCCCATAATCCTTATACTCTCAATAATCCTCCTTGCCGTCCTTTACCTGCTCAACCGTTTTGTCTGGTTCTACCGCGACCCTGTCCGGCAGGCCGACGCGACCGGACGCGTTGTCATCAGCCCCGCCGACGGCCAGGTCGTGTACATTAAGAAATTTGTTGACGGCGCTGTGGCTAGCGAGAAACTCGGCCGGCAAATCAAACTTGACGAGCTTACCGACCTAAAATTGCCGGAACACAGCCAAGGCTGGATAATAGGCATCTACATGTCGCCGTTTGATGTTCATTTCAACTACGCGCCTTTGCCCGGCAAGATTAAATCGATTGCTTACACGAAGGCCAGCGCGAACCTGCCTATGGTTGACCTTTGGGAATATATTCGGTATAGTTTTTTGCGCCAAGCCGTTGACAACTTTGCCGAGCGTTTTCACCTGACCAACGAGCGTAACAGCCTCTTGGTTGAGGGCCCGGGCTTCGACTACGCGGTTATCGAGATTGCCGACAAGTTCGTCAACAAAATCTCTTGCTACGTGCGAGAAGACATGACTGTCAAGGCAGGCGCCAAGGTCGGGTTTATCGACCGCGGCAGTCAGGTTGACCTCATAATATACAAGACTGACATCGACTTCCAAGTCAAGACGGGACAGCAGGTATATGGCGCGAAGACGATTCTCGCAACTTACTAGTTTCTTCTGGCAGAACGCCGCTGTCATCGGCATTACCATGTCGACGACCCTTATATTCGCGTTCGCGACCCTCTATTTACGCGAAGAAATGCATGTTTCCAACTTCATGGTCGGCGTAGCGGTCAGCCTGTCGCATATTATATCCGTCGTATTTTCACCCCTGGTAGGGACTTTGTCGGATCGGGCGCAAACGCCATGGGGACGCCGCCGTCCGTTCTTGGTCGGCGGAGCTATAGCGGCGGGGATATTCTTGTTCATCATGCCGCACGTCCTGAACTACTGGCTTTTCCTGCTTGTTGTGAGCTTGTTCTTTGTTTTCAGCATCGGCTATCAGATTCCGTTCTACGCGTTGATACCGGAGATCGCTCCGGAAGGACAGCGCGGTGTCTATTCGACATTTACCGGGTTGCTGCGCCTGGCCGGGGCTGGCATAGTGATGGGCGTCGGCGGTTGGTTGTGGGCTAAATCGCCCGCGTGGCCTTTCAATGTAACGGCGATCGCCGTGATGTTGACGGCGTTTGTGACCGCCGCCGCGATTCCCGAAGAGCCAAAGCGGCTGTTGCCGCATGACGAGAGAATCGACATCTACCGAAACTTCCGGCTGTATCTAAAGGAATTAGTCGCCCAGCATCAGATATTCCTGTTCTTCGGGGCGCAGTTCTTTTGGTGGATGGGCCTCGGCGCCATCCTGCCTTTCGCGACAATCATGCTCAAGGAACTATATGGAGTTAACGTGTCTGAGCTGATGAAGGTCACCCCGTTGGTTTTGGTGGGCGGCGGCCTTCTAGTCGGGACAATTGTCGGGGCGGGTGTTTTGGGCGATCGGTGGGGTCAAAGACGCGTCATCATGCTGGGCTTAAGTGTGTTGGTTGTTGGTTGCCTGCTGGCGATCGCCGGCCGCAGCTTGCCGATCGTCTATCTGGCGGCTTTCACTGTGGTTATCGGAGCGTCGCCCCTATTTACGGCGCCGTTCGCGATGCTGGCCGACCTTATTCCGCGGGGCCGGGAAGGCGAATTCTACGGTTTGGATACCATATCCATTACTCTTAGCCAGGTACCCGCCGCTTTACTAGGCGGGGCAATCATTGACGGTTTTGGGTATCCGGCGATATTTGCGTTCGTGTCTGTCTGCGCGGTTGTTGCCATAGTTCTGATGTGGCGTGTCGGATTACCGAAAAAGCGCCGGCCGAGCGTGTCTTAAACAGTAAAAGTCATCCCTCCAAGGTGTAATGATATACTTAAAAGGTTAACTACACAGGAGGAAAACCATGGCTGACTGCGTTTTTTGTAAGATCGTGGCCAAAACCATTCCGGCCGACATCGTTTTTGTGGGCGCTACCGTTATTGCGTTTCGAGATATCACACCCAAAGCACCGGTTCATGTTGTCATAATCCCGAAGAAACACATCAATCCTCTGGAAGACCTGGATGAGGAAGACATTGTCATGATTCCCGAAATATACATGGCGGCTCGTACGATCGCGGCCGATGAGGGCATTGACGTTTCCGGCTACCGGGTCTTAACCAACCATGGCCCCGATTCCGGCCAAGAGGTCGAGCACATGCACTGGCATCTGTTGGGCGGACACCGGCTCGGCGATATTGGCTAGCGGCTTAAAGCCGCGAGAGGACATGTGAATGAAGGCTGTCATTATGGCCGGGGGAGAGGGTACTCGCCTAAGGCCATTGACCAGTAACCAACCCAAACCGATGGTGCCGGTTATCAACCGGCCCGTGATGGAATACATCATCGAGCTCCTAAAGAGCCACGGCATCACGGACATCATCGCTACACTGCAGTTCTTGCCCGCGCTGGTGCGCAATTATTTCGGCGACGGCCAGGACCTGGGCGTTAACATGGCTTACAGTACTGAGGACAAACCGCTCGGCACAGCCGGCAGCGTCAAGAAGGTCGAGCAGTATTTAGACAGCACTTTTGTGGTTATTTCGGGCGACGCAATGACCGATATAGATTTGACAGCGGCCGTTGCGTTCCACAAAAAGAATCGCGCCCTGGCGACACTGGTATTAAAAAGCGTACCTAATCCTCTGCAGTTCGGCGTGGTTATTACCGACGACGACGGCCGGATTCAGAGGTTCGTCGAGAAACCGAACTGGAGCCAAGTCTTCAGCGACACGGTCAATACCGGGATTTATATCCTGGAACCGGCGATCTTTAACCACATCCCAGCCGACCAGTCATTTGATTTCTCTAAAGATTTGTTTCCGAAACTGCTCAAAGGCCGCAAGCGCTTATTCGGCTACGTCGCCGACGGCTACTGGCAGGATATCGGCAGTATCGAACAATATATGCAAGTAACCCAGGACCTTTTGCGAGGAGCGGCTGTTTTTCAGCCGGATGGGTTCAAGTTGGGCCGCAGCGTTTGGTTAGACGGCGGCGCGCAAGTCGATCCGCAAGCCAGCCTGCGCGGACCGATCGTTATCGGCAAAAACGCCAAGATAGAGGCGGGAGCAAGAATCAGACCGTACTCAGTCATCGGCAGCAACACAATCGTCAAAACCGGAGCTTTCGTCAGCCGAGCGGTAGTCGGCGACAACTGTTATGTCGGGGCCGGGGCTGAATTGCGCGGTTGCGCCATCGGACGGACCTGTGACATCAAACGTAACGCGCGCATCGGTGAAGGTGTGGCCATCGGCGACAACTGCAGTATCGGCAACGATGCCGTGATCAGCCCGAATGTACGCATCTATCCATTTAAGACCGTTGAGCCGGGGGCCGCGGTTAGCGCCTCGATAATCTGGGAAACGCGCGGGGCGCGGTCACTATTCGGACGCCAGGGTATTGCGGGTTTGATCAACATCGAT
Organism: Actinomycetota bacterium; assembly: GCA_025355855.1. GTDB lineage: Bacteria > Actinomycetota > JAHEXW01 > JAHEXW01 > JAHEXW01 > JAHEXW01. Next base: position 37,176 of record JANXYU010000019.1, read on the forward strand.
ATTACGCCGCGGATGGCGATGCGCATCGCCGGCGCCTATGGTTCCGCGATACCGGCCGGTTCGACGGTAACCGTCGGCAGCGATCAAGTGAGGTCTTGCGACATAATGCGCCAGGCAGTCATAGCCGGCCTTAACTCTACGGGCGTTAATGTCTGGGACTTAGACAACATGCCCGCGGGCGTCAGCCGGTTTGCCATTATTAACGATCATCTGGCCGGCGGCGTGGATATAAGACTTTCTCGTGACGACGCGCAGAGCCTCGAGTTCGACTTTTTCGATTCCAACGGTATTAATATCAGCGAGGACATGCAGGGTCGGATTGAAAAGAATTTCTATCGCGACGATTTCCGGCGGGCCTTTCATAACGAGATGGGCGATGTAGTCTATCCTCCTCACACGGCCGAGAATTACATTAACAACGCGCTGCACAAACTAGACGGGGAATTGATTCGCAAAGCGCGATTGAAGTTGGTTGTCGATTACGGTTTTGGGCGGTCGATCAAAGTAGGGCCGGAGCTTCTCGGACGCCTAGGCGTTGGCGTTATCGCCTTAAACGGTATGGGCGCGGCTCGTCCGGCGCTTGATAGAGACGAAATCGAGCGATCTTTGCGGCAAGTCTCTCAGAGCGTACGCGCGCTAAAAGCTGACTTGGGTGTAATCATCGACGGCCCGAGCGAACGCGTCATATTCGTCGACGAGAAAGGTCAGAGAATCGGACAGTCGGCTGCGTTGATAATGATGCTCAAACTGGTCTGCGAAGACAAGGGAGCGGGTACAGTGGTGTTGCCGATGAGTGTTACTCAGGCAGCTGACGATATCGCCGCTCTCTATGGTTGCGAAGTCAAACGAGTGCGCATCAGCCCGGCCGCGCTCATGGAAGCCGCGCTAGACGAACACGTTATTTTCGCCGGCGCCGAGGGCGGCGGCTATATCTTCCCCGACATGGTTCCGGCTTACGCGGCGTTAACCAGCCTCGGAAAACTTTTGGAGATCATGGCGCGCAAACGCCGGCCGCTTAGCGTATTAGCCGGCCAGGTACCCCGTTATCACGTTCAGCATCGTCAGGAGGTCTGCGCCTGGGACCGCAAAGGTTATGTCATGCGGCAGATGATGGACGCGACCCGTGGCCGCAAGGTCGAGCTGATCGACGGTATCAAAGTATACACACCGACGGGTTGGGCTTTAATGCTGCCTGACCCCGTCGAACCGGTTTGCCATATCTATGTCGAGGGCGACACGGAGCAACACGCGGAGGCCATCGCGTCGCGTTACGCCGCCCTGATTCGCAAACACCGGGCATAAAAGGAATGATCTAGATGCTTAAATTCGGCACTGACGGCTGGAGAGCCATAATCGCCGAGGAATTCACATTTCACAACCTGCGCTTGGTCACTAGGGCGGTGGCTGATTACCTCAAAAGTAAGACGGACGCGCCAACGGTCGTGATTGGTTACGACAACCGTTTCATGGGCGCGGAATACGCCGCCGCTGTCGCCGAGACAATGGCCGCTTGCGGTGTGCGCGCCATCCTGGGAGACCAGGCATACCCGACGCCCGTCGTTGCGTATGCGGTGCGAGAGTTCAAGGCCACTGGCGGCGTCATGCTTACCGCCAGCCATAATCCATATTATTACAACGGCTTTAAGTTCATCCCCGATTACGCGGGACCGGCCACTGGCGAGATTACCTCCGCGATCGAGCGCAACATCGCGAGTCTTACGGGAGGAGCTCCGGCGCCGCGGGCTGAGGAACGGGTCGACATTGCCATAACGACGCTGGATTCCGCCTATCGCGTCCACCTTCTCGACTTTATTGACACCAAATCAATTCGCGCGGCGAAAATATCGGCCGGAATCGATCCCTATTATGGAGCTGGCCTGAACCTTATGCCCGCGCTGGCCCGGGAGGCCGGTTTGGCCGCCACCGTTATTCACGATTCAATCGATCCTCTCTTCGGCGGCACATTACCCGACCCATCCGAGGCGAATTTGACCGAACTGAGAAGCTTGGTGAAAGAGAATGGTCTGGATATGGGTTTGGCTCTGGACGGCGACGCCGATCGGTTCGGAGTCATCACGAGCGACGGGCGCTATCTAACCCCTAACCAGGTCGTGGCGATTATCCTGCTTCATATGGTTAAAAACCGGGGCGCCCAAGGCGCGGCAGTTCGTACTGTCGCCACAACGCACTTAATCGACGCGGTCGCGGCCGCCTACAATATCGAGGTCGTCGAAACACCGGTAGGATTTAAATATGTCGGAGCCGTCATGCGGCAACGTTCGGTCATAATCGGCGGCGAAGAAAGCGGAGGCTTAAGTGTACTCGGTCATATACCGGAAAAGGATGGCCTCTTGGCCAACCTATTGCTAGCTGAAATGGTCGCGAGGGAGGGCCGGTCGCTGGCCGACATATGGGATGGCATCCGAGCTGACTTTGGCGACTATTTCAATACCCGGTTGGACATCGAATATCCCCAGACCAAGATGGCCGCTTTACTAAAAGGTCTAGCTTCAGCGCCGCCCAAAGTACTGGCCGGGCTGAATGTAACCGGCGTGAATCGTACCGATGGCGTTAAATTATTGTTGGCAGGCGATGCTTGGCTGCTGGTTCGTCCTTCGGGAACCGAGCCGTTGATCCGTGCTTATATCGAAGCTAAATCTCATAAGAAATTGATCGCATTGGAAAGCGCGGTGCGGGAGATGCTCCAAAAATGATAGAGCGCCGCCCGCCTCGTAAGCTGACATTTAGTAAACTAACCGGTGGACTAGTATTGTTGATCATCTCATCCTTCGCATTGTCCGTCCACGGCCTTACGGCTTTCGCGTTTGCCGATTACGCCAACACCTACAAAAAGATTCACTACGGCGTAAGTGTTTATGGCCAGGACCTAACCGGCCTATCTGCTCATGATGCTCAGGCTCAACTTGAGCCCAAGGTAACTGCTGCGGTTAAGAAGAATCTGACAATCAAAGACAAAGGCCGGCAGTGGCCGGTCGAACCCGTTTTCGCCAAACCCAAACCCGACACGGCGGCTGGCGTCGCGCTGGCGTATCACGCCGGCCGAGCAGGCGGTATTTTAACACAGCTTAAAGATCGCGCTTGGCTATACGTCAAACCGATAGACCTGACCATTCCAACAGCCATGGTCGACGGCTACGCGATCATAACCGCTGGCAAGGTCGCCTCTGTTATAGACAAACCGGCGGCGGACGCGACCGTTGAAATAAAAGGGCAGACCGCGACGGTTCGGCGCGCCAAGAATGGCTGGGAGGTTAAACAAGGGGCGCTCGCGGAGCGCATCAAAACACGCTTAGCTGATTTCTCGACCCGGACGATTAGCGTGCCGCAGGGTGTAGCCCTGGTGAAGGTGCATGATGACGACGCCGACGCGGCACGCGCGGTGGCTCTGAAAATGATGCGTGCCCCGATTGATTACACGATAAACAACAAAAGTTACACGATAGAAAAGGACAAGATAGGCGCTTTGATCGGCTTCAAGCCTGAGGTAAAGAAGAAGCGGCAAGGCGGTCGGGCGGTAGCTGACACGGTTCTGACCGCTGTGATAGACCGGGCCAAACTAGAAAAGTATTTTGCGCCTCTGCGTGACGAGTTCGAGATAAAACCGGTCAACGCGCGATTCGAGGCCGCTGAGGGCAGCGTGACAATAGTGCCAGGCGTAAACGGCCTGGTGATCGATCTCGACGCAGCGGTGGCCGATCTACGCAAAGTTGCCCTGGCGTCCGCCCCGCGCCATGCCGACCTGAAAATGAAACCGGTCGAGCCGGAGATCTCAACTGCCAAAGCCGAGGGCATGGGAATCAAGGAACGAGTCAGCGTGCACACAGAGTATTTTGATTACACCGCCAACCGATCGACGAATATCGGCAAGCTGGCCGACGCTCTTAACGATACTCTGGTGGCGCCGGGAGAAACCTGGTCTATCAACGCGGCTACCGGACCGCGTACGGCCGCGATGGGCTATACGGAGGCGCCGGTCATCGTCAACGGCCAGCTATCGCCGGACATCGGCGGGGGCATCTGCAACGTCTCAACCACCTTTTTCAACACCGCGTTTTTCGGCGGTTATGAGATCGTCGAGAGATATCCGCACGACTTCTATATCAGCCATTATCCAGACGGCCGTGACGCCAGTATTTACTACGACGGCGGCATGGATTTCAAATTCAAGAACGATACGGCTTATTACATTTTGATTAAGACGGATCACAGCGATTCTTCCGTAACCATAGCCTTCTACAGTACGAAGACCGATGTCGAGGTTTCTTATACGGATACCGGCTTTACAAACATCGTGCCTTACGGGATGGTTTACAAAGACGAACCGACGATTCCGACGGGCTACGAAGCAGACGCTGACATGGGTTATGGCGTCGATGGACGGGACATCACGGTCTCACGCACCGTAAAAAAGGGTGGGCAAGTGACGCGCCAAGACAAATTCGCCAGTCACTACGAACCCAAACAACGGCTGATTCTAAAAGGAACAGGCCCGGCACTAGCGCCTGGAACGCCTCCGCCACCCGGGGTGCGGCCGTTCGGACAGACGCCTCAATAGAAAAGGAAGGACAAGCCAGTGATTGAAGAGTCAGCGCGCTTAATGCCGATTACCAGCGGCATCTTCTCGACCATTTCGGCGGCCATTGGCGAGACAGAGGCCGGGGGCCGTGACGTCATTAATTTGGGGATCGGCAGCCCTGACTTGCCGCCCGCCCCGCATGTCGTGGAGCGTCTGCGGGAAGAGCTGTACGTTCGAGAGAATTACGATTACGGTTCGTCACAAGGCCTGCCTGAGTTACGCGGCGCCGTAGCCGCCTGGTACGCTCGCCGGTTCGGGGTCGACCTGGATCCCGCGCTTGAGACGCTCGTTCTGATGGGCTCCCATGACGGTTTAGCGCATGTGCCGTTAGCGTTTCTCAATCCTGGCGACGTCGCCTTGATACCCAGCCCCCATTACCCGGTTTATAAGGTTGGCGCCCAACTGGCGCAGGCCGAGATCGTCGACATGCCGCTGACAGCTGCCAATGACTGGCTCCCGGACCTCGATGCTATTCGCGCCGACGTCAAGGCCAGAGCCAAGCTTATGCTGCTTAATTATCCCAATAATCCGGTGGCGGCCATCGCTGACCTGGCCTTTATGGAACGAGCGGTTGCGTTCGCCCGTGAAAACAATATTCTGCTGGTACATGACGCGGCCTATTCGGAACTTGCGCTGGCCGACGACGTTCCGCCCAGCATTCTACAGGTACCGGGGGCCAAAGAAGTGGCAATCGAGTTTCATTCCGTCTCCAAAACATATAACATCGCGGGTTGCCGGCTTGGCTTTGTCGTCGGCAACGCTTTGGCAATCGGCGTACTAGCCAAGCTAAAAAGCAACCTTGACTATGGCGTTTTCAAAGCGATTCAACAGGCCGGCGTGGCCGCATTGTTGGGCCCGCAAGAGATAGTGGCTTCGAATCGAAGAACCTATAAGAAACGCATGAACGTCTTCCGCGAGGGCGCGGCGCGAGCCGGTTGGCACATTCCACAATCTCCGGCTACGATGTTTTTGTGGGCTCCGATTCCGGACAACATTTTGGCCGTCGATTTTGCCTTGACGCTGATCCGCAAGGCGGGAGTGGCGGTCATCCCGGGCACAGCGTTTGGAAAACACGGGGAAGGATACGTGCGTATCGCCATGGTTACGTCAGAAGACAGATTACGCGAGGCGGCCAGGCGTTTGTCAGACGCCGGCCTGCGATTTAGCTAAGGACGGATATGCCGCTGACCATTGGAATCAAAGGGTTGAACAGTGAGGTCAAGACAAGCGCTGCCGAAGCGTTGATTGCCGCATTGACGGCGCGCGGCCATAACGTCGGGGCGATCAAGAGCCATACGCACGGCGGATTTGATTTTGATAGACCGGGCAAGGCCAGTTACCGGCATCGGACGGCGGGCGCGGTAGAGACAGTCATGTCTAGCCCCGAGGTCCTGGCTGACGTGCGCTATCGGGCGGCGACCCCGAGTTTGGTTGAGGCCTTATCCAGGTTCAGCCCCGCTGTCGATGTCATCGTCTGCGACGGTTTTGCCGACCAGGCGGATATGACCGAGACGGCGCCATTTACCAACCTGGGCGAAATCGTTGACCGGGCAGAACATGCCTTGACTAGATAGAAAAAGGAGCGAGCCCGTGGCATTCGCAAGCGGCGCGGCGGACATAGAATTTGCTACCGGCGGCAATGATGAGGTTGTTGACATTACGGCGCGAGTCGCGCGCGCCGTGTCTGAGTTCGGCCTGGCTGAAGGGATTGCGACGGTGTTTGTCATCGGCTCGACAGCCTCGGTAACAACCCTGGAATTTGAACCTGGGCTGGAAACTGACATAAAGGAATGGTTGCGCGGCCTGGCGCCCGCGGGCGGCTGGCAACACGACGCGGCCTGGAGCGAAGCCAACGGCCAAAGCCATTTGCGCGCCAGTATTATCGGTCCCTCATTAACGGTTCCGGTTGGCGCAGGACTGCCGATTCTTGGAACGTGGCAGCAGATCGTTGTCATCGACCACGACGTTAAGCCGCGCCGCCGGCGTGTCGTCGTGCAGATGATCGGGGAGATGGCCAAATGATCTTTAACTCTGGCTATACCGAGATCGAGGTCAAGAAAGGCGACCTGACCCGGGAATCGGCTGACGCGATCGTCAATGCGGCAAATGCCACGCTGGTCATGGGAGGCGGGGTGGCGGCGGCTATCCGCGAATTGGGAGGCAGACGCATCCAAGAAGAAGCAGCCGAGAAAGGCCCGATCGAGATAGGCGGAGCGGTTGAAACGAACGCGGGCAACCTGTACGCTCGCTACGTCATTCACGGCGCCGTCATGGGCCCGGATTTTCGCACCGATGCTCGCCGCATCAGACAGACGATGGAAAGCGTTTTCGACCTGGCCGACTCTCTGGCGATCGAAACAATCGCATTTCCGGCCTTCGGAACCGGCGTGGGACGTTTTCCGCCCGCCGACGCGGCCCGAGTCATGCTGTCCGTTTTGCAGGAGCGGATAGAGTCGGGCTGCGGCTTGCATAAGGTGATTTTTGTTTTGTGGACCGACGAGATTCTTGATATATTTTTAGACCAGGCCCGACAACTATTCGGAGAACCGGTTTCTTAAAGAACCGCACATCACGAGGGAAGACGACAATAAAACGCACAGGCCAACTTACCGCAGTCCTAATTCTGACCTTTCTTTTGTTTGCGGTCGCGGGTTGCGGGCAAATGGACAAACAAGAACTCGCCTATCGTAATGCCTATAAATCGGTGTGGGAAAAAATGTGGCCACGGTGACCGCCGCCCAGAAAAAAGCGGACGCCGCCTACGCAGCGGGAAATATCGACGCGGTTGTTGCCGCCTATAAGAGCCTGACAGCTGCCTATACGGCCGGCAAAAAAGATCTTGCCAAGCACGAACCGTTGCCTGCCTATAAAAAACTGCAAACGGCAACAGGTGATTATTTTACGGCTGGCGAAGTCTATTACGGCAAACTGTTATCCTTGGTGGAGGCGACGGGCGGCAACTACAGCGATACTCAGACCGCGGCGCTAAAGGCCAGCGAACAGCGACTCTCTTCAGCGACGGTTAAGGTTGAATCGGAACTGAAGAGAATGCGCTTCACCCTCCAGAAATAGACTAGGCATTCCGAGTGTCTTAACTAGGTCATCCCCTCGGTTACAGCCAACCTTCTGCCCGCTAATATTGTTTTAGAAGACGCGGAAAACGGGTTCTGGAGGAAGAATGGACGAGACAATGACATTGGCTGGCGCCGGTACGTTGGTACTGCAATGGGAGCTGACCATCTCTAGGATTATTGACGCCCCGCGAGAAGTTGTCTTTAAGGCCTGGACCGATCCTGAGATGCTCAAGAAGTGGTGGGGACCGAAAGAGTTTACGGTGCCTTTCGCGACGATTGACCCGCACGTGGGCGGGAAGTACCTGTTCGACATGCGAGGGCCTGACGGCCGGGATTATTGGAGCACGGGCGTTTACCAGGAAATCACGTTCCCCGAAAAAATCGTGGCCAGTGATAGCTTCGCCGACGCCGACGGAAATGTTATGCCGGCCTCTGCCTACGGCTTGAGCGCTGACTATCCACGTTACCTTATGTTGACGGTTACATTTGACGAGATTGGCGGCGCGACCATGCTGACAATCAAGCATTCCGGCACCCCGGCGGCTGATAATGACAACGAGCGGCCGGCCTGGAATCAGTCTTTGGATAAGCTCGAGGAACTACTTGAGAACCAGCTGGCCGGCCGAGAATAGCTAAATCAATCCAGGCGGGATTCTTCGAGGACGTCGTTGAGCAAAGCAGTCTGGCCTGATATCACTTCCACGGCTTGCGCAGCTCTGGCAACCAAATAGCATTAATCTTTCGCCACCTAACTAAACAGGCTGCGGGCGGTTAGAAAGCGCTCGCAGCCTGTTTTTTATAGCCTGACCGTTGATCTGGCCGGCGAATACTAAACCTAGGCCAATACCTGGGTGCAAGTATTGCCCAGCTTAAGTTACGGTTTGTGGTATGGAAAAGCAGCTCGGCACGGGTATAAAACCCGGACATCAGAACTCATATTGGCTTGCCAGCACGCCGCGCAGTGACTATGCCGCCTTGTCAGGCGACGTTAAAGTCGACGTCGTGGTTGTCGGCGGCGGCATAACCGGACTGTTGATCGCTGACCGGCTCAAGACAGCCGGAAAAACGGTCGCGGTTTTAGAAAGGCGTCGTATCGCGGAGAGCGTGACCGGGCATACGACAGCCAAGATAACGTCATTGCACGGAATGGAGCTGGAGACACTCGCTCGGCATTTTCATATTGATGAAGTGCACCAGCACGCCATGCTTAACCAAGCCGCGGTCGAGGAATTCGCGAAGTTGGTTAAAAGCCGGTCAATTGATTGCGATTTCCAGCGGACCGACGCCTACATTTATACCGAAGATGACAAAACCCTAGGCGACATGGAACGTGAAGCGGACATGGCTGGCGAACTGGGCTTGCCAGTTGACTTTGTCCACAAGACTCCGTTGGGGTTTGCTGTAGACGGCGCGGTGCGAGCCAAAGCGCAAGCCCAATTTCATCCGCGGAAGTTTCTATTGGCATTGGCCGAATCGATCAATGGCGGGGGCAGCAAGATATACGAGAACTCTTCAGCCATCAGGATCGACGACCGAACTGCCACGGTATCAACGGCCGCCGGGACTGTGCAAGGCGCCGCCGTTGTGATAGCGACCCACTACCCGATGCGGGACAAAGGTCTGTTCATCTCGAAACTATATCCCTTTATGGCGCATGCGGTTGGTTTACGCGCTGGCGACGATATATTACCGGGCATCTATTACACGGAAGATGAGGGGCAAAGGTCGATAAGAACTCAGGCCACAGAACACGGGCCTTTGCTGATCGTCGGCGGCGGTCATCACCGCAGCGGTCAAATGCCGGATGAACTGGCCGACATTCGCGCGATTGAATCTTACGCGCGGGCGCGATTCGCGGCAGCCAAAACAAAATATTTCTGGTCAACGTTGGACTACTATACTGCAGACGGCTTCCCATATATCGGCCGGTCGCCGGGGGACGACAACACGTTTTTAGCAACCGGATTTGGCGGTTGGGGAATGACGCAGAGCATGGTCGCAGCAACTATGATAAGAGACTTGATTATAAACAAGTCACACCCGGCGGCTGATATGTACGCTCCGAACCGGCTGAAACCGACAGCGGCTATGGTCATGGGCGGTCTGAATGTTACCGAACAGTTTGTCGAAGGATTTGTCACAGAACATCGGCATCGGAGGCCCGCGGACTTGGCCAAGGGCGAAGCGGCCGTCTTCGAATCCGACGAAGCTCCAATGGCGGCTTTCAAAGATGACAAGGGCGATATTCACGCTGTCCGTCCCGCCTGTACGCATCTAAAATGTGTTGTCCATTGGAATAATGCCGAACTAACCTGGGATTGTCCTTGTCATGGGTCTCGTTTCACTGTGGACGGCGAAGTTATCCATACGCCCGCGCCCGGGCGGCTAAAAAAGATCTTTACGTCAGATAAATAGGCCCGCAAAGAAGAAAGGGCTTGATCAATGGCAAGCAAAAAGAAGAATCGCTTCCAACGCTACTTGATGACATTGAAGAACGGGGTAATATCGGGGGCAGCCGATAACGATCCGTCCGGCATTGTAACGTACACGCAAGCGGGCGCGCTGGCCGGGCTAACTCAGCTATGGTTGATTTTCATAATGACGCCCATGCTGATCGTCGTCCAGGACATGGCCGCCAGGTTGGGTGTTGTCGCCAAGAAGGGCCTCAACGTTATCATTAAGGACCGCTTCAGCAAATACATCGCGTGGCCGGCACTGGTGATTTTAATTGTCTGTAATACAGCCACTATCGGCGCGGACATGGCAGCTATTGCCGCTATCATCGAACAATTCACCGGCATCCATTTCTTGTGGTTCGTCGTGCCTATCGGAATCCTGTTTTATTACATGCTGGTCAAACAAAGCTACAAGATGACCTCTTTGTTGCTGTACATAGTCGCACCGGTGTTGCTGGTCTACGTCATAGTCGCTTTCATGTCCCATCCCGCCTGGCTATCGGTAATCAAAGCCACCTTCACACCAACGATCAAATTTGACGCCGCGTTTATTTCGTCCGCGGTTGGCTTGCTGGGTACAACTATCACGCCCTTTCTGATCTACTGGCAGGCCAGGGAGGAAATTGAAGAGGAAAAACATGTTGCGCAAGAGGTCGAAGAGAGGACTGGCGTAAGGTTCGGCATGATATATTCCAACGTGGTAGCCTATTTCGTCGTTTTGACCAGCGGTTTGGTATTGCATGGGCATATCCGGGGCAATATCAACACTTGGGGTCCGGCCGACGCGGCCGCGGCGCTAAAGCCATTAGTCGGTTCCGCTAGTTCAATTTTATTTGCTTTAGGGATTGTCGCGGCCGGTGTAATGGCGGTTCCAGTCTTGGCAATGGTCAATTCGTATACGGTGGAAGAAACAGTGCGGGGGAAAGAACAGGGGATGGAGCAGAAACCCAGCCGCGCAAAGCGATTCTACGGCGTTATTGCTTTATCCTTAGCGGCCGGCGCCACCCTCAGTCTATTCGGCGTCAAGCCCATGGCCATGCTCTACTATTCCCAGGTTCTGAATGGTTGCCTTATGCCGGTTCTGCTCCTGTTGCTGGTTATTGTTACGAGCGACAAAACATTTATGGGCGAGCATGCCAACGGTTGGCCGACGAAAATTATAGCCTGGCTGACCGTTGCGTTCATGACCGTTTTCGCCCTAACATTAATCTATAAGCTGATCTTCGGGTAACCGGGAGAAAGGCAGAACGCTGCCCTGCTAATGTGGCTTGTGATTGCCCTGACCGTCGTAATCGCGGTGCTTAGTCCGCCCGTCCTGGTCGCGCACCCGCATGTGGTGACCAGGCTCATACTTGCTATTTTCCAAAGCCGTGGGACTGGCGATGTCGCTCTTGTCCTCGTTTGTAACTTTGGCTTTCTCTCTCTCTTCTTCAGTTTCAAACGATTTTCTTTTACGATCACTCAGAGTCTTTTTGCCGGTCATAATTCCTCCTTTAGATGTCTTCATTAACTTGTAACACGAGACATGACCGGAGGCCACTAGGTTAAGAACTAGGTTAATTTCTCTGCCAGATCTCTCTGAACCCGAGTCGGCGCCCGTACTCCAACGCTCCGTAGCGGAAGGAGCGAGCGGCGAACGGGATGGCCAGACTTATGCTGGCCAGTATGACCGCCAATGACCCAATAGCTTCAGCAGGTGAAAGAGCACCAACAGTATTGAGCAGGAGAGCCGTCGTAGGCGCCGTCAGCGGGAAATAGGTAAAAATGGTAACCATGGGCGCGTGCGGTGAGTTAATAATCAGAGGGACGATATATATCGGCACATAAGCCCAGATCATAGCGATACCTAGAAATCGGCCCGCTTCGTTGGCGTTGGGGAACATGGCGCCCAAGCCCACAACAAGTGTCGTGAAAAATATGAACCCTCCAATGAAGAAGGCCAGCGCCCACAAAAGCTTTTCAGGGTCGAGCGGTATCTGTGCCAAAGAAACGCCGCCGGGAAGAGTCAGGGTTTTCGGAAACAACAAGAGGTATATGATTAGAGGTATAGCGATCACAGAGACCTGGATTAGGCCAAGCGAAATAATCGAAAGTATTTTTCCCCAGACCAACGTTCTGGCACGCGCGCATGTAAGCAAAATCTCCGCGGTCCGGTTCTCTTTCTCTTCCGTCGTGCTAGAGATCATCGTGGCCGATAGCAGAATGACTATTGTCAGGAAAAACACCATAAACGCTCCAGGCGCGACCATTTGGGCCAAAGCGTTGTATGAACGTCCGTCTCGATACGTCACAGCTGTTACGGCTGGTGGTTGCTGTAGGATTTGCAGTGCTTGCCGGTCAGAAATGTCGCGCGCGATGGTGGTTACAATGCTTTGACGCAGCAACTGCACTGCGGCCGAGTTGTATGACGGCGAGAAGGTAATGCCCATATCGCGCGCGTATACCTTTACACCGCCGCGAACCAGGTCATGAGGATAATATAGAAACGCGTCAAGCCGACCGGACTTGACTGCCGCGATACCGGTCGCGATGTTTGGTTCCAAAGCGATCTTGCGGGATTGCAGTAGTCGTTTATTCAATAACCCGGAATCATCGAGAACGGCAATTTTGGCTATTCGGGCGTAAGCGGCGGCTTGCTCTTGTCCGGCGTTCTTGCCGCCTTGGTTAGATAGATAACTGATGCCGATAATGGTCAGCATAATCAAAGGCGGAGCAAAAGAGGTGAACCAAAACGCCTTTTTCTTGAGCGTACGGATCACATCGAACCGTACGACGTCGCGCACCCGCCCCACGTCTAGCTCGCTCCCTTTTGATGCAGGGAGAGGAATATATCGTTCAAGGCGCGTCCGCCAAATTGTTTCTTAACGTCATCTACATGGCCGTATACAGCACGAACACCGTCTTTGAGAATAAGGATGCGTTCGCACAATTGCTCAACCTCATCTAGGCGGTGCGTTACCAAGATGACCGTCGCTCCCCGATCGCGATGTTGTGTGACGAGGTCAAGGAGGAGCGCGCGATTAACCGGATCCAATGCCTCCGTCGGCTCGTCTAAAACAAGTAAGGCCGGGTCGTGAATTATGGTCGATCCGAGTTGGACCTTTTGTTGCTCGCCGCCGGACAATGTGGCAAATCGCGCCTTAGCCTTGCCGGCCAGATCAACCTGTTTCAGGTATTTCAGTGCGCGCGTTTTGGCATCTGTCCAGTTTAAGCCGTGCATGACGCCGAAATAAGTCAACGTGTCCAGAATGGGTTCATTTCGGTAAAGGCCCCGCTGTTCCGGCAGGTATCCAAGCATTGCAGCCATAGAAGGTGAATACCGAGTTCCGGCCACCATTAAGGTGCCTGCCGTCGGTTGCAGTATATTCAGCAAAGCACGTATCGTCGTCGTCTTGCCAGCGCCGTTAGCGCCAAGGAAGCCAAATATCTCGCCTTTATTGACAGAGAACGAAAGGTCATGAATGATCTCTTTGTCTCCGAAGCGCATTTGGAAAGCCTCGACGTCAACAATCGTCTCGGTATGCATGCGCCTATTATATACGAATGACAATGGCTGGTATTGGACAAGCGCGGGAATGAAACCTTAGCTATAACCTGGATTTAGGAGGCATCTAAGTGGCAGAGCATATTGGGGCTTGCGCTGAATGCGGAGCGATGATGACAGAGGGCGCGACATTCTGCGGCTTATGTGGAGCGCCGGTCGGCGTCGCTACCGCAGAGCCGGATCTTGTCAAAACGCCGATCGAGCCGGAGAACCGGACGCGCGAAGAACTTGAATACGAGAGACAGAAGGCCGAACTGCTGGCCAGGATGGGCGGGTCAAGAGCGGCTCGACCTGAACGTACACCCGCGGTCAAGACGAAGAACAAGAGGCAAGACATCATGATTGCCATAGGCGCTGCGGTGCTTTTGATTGTTTGCCTAGGAACCTTTACAGGCATTGTCTCGTTGAAATATTATCGTCTAAACACCCAGGACAAGCCCGTTATGGCAAAAGTGATGGATCAGGAGATGCGCGCCCTAGTTGCCAGAGATACGGAGACCGCGCTCGGGTATTTCGCCGCCAACAGTTATAAGACGATCACCGAACTTGACTCTTTCTTAAAAGAAAGTAATTAGGAAGTGCTGGCCGCATATGGCGGGTTGACGGTTACAAAGGTCATGTCGTTCTCGATAGTGCCCAAAGCCGATGAGGTCGCGACCGCGGAGGGTAAGCTGAACTACAATGACTGCTGTACCGGCACATTCACCACGATATTTCAAAAGGAAAGCGGGCAATGGAAGCTTATCAATTTTGTCCTAGCCGTAAAGCCCGCTGGCGGGTGACAAGGCTAGACAAAAGCCAGTTGGCTTTTACGCGGCAACTAACTACATCTTCAAAAACGCCATAAGTTCGTAGACCACAAACGCTGGCCAGACCAGGGCCTTCAGAACTCCAAGGCAACCGGCCAAAAATGACGTCGCATGCACGATATAGTAGACCAAGGCGCCGATGAATCCCAAACCATATAATCCGCCGGACGCTCCCGCACCGGCCGCGTTGCCCGATCTTCCCTTTGATTGACAATTCGACGGCGTGTTTTCCATATCCATGTATCCTCCTAACTTGCTTGCGACCGAATACTCCCTGTCGTTTAAACCGTGCTAGCATTAGCATACAGTAGAGCAAAGGAGAAACTATGATCTTAGATGACATTAAGACTATCGCCGCGGCATCCGGTGGAGAAGTGACCGACAGGAAAGGCGCCTATTCGCTGCGGATTACCGTAGCGGAACGGAAATCCTTCCTATCGAAAACCAAACTCGAATATATCGCGAGCTTCAGAATCGACGATGCCGCCAAGACGATTCATTTCTCTGAGATGTTGAAAGAAGCAGGCTCAGGTCTTTCATCCGGCAGCGGCGACATGAGCCCGGGATTCGGCTTCAAAACCGAAACTTATAAGACCGGGGGTGGCCCGCGCGAGGGGTCGATAAACGAGCAGTCAGACCTGTTCGGCAAGAAATATTCCTACTCTTTTGATTTCCAAACCATTAGGCCAAAGATAGAAGGCCAGGCGACCTCGGCGGGTTACACGTTCGAATACCAGATTCGGCCGGTTCGTTAACCATGATGAAAGGGGCGATTCTCTATTATTCCGGCACGGGCAACACGGAACTGGCTTGCCAGTATATCGTCAACCATACTAAGAACGTTGAATTTGAGATGGTCAACGCGATAAAGGACAAGGCGCCGGATTTAACCGGCTACGACCTGGTCGGGTTCGCGGCGTTCGCGGACTTCTTAGTCCCATCCGTTGTATATCAGAAATTTATCGATGATTTGCCGGCGCAAGATGACAAACCGGCGTTCGTGTTCAATACATACGGGATGAGCAGCGGGCAGACGCTTAGAATCTTGGATAGGAAGGTAACCGACAGAGGTTTCCGCGTGGTCGCCGGCCATTCACTTCACATGCCGGAGAGCTTTCCGCCGATGATTGCCAGGCGACTTGGTAACGAAAACGCGCCAAGCGACAAAGAGTTTAGAGCGTTTCAGACGTTCGCGGCTGAAATCGATCACATCGCGTTCAGGCTGTCCGAAGGCACTATCGTGCCGGCTAAAAGCATTGACCTAGGCGCGATGGATAAGGTGATGCGCTATCCCAAAAGCATGGCTAAGCGCATGATGGGAGCAAAAGCCGTAGACCCTAACCTATGTACCGGCTGCGCGACTTGTGCCAATGTTTGTCCCAAAGGAGCAATAACTGTCGCTGGGCAACCTTCATTCGACGAGACCGAATGCGCCTATTGCTGGGCGTGTTATAACCAATGCCTATATGGGGCCATCTACACGAAGAAATATAAAGATAAAGGACGATACACAGGTCCGAGCGCGCGTCTCCGAGCCAAGTTTATATAATCGGCCGGAGAATATCAGGCGCAAACCTTTATTCCACGTCCTTCTTCATCTGATCGAATTCCTCTTTTGTGATCTCACCCTTGGCGTAGCGCTTTTTCAAAATCGATAGAGCCTTGCCATCGTCGTCCATCATGCCGGGTCCGCCCATCATTCCATGTCCGCCCATCATACCGGGACCCATGTGGTCATGCCGCGAACCGTGGCGCGTCGTCGCAACAGCCCACCAGAGCAGGACCAGTAAGCCCGCCAAGAAAAGCAGCGCAAAGAACCCCATAGCCAACATTCCGATAATGCTTCCGCCGTCCCCGTAACCATTTCCGTACATCAAAACCAATCGCCTCGCTTTCGTATTCTTTGTACTTGCATAAGTCTTCTCAAGTCTATCTTGGGTGATTGCGGCCGGGCACTAGCAAAAGACCTAGTTAGAGTTCGACGTGTCGTGAGGAAGAAAACGGCAGGCTAGCGCTGGCCGGCGAGGCATTCGGCCTGAGCCAGGTCGGCGGCGGTGTTGACGTTAAAGAACGACAGGCCATCGGGATCGAGTTCGCTGATGGCCGCGTCGACGAGGTATAAGACGTCGGCGTCGGGGAAGAAGCTGTTGACCTTGAGGTGGCCAAGCGTAATCTGTTTTTCAATAGCGGGCAGGCAGCTCGTGGCGTAAGCGGCGATGGCCGGATGAGCGCGGTCTTTATATTCAGGGACAACCGCGTCGTGGCCGGCCAGCTGGTCTAAAAGAAAGTGGAGTAATTCAGGTTTTAAAAAGGGCGCGTCGCACGGCAACAGCAGGTTATCCCGGTCGGATGTTGCCAAAAGGCCTGTATAAAGCCCGCCTAACGGTCCCAGATTCGGAGTCTCATCGCGTCTGATCTCGGCGCGGCCTGCCAAAGCCTCATATTTGTCAGGTTCATTGGCAACAACAAAGACTTCGCCCGGCAATCCGTCGGCCGCGTCTAGCACACGCGTGATTAACGCAACTCCTCCGACTGTCTGCCACGCCTTGTCGCGCCCCAGTCGACGACTTTGACCGCCGGCCAATATTATTACCGCCATGCGTCTCCTCCCAGGCAAGCCAACCAGCCAGATTATACCATTCAAAACGAACTGGACCGGGCGCGGTTATGTGCTAAGATTGTCTTAATGATGTAACTTGTGTTACGGAGGTAGGATTCGTATGTTCGGTTTAGGTATGCCTGAAATCATCGTTATTCTGGTTATCGCGCTAATAATTTTCGGTCCCACGAAGTTGCCTGAAGTAGCGCGCGGCATCGGCAAAG
The DNA here is from genome assembly GCA_025355855.1 of Actinomycetota bacterium. Lineage (GTDB taxonomy): Bacteria > Actinomycetota > JAHEXW01 > JAHEXW01 > JAHEXW01 > JAHEXW01. The sequence goes on from JANXYU010000019.1 coordinate 54,479, forward strand.
GCATTCGGGAGTTTAAGGATATGACAATGGGCGTCGAGCAGTCTATGAAGGACGAGTTCGAGGCCATTATTAAGGACGGGGAAGAGGCGCCGAGTTCAGCCGATAAGGCGGCGCCGGCCGGCAATGCAACGACTCCAGAGACTACAGCCGCCGCCGACGCGAAGGCTTGGGCTGCCGATCTGCAGAAACAGGCAGACGCTGCCAAAGCGGACGAAACAAAACCGGACGAGCCGGTCAAACCGGACGAAAAGACCGGCGACAAGACTAGCTGACAACCGAATAATGACGGGAGCTGCGTTTTTAGGGCGGCTGAGAGGATGCGGGAAGTATTGTTTGGGCGCATCGACCGTAGTACTTGATCCGGGTAATGCCGGCGTTAAGGAAAAGATCACAAGAGGACCTCATCCCGTAAGCAGGATGGGGTTTTTTCTTTTTGAGGAGCGATTATGAATCAGGAGCAATGGGGAGCGAAAGCCGCGTCAATTTTAGGTCGAGTCCGCCGGGTTAAACCTTTAGTGCATCACATTACCAATCTTGTCGTAATGAACGAGACGGCCAACATAACATTGTGCGCCGGGGGATTGCCGGTCATGGCACACGCCGACGCTGAGGTCGAGGAAATGGTCGCGGCCGCCGGCGCGCTCGTTTTGAATATCGGAACGCTGACGCCGGAATTGGTCGAGACCATGATCAAGGCTGGCGCCAAGGCCAATAGTCTGGGTATCCCCGTAGTGCTTGATCCTGTGGGAGCGGGCGCGACCCGGTTGCGGACCGAGAGTGCTACGAAGATACTGGAGCGGCTAGATGTGGCGATTGTCCGAGCCAATACGGCCGAAGCGGCCGTATTGGCCGGTCTGGACGCCAATATTCGGGGGGTTGAGTCGGTCGGTGGCGTCGCCCCGGACGTGGCAGCGGCCTCCTTGGCGCGTCGGTACGGTTGCGTGGCGGCGGTAACCGGAGAGGTTGACTTCATTAGCGACGGTGACAAAATGGTCACGGTTACAAACGGCAGCCCCATGATGGCAACCGTCACCGGTACGGGATGCATGGCCAGCGCGGTCGTCGCCCTGTTCGCCGCGGTTGAAGACGATAAGATAGAAGCAGCCGCCAGCGCACTCGCGGCCTACGGTCTGGCGGGCTTCGTCGCCGCGCACACGGCCAAAGGCCCCGGCACTTTTCATGTTGGTCTCTACGACGCCGTCGCCGGCCTGACGGAGGACGCGTTGCGCGTCGGCGCGCGCATCAAGGAAGAGCCAAGTAATGCGCCTGCCTGATCTAAGAGTCTATGTGATAACGGCTAATATGCCGGAGTTGGGGAGAACGCACTGTGACGTCGCTACAGCGGCGGCGCGCGGCGGCGCGACCGTGATTCAATTTCGGGATAAAACCTTAGATGACCGAGCTTTCGCTGAGGAAGCCCGGCGTGTCGGCGAGATAGCGCAGGCGGCCGGCGCTCTCTTTATAGTTAATGACCGCGTCAACGCCGCTGTCTCGGTTGGGGCTGACGGCGTTCACATAGGACAGACCGACGACTGCTACGAGGCTGTGCGGGAGATTGTCGGACCGAAGATGATTATCGGCGTGTCAGCGACCGATCTGACTGAAGCGAGACAAGCAGCCCAGGCAGGCGCCGACTATGTCGGATTCGGGCCAATCTTCGCTACGACGAGCAAGAATGACGCGGCGCCGCCAGTCGGGTTGGCAGGGTTGGCGAATATAGTTTCCGAGATCAAACAGCCGGTGGTAGCCATCGGCGGAATGAATAGAGATAATATCGGAGCGGTAATTGCCGCGGGAGCGGCGGGTGCCGCGCATGTCGCGGCCATCGCGGGAGCGACGAATATGGTCGCGGCGGTCCGTGCCTTACGACTAGCTTGGGAGAGCCAATGAGTTTGTTAGAAGAGCTGAAGGTTGGAAACATCACATCAGATATTGAGCAGGTCGCTGCGGCCGAAAAGGTCGACGCGGTAAAACTGGCGGCTGATGTAGCTGCGGGGAAAACGGTTATCTGCAAAAGCCGTCGCCGGCCGAAGGTGACGCCGCTGGGGGTCGGTCTTGGTCTGCGCACTAAGGTAAACGCCAATATTGGCACATCGGATACCTTGAGCAGCATCGACGAGGAACTGGAAAAGCTGGATATCGCAGTTCGCGCGGGTGCCGACGCTGTCATGGACCTATCGACCGGAGGAGACGTCTATGGCACTCTGGATAAGATTTTGGCGCATTCGACCGTTGCTATCGGGACAGTGCCGATCTATGGAGCCGCTGTCGCTGCCATCGAACGGCGCGGCAGCATAGTCGACATGACTGAGGATGATCTGTTTGAGGCGGTCGCGGAACATTGCCGTCGGGGCGCGGATTTCATCACGGTTCATTGCGGTGTGACTCGCGCGGCCGTTGACGCGTTATCAAAAGAGCGCCGGGTCACCGACGTCGTTAGCCGCGGCGGAGCTCTTTTAACCGGCTGGATGCTGCATAACGACCGGGAAAACCCTCTATACGCCAACTATGACCGCCTGCTGGCCATCGCCAAGGAATATGAGACTGTCCTCAGCCTGGGCGACGGCATGCGGCCGGGATGTATCGCCGACGCGACAGACCTCGCGCAGTTAACTGAGCTAAAGACCCTGGGTGAGCTGGCCCGACGGGCCAAATCGGCCGGAGTCCAGGCGATGATTGAAGGCCCCGGGCATGTGCCGTTGGATCAGATTGAGACGAATATTAAACTGGAGAAGGAATATTGTGACGGCGCGCCGTTCTATGTTTTAGGACCACTGGTCACGGACGTGGCGCCGGGATACGACGAGATAACCGCCGCTATTGGCGGGGCCATTGCCGCGGCCGCCGGCGCTGACTTCTTATGTTATGTCACACCTCGGGAGCACCTAGGCCTGCCCACGGCGTCCGACGTTCATCGAGGCGTTATTGCCAGCCGGATTGCGGCGCATGCCGCTGACATTGTCAAAGGCGTGGCGGGGGCCGCCGACTGGGACCTGCAAATGGCGCGCGCTCGCAAAGCGTTGGATTGGGAAGGTCAGATCGCCCTGTCTATCGATCCGCCGCACGCCGCCGCGATGCGGGCTGAACGGATTCTGCAGGATGGGGAGACGTGCACGATGTGCGGCAAGCTGTGCGCGATGAAGGTCGTTGGCGAGTATCTGGATAGCCCGGGCGGAGAAACGTGTTAGTCAAAGAGCTCGGCGAGTTCGGGCTGATCGACTATATCGACGCACTGATCAGAAAAGCGGACGGCGGCTCCAAAAAAGTCGCGTTGGGCATCGGAGACGACTCTGCGGTCGTCGACGCGCCCCTCGGCGCCAAAATGTTATTAACCACGGATACGATGGTCGAGAATGTCCATTTCAACAGGCGCTACGTCAAACCCGCGGATATCGGCTATAAAGCCATGGCAGTCAGCGTAAGCGATATCGCCGCTATGGCCGGAACCCCGGAATATGCCCTCGTGACGCTGGGCCTGACCGCGGAGGCCGAGGTAGAATTCGTCGCCGGCGTTTATCACGGCCTGATTGACGCGGCGAAAGCTTTTGGCATTTCAATAGTTGGCGGAGACATGACAAAATCAAACCGGTTTTTCGTCACCGTAGCGTTGACGGGACGGGCGGAAGCGGGGCTAACCAGGCGCCGCTCCGATGCTAAAGTCGGTGATGCGATCATGGTGACCGGTTCGTTGGGCGGATCAGCCGCGGCTCTTAAACTCTTGAAAGAAGGTGCAAAACCGATGCGCGGCTGGTTAGCGCACTTGGCTGCCCGGCACACGAGGCCGACGCCGCGGATAACGGAAGCGAGAGCGGCCGCCGCAGCGGGCGCTCGGGCGATGCAGGACATAAGCGATGGGTTACTGGCCGATCTTGCTCATATCTGTAGTGCGAGCGGCCTGGGCGCTCGCCTTGATTCAATGGCGGTTCCCGTATTCCCTGAAGCGGCGAAAGCCGGGTTTAAAGCAGTGGATGCGCAAAGACTGGCAATCACGGGGGGCGAGGACTACGAGCTGCTTTTTACGGCTCCTCCGGCCAAGGTCGACGCCATCATCGCGGCGATAGCCCAGGTCGGAGAGACACCCGTAACCGTTGTCGGCACCATGTTTTCGGGCGCAGCCGAAGTCATTGTCGCCGGCCATGAAGGAAAACCAATGGTCATGAAGAGGCGAGGCTATGACCACTTCCAGAACGGTTAAGACATTCATCGCGGCAGGCGGCCTCGATCCCAGCGCCGGCGCCGGATTAGCCGCCGATTTGGCGGCCGCGTGGAGCTTTGGCGTCATCGCGTTGCCAATCGCTACGGCCCTGACTGTCCAAAACTCTCAGCAAGCGAGAGCGTCATACCCGGTCAATGTGGCCGTCGTGAGGGAGCAACTGGAGACGGTCTATGAAGACTTTCAACCGTCAATACTAAAGACGGGCCTGGTCGGGTCGGCTTTATTAGCAGTCGCACTGGCCGAGTTTGCGAGCTCCCGCGGTTTGCGGCTAGTCGTCGATCCCGTCCTGCGCGCCTCGTCCGGGCTTGACCTGGCTGATCAGGCTGCCTTAGCGGCTATCAAGACTACTCTTGTCCCGAACGCATTTGTGTTAACCCCGAACGCGATGGAGGCGGCGTCGTTAACGGGTTTAACCGTCACATCCTTGGCTGAAGCCGCGGCGGCGGCCCGCCAACTTTACCAGACAGGCGTGTCTAACGTTCTCATAACGGGGGGACATCTCACAACAGGCGACGAGGTAATCGACACACTGTATAATGAAAACGGCGTCAGCACCTTTAAGTCGCCGCGTTCGTGCGGCAATGTCAGAGGAACGGGTTGCGCTTTAGCGTCGGCGGTTGCGGCGCGGCTGGCGCTGGGCGACGACGTTACCGTGGCGATAATCGCGGCTCGCGCCTACGTGGCTCGAGTAATAGAGCAGGCCGTGCCAGCCGGACAAGGATCTCGCCAGGGTTTACCGGGGTAGACGCGAACTTAAGCTAGCGAAAGGCAAAAATGGCGGAAGAAACATACGACATCACTTTGTTCGTCGACGGCGGGTCGCGCGGCAATCCCGGTCCGGCCGGTATCGGAGCCGTTATCGTTCGAGACGGCCGCGCCCCGGCCACTGTATCCGAATTCATCGGGGAAGCGACCAACAACGAGGCCGAATATCAGGCCTTGATCGCCGGTCTCAAGAAAGCCGCCGAACTATCTTCCGGCAGCATTCATGTAAAGGCCGACAGCCTGCTAATGGTCAAACAGCTACTTGGACACTATAAGATAAAGAGCGATCAACTACGGCCTTTGCATGCGGAGGCGGCCGCCCTGCTCAAAACCTTTGCACGGGTCGGCATCGAGCATATACCTCGAGAGGCCAACGCAGCCGCTGATAAGCTGGTCAACGCGGCGCTGGATAAAGCCACCGGCAAGACAAAAAAGCTTAAACCGGCGGCTAAGCCAATAGTCGAATCATCCGTGATCACGTTCCTTTCGGATTTTGGCCATCGGGACGCCTGGACCGCTATCGTGAAAAATACAATGAAAAATATCAACCCGCATGCTGATGTCCTAAGTATCACCCACGACATTGAGTCCTTTGATGTCCGCCAAGGCGCCTTCGTGTTGGAAACAGCAGTCGCGGATATAAACGCGGCCGTCCATCTAGCGGTTGTTGACCCCGCTGTAGGAGCCGGCCGGGACCTGATCATCCAAACCAAACGGGGCGATTACCTGGTAGGTCCGGATAACGGCTTGTTGCTGCCGGCGGCAACCCGTTTAGGGGGCATTGAGTCCGCGTACGTGATACGAGCCGACGACTCGGCCGCGCCGCCCTGTCCGACATTTCACGCGCGTGACATATTCGCTTTAGCAGCCGCCGCTCTGGCGGCTGGCGAGGAACCCGGCCTGTTGGCCGACCTTATCGATCCCGTTTCGCTGGCGCCTGCTCCTTACGGTTACGCGACAGTCGTCGACGGCCAGATAGACGTGGAAATAATTAACATTGACGGATTTGGCACACTGCGCTTAAACGTTGAGGAAGAGGTGGCCCAATCAGCCGGATATTCGCCGCCGGCGCTCGTCGGGCTTACCTTGGAGGACGCACAACTAGAGCTAAACCTGGGCCGGACATTTACTGACGTAGGGCAAAACGAAATGCTGTTGCTTTTCGACTCGAGCGGGTATCTTTGCGTCGCTGTGAACCGCGGTTCGGCGGCGGCCGTTCTCAACGCGACTGCCGGAGACAAAGCGACGTTGCGGCTACTTAAATCCTAGGTACGGAGGCTGACTTATGGATGCCGATCTGGACCGCTATCTGGACTACCTAAAGAGTCAGCATCGCTATTCGCCCCGGACAGTCGAAGCGTTCGGTCGAGACATCAAAACCTTCTTAAGCTTTTTTAAAAAAAACGGGACAGCCGACTTGGCCGAGGTCGACTATCGGCTGTTGCGCCGCTATCTGGCATATTGTGACACCCTCCGCCTGCAAAAAACGACAATCGCGAGACGGTTGTCTGCCATAAGGTCATTTCTGCGCTTTCTGTGCAATGAGGGCTCGCTCGAATCAAACGCCGCGCTTCTGGTAAGCTTCCCGAAGAGCGGCTCGACGCTGCCCAAAGTCTTGAGCCGTGACGAGGTTGAGCGCCTGTTGGCCAAACCGCCGATCGAGCTTAGAGACGGTCTGCGTAACCGGGCGATCATGGAGCTGCTCTACGCTACCGGATTACGGGTCAGCGAACTCGCCGGATTGTCTTTGTCTGATATCGATTTTCCCGCTCGCGAAATTCGAATAATCGGTAAAGGGGACAAAGAAAGAATCGTATTTTTTACGCCGGTAGCCGATCGTGCTTTGGCCGAATATCTAGCCATAGGCCGGGTCGACCAAGGGGAAGACAAGTCAGGCGGCGCAGTCTTTCTCAATGATCGCGCCCGGCGCTTGAGTGTGCGCAGTATCCAGAATGTCGTTGACCGGGCGGCCGGGGCAGGTCGCGTGGGGCGTCATGTCAGCCCTCATATGCTGCGCCATTCCTTCGCGACTCATCTGCTGGAGGAGGGGGCTGATTTGCGAACTATCCAGGAGCTTTTAGGCCATGCGGATTTGTCGACTACGCAGATTTACACCCACCTGGACAAAAAGCGTCTGAAGGCCGTCTATCGGCAGGCGCACCCCCGCGCTTAGGAGGCTTTAAGACACAGCCAACACGGTTGTAGTATCCTTTATCCATGAGCCAAACCCCGGCGGATGAACACAGCAAAATAATGGAGCTCTGGCGCCAATATAAAGAAGTAGGCACCCAGGAGCTGCGAGACAAACTTATCCTTCATTACGCGCCACTCGTGAAGTATGTCGCCGGGCGGCTGTACGTCAAAGTTCCCTCGAATGTCGATCACGGAGACCTGGTCAGCTCCGGTATATTTGGTTTGATTGACGCGATCGACAAGTTCGATCTCTCCAAGAATATCAAATTTGAGACGTACGCTATTGCCCGTATCAAGGGTGCCATAATCGACGAACTGCGCGCTCTTGACTGGATCCCGCGCTCGGTACGTTTTAAAGCCAAAGAATTGGAACGGGCCTACCAAGAGCTCGAAGGCCGTCTAAAGCGCTCGCCAACAGATGAGGAAGTCTGCAAAGAGCTAGGCATTACAAAAGATAAACTGCACGACACGATCACGCAGATCGGCAACACCGCAGTCGTCGCGCTCGACGACACTTTCACGGTCGGTAAAGACATGGATGGACGGGTCGGCTTGATAGACATCATTGAGGACGAGAGCAGCGCCGAACCCGCCGCGACGTTCGAGATTGAAGAGATGAAAACGTTGTTGGCTCAATCTATCGATCGCTTGCCCGAGCGGGAAAAAACCGTAGTCGCACTGTATTACTACGAAGGCTTGACATTGAAGGAGATCGGCGAAGTCCTCGGGGTCACTGAATCCCGTGTTTCCCAGATGCACACCAAGGCAATTCTGCAGCTCAAGGCCAAACTCAAGCAATTCGTGTAAGTAGCGCTTATCTTCCCCCATATGATAAACTAGTCGTTGCGCCTTTTTGCCTAATCAAGAGGGCGCGTCTATTATTTTCGAAACCAAGGAGGTGAAAGAAAATTGGCAATTATCTCGATGAAGAGCCTGCTCGAAGCCGGTGTCCACTTCGGTCATCAAACCCGCCGCTGGAATCCGAAGATGAAGAAATATGTCTTTACGGAGCGTAACGGGATTCACATTATCGATTTGGAACAATCACTGGGCTATATCGAAAAGGCATACGGATTCGTTAAGGATGTGTCGGGTAAGGGCGGCAAAATCCTGTTCGTCGGCACCAAGAAACAGGCTCAGGAAGGCGTAAAAGACCAGGCAGACCGGTCTGAAATGCCTTATGTCAACCAGCGTTGGCTGGGTGGCACCCTGACCAACTTCACCACCATCAAGGAAAGATTGCGCCGGCTGGAAGAGCTGGAACGCAAGGATGAAAACGACGACTGGGACGGACTGCCGAAAAAGACGATCCTGCACCTAAAGCGCGAAAAGGAAAAGCTGGCCGCGAGTATCGGCGGGTTACGCAGGATGAGTAAATTACCTGAAGCCATGTTCGTTATCGACGGCCGCAAAGAGGTCCTCGCCATAAAGGAGGCCCGTAAGCTCGGTATCCCGATCATTGGATTGATCGATACCAACAGCGACCCGGATGACGTAGATTACATCATTCCGGGCAACGACGATGCCATCCGCTCGGTTAACTTGATTGCGCGGGTCATGGCAGACGCCGTGCTGGACGGTACGGCCGGCAGCCAGGCCGCGCAGGCGGTGGCCGCCCAAGAAGCGGTCGCGGCGGCGGACGCGGCGGTTCCGGCAGCAGAAGTTTAAGGAGGAACAAGATAGTGGTAACAGTAGACGACGTCAAGAGCCTGCGTGAGGCAACGGGTGCCGGGGTCATGGAGTGCAAGAAGGCTCTAGCCGAGTGCCAGGGCGACGCGACGCAAGCGGTCAAATGGCTGCAGGAAAAAGGCATGTCAAAAGCAGCCAAGCGCAGCGGCCGCGAAGCTAGCGAAGGCTTAGTCGAAGCATACATTCACAACGCGGGTCGTTTGGGCGTGTTGGTTGAAATCAATTGCGAGACCGATTTTGTCGCCCGCAACGAGCAGTTCCAAGAGTTCGCGCACAGCATCGCCATGCACATCGCGGCGGCCGGACCGGCCTATGTCACTGAGGACGACGTCCCGGTAGACTTGCTCGACGGTCTGGACGATGCGGAAAAGGACGCGTTCCTGAAGGAGAAAGTTCTGTTCAACCAGGGCTTTATCCGCGACGAGTCCACTCCGGTCGGACAGGTTGTGACCGATCTCATCGCCAAAACGGGGGAGAATATCGTTATCCGCCGTTTTGCTCGGTTCGGGCTGGGTCAGGAAAGATAAATTATGGAGAAGCCGGTCTATAAACGGGTTTTGCTGAAATTGAGCGGGGAATCCCTCGCCGATCCGGCGACCGGGACTGGCTTGTCTTATGAAACAATCGGCTCCATTGCCGAAGTCATAAAAGCCGTCCGCGACGATGATGTTGAACTCGCCATCGTTGTGGGCGGCGGTAACGTTTTCCGGGGCGCGCCCGCGGCAGACCATGGCATCGAGCGCGCTACGGGCGATTATATGGGCATGGTCGGGACCGTCTTAAACGCGCTGGCGCTGCAAAACGCGCTAGAGCAGCGGGGTGTTGACACCAGGGTGCAGTCCGCCATCGCCATGCAGGAAGTCGCGGAACCCTATATCCGCCGCCGTGCGGTTCGTCACCTGGAGAAAGGCCGCGTAGTGATATTCGCCGCCGGAACAGGTAATCCCTTTTTTACAACCGATACAGCCGCCTCCCTGCGCGCTCTAGAGATCGGCGCCGACGTCATCATGAAAGCGACGCGGGTTGACGGGGTTTACGACTCAGACCCCATCAAGAACCCGAACGCCAAACTATTCGACAAACTCAGCTATATGGATGTCATCAGCCGTGATTTGCAGGTCATGGACGCGACGTCGATCACGCTATGCCGCGACAACAAGCTGCCGATAATCGTCTTCAACATTACCGACCCGGCCAACATTCGGCGCGCCATTGGCGGGACGCCGATAGGTACGGTCGTCTCTTAAAGGAGGGTATATGGACCAGTTAAGTGGCTCCATTGAAAGCAACGCCGCTCAACGCATGAAAAAAGCCATCCAAATCACCCGGGACGAATTTATGACCGTCCGAACCGGCCGCGCTTCAACCTCTTTAGTAGACCGGATTAACGTTGAATACTATGGTACCGAGATGCCGCTCGCGCAGCTGGCTACCGTTTCCAGCCCGGAGCCTCGCTTGTTGGTCGTCCATCCTTTTGACAAGACAAGCATCCCAGCCATCGAGAAAGCGATTCTTCAATCTGATCTGGGGATAACCCCTGGTAACGATGGCAACGTGGTTCATTTGCCGATTCCCGCGTTGAATGAAGAGAGACGGCGGGATTTGATTCGCGTCGTCAAGACCATGGCCGAAGAAGGACGGGTAGCTATCCGCAATATTCGCCGCGATTCGAACGAGCATCTTAAGGTTTTAAAGAAAGACAAGCAGGTTTCTGAGGATGACGAGCGCCGCGCCGAAGATGAAGTTCAAAAGCTCACGGACAAATATATCCGCGAGATCGACGATATGCTGAAAAACAAAGAGCAAGAAATCCTCGAGGTCTAGCCCTTGAGTTCTGCAAACGACCATCGTCCCCAAGATAATAACCAACGTAACGGGCCCGTGCATGTCGCAGTAATCATGGACGGCAACGGCCGTTGGGCAAAACGCCGCGGCCTGCCGCGCGCGGCCGGGCACAAAGCCGGCGTTAAAGCAATAAAGCGCGTTGTCGAGGCCGCTCACGAACTGGGAATAACCCACCTGACTTTGTATGCTTTCTCCGCAGAGAACTGGAGCCGCCCGGCTGACGAGGTGGCCGGTTTAATGCAGTTAATATTGGAAACGCTGCGCAACGAACTGGCCGACCTCGAGCGTCAGAAGATCCGCCTAAACATTATTGGCCGGTGGCGGGCGCTGGATTCGGAAATAGTCGCCCAAATCGACGAGGCTATTGTCCGGACGAAGGACAACGCGGCCGGTACACTGACGCTGGCGCTAAACTACAGCGGTCGCCAAGATATAGTCGACGCGGCTCGCAGTCTGGCGCAAGCAGCTCATTCGGGCTCGATAACACCGGCCGATATTGACGAGGCCGCCTTTGCGGCAGGCTTGGGAACGGCCGATTTGCCGCCCCTCGACCTGCTAATCAGAACAAGCGGAGAGATGCGGGTCAGTAATTTCCTTCTTTGGGAGATCGCGTATAGTGAATTCTGGGTCACACCCGATTTCTGGCCTGAGTTCGGCGCCAGGCAGCTCGGCCAAGCTGTGGCCGATTTCACGAAAAGACGACGCCGCTACGGCGCGCTAAGCGAAGGGGACTAGATGCTGCGGTTGCGCATTTTGAGTGCCGTCATCGGAGCGCCGATATTTGTCGCCATGATATGGCTCGGATCTGGCTGGTTCGCGACCGCGATAACCGTGTTGGCTGTTATCGGCCTATTCGAGTATTATCTACCCTGGCCGAACAAAAACATTTTTCCGGCCACGTGGGCCGGAATTGCTTTCGGAGCTTCCCTGCCAATATTGACAATCTTTGGTCTTCAAGCTTACGTCCCCACATTACTGGCGATTCTGGTCGCGGCGGCGCTCATGTGGCAAATATTCGCTCGACGGCGTGTTCGAGCCGGCGTTGACGCCGGTGTGACCGTTTTGGGCGTCCTGTATGCGGGCTTGTTGCCGAGCTTCCTCATATCGACAAGGTTAATGGCGCATGGCCGCGAGTATTTACTGGTCGCCGTGGGCGCCGTTTGGGCTTGCGATATAGCGGCCTACTTCTTTGGGCGCTGGCTCGGCTACCGTAAGCTAGCGCCGGACATCAGCCCCCACAAAACGGTTGAAGGGGCAATTGCCGGGGTTTTGGCTGCCATCGCCGCGACCTCGATCGGGGCAGCCGTGGGTTGGCTCAGCTGGCCCCAGGCACTAGCTCTAGGAGGGTTGGTCGGGGTTCTAGCCCAAATCGGAGATCTGGTGGCGTCGATGTTGAAGCGCGAGGTCGGCATCAAAGACTACGGTACTGCGATACCCGGACATGGCGGAATTCTCGACCGTTTTGACGGACTCTTTTTCACCGCTCCGTTCGTTTTCTTTCTGTTAAATCTACTGCACTAGCAAAGGAGTCACCTGGGGATGCGAAGCATTGTCATTCTCGGCTCAACCGGGTCGATCGGACAACAAGCCTTAGACGTAATCGCCCGCTACCCGGACGAATACCGCGTCGTCGGCCTGTCCGCCCACAACCAAGCTGACCTGTTGGCAAAGCAAGCCGCGACTTTGCCCGTGCCGCCGCTTACCACTTTGACTAGCCGAGACGGACTAGCAGGCCTGCTAGAGCTATGCCGTTTGGACGAAGCCGACACAGTCATCAACGCGCTGGTCGGCAGCATCGGTTTGCGCCCGACTCTTGAGTCGTTACAGGCCGGCAAAAAGCTTTTGTTAGCCAACAAAGAAAGCCTGGTCGCAGGCGGTGAGCTGGTCCTAGCAGCGGCCGGCAAACAAGAGATAATCCCAATCGACAGCGAACATTCCGCTCTTTTCCAATGCTTACGCGGGGAAGATCCCGCCGATGTTGCCAAGCTGATCATTACGGCTTCCGGCGGTCCTTTTAGAGGCCGCTCACGGACAGAATTAAGCGCGGTAACTTTGACGGAAGCCTTGGCTCACCCCCGCTGGACGATGGGGCCGAAAATTACCATCGATTCAGCGACGATGATGAACAAAGGGCTTGAGGTCATCGAGGCTCATTATCTTTTCGGAATGCCATACGAGAATATCGATGTTGTCGTGCATCCGCAAAGTATCGTGCATTCCCTGGTGGAATACGTCGACGGCAGCGTGATCGGGCATCTCGGACCGACCGACATGCGTGTTCCGATACAATACGCTTTGACATACCCGCGCCGCCAAACGGCTCCCGCCGGGACGATTAATCTAATCGAGCTCGCCCGGCTTGACTTTGAAGCGCCCGACAATGAAGCGTTCCCAGCTTTGTCTTATGCTTATCAGGCGGGCCGGACCGGGGGAACGGCGCCGGCGGTATTGAACGCCGCCAACGAGGCTGCGGTTGCCGCGTTTCGCGCTGGGGCCTGCGGTTTCAGCGATATAGCTGACTGCTTGGAAGATGTCTTGAACAGTCATTCGGTCTTGCCGGCCGATTCAGTCGATGTCCTAGAAGAAGCTGAACGCTGGGCGCGCGAAAGAGCCGCGTCCTGGCTGGCGGCCTGGGGGAATTAGGTAAACCTATGTGGTACATTATTGCCGGAATCCTGGTAGTCAGCGTAATCGTGCTGGTCCATGAGGGCGGCCATTTCGCTTTCGCCAAACTTTTTAAGCTGCCGGTCGAGACGTTTGTTTTGGGCTACGGCAAGCCGTTTATTAAGAAGGAATGGCGAGGCACGGTCTATGGGGTCGGGCCGTTTCCTTTTGGCGGTTATGTCAAGATTCCGGGTTTAGACCCGCGCGAACAGGATTTGTTGCCGGAAGAAGAGCGAGGCGACTTTGTCGTTCAACCATATTGGAAGCGGGCTCTGATGGTGCTGGGCGGGCCGGTCGCAAACGTTTTGATGGCGGTTGTCATCTATGTCGTTATCTTTATGATCGGCGTTCCGAGAGTAACAACGACGATCGAAAGCGTAGTCAAGGGATCCCCGGCGGCCGCGGCCGGCATCAAGCCAGGCGACACGATCAGCCGGGTGGACGGCAAGCAGGTAAAAACGTGGGATGATTTTGTAAGTTATGTTCGCGGTCAAAAAGCCAATACCGTGCGGATCACTGTGCGCCGGGGCAAAGAATCAATCGCGCTTGTCAGCAAGGTGGGAACGCGGGACGGAGTGCGCTATATCGGCGTTCAAGCCGGCGCGACGAAATACAATATAGGATTGGGTTTCTGGCCGGCTGTCAAAGGTGCCGTTACCTGGTCGGCCAGTCTTATCTACCAGATATTCAGTAGCCTGTGGTTGCTCATCCTGGGTAAGCTGCCGTTTCGCCCCCTAAGCCCGGTTGGTATAGTTCAAGTCACCAGTCAGGCAGCCCAGCACGGCCTCGTAATCTTCCTGAACTTCGTCGCCTTTATTAGCGTCGCGATCGGAGCGACGAATCTGATTCCGATATACCCGCTAGATGGTGCTCGCGTCGTGATTTGGTCGGTCGAGCGATTGTTTAAAAAACAGTTGCCTAACTGGGCGGTGTACGGTTACCAATACGCCGGCGTCGGCCTGCTGTTGCTTGTGACCGCCTGGGCGCTATATTTGGATATATTCAAGGCTATACCTGATCCGTTTAAGTAAAGGAGTATAGGGAGAATCAGGATTATTAGGAGTATGAAAACCTTAGAGCGCTGGTCCGCATAATCCTTATACTCTTAATACTCCCTATAATCCAGTTTGGAGCGAGATGAATATCAAGCGACGAACAACTAAGCAAATATCGGTCGGGGGCCTGACTATCGGGGGCGGCGCTCCCGTACGCGTCCAATCGATGACCAACACGAAAACGTCTAACCCAGCCGCGACAATTAACCAGATCAAGCACCTTGAAGATGCGGGCTGCGAGCTGGTGCGTGTGTCGGTGCCGGACGAGCCTTCGGCCAAGGCAGTCGGCCGGATCAAGGCCGCTATTTCCATACCGCTGATCGTAGACGTTCATTTTGACTGGCGGATGGCGATGACAGCGATTGAACAGGGTGCCGACTGTGTTCGCATCAACCCCGGCAATATGCTGACCGAGGATATCAAAACGGTAGCCGCGGCCGTTGCGGCCCAGGGCATTGCCATGCGCGTGGGCGTCAACGCCGGTTCGCTGAGCCGCGATCTCCTGGCCGAATTTGGTCATCCGATGCCCGAGGCCCTGGTGGAGAGCGCGTTGCGAACCGTAAATATTGTCACGGAGGCTGGCGTTGCGAACATAAAAATCTCAGTTAAGGCCAGTTCGGCGGGCGCGACCATCGACGCATACCGCCTGCTGTCAAACCGGATCGACTACCCGTTACATATCGGGGTCAGCGAAGCGGGACCGCTGTTCGCTGGAACTATAAAATCGGCCGTCGGTCTGGGAATATTATTGGCTGAAGGAATTGGCGACACAATGCGTGTCTCTTTAACCGCGGACCCCGTTGAGGAAGTGCGGGTGGCGCGGGAGATCTTGGCGTCGCTGGGATTACTGAGGAAGCCCGAGATCATTTCTTGCCCGACTTGCGCCCGTACCGACGCCGACTTGATTTCCCTGGTCACTGCCGTGGAAAGCGCTTTGGCAGACGGTGACTACCCGCCACTGAAGATTGCCGTCATGGGTTGCGTTGTGAATGGACCGGGGGAAGCGCGGGAGGCGGACATCGGCATAGCCGGCGGCAAAGGCAAGGGTGTCCTATTCAAAAACGGAGAGGTCGTCAGGAACATAGACGCTCGGGACTATCTGACGGAGCTGCTGAGAGAGCTAGACATAATGACAAGAGAGTACAAAGAATAGGATTATTAGGATCATGACGAGTATACGGATTATGAGGAGTATCGAGACGGATGGTTGATAAACTAGACAACGAGAAAATGCCTGAGCGGCTGACGAAGAAGAGTCAGAACATGTCCCGTTGGTATACGGATGTGGTTCGTATGGCCAAACTGGCCGATTACGCGCCGGTCAGAGGCTGTATGGTCATAATGCCGTACGGCTACGCGCTGTGGGAGAACATTCAGGGGCTGCTTGATGGCCGTTTCAAGGCGACGGGGCACGTGAACGCGTCTTTCCCACTTTTGATACCTGAGAGCTTTCTTAAAAAGGAAGCCGAACACGTGGAAGGGTTTGCGCCCGAGGTTGCCTGGGTGACCGAAGGGGGCGGGGAAGTGCTGGAAGAGCGGCTGGCCGTTCGCCCGACGTCTGAGGCAATTATCTGCCATATGTACGCCAAATGGATTCGCAGCTACCGTGATCTGCCGGTATTGATCAATCAATGGGCCAACATCATACGCTGGGAGAAAGTAACGCGGTTGTTTCTGCGGACGACAGAGTTTCTTTGGCAAGAGGGCCACACAGCGCACGCCACCGCTGCTGAAGCCGAACAAGAGGCGCTGAAAATGCTCGAAGTGTACCGGGAATTCATGGAAACGGAACTGGCTATGCCGGTAATCGTCGGCCGGAAGTCGGATAGCGAGAAGTTCGCTGGCGCCACCGCGACATACGCGCTGGAAGCCTTGATGAGCGACGGGAAAGCCCTACAGGCAGGTACGACCCATGATCTGGGGCAGAACTTTGCCAAGGCGTTCGATATCAAATACCTGGATAAGGACGAAACGGAGAAGTACGTTTGGCAAACGTCCTGGGGTGTTTCCACGCGGATGGTCGGGGGCTTGGTCATGACGCATGGGGATGACGCGGGATTGGTTTTTCCGCCTCGGATCGCGCCGACTCAAATCGTCGTCGTGCCTATTTGGGGTGACGACACAAGGGACATCGTCGGAGCGGCCGCAGGTGCCCTGGCGAAGCGCTTGAGGAGCAGATTCAGGGTAGAAACAGATTTGCGCGACGAGTACCGGCCGGGCTGGAAATTTAACGAACACGAGATGCGGGGCGTCCCGCTCCGTCTGGAAATCGGACCGAAGGACATAGAGAAAGGCCAGGTAGTAGCGGTCAGACGGGATACGAAAGAGAAGTTATTCATTCCTCAAGATAACATTGAGGTCGAGGTTGAAGGTTTACTTGAGCAAATCCAAGGATCAATGTATGACAGAGCTAAACTATTCTTGAACGATAATACTTTTGAAGTTAACAATATGGATGAGATGATTAAAGTGATGCGGACGACGCGCGGGTTCATGTCGACGCACTGGTGCATGGACCCGGCTTGCGAACAAGCAGTCAAGGACGCGACCAAAGCTACCGTTCGGGTAATGCCGTTCGAAGCTGACCAGAGCAACGGAAAGTGCGTCGTCTGCGGTAAGCCCGGCAAAAAGGCGTACTTTGCTCAGGCTTATTAGGTCAGAGCCCTGATGAAAGCCGCCATAATCATTTCCGCGTACAATGAGGCGTCCCGCATAGGCGCAGTCATCGAAGCCGCTTTAGCCAGCCTGGAAGCCGACGAGGTCATTATTGTCGATGACGGCAGTTCAGACGGCACGGCTGAGACCGCGGCTGCTTACCCGGTCAAAGTGATACACCGCAGCCGTAATGTGGGCAAGGGTGGAGCGATGGTCGCCGGCATGCGCGCCACGGACGCTGACGTGCTGGTCTTTATCGACGCTGATCTGACAGGGTTGGCGGGTGCGCACCTCGATGCGCTTATCAAACCGCTGCGCGATGATCCCGATCTTGAAATGACAGCGGGGCGCTTTGTTGGCGGCCGCTTAGCCACCAATCTGAGCCAAAAACTCATGCCCAGCATCAACAGTCAACGGGCCATCCGGCGCGCTGTCATGGACAAAGTGCCTGACTTCAGGGGATCGCGTTATGGCGTGGAGACAGTCATAAACGACTACGTTAAGCACGCTAACGTGACGACTATGGCGGTCAAGCTGGATGGCGTTTCGCAGGTTATGAAAGAAGAAAAGAACGGCCTGGCTAAAGGCGCATATCAACGGGCTCGGATGTACGGCGACATCATCAAAAGCAAATCACCCCGGGGCGCGAAAAAGAAGAACACACCGAGCTAAAATCCACGCCTTACGTCTTTGAACTTGAAACACTCTCGTGCGGTCTATAGCCAGACGACCAGCATAAGCAGGATGATAATCATTAAGTTAAGCAGAATCGTCCCCAAGCACAGCTTCTCCAGCGCTGCCGGCCGCTTCCAAAGTCCGACGATCATGGTGGTCATTAGGAGCAGACATAGGATGGCTGGTATGAATAGCACCAGCAGTTTCCATGTCAAGAAATACGTGACGCCGAGGAAGATGAGAGAGCCAATGGTTGCGACTCCAAGCGAGCCATACAACCAGACGGCGCGATGGGGACCTAACCTAGCGACAAGATTATTCTTTTTGGACGCCTTATCTGACGCGTAATCCGGGTATTCACATATGAGACCCGCCAGGACGATGCTTGTTACGACCGGCACGCCAACAAGGAGCACATATATGCCGGGCAGCACGCCTGTCAAAAGGTAATAAGCGACGACAATCGGCAGCCAAGCGATGGTCAGGCCGTCGAAAACCTCGCCGAGACCGCGATAAATGAGCTGAAACGGTTTGCCCGTATAGGCGTAGCCGACGACCATGGCCGCGATTCCGAGCGGCAAAGTCCACGGGCCGGTGTTGTAGACGAACTTAATGATCAAACCGACCAAGACCGCCAGCGAAGCGCAGGCGCCCGCAGCTATCAAAACCTGCTGGCGGGGAACAAGATTTTCGGGCAGCGAGCGAGAGCCACCGGAAAATCTGTTAAACGTGGTGTTGTCCGCATCAGTTTCGGAATCGAAGTACTCATTAACGAGGAAGGTCATGGCCATAATGAGGATAACGGCCAAGGATCCTAGACCTAAAAGGCCCCAATTCAAGGTCGCGCCGCTTTTTGCTGCCAGTAACGCCCCCAGCCCGAACGGCAATACACCAATCAAGTAGAATGGCGGGTCTCGGAAGACATTTATCCACCCGATAGTCTTGGTTTGTTGAATCGCTATAGTTGTCATCATAGTGCCTTGTGTTTCTCAGCGATCTCGTCGGCTAACGCGTCAACGCGGGCCAGGGCTTCTTGACGCGGGTAACCCTTAACGAGAACAGGCTCGATCAACTCCAACGGCAGGTCGCCGACGATGTTGCTCAGTGTTTCAACTGTCTTGCCGCCCCAGCCATATGAGCCGATGATCGAAGCGAAACGTGTTTTCGGCTTGAGCGCTGCGACCAGCGTCGCGGCGTAGATAACCAAGGGATGCGGATTGGCCAGAACGGTCGGCGTGCCAATGACTATCGTAGCGGCATCGACCAGGTCGGCCGCCATCTCCCCGATATCGGTGCGGCTTAAGAAATATTGTTTAACCATAATACCGCGGCGCGTTAACTCATCAGTCAAATAATCGACCATATAGCGGGTACTGCCATGCATCGAAACGAACGGTATGACGACCTTGTTAACAACAACGTCGCTTACCCATAGTTTGTAGGCGTCCAGGATTAAGTCAGGCTTATCGTAGACAGGGCCGTGGCTAGGAGCTATCATCTTAATCTCGATATCCGCCAGTTTTTCCAAGTTGCGCCCGACTTGCCCGGCAAAAGGCATCATGATCTCAGCGTAGTATCTTTTGGCGGCGTGATAGACACCGGGTGCCTGACTGACAAAAAGGTCGTTAGCCGCCAGGTGGGAACCGAAGAAATCGCAAGAGAACAGTATCTTATCTTCTTCCAGGTAGGTCACCATCGTTTCCGGCCAATGAACCCACGGTGTCATAATGAAACGCAGGGTCCGGCCGCCTAAATCGAGAGTGTCGCCGTCGGCTACGGTCATAAACTTCTCGTCAGGAAGTTCTAACAGGTCCATCAAGATGGGTTTTGCCTTGCCGCTACAGACGATAATCGCTTCGGGATACGTCGCGATAATATCAGGGAGGCTACCCGAATGATCCTGCTCACCGTGGTGGGCAACGATGAAGTCGAGCTTGCTCACGTCCGCTTCGACCAGGTTGGCCAAAAGCACGTCGCACATCGCCGGATCGACGGTGTCGAGCAGAGCTGTCGCAATCTTGCCTTCGACCAGGTAAGAGTTATAGCTCGTGCCTTCCGGCAAGGGGATTAGTTCGTCAAACAGGCGTCGATCCCAATCGACGGCGCCAACCGCCCTGACTCCATTTTTGATTTTACGAACCGCCATTTCGGCCTCCTTCGTATGGCCTTTAAGCCAGCTTGACGAATTGATCTTTACCGGCGCCGCACTCGGGGCAGACCCAATCGGCGGGCACGTCATCCCACTTCGTTCCGGCTTTGACGCCGCCGTCGGGGTCGCCCAACGCCGGGTCGTAGATATATCCACAAACGGTACATTTGTACTTTGGCATGGTATTAGCCTCCTCTGGGCTAGCGGTAACTGGCCAGCAGTTTGTCTAAAGCGTCGCGCGTTTCGTCGGGCGTTCTTCCAGCCTCACTCGGGTTAACCTCAAACACGGGCGCGTCACCCTCATAGAAAATCCCCAGCGGTATCCGCGCGGCGGAGTTGTAGTCCCACTCCCTGGCCCGTTTTACCGCCAAGTCATAGTCGGTCGCGTCATGGTTTTCGAGGGCGTAAGTACGGGCCGTGTATTCCTCGTATTGATTGAAATAGGTGACGCAGACCTGCAGAACGTCGATAAACGAGAAGCCTTTGTGCGCGATTGCAGCCCGAAAAATCTCCTTCAGATTCTCAATACCGTGGGAATAGCCTCGGGCCACAAACGTGGCGCCGCTCGTTAACATTAGGGCCAATGGGTTAAGCGGTAGCTCGATCGACCCGGCTGGCGTGGACCGTCCCCTGAAGCCCAACGGTGATGTTGGCGTGTATTGGCCGGTTGTCAGTCCATAGACCCGGTTGTCATGCACGATCATAGTCATATCCACATTGCGTTTAGCCGCGAATATAAGATGTTCCAAGCCCTCGCCGTACGCGTCACCGTCACCGGCGTGACAGATCACTCGTAAATCCGGGTCGCCGATTTTTATGCCCTCTGCAGCCGGCGTGGCGCGGCCGTGAATAGAATAGAAACTGTTGACATTGACGTAGTCGGCTATTTTGGCGTGACAGCCGATTCCCGCTACAAGCACGGTCCGAGACAGGTCGGGCTGGCTGTGATCAAGCTCGGCCAGGACAGCTCGCATCGCGTTCAGGATAGAGAAGTTGCCGCAACCTGGGCACCAGGTGTTGGGCGCGCCGGTATCCAGCTCTTTTCCGATCATACCGGCGACGCCTCCTTGACAGCCGTCAGCGCGGCTGAAAGTTCTTCCAAGCTGAAAGCGCGCCCGTCATATTTGCGGACGCTTTCTGTAGCTGTAAAATCATGCAAACGTAAGAGTTTCTTTAGTTGACCGGTTGCGTTATTTTCGACGACAATGCTCAGTCGAGCTCCGCGCATCGCTTCAGCGAACTGCGCGGCGGGGAAGGGCGCCAAAACAACCGGCTGGACGACTCGCCAGCCGAAGGCCGCCGCCGCTTCCACGCAGACCCCTTTATTGGAGCCCCAGCAGATAATGGCTGTCGCCGCTTCTTTGTCCCCGTATACTTTCACCGGCTCGCAGGCGGCCAAATCCGACGCAATGGGGCCGGTCTTGGCGAGGCGTTTGTCCTGCATCGCTTTAGTTATCGCAGCATCTTCGGTCGTAAGGCCGGTTTCGTCATGTTCGTAGCTATCAATCTTGAACACTTTTGACCAATCGCGCGGCGGCGCTTCGTATCTTTCTATGGCGGTCGGCTCGTTGACATCGAAGCTATATGTCCCCTCGCCGCCATTTTTATCTGTTAGCAGAATCACCGGCACCCGATGTTTGGCGGCCATATTTAGCGCGATTTGGGCCCACTGAAATGATTCCTCGGCGTCGCCCGGGGCAACAACCAGGCGGCTGAACTCGCCTTGTCCGGCGTTAAGCGCAAACCCCAGCTCGGTTTGAGAAGAATAGGTCGGCAGCCCAGTCGACGGTCCCGGCCGCATGCCGAGGACGACCACTAAGGGAAGCTCGGCCATGGCGGCAAAACTGAAGCCCTCCGTCATCAAGCAAAAGCCGCCTCCGGATGTGCCCACGGCAACCTTATCCCCGGTATAAGATGCGCCCAACGCCATCAAGATGACCCCGATCTCACTCTCCGGATGGACCACTTTTAGGCCGAATAGTGGCGCGACTTCCGCCAGAAAATGCAGGATACTAGAGGTCGGCGTCATTGGGTAAGCGATATATGAATCCAGGCCTCCTTGCAGTAATCCCATTGCGAGCGCTTCGTTTCCAGTTAAGACAGGTAAAGCGACCCGGTCCAAATTGGGGACCATAAAGACAGGTGAGGCGGCGTCATAACCGCGGCGAGCCACCGCCAGATTCTGGGGCAGGGATTTAGGGAGTCTTCTGGTCAACACCGCAGACGCGTCGGTCCACTCCAGCCCCAAGGCGCGCGCCAAAGCGCCGATCATGATTGAATTGCGCGTAATGGGCGGGGCCGATTCGGCGGCCAGGATATCCTGTAAGGGAATCGCCTGAATCGTCGCGCCGTCAGCAATGATCGGAGCTGCGGCCTTGTCTTCAGTCGCGTCGTAGAGAAGAGCCCCACCGTCTCTCAGCCTTCCGGCGTGCGCATCGATTGTTTCCCGGTTCATTGCGATGACGATATCTACTTGGTCGCGGTGGCAGTAGACCTTATCCGAGGACGCCCGGATAATGGAAAAGGTATGCCCGCCGCGGATGATGGACGGATACTCGCGGTAGACATATTGATAGTAACCGAGAGTGTTGAGAAGATCGTTGATCACAACCCCGGCGCGGTCAATGCCGTCTCCGGCTTTGCCGCCGATCAGTATGGAGAATTCTTTCATCTTGACCCTTTCTGTTGAATAATGCTCATTGTCGCCTACTGAAATATGAATGACAACGAGGGAAAACCCTAGGTATTTGGCTTAAGTAAGTCGCCCGCTAAACCGATGTTACAGTTGTTAACTTAAGTTAATCAGGGTTAACAGATGTTAAGAGCTGTCTACGTTTGACAACTAATGTTAATTATTGATAACATTCAAATCAGCAGTATGAACAGGCAAAAGCTTAAGGTGGCGTAAATGAAGACACTGATGACGGTGTCAGAGGTAGCAACTCACCTACGCGTTTCCAAAATGACGGTCTATCGTTTGATTAAAGTAGGCCAGCTGCCCGCTGTGCGCGTCGGGCGCGGTTACCGCATTAAGACTCAAGCGGTGGACCGATATCTGTCCAAAGAATCGACCCCCGTTCGCGGAGGCTAGAGTGGCATTCCTTTCATTCGGCAAACCATCGCACGCCGTCGGCGTGGATATCGGAACGCGCAGCATCCGGGTCGCCGAACTTACGCTAGATAAACAACCGCCGATCTTAAACAAGGTTGGAATCGTTCGGATTCCTGAGAACCTTGTTGTTGACGGTGAGCTGGCCGATGTTAAAGCGGTTTCGGCCATTCTGAAGGATCTCTGGAGTAAGAACGGGTTTTCCAAAGATAACATTACGGTCGGCGTCGCCAATCAAAAGGTAATCGTCCGCGTCATTGATATGCCGAAGATGAACGAGGAAGAACTGAAGGGCGCTATCCGCTTTCAAGCCGCCGATTATATCCCCATGCCGGTCGAGGACACTATCATCGATTTCGAGATTCTCAAAGAGTACACAGTCAAAGATGACGAACAGAATATGAAAGTGCTGCTTGTCGCGGCCCAACGTGACATGATTCAAGGTTATGTAGAAGCCCTCGCCGGCGCTGGCCTATACCCAAAATCTATCGATGTAAAATCCTTTGCCATGATGCGTTCGCTGATCCCGAATCTGCCAGCCTTTCCGTCTGAAGAGGAATCGCGTCTGGCTATGGAGACGACATGTCTGCTGAACGTGGGCGCCGGGGTTAGTAACATGATAATCGTCGAAGAAGGCCTCCCATATTTCGTGCGCATCTTGTTGTTCGGTGGCAATGATTTTACGCGAGCGATCGCGGAGAACTTGAACATTTCTGAAGCTGACGCCGAGGAAGTTAAGATAACGCTTTCGGAAGGCGAGCCTGTCGGTTCGGGACCTTCCGCGGAAGGAAAACGGGAGCAACGACAAAAGGCCGACGAGATACTACGCAGCCGCATCGGTTCTTTTGTCCGTGAGATCAGGCGTTCAATCGACTATTGCCTCGACCAGACGGGCTGCCGGGCGCCGGCCTCTATCGTGATTAGCGGGCGCGGGGCGAAGATCAACGGCCTCAAAGAAGAATTAGAGAAAACACTACAGGTAACAGTCCGCGACGGTGACCCTTTACAGAACGTCAAAGTCGGTAAGATGCAGCTAAGCGAGACTGAGTTCGCCGACATTGCGCCGGCTTTATCGGTGCCTATCGGATTGGCCTTGCGAGGAACGGAAAAATGACGCGCATCGACTTAATCCCACCGGAACTAGTTGAGAAGCACCAGGCGCGCCGGGTTATCAGCCTGATGGCTATCGGCGCCGGCGTGGTCTTTGGCGTTTTGCTCATAATTTACCTCTTGACTCTCGGCCAGATCATACTTGCCACCAACCGTGTCGATAAGATCAAGGCGCAAAACGTTCAGGTCCAAGCGTCCATCTCTAAACTCAAATCATACGACGACCGCAAGAAGGTGCTCGACGAGAGACAGAAGATCATCGACACGATCGTTACTGACCAGGTGC
This sequence comes from Actinomycetota bacterium, assembly GCA_025355855.1. Taxonomy (GTDB): domain Bacteria; phylum Actinomycetota; class JAHEXW01; order JAHEXW01; family JAHEXW01; genus JAHEXW01. The sequence continues at coordinate 78,890 of JANXYU010000019.1, forward strand.
AATGGTCCAGCGTTCTAAACGACATCAGTATGGTTGTCCCCAACGATGTCTGGTTGAAGAGCATCAAGATCGACATCGCCCCGATTCTGGCGGCCAAGGAACAAGCAGCGGGGGCCTCAAACAAGACCCCGGCGCCGCCTGTTATCATCATCGGTGACGCTTTCGACCACGCGGCCGTGGCTCGTTGGTTGGTGCATCTCGGGGAGATAAATCAATTCCGCAGCGTTTGGCTTGACTACGCTACCGAACAGGCTGTGACGGGGAGCACTACAAGTACTCCAGGGACGAGCAGTACGCCTGCCGGCACGGGTGCGGCCGGCGTAAATGTCATCGAGTTCCAAACAACCGTGAAACTGACTAAATTCAGCGACAAGGCCGGGACAACAAAGCCATGAAGTTGCCAAAGCTGACTGCCCGTCAACAAATAATCGCTGTCGGCGCCGCGCTAGCGGTATTGGCCGGTCTAGTTATCGCATTCTTGGTTTTGCCGCAGATACTTAGACTCGGGTCGCTGGGTGTTCAGGAACAAAGCGCGCTGACCGAGCTAAACGCAGCCAAGGCTAGCTACGGACAGCTGCAAGAGCTAAAGAAGACAAGCCGAAGAACTGAATCGGACCTGTTGCGCGTTGACCGCAAAGCGCCGGAGGAAGCCGAGTTGCCGGCTCTTATTATTCAAATGCAAGATATATCAGTCAAATCCGGCACGGGCTTGCTCTCTATCAAACCGAGCGCGGTCATACAAAAGACTAGTTACGCACAGATCCCCATCGAGATTCAATTGAACGGGTATTTTTTCTCAATGCTTGATTTCATTTACCGCATCGAGAAACTGCCGCGCGTAATCAACATCACTGGCATCGAAATAAAGGAAGGCAAGCAGGGGTTGCCGAACATCGAAGCTAAGCTTTCGGCGCTCGCGTTCATTTCAACGCCGGGTGTCGTAGCGTCAACCGGCACCACGGGCGCGGCGCCCGCGACGAGCGCGACAACCGGATCGACGAGCGCGACAACCGGGGCGACCGGAACCAGCGGTACCGGGGGAACAGGAACGAGCGGGGGTACGCCATGAGTTCGCAACACGTATATAAAATGTTTGCGCCGGCCGCAGTGTTATTCCTAGCTTGTTCTATTATTTCGGGCTGCGCCACCCCGACCACAACCGGGGAATTCCAAAAAGAGACTGCCCCGTCATCGAAGTCAACAGGTACGCCTTCTACGACAACAGTCACGGCTGGCAAGATCGAAGGTTACGAAATCTATGAGAATAAAGATCCGTTCCAACCTCTCTACGGGCCCGGCGCGACGACGCGGACAATCACGACGACGACAACGACCACCGACACGACCGCCGGAGGCAATACGACGACAACGACCACAACGGCGCAGACTCAGGTTAAGTTGATCGCCATATCAAACGGGCTGGCCACTATAAATACCGGCGACACGGATTACACTGACCTGAAAGCGGGCGACACCTTCGCCGGTTCGTATAAAGTACTTACCATCGGCACAGGGAGCGTCACAATCCTGTACGGAGACAACCAATACACGCTATATCTAGGCGAAACTATAAGCGTAAAGTGAGGCGGCTGTGTTGAGATTTCTCACCGGCGGTGAATCGCACGGTTTGGCGCTAGTCGCTATCATCGACGGCGTGCCAGCCAATATGCTGCTCGTCAAAGGCGACATCGATAAAGATCTGGCGCGGCGGCAGCTCGGCTACGGGCGAGGCGCGCGGATGGATATTGAACGTGACGCCGTCGACATCGCTAGCGGTGTGCGAGGCGGCCGCACACTCGGCAGTCCCATCTCCCTCATTATCACCAACAAAGATTGGCCTAATTGGACCGAGATTATGGACGTCGAGACGGCTCCGCCGGCAGACGCCATTCTAACCAAACCGCGTCCCGGCCACGCTGATTTGTCGGGTCTGATTAAGTATGGCTTCGGCGATGTCAGAGACGTGCTGGAACGCGCCAGCGCCCGAGAAACGGCGGCTCGCGTCGCCGTTGGCGCGGTTGCCAAACGCCTGCTGGCTGAGTTTAACGTCACCGTGGAAAGCGCGGTCTTGAGCATTGGGGCAGCCTCGACCGACAAGGGGGTGGCGCTCCCGGGCCACGGCAGGGAGGCCGACAAGTCGCCCGTCCGCTGCCTTGACCCAGAGGCGGCGCGCGGGATGCAGGCCGCAATCGATGAAGCCGGCACAGCCGGAGAGACCCTGGGCGGTGTATTCGAAGTAGCCGCGTTCGGCATGCCGGTTGGGTTGGGTTCATATACGCAATGGGACAAACGCTTGGACGCCTCCTTAGCGCGTGCCTTGATGAGTATTCCGGCGATAAAGGGAGTAGAGATCGGCGACGGTTTTCGGTTGGCCGAACGGCTCGGTTCCGCGGCCCATGACGAGATATCCTACAGCCCCGATAAGGGGTTTTTCCGTTCGACAAACCGGGCGGGCGGCCTGGAAGCCGGTATGACCAACGGCGGGACGCTGCGTCTGAGCGCGGCCATGAAGCCGATTCCAACGCTCGGGAAACCCCTGATGACCGTCGATATTGTTAGCAAAGCTCCGGCTGAGGCTATTAGTGAGAGGTCAGACGTCTGCGCGGTACCGGCGGCCTCGGTCGTTGGCGAGGCGGTAGTTGCTATCGAACTTGCGAACGCGCTTCTCGCTAAGTTTGGCGGCGACAACCTAGATGAGACCAAACGGGCCTATGAGGCGTATACAAAGGAAAGTCGACTATGACGGACCTGCGAAACATTGTCCTCATCGGATTCATGGGCGCGGGTAAAACGGTTGTCGGCAAAGAACTGGCGTCCGTTCTTCATCGGCCTTTCTTTGACACGGACGTAATCGTTGAGGATACGGCTGGCGCTTCTGTCGAATCCATTTTTGACGCGCTGGGGGAAGCGGCCTTTCGCGACCTGGAGAGCCAGGCGATAGCCGACATCGCGTCCATCCGAGGCGCTGTCATAGCGACCGGCGGGGGCGCTCTCCAGAAGTCGGAAAATGTCGCCCATCTAAAGCAGAACAACTTTGTCGTTTACCTGGCAACCAGCGCGGCTGAGCTATTTAATCGCATTTCGGGAGGCACTGGACGGCCACTGGCCGAAGGCCTGCAGAACGTGGAAGACCTCGGTTCTTTGCTGGCCGGCCGCGAACCCATTTACCGGCAAATGGCTGATCTGGTTGTCGACACGACCGACAAACCATTGGATGAAGTACGCCATGAGGTATTCCAGGCGATTGGCTACTAAGCGCGTAGTTGTCGCCATACCCGCCCCGCCGGCGGTCTCATACGAGGTAATCATCGGCTCCGGCGTCTTAAACGAGCTTGGAGCCCGACTAGAGTCTTTACTAAAGCCGCGCCGCGTTACCGTTATAACCAACGACATTGTTTGGGAGATCTCAGGAACGCGTCTAACCGACAGCTTAAACAAAGCCGCTATCGATTTTGATCTGGTTTCCATTCCGGATGGTGAAGCCAACAAAACGATGGAGACAGCCGGCATTATTCTCACGGCGCTGGCAGATTGTGGTGCCGGGCGAACCGATCCAGTTATCGCGCTGGGCGGGGGCGTTATAGGAGATGTAGCGGGCTTCGCGGCGGCTATCTATATGCGAGGAGTGCCTTTCATTAACGTGCCCACGACTCTTTTGGCAATGGCCGACAGTAGTATCGGCGGCAAGACCGCTATTGACTTGCCGGCCGGTAAGAATTTGGCCGGAGCTTTTCATCAACCGGGCTTGGTCATAAGCGATCTGGATCTTTTGACGACCCTCCCGGATAAGGAGCTGGCGGCGGGCCGCGCCGAAATGCTGAAAGCGGCCATGTTGCAAGGTGACGAGTTCTTGGCAGCTTGGCGAACCGGGATTAGCGACGCCTTGGGTGGCGACCTGGGAGTTACAGAAGATCTTTTGGAAAGGTCTGTGCGATATAAGGCCGGCGTGGTCGCAGCGGACGCGTTGGATATGACGGGCCGGCGAGCTTTTCTGAATTATGGGCATACATTGGGGCACGCTCTGGAAACACTTCTCGGTTACGGACAGCTGGGTCACGGAGCGGCCGTCTCAATAGGCATGGCCTTCGCCGCCCGGTTAAGCGAGAACGCGGGACTCGGGGTTACCGGACTGGCGCGCGCCACGGAAGAATTGCTAATTGAAGCCGACTTGCCGGACCGGCCGCCGGCGCTAAAGGCCGCCGATATTATCGCTATAATGGAACTAGACAAGAAAAACCTTGCCGCAGAGATCACATTCGTGCTCTTGAGAGACTTTGGGCGGCCGGCTATACAAACGGTGCCACGAGCTTTAATCCTGTCGACGCTAGAGGAGTTTATGAATGGCTAAGGTGCAGGTAATCAACGGTCCAAACCTTAATATGCTGGGACAGCGCGAGGTCGCCGTCTACGGCGATAGCTCTCTGGACGAGATTAACGCGGCTTTGGCTGATCAGGCTAAGGCGGCCGGAATCGAGCTAACGACATTCCAGTCAAATCATGAGGGAGAGATAGTCGATCTCATTCAGCAATCTGACGCTGATGTAATCATTCTTAATCCAGGCGGTTACACCCACTACAGCGTAGCCATCCGGGATGCGGTTGCCTCGATTAAGAAGCCGGTCATCGAGGTACACCTCTCGAACATCTACGCCCGGGAAGACTTCCGCAAAGAGTCAGTCATCGCGCCGGTCGCGGCCGGTCAAATCGCCGGCTTCGGAGTGGACAGTTATTATCTCGCGCTAGACGCCGCTATCCGCCGACTGCGCCCCGAAACATCGCTTTGAGCATGCTTAAGCTGGTCAACCATTCGCCTCGGCTAAACGCGCGTTTAGAGAAAGCCAAGAGCCTGTTAGCCGAGCGCGGCCTCGACGCCTATATCATCTTTAAACCCGTTAATCTTTTCTATCTAACCGGTTTTCGCGGCAGCAGCGGCGCCTTGGCCGTGTTTCCGGATAGGGTTTCTCTGGTCG
>JANXYU010000020.1 GCA_025355855.1 Actinomycetota bacterium
ATAGGGCAGCGTAATACCAAGACAGGCGCTTCTCGCCCTTCATGTACCCGATGCTGTATATCTGAACGAGCAGGCTGACCGTGGTCACGACGACCAGCATGACGGCAGCCAGGGGGTCGATGTACATGCCGATCTTGAGCGGAACATTGCCGATCGTAAGCCAGAGGAAATCAACGTTAAGCGTCCCGGTCTTAACGACCGCGAGCATCGCCCAAATGGCTCCAACTAGTGATAGACTGGCTGCTGCCGATCCGATATAGGGCGCGGCAGCGCGGTGGGCGCGACCCAAAATCAGCAGCGCTATAAACGCGACTGCCGGCACAACCGCAATCATCCAAATAACCGCTTGCGTAGTCACCTTGCCCGCTTTCCTTAGCCTAAGACTTTAACCAGGGCTACAACCGACTGATTAATGAGCCCGAGCACTGATTCCGGATAGAGTCCAACAACGAGCACGAGCCCGACCAGAGGCACTAGAGCGAACATCTCACGCGGCGTGGCGTCTACCAGACCGGCGTATTTCTCCGGCAACGACCCCATGACGACGCGCTGCAGCATCCACAAAAGATAGCCGGCTGTGATCACTACGCCGCCTGAGGCGACGACCGCGAACCACGGCAAGGCCGAATACGCCCCCACCAGTACCAGGAACTCGGCGATAAAGCCGCTCAAGCCCGGCAGCCCGAGGGAGGCGAACGACGCGAAACAGAGTATCCCGGCCAAAACCGGCGTTATGTTCAACAATCCGCCTAGTTCGGAGATATTGCGGGTATGCGTGCGCTCATAAATAAATCCGACCAGCAAAAACAGCAGCGCCGTGATCAAACCATGACTGAACATCTGCAGAATCGCGCCGTTTGTGCCGATCACCGTACCGGACGCGACGCCCAGAACGACATAGCCCATGTGGCTGATACTGGAATAGGCGATCATCCGCTTCAGGTCCTTTTGAATCATCGCGTTCAACGCCCCGTAGATGATACTGATGACCGCCAGAGTGGCGATTATCCACGCGTATTCCTTAAGCGCGTCCGGGGTGGTGGTTAAAATGATGCGGATGAACCCGTAGGTTCCCATCTTAAGAAGAACTCCGGCCAAAAGAACGCTGATGGCGGTCGGCGCTTCGACGTGCGCGTCCGGCAACCAGGTATGGAAAGGAAATATCGGCACCTTGACCGCAAACCCAAGGAAGAAACCCCAGAACACTAGATGCTGCAGCCCGAGTGGAGTCCCTTTGGCCGCTAGGGCTAGGATATCGAAGGTTTTCGCTCCGCCGTTAAAATAGACGGCTAGAATGGCCAGCAACATGATTACCGACCCGGCCAGAGTATATAAAAAGAACTTAAGGGCCGCGTACTCGCGCCGCTTGCCGCCCCAGATTCCGATCAAGAAGTACATCGGCAGTAAGACTAGCTCCCAGAAAATATAGAAGAGGATGTAGTCTAAGGCTAAGAACACGCCGAGCATGCCGACTTCCAACAAGAGCAACAGAGCAAAATAGCCTTTTGGTTTAACCGAGATATTCCAGGAAGCGATGACGGCGATAACGCTGAGCAAAGCTGACAAGAATACCATCGGTAAGCTCAAACCGTCGACGCCCAGATAATAGGAAGCGCCGATGGTCTTGCTCCAAAGCAATTTGTCCGCGAACTGGACTCCGCCGCCGGGATGGAAGCCCACGACAACTAAGATAGTGAGGATCAGCGGGACGATCGAGGCGAGCAACGCGGTCCATTTGATCAGGCGGACTTGCTCGGGTTTGTAGAATAGAGTCGCCAAAGCCCCGACTAACGGAAAAAACACTATGACGGTCAGAATCGGAAAATTCATCTCGGTTACCCTCTTATCCTAAAGTTAATAATCATCGCACTTGGACGAAATAAACGGCCACGGCCAACAACATGAAAGCAATAACAAAACGCATGGCGTAGCGCTGGATAAAGCCAGAATTAGCGCGGCTAAAGAAACGGCTGAAAGTGCCGATCAGGCCGCCCACCCCGTTGACGATACCGTCAACGAAACGGGTGTCGAACCGGGCCAGGCCGCCGCTGATCCCTAAGGTTACTCGGAGACCGTCTCGAATCGTTTTGTCGACAAAAGTCGTGTTCAGCCAGGAAAACGAGTTTAGTTTGTTCAATATTGACATTCCGGTAACGGCGCGACGTCCGTACATGATATATGCGAATCCCATCCCTGCCAGGGCGGCCGCTGTCGACAGGCCCATCATCAGGTAATCGGGGGCGGCGGCGATGTGCTCGGCGCCGGGGAGAGCGATGAACTTCGTGAACCAGTTGCCCAAGAGAGGCGAACCGGCCAGCCCCAAG
>JANXYU010000013.1 GCA_025355855.1 Actinomycetota bacterium
CCCTTCACTTAAACCGTCTTTCGCTATCTTGTCCGGGCGGCGCGTATGAGTGCCTGGCCGCGCCTGATCAGCACATCGACCTGCTCAAGGGTCTCCGCTTCCGCGTAGATCCTAACGACGCCCTCGGTTCCGGAGGGCCTAACCATTAACCAGCTGCCGTCCGCCAACACATATTTGAAGCCGTCGCGAGCATCCGTCCTGACCACGCTAATGCCGGCCACATCGTCAGGTCGATGCTTCCGCAAAAAATCTACGACCAAAGCGCGGTCGCTCAGCGGCATTTCCTCATCGATACGGTCATAGCAAAACGAGCCATGTTGAGACTCGAGTTCGCTCCACAGCTCTCCTAAGGTCTTGTCGTAGTGATTAACCATCTCCGCCAGCAAAGCCCCCATCAGCATGCCGTCTCGCTCGGGCAAATGGCCCTTAACGCCGATCCCGCCGCTCTCTTCACCGCCGATAAGAACGTCGCCGCCGACCATATGCTCGCAAATATATTTAAACCCGATAGGGGTCTCGTGCAAGGTCAACCCGTACTCGTCTGCCAGCCGATCGATCATTCCCGTGGTCGAAACCGTCTTGACGACGTCTCCAGACATGCCCTTTTCTTCTACCAGGTATCTTAAGAGTAAGGATAGTATCTTATGCGAACTGATAAACGACCCGTCACGGTCGACTGCGCCGATACGGTCGGCGTCTCCGTCCAGTGCTACGCCTAACGGTCGGCGGTCATTGACAGAAGTCTTCAGCAACGCCAGATGACGCCCCAGCGGCTCGGGATTGTCGCCGCCAAAATAGGGATCACGGGCCGACCGGATCTCGTCAACATCGCAGCCCGCGCCAAGCAGAAAATGGCTAAGGTAGCCCTGTCCGGCTCCATACATCGCGTCGACCACTACGCCCCGTCCGCTTTTACTGAGGGTCGCCGCATCAACCAACTGGCCCAAACGCGCCAAATACGGACCCTTGGCGTCGAAGACAACAATCGCGCCGCTGGCAATCCCCTTGTCAAACGCGATAGGCGCAAAACTTTGGCCAGCGCGTTTTTTGGCCAGGTGTTTTTCTATCGAAGCGGTTGTCGCGGGTGACGCCGAGCCGCCGTAGGGTTCCTTGAATTTCATGCCGTTGTAACGGTACGGATTATGGCTGGCCGTGAACATTATGGCTCCGTCAGCCTGGTAGTCCACGACAGCGTAGGAAACCGCGGGTGTCGGCGCGAAAGAATCAGTCAACATAACATCAATACCCCGGCCCGCGGCCACACAGGCCGCTTCTCGCGCAAAACGATCCGACAAGAACCGGGTGTCATAGCCGATGACCAGCGTCGGCGACTGGCTATTCTCGGAAACATGATCGCAGATCGCCTGGGTTACGATCCTGACATTGTCAAAAGTAAAATCGTCGGCGATTACGCCGCGCCAGCCGTCTGTCCCAAAAGCAATCAAACGCGCTCTCTCCAATAGTTTAGGAGGTCAGTCATGGTTGTTGTGAATTCATACTCGGGGTACCAGCCGGTCTTCTGCCTGAATTTCGTTGAATCGCCTAACAACACCTCTACATCGGAAGGACGCAAACGGTCCTTGGCCTCTTTGACTTCTATGTTGATATTCGACATGGAGAGGAGCAGTTCGAGCATACCTTTGATGGTAATTCCGGTGTCGGAGGAAATGTTGTAGACGTCGCCCGCATCGCCTTTCTCCAACGCCAACCAGTAACCGCGCACCATATCGCGAACGTCGGTGAAATCACGGACGGCATCCAGGTTCCCGACGTAGATAACGGGTTCGGCCTTGCCTTTCTCGATCGTGGCGATCTGTTTGGCAAAGTTGGAAGTCACGAAGACGTCGCCCCGCCTGGGGCCTGTGTGGTTAAAGCCGCGGGTTCGCACGGCCTGCGTCCCATAGCTTTGATGGTACTGGTACCCGAGCAGGTCCTGGGTAACCTTGCTGACTCCATATGGGCTTAACGGCCGCAGGGGGTTTGTCTCCTTTATCGGAGTCTCATCTTCCAACACCATGCCATACTCTTCACTGGAACAAGCCAGCTGGATGCGCGGGTCTAGACCCAGCTCTCGGCAGGCTTCAAATATGTTGACTTGACCGATGATGTTCGTACTGAGCGTCTCCCCCGGAGAGACCCAAGAGGTCGGAACGAAACTCTGCGCCGCCAGATGGAAGATACACTCCGGTTTAACCTGTTTGAGCAGGCTCATAACGGCCACCGGATCCTTCATATCGCAATCTATAAGCGTCAATCGATCGGCTATGCCCTCGATATGCTCCATTCGGCTGCGATGACGCACCATGCCGAAAACCTCGACGTCGCCGCGTCCTAAACAATACTCCGCCAGATGGCTGCCGGCAAAACCGGTGATGCCGGTAATCAAAACCTTCATCAAGATTTCTCCTTTTTTTAAAACCTGATCGTGTTCTGGCCGATTTTGGTATTGGGCCAGATTTTGATACCTTTCTTGAGCAGATTATCTTCGTCGATAACAGAGTTCACGCCCACAATGGCTTCTTCGTCAACGTGCACCTTATCGCCGATCACACAACCTGCAGCGATCACGGAGTTGCGGACGACCGCCCCCGCGCCGATGTTGACGCCCGCCGCCACGACACAACTCTCCAACCTGGCGCCGCGGCCGACAATGCAGTTATCTCCCAAACTGGTGTGCCCGAAGACCATCGCGTCAGCATGCACGACGCAGCCGCTGCCCATCACGCAAGGCCCGAAGACTACCGCCGATGCGGCGACTGTAGTCCCGTCTCCGACCCACACGTTGCGCTTTATCTCCGTACCGGCAAAATCGCCGTCCAGCTGGCCGTCCAGAATGTCGCGATGGGCTTGCAGGTATTTGCTCGGGGTCCCAATATCCAGCCAGTAAGCATTGGACGGGAAACCAACAATCGGTTGGCGCCGTTCTATAAGCAGCGGGAATACGCCCCGCTCGAACGAATGATTCTCGTTTGGCGGAATCAAATCCAAAATCGCCGGCTCCAAAACGTACGTGCCGGCGTTAATCAAATCGGTCGTTACCTCGTCCCAGCTGGGCTTCTCCAGGAACTCCCGAACGTTGCCTGCCTCGTCGACGGGAACCAGCCCGTACGACGTCGGATCATCGACCGACGTTAAAGTCAGTGTAGCAACCGCTTTCTTGGCCCGATGATATTCAACTAGTTGAGTGATATTAAGGTCCGTCAGAATGTCCCCGTTAAAAACGATAAAAGTATCATCAAGATAGGTGGCGACGTTTTTGACCGCGCCACCGGTGCCCAATGGCCTCTTTTCCGTGACGTATACGATCTTTACGCCCAAGTCGGACCCGTCACCAAGGTGGTCGTCGAACGCAGCCGGCAAGTAGCCGGCGCTCAGTATAACCTCGTCCACGCCGTGCTTCTTCAGCAAGCGGATGACATACTCGATAAACGGCACATTTACCAAAGGCAGCATCGGTTTTGGGGTATCGACGGTCAACGGCCTGAGCCGCGTGCCTTCGCCTCCGACTAGTATGACTGCTTTCATATAGGCTCCCGTGCTTAAAGACAAATTCTAATGCAATTGAACAGTTTATTTTATCAAAACCAGACGTTCGCCGACAAATTTTTGGGCAGCGCCGGCGTTTAAGTTTTGGTGCTCCTATACCACTCGATGGTTTCGGTCAAACCCTCGACCAACGACACTTCCGCCGCAAACCCCAACTTCTCCTTGGCTTTAATGGTAGAAGAATGTCGGCGCGCTTGACCTCCGGGCTTGGAGGTATCGAAATAGAGTTCAGCCCGAGAGCCGGCCAGTTTAAGAATGAGCGCAGCTAGATCCGCTATCGTCGTTTCCTCGTCCGCGCCTATGTTTACGGGATCACAAACCGGATATTTCTCCGCGGCCAGGATAAGTCCGCGGGCAAAATCCCTTACATGCAAAAATGTCCTCTTTTGCGTACCGTCACCCCAAACGGTGACCGGATTCTCTCCGTCAACCGCCCGCTGAATCAGTGCGGCGATGACGTGGGAGACAGTCGGATCGAAGTGGTCGCGCGGTCCGTAACCGTTGTACGGCCGGACAATGGCAACAGCCATGCCAAATTCTTCGGCATAGGTTTTCGCCTGGATCTCCAGCAAGCGTTTGGCCCATCCATAACCGAAGTTGGCAGGCTCGGGATCACCGTCAAATCCTTCTGTTTCCGGTGTCGGCACGGAAGCGTTCGGCGGATAAACGCAGGACGAGCTGACGGCCAAAAATCTCTCGACGTCGGCCAGGCGGGCCGCTTCCAGCATGTTTACGCTCATCAAGACGTTGTCGCGAAAGACACCTCCCGGATGAGCCGCGTTATAAGCGATACTCCCGGTGCGGGCCGCCAGGTTCAATACGACTTCTTGGCCCCGGCAGGCCGCCGCGGCGCCCTCCGGCGTCAACAAGTCGGCCGGAACAAACGTGATGTCTTCTTTGTTGATGTGAGCCAGATTATTGGGCCAATCTTTGGCTGGGATATCGACGGCGGTCACCTTCGCGCCATAAGTCACCAGCAGGTCGACGGCGTGTGAGCCCGCGAACCCGGCAGCGCCCGTTATCGCGACCTTCTTCCCTGTCCAGAAGGAGGTCATTCGACGCGTTCCCCCTGCTCGTTGACCGTCCCTATGACTCGTGCCGGATTTCCAATAACCAAAGCAAACGCCGGGACGTCACGGCTTACGACACTGCCCGCACCAATCATTGCGTATTCTCCGACGGTCACCCCGCACACGATGGTTGCGTTGGCGCCAATCGAAGCGCCCCGGCGTATTAAGGTAGGTGTAATCACCCAGTCCGCGTTAAAGGCCCTGGGATATTTGTCGTTTGTAAAAGCGACGTTGGCAGCGACCAGAACATCGTCTTCCAGCGTTACGCCCTGGTAAACCGAAACCCCGTTCTGAATCTTCACGCGGTCCCCGATTGTGACATTAGTGTCGACATAGACGCCTTTGCTCAAGACGCATTCCGTGCCTATCCGCGCGCCTTCCCTGATTTGAACGTAGTGCCAGACTTTTGTGCCTACACCAACGAACGCGTCCGGCGCGACCTCCGCTGTCGGGTGCGTAAAAGCGGCGTTCATTATCACCTCGGGCTTTCGTTAATGTCCAGAACGACAGCTTGCAGCAACAGTTCGAATCCGACTAAGAGCGGCAGAACCGCCAGCATGACGATGCCGGTTGCGGCCGGGCTGCGGCCCCAGTGGTTGATCAGCTCATACAGGCCGAAACCCGCGCCCCAGAGGAACAAAACGCCGCCCGTAAGCAGGAACAATGCGACCGGTGAAAAGCTTCGCAATACGTATTTCTGCGTGACTCGACGAAAATAACCGCGGGTCAACGCCGCTAAGAGCGACGGAATCACCTTATGCAAGCGGATGTGCGATTGCTCTTCCCCGTAGACGGCGGGAATCGAGACGTCCTTGATGCGAATATTAAAAATATTCAAGTTTATCAATAGATCGTTCTCGAATGGATAACGGTTGTGGATGGCGGAGAAATCAAGCATTTCCAGCGCCTCACGCGTGATTGCGGTGTAGCCATTCTGGGGATCGAAGATATGCCAGTACCCGGACGCGAATTTGGTCATAAACGTCAGCACGACGTTGCCAAAGACGCGATAGCCCGGCATACCCTTGAGTGAGTCCTTGGCCAAGAACCGGTTGCCTTTGCTAAACTCGTAGCCCTCGTCGATAATCGGGTTCAGAAGCACCGGCAAATACGCCGGATCCATCTGCGCGTCGCCGGCCATGACAATAGAGATATCGTCGCCTAGCTCCAACATCTTCGCGTGGCCCGTCATTATCGCGCCGCCGACGCCAAGATTCTTCTCATGCTTGATCACGGTAACGCGCGGGTCTTTGCTGCGCCGCGCTATCTCATAGGTCTCGTCAGCGCTGGAGTCGTCGATGACTATGATGTGATCAACCAACGGGGGCGCAGTATCGATTACCTTAAGAACGAGCTCGCCTTCGTTATAAGCCGGCACGACAACGCATATCTTTTTGTCTTTATACATGCTTTCCTCTATTTGTAGACGGCCAACCGAAGGACAATGACCGGGGTCTTGCCGTTGTTAATTATCGCTAACTCGGTATCTTTGCGCAATGCTGTCGGCGCTGTGGAGCTAAAACCAGATGCAATCGGCCAGGCGAAAGTTCCCCCGGCGCCGGTAATCGTTAGGTTGGCGGCCGCCGGGCTGAGCGTCCAGATCTTTATCCTAACGTTCGCCGCCTCGGCCCGCACGGCCGCAGGCTTGAATGTGCCGGCTTTCACCTTGTTATCCTGCCACGCTACAGCGAGGCGCTCGCCCGGGTTAAGGTCGATAGCTTCGCCCTTTGGTCCGGTCAGCGCTGCCAGCAGGTTCGAATCCCTGGCGTACAACAAATAGCCGGCGTTACGCCAGGCCGGATTTTTCTGCCAGCGGATGTCGGCATTTACGTCATAACCCGCGGAATAAATCGCCGCATCAGCCAAAGATTTCTCCGTGAACCTATCCCCCCAACTGGTGAGATAAACCGACGGCTTTTCTAAGCTAAGACGGTTGTCACGCAGGAAATAGAGCATCCACAGCTGCTGTGTGTCCGGGACGTTTGCACCGATCATCAGTTTCCCGGGCCGGACCGGCAGCCGCGACCGCAGATCGATAACGTCTTGCGACGGCGTGATTATTTCGCTGTTGGCTTGGTTAATCTTATAAAAGACATAGGCTTGATTAACCGCCAGACTGTAGAGATTCAACCCAAAGAAACCAATCATGATAATGATGGCGGCGGCTCGGATCCAAGGGCGGACCGCACGCGCCCGTCCTTGCGGAGGCCCGATCAGAATCGCCGCCGCGAGCCCGATCGCTATCATGGCGAAAGGTGCTGCGAGCGCGATGTTTTTGTAATACCCATACGGAAAGGTCAGATACCTTAATACGAGTCCAACGCCGACAAACGGGAGGCCCAGTGCGACAATCTTCCACCTTGTCTCAAAGTCCGTTCGATAGAGTCCGATAAACGCCATGATAATTATCGCCGCGGTCAACACGGCTATTATCAAACTATAATGCGGCAGCGCCGCCAGCCCCTCGACCGGCAAGGTCCGAGCATGCTGGTGTACGTTTAAGCCCAACATCTCGTTCAGCGGCGTGTAATATCGGATATTGCCGGACATGGAGCGAGATAACGCGGAGGCGAATTCCGGCGAGCCGGCGCTATCCTTCAGGGAAAAGCCGCGCCTGATAAATACGAAGATGTTCAACAATATCAACGACCCGCCGCCGGCCGCCAGAGGCAGCAGATAAGGTTTCAGTGTCCGCCGCCGGATAAGTGTAATCAGAAACCAGATTGCCAAGATGCCGGCCGGATACATTAAGGCGAACTCATACGAGGCGAAAAGCGGTGAAAGCAATATGGCCGCCAGCACGGCGGCCTTGGTGTCAGGCGTGTCTATGAACGCGAAACCGACGACGATTATGCCGGGTATAAGGCAGAGAACCAGTTGTTGCGCGAGAAAACCGTCAACGGAAGCCCAATACATCAGGTTGCTGAGCGCGACCGCAACAATGGCCACCCGACTGGCGGCGCGACTCACACGCAAGCCGTTACGGCATAATACCCAGACAGACAGAATGGTCATCGACATCAGCAAGTTAATCAAAGGAAAGAACGTCTGGTACGATTCCAATCCGAACAGCGTATCCGTTCCGGCAACGACCAGATTGGTTCCGAGCCGCGCGCCCAGTTGAAACCAAGTGTGGCAGATGGCGTTCAGGGGGGTCGTGGGCGGAATCGAAGCGGCCGTCCGCAGGCCGTGGTTAAGCAAATAGTCGGCCGGAAGACAATAATTGATGACGTCGCCTGTCGTGCCCAGGTTGGTCAAATAGCCGACGTTGACCAGAGGCGCGACGCCGGCGGCAAAAACGCCGGCGACCAGCAGCAGTGGAAATAGGTGCTCACGCGCGACAAAACCGGTTTGCCACCCCCGGGCAAATCCGGCCGCGATATATATCACGAACACGATTGCCGCAATCAGCCAGATCCAAATGCTGGCCCTGAGACCGGCAAAACTCAGCGCGTAAGCTAAAACGATAAAGACAGCCACGCCAACAACCGGTGCCAGCAGTATTTCGTTGGATTTCAACCTGTCGGGCAATAACAGCTTCGTTAGGCCGGCGCCGCAGACATAAAAAAACGCGAGCAGACTGAATCCAATAAAAGCGAGACGGACCGCGACAAGTAGGTTAGCCATCACGTCACTTGGCCTTCGTTACCATGACGTAATCCGACCAAACAAAAAGTTCCGGCCGCAACGCCTGGACGCGGAATTCCAGGTCAGTGCTGCCTTCGGTCGTAAAAGTGACTGGGACAGTGACATCCCGATATAAAGGCTTTAGGTGAGCGGGGTCCAGGGTTTTGAGAGCCAAATTATCTGTGACACCGCCATTGGTAATGCCGCCAGACGTAACCGACAAAGCCAGCGCCGGCTCCGTTCCGGCCGGCAGCCCCCCCGTTTTCAGGCGAAACGCGGCGACGTATTTGCCCGGCGGCAAGGTCAGATACTGACCCCAGACCAACAGGCCAACCTTGGAAAAAGAGACTCTGGCTTGGCCGCCGGACGACGCACTGTCCTTGACGTCGTAGCCGATCTGTTTGGGATAGTCCTCTGTCTGGAGCAATATCGGTTTGGCGGGCGCGGCTTGGCTGGATGTTTGTCCGGCGCAACCGGGCAGGCATAAGAGAAAAAGTGATGTGTATATGACGCTAGTCCGCCAGCCTCGGCTACTCATGCCCTGCAGGTTATCCGGTGCCCGCAGCGACAATACTGATGGCCAGCTCCAGGACGTCCCGTCCCTTGCGTCCCGAGACGATAGGCGTCTCCCGCGATTCCACGCATAAGATGAAGTGCTCGAGCTCTATCCAAAGCGGCTCGCCGCGATAACGCAGGAAAGGGCGCTCGGTGATGACCTCTTGGCGGTAAGCGACCTCGCCATCCATGACCATGTCCGCTTTGACATAATGGTTGATCAGGAGCTCTTGTTTCATATAGTCGACGGTAAGGTAGGCATCGTCTTGGGCGATATTCAACTCGCGCACCTTATTTTGGTGCACGCGGCTGGCAATCAAGCTGGCCGATGCGCCGTTCTCAAAAACCAGCGAGGCTTGCGCTAAATCCTCGGTCGGAGAATCGGGTTTGACGCTGACACAGGTGCTCTTGATTGATTTGACGGGTGACTTCACCAGGTCCATGACTATTTCTAAGTCGTGTACCATAAGATCAAGGACGATCCCGTTGCTGATGCGTTTGTCATAGGGGCTGAAACGCCGCGCTTCGATGTGGACCGGGTCCTTAACGATGTGCACCAACTCCATGATGGCTGGATTGAATCGTTCGACATGGCCGACCATAAGAACTCGACCGGCGCGGTCGGCCGCCGCGATAAGCTCGTCCGCCTGGGCAACAGTCTCCGTGATCGGTTTTTCGACCAAGACGTCGACACCGGCTTCCAGCGCCTCCAGTGCGAGCGCGTAATGAGCCTCGGTCGACGCGGCGACGGTTACGGCGTCCACGTTTTTTAAGAGCTCACGATAATCTTCAAAGGCGCGCGTTTTGTATTGTTGGGCCAGCGCCGCGGCTCGTGCCGTGTCTAAATCAGCGACGCCGACTAGATCAGCGCCTTTCATCAGCGAATATATTCGGGTATGGTTGGCACCCATAACGCCCGATCCGATGACACCGACTTTAGCCATTGCTTATCTCCTTGATAGTTTCGACAATGTAGGCGTCGTCAGCCTCACCGACCTGCGGGTGCACCGGCAGACTTAATACCTCCGCCGCGGCCCGCTCGGTAGCCGGCAGTGCCGCATCGTACCCCAAGTCCTTATACAACTTTTGTAAGTGAATCGGAACCGGATAATAGACGCCACTACCGATACCTCGTTGTGCGAGCTTCTCAACGAGCGCGTCGCGCGGCACCGCGAACTCCGCAGTCAGACGTATCGTATATTGGTGGAAAACATGAGTCCGCCCAGGACCGATGTCGGGCGTTACGAGGCCCTTAACGCTGCTGAGGCCGGCGGTAAGCCGGGCGGCGTTGGCGCTGCGGCGCGCGTTATAAGAGTCAAGTTTATCTAGCTGGCAGAGGCCGATAGCCGCGCCCAAATCGGTCATCCTGTAGTTGTAGCCGAGTGTGTCATGATAATAGCGGACTTTCATGCCGTGAGCGCGCAGCAACCGAGCTGCCTCCGCGACTCCGGCGTCGTCTGTTGTAATCATGCCGCCCTCACCCGTTGTCATGTTCTTTGTCGGGTAGAAGGAGAAGCAGCCTGTGCCGAAGGAACCGGTTCTTTTGCCATAATAATCGGAACCGTGCGCCTGGCAAGCGTCTTCTACAACGGCCAAGCCGTACTTCTCAGCCAAGGCAAGCAGGGGGCCCATGTCGCAAGGCTGCCCGAAAAGGTGCACCGGCAAGATAGCTTTCGTCTTGCTGGTGATGGCCGCTTCCACGAGGCCGGGATCGATATTGAAATCAGGGCCGATGTCGACGAAAACCGGCCGTGCGCCCGTGTACAAAACCGAATTACCGGAAGCGATAAAGGAAAATGAAGAAGTGATAACCTCGTCTCCCGGGCCGACGCCGTGAGCCAGCAATGCAGCATGGAGCGCGGCTGTACCGGAATTTACGGCAACGGCGTGTTTGGTGCCGATATAGCCCGCGAATCTCTCCTCGAGCGCGGCGACTTGCGGTCCTTGCGCTAGCCCGCCGGTCGACATTACGTTCATAACGGCTTCCCTCTCGGCCGGGCCGATATCCGGATGCGCGATGGCTATAGATCTGTTACTCATAAGGTCACATCCCTTCGCGCCTGGCCGCTCTTGAATATTTCGCGGTGGCAACGTCTTAATTCACCGATAGTTCCGATTATCACCGACGGCTTTCCGCCCGAAGCTTTGCCCGCGATGCGCGGATAATGAGTCACCGGCACTTCGGCGATTATAAAACCGTTCTGCCTGGCCTTCGCAATCATTTCCAGATTAATGGCGACGCTGGCACTCGTTATGGTCATCGAATCGATCACGGGCCGCTTGAAGAGCTTGAACGCGGTATTGATGTCCCGCACGTTGGCTCGGAAAAAACGTTGCCCGATGAAATTAAACGTCTTGGACTGGACCTTTCTGCCGATCGTATCGGCGCGGTTGCGGCGATAACCGATGACAACGTCGGCTTGAGCGGCCGCTTCTAGCAGTTTTCCTAGCTCGCGGATATCGAACTGCCCGTCGCCGTCTGTATAAAACACGTATTCAAATTTGGTCGCAGTGGCAAACCCCGTCCTGAGAGCGCCGCCGTACCCTAGATTCTTCGGGTGATGCACGACTCGCACTTTCTCGTACTCGGCCGCCAAAACATCGGCCACCTCGCCGGTCCGGTCGGGACTGCCGTCTTCGATTATCACAATCTCATAGTCGGCGGTCGCGTTCTCCAGGTACTCAACGATTCGCGGAACCAGGACCGGCAAGTTCGCTTCGTCCAAATAAGCAGGACAGAAAAATGAAACGTTTGGTTTCATCGCGCCAACCGCCCGGCTGTCTCCATGACGGTTAGATAGTCTCGCAACGCGTCTTGCCAGGAGCGCATTGGCGCTAATCCAGCAAGCCGCATTTTGTAGTTGGCAATCATTTCCGACTCAGGCCGGGGCGCCGGCAGATCGAAGCAATCCGAGCTGACGCGCTTGACGAGTACGTCCGATAGGCCGAGATTTGACACGATCTCCTCGACTATCTCGTAACGGGTGGCCGCGCCCTCGTTGACGACGTGCCAAAGCCCAAGATAATCCAGGTCGATGAGCTCTTTGATCCGGCGTAGAAGATCTGGCGCATATGTCAGACAGCCCCACTTGTCGTCCACCGCCAATAGTTCGCGCGATTCCTCCAGCTGGTCCAGGATATTACCGACAAATTTGTGATCGCCTGTGCCGCCACCGACCACCCAGCCGGTGCGAACAATCAGATGATCTCCGGCCAATTGCCCAACCAAATTCTCGCCTTCGTATTTAGATTTAGCGTACACGCTAGCCGGGGCGGGCGTGTCGAATTCCGTTTTCTCCTGCCCTTTATCTCCGTTAAAGACCGCGCCCGTACTCATATAGATCATTTTGGCGTTGACCTCGCGGGCCGCCAGCACAACGTTAAGGGTTCCAATGGTGTTGATACGAAAGGCATGATCGGGGTCGAGCTCACATTTATCCACGTTCGTCTCGGCTGCGAGATGAATCACGGTATCAGGTCGAACTTTAGTTATCAGCGACCGCACTGCTTCCCGGTCGGTGATGTCTAAAACGTCCGAGTCCGTCAAGTAGAGCCCGGCGGGATCAAACACGTCCGCCAGATAGCCGCCGACCATTCCCTTAGCACCTGTTACGAAAATCAAATAATCACCCCATAAGATTATATAGTAACCCGGATGATCACGGCTGGACGCGCTGGCCCGGCCGGCTCGTGTATTCATAGATAGAATATTCTTCTCGCACGACGGCAAGGCGATAAAACCCGCCGCTCGCAAGCCTTGTTATTGGATCGTTGTCTGGATAACTAACTTTGTGCAGGAAGGTGTAGATTATAATGTTCAGCCGCACGATATAGTCGGGGTAGCGTGACCGAGACTCGTAGTACTGAACGGTGGCGCGCCGGTCGGTTCGTTTGTAGAGTTCGGCAGGCGGCATCCAGGACCAGTCGGTATAGGGACGCGCTTTTGTCAAGAGGTAGCCGGCGGGGAAAGCGTCGTAAAACATGATCGTTTTGCCGGGATGAACCGTCTCTGTCAGGTCTTTCTCCAAGTTCTCCATATATATGCGTTTGGCGACCGAGGTGTAGATCCCCGCGTAACCGCCGGATGTCACGCGGGCGGGCAGATCAGCGAGGCTATTGTCGCCATAAGCGCGCGGCGCGAACTGAGCCCACAATAAAGCCACCAACGGTATGATCAGCGCGAAGGCGCCCAGTTTCCAAGCTTGCCTGTCCCCGGGCCCGCGCAGTTCCCTGATAGCCAGCCATAACAAGACCAAGGTCGCGACGGCGCCGGGGAAGAATCCAATACCGGCCGCCCAGTAACGGTTGCTGCTGGTCAGGCCAGTCGCGAACCCAGCAAAAAGAGCCGGCGTCCAAACGAACCAGAACACTAGCCCGGCGAACCGGTCAGACCGCGCCAGCCAATAGACAAAGGGGCCGAGAAGGCAAAGGTAAGTGATTAGCCCGATGGAATAAAGATACATCGGGTAACCCACATAGGACAGTGCCGCGAATGGCAGTAAAGCGATAACGAGGCTGACCGCCTTAGGATTGACCCGTTTACCCAAGAGGCAGACCAAGATGAGTACGATCACTATCCTTTTCCCGGAATAGTACAACCACCAGGCTTTCAGAATTGCTGTTAGTTTGGCTAGTCCGCCGCCGTAGACGCCGATCAAACTAGTCGCTTTGTAGGAAGCCGCGATGTTGGCCGGCCCCGCGACGAGCAGAGCGACCATGGCGACAACCGCCACCGCTAGGCCGCCCGCCAGGTACCGCGCCGCCCAGCCCGTCTTCCGTGAGGACACCAACAGAGCGATCAGAAAAACCGCGACCGCGACTGCTAGCGTCGGATACGCGACCACGGCTAGCCCATGCAGGACGCCGGCCGCCGGCAGCCATTTCTTGTTGCCGCTTGCCATCAGACCGATTGCGCTAAAAAGTCCGGCCGTCAAGAACCCATAACCAAGTGTGTTATAGCTCAAAGCCGGAATGTTGAAGTAAATGAACGCGACGCATGGCAAAGCGGCCAGCAGAGCCGCCGCCCATCCCAAGCTGCGTCGCGTCGCCAACCAGACGACGGTGCCGACCGACGCCATGAACACCAGCCAGACAAAACGCAAATACAGGATCAGGCCTGTTGTTCCTCCCGTGATGAGGTAGAAAAGCTTTACCCAAGGGTAGACAAAGACGGTCGATATCTGCTGGAAGAAAAGCTCGTCAACAAACGGGCGCGCTCCCAACGCGTACCTGTATGGTATCGCGGCATAGAGCGCCTCGTCGTTGAAATCGACGCCATAGAACAGCCGCAGGGCCGTCAAAATGACCGTGGTTATGCCTACCGTGATTGCCAGGCCGGCCAATATTCGGCCGGCTTTTTGAAAATCGGGCGCCGTCGCCGCCCCGGCTGCCGGGCGCGCGCTCACGAGGCGCCCCGGATCGGTAGACCAAGCTTGCGCCGGATAGCGAGCGACCAGTGGTACGGCTTAAACCAGCTCTCAATGGCGGACCGAGGTGCGACCCGCGTCGCTTGGATAACCCGCCGCTTCCGTAAGGTCAACGGTAATAATCGAATAATGTCGCTACAGGCAAGAAGAAGTGCGACCGGCGCGGTGAACAGAATATCGATATTGAGATAGAGGTCCATAAGCCAAATCACCGGGATGTGTAAGAAGTAAGACAAAGCCCCATCATTTTTCAGTATCAGGAGATGACGGTTCTTGTAGTAGTGACGCTGGATCAGGCGCGATTTGCCCGAGCCGGTGGCGCCGCGGTAGTGGTAGGCGACGGCCGCCGGCGTGTAGGCGCAGCGCCAGCCGCGCAGCTGAGCACGCCAATCGATATCGACATCCTCCAACATGATGAAGAACGACTCGTCGTAGTATTGACCCTGCCAGGCGATGTCGTCTAGCATCGTTTTCTTATACAGCGGTATGGCGCCACAAGTACCAAAGACAAAGTCCGGCTTGTCGAATTGACCGGTGTCCGGCGCGTCTTCGCCCCGGTTGATGACATAGCGGTTCTTAAAGATAACATGTCCGGTGGAATCGATGACGTTCGTTTTTCCTGCGTCACCAAGGCGCAATAACTTGCCCGAAACCGAGCCTACCTTGTCGCCTTGGTCCGCGGCCACGGCCATTTGACTGATGAAACGGGGTTCCATGACTACGTCAAAGTTCAGAGGCATGATGTATTCGCCGGCGGCGGCGGCCATACCGATATTCATCCCGCGGGCGAACCCTTCATTATCCTCGTTTTTGATTAACTTGAACGCGGCAAACCGAGGTTCTTCCAGAATGCCCAGGGAACCGTCGGTAGACGCGTTATCAACGATGATGACCTCAATCAGAGGATAATCCTGGGCCAAAACCGAATCCAAACAACTAGCCAGGAATGCTCGGCCATTGTAGTTGAGCAGCACGATAGATACCAGCGGGGCACGGCCGGCCTTCATGGCGTCTCGACTCGCTCGATGAAGTCCATTATTGCCGCAGGCTCGCCCGCCAATAATTCCCGTAGTCTGGTGCGCCAAGCGCCGGCTTCCTCGGGCCTCTCGGTTCGCGCCAATTCTTCCAAGCCCGTTACGATATTTAGGTAACGGGCAGTGCCGTCGACAGCGTATTTACGCCCATACATGACGATCAACGTCGTCAAGTCATAGATAGGGGCGTAGTGTTCCGGGTCGAAACGCGGCTGCTCACCGTCGGCTAAGCTGATGATTTGGGTGTCGGACACCCGGCGAGCCCGTTGGACGCGGCTGCGGCGGGTTAACAAGACTTGCGGGACATAGAAGAAAGAAGTGACAGCCAACTTCAAGCTTGTGCGCCGGTATGGGCCTGTGATTGTGTTTCGGGCGTAGGCGATAACCCGGCGAACGACGACTCTGAGCGCCCGGCGTAGCTCGAAATTGCGGGCGCAGCTCTTAACTAGATTGCGCTCAATCAAATAGTATTTGCGGCGGTAGGCGAATTTCTTAGTTGACGCCGAATGTTCGTGGATAACAACGGCCTGGGGCGCCGTCAGGAATCGATAGCCCATCACGTTGGCCCGCCAGCACCAGTCAACATCTTCGTAGTACATAAAGTAAGAAGCGTCCATCAAGCCGATTGCGGCCGCGTCAAAGGCCGCGCGGCGCAGCAGACCGGCGCCAAAACAGGCGCCAAAAACAGGCTCGCTCTTATCATATTGCCCGATGTCCAGCTGGCCGATACCCATGTTGAAGGCGCAGCCGCCCCCGTTGATCAGATTTCCTACGCTATCGAAAACGTCGAGATTCTGGGCCAGCATCATCTTAGGCGCGACCCCGACGACATCCTCTCCAGCTGCGTCCAGTACCGCGGTCATCTGTGCCACGGCGTCAGGTTTCGGATAAGCGTCGTTGTTCAACAACAGAATGTACTCCCCCGTCGCGGCCTCGATGGCGCGATTATTACCGCCGGCGAAACCGTAGTTTTTGCCGAATTCCAGAACGCGTACGTTTGGGTATTTAGCGGCGACGGCCGTCACCGAATCGTTGGACGAACCGTTGTCCGCAAGAATGATCTCCAGGTTTTCATACGTCTGCGCGGCAAGAGACGCTAAACACTTGTCGAGCATCTCGACAGGCGCGTTGTAGTTCAGGACTATGACGCTGACCTTGTATTCGGCGGCCGTCACGAGAGCACCTCTGCGACCATCTGGTCGTATTCGGCCACAGTTTTCTCCCAGCGAAAACGCCCGGCGAAATCAGCTGCTGACGCTCCCATCGCGACGCGCCGGGGCGAGTCGTCAATAAGCTTGATGATATTGCCTTTCAATTCTTCAACTGTATCCGCCAGCAAGGCAGTCTCACCGTCGCTGACGACCTCCGGATGCGCCCCGATATTCAAGGCCACACCGGGTTTTCCGAAAAAGGCCGCTTCCACCAGCGGCAGATCAAAACCTTCCCAGCGAGAAGCGGTCACATAGATATCGGTGGCCGCGTGAATGACCGGCATCATTTGTACCGGCGCTTTCACGAATGGGATTATCCCCGCCTCGGCAATGCGGCGAGCATCTGACGCGTCGCCATAACCGACCATAATCGTTTTAACCCCCGGGTTGAATCGAGTAATTTCGGAGAATATTGCCATCAGGTCGCGCGTTCCCTTATAAGGTTGTCCCGCCGGATTAAGCCGCCCGATATATGACAACAACAAGTCGTTGGGCCCGATGCAGAGGCTGCGGCGCCAGACGGCGGCCTCAGTTACCGGGCGCTTCCTCGCGTCCCAATCTTGTAGGTAATGGTCGGCTCCGATGTAGATGACCTGAGCCTTATCTTGCAGTGCGGCCGGCAATAAAGACTTAACGTAGGCCGAGATCGTAACGATCCGGGCGGCGCGCGGAAAGTATCGATGCTGCTGCGACCATTTCATGTAGACGAAATTAAGTTTCGCTTCCAAGGCGAACCCCTCGGTCGAACAGATGCCGTAATCGATGGCCACCGCCGCCGCGCGCAAATGCGGCAAGAGCGAGAAGAACGGAAACGTCGACACAAGCCAAACGTCAATGTCCTCGTTGTTCAACATTTTGAGCCAGCGGCGCGCGCTCCGCTCGTACAGCGGGAACAGATTGAAAGCCAATGTCGGGATCGGGCGAACCGCGTAGGTTTTGTTCTCATAAGTCCCGTCGGTCAGGCTGGCATAAACCGTGACCTTGTGCCCTTTGGCCACAAGGCCCTCCGCCAAACGGTCAATCACTAGATCGACGCCGAACCCGAGCAACATCCGCTCGGTTAGAAAACCAATATTAGCCATTCTCGGTCACCGCGACATCCGCTCTAAGATCGATGAGCCCCAGCATCTCCCGGCCCGCGGCGACGTCAAAGGTAATTGCGTCGACCCATCTGTCGGCGGGCGTGACCGTGCCGTCTGTAAGGTCCACAATCCCTAAAGAGATGGAATAGTTGCCCTCGCGCAACCAAGCATCCCAGGTAAATTCCGCCTGGATCGTGTCCCCCGCCCGCTTAACGGAAATCGGAGTATTGTTGTAGCTCGTGTTGGTGCCATAGACGTCCAGGCCAGTCGCGCTGTGAATCGTCATACCGACAACCGGATTTGGTATTACGTCGTTGAAGTCGATTTTTACGCGTACTTGGACCTTGTCCCCGCTTTTGATTGACTTAACCGGCTCGCCGGCCGCGTTCACGAGAGAGTATTCTTTGATTGTAGCCGCGCCGAAACCATATCTCTTCTGCTTGGCGGCGCTCAGGTCGTGATCAGCCGATTCTTCGCCCGACTTGATCCGCCGGGCGGCTTCCTTTTTGGAGAGCAGCTCAAAATAGGCGCTGACGATGTTCATCGGCTGGCCGGATGCGACGATTTTGCCATGATCCAGCAGTATCGCCTCATCGCACAGGTCTTTAACGGCGTTGGCGTCGTGCGAAACAAAGATGATGGTCTTGCCTGCCGCCTGGTATTCCTTGATTCGCCGGAAACAACGGCGCTGAAAAGCGACGTCCCCGACCGCCAGGACTTCGTCGATTAGCAGGATATCCGGGTCCACATTAACGGCGATGGCAAAAGCCAGACGCATGTACATGCCCGACGAATAGCTCTTGACGGGCATGTCGATGAATTCCTCAAGTTCGGAGAAAGCGACCATATCGTCAAACCGGGCCTCGATCTCCTCCCGCGGCAAACGCAGGATGGCGCCGTTTAAGAAGATGTTTTCACGGCCCGAAAGATCGAGGTGGAATCCGGCACCTAGCTCCAGCAGGGCCGATATCCGCCCGTTAACCGTTACGGTGCCAGATTCCGGCCGCAAAATGTTGGCGATCGCCTTCAGCAGTGTGGATTTCCCGCAACCGTTCTCGCCGATCAAGCCATAGGTGCGGCCTTTTTTAAACTCATAGCTGACGTCGTTCAAAGCCCACAGGACCTCGTAAGACGCGCGGCGTCCGCCGGATAGCACCAGGTCCTTGAGGCTGTCGTGTCGTTCATGATAAAGCAGATACTTTTTTTTGACGTGGTCGACTTTGATGACGGTCGCTTCTTGGCTGTTAGGCTGGGACATAGGCTAGACCTCGTCCGCGAAAGCAGGTTCCAGCCGCCGGAAAACGACGAACCCGAGCACCAAGACAAAAGCCGTAATCGCCAGAGAATACAGGATGGACGACCAGCTGGGCGGTTGCACGCTATACAGGATACTGCGGTAGGCGTTCACGATTGGCGTCATCGGGTTGAGATTATAGATCGTCATCAACCAGGGATAATGGGTCATCCAGTAGCTTGTTTGCACCCTTTCGATGTTGTAGATGATAGGGGTGGCATAGAACAATGCCATCAAGGCGACACCGACGATGTACTGGATGTCGCGGAAATAAACGTTAAGGCCAGCCAAGAGTAAGGCCAGCCCGGTAACGCACAGTGTCTCAACGATGATTATGAACGGCAGAATGAACAACCAGACCCAGAAATGATAACCGTAAAAAGCTAGGAAGATGAATAAAACTACTAGGCTGAGCAGGAAATTAAACAGGTTGGCTAGAACGCTGGCCAGAGGCAATATCTCCCTAGGAAAATAAACCTTCTTGATGAGTGCTCCGTTGCCGACAACCGACCCAGTCGCCGTCGTTAAAGCGGTATTGAAGAAGTTCCAGGGCAAAAGGCCGCAGAGCAGAAAGACCGGAAAGTCCTTGATGCCGAACTTGAATACATATGCGAAGACAAATGAGAAGATCACCATCATCAGCAATGGGTTTAACAGAGACCAGAGGAACCCCAGCACCGAATTGCGGTACTGAACTTTTAGCTCTTTCACGCTCAGGGTCCAAATCAAATCCCTATACTCATACAGCTCCCGCAGTTTACTCAAAGGGCCCCGCCACTGGCAAAATACTCAGCCAACGCTTCTTGCCATGGGCGCATCGGCGCCAGGCCGCGCAGCTCGCTTGCGTAGTTGGCCAAAACCGAGTAGGCCGGGCGGGGCGCTGGACGCTTAAGTTCAGCCGTCGTCATCGGCTTGATCTTATCAGCATCCAGATCGGCCATTCGAAGAATCATTTTCGCAAAATAGTACCAAGACGTCTCGCCGGTATTTGTAACGTGGTATGTACCATACCAGCCCGTTACCATTAGTTCCTCAATTCGGCGCGCTAGATCAAGCGCGAGCGTAGGCGATCCCACCTGGTCGTTAACAACGGTTATGCTGTCTTTTTCGCCTGCCAGACGGAGCATTGTCTGGACAAAATTGTGGCCGTGCTGGCCATAAAGCCAGGCGGTGCGGATGATATAATGCCGCGGGCAGACCTCTCTGATCAGATTCTCGCCAGCCAACTTAGACCGCCCGTAAACACTCTGCGGATTAGGTACGTCGAATTCGTCATACGGTGATGTTTTTGCTCCATCGAAAACGAAATCGGTGCCGATCGAAACAAGGGGTATGCCGGAAGCACAAGCTGCCAAAGCCAGATTGTGGGGTCCAATAGCGTTTACACGATACGCCAGGTCGACATTAGATTCGCAACCGTCAACATCCGTATAGGCGGCGCTATTGATAATGATATCCGGCTTGATCAAAGCGCAGTCGGCCTCTACTCGGGCAGTATCCGTGATATCCCAATCAATATCAAATGGATATAGTTTATGGTCACTTTCTAAAACTTTTATTAAATCATGGCCGAGCTGGCCGGCCGCGCCCGTAATTATAATCTTCATAGTCGCTAACCTCCGTTAGTTCGCCTCCGGCTCAACCGTTCCATTAATCGCCTATAGAGAGAGACAACTTTCCAAGCGCGCGAAGCATGAATATCATCCAGATCTGCCTGCAAGTTCTTCACGGCGTCATTTTGCTCCCGCACTTTCGCACAGTTGGCCGTCACCTCTAATTGCAGCCTCGCAACGGTCTCCCGCACGTCAAATGCGTCGACGAAATATCGTTCCAAGTGAGACGGCTTTTCGTACACGAGACTTTGAAACTCGTTCTCACGCCGGAAACTGGCGTCCTGCCGGGCCCCTTTATAATCGGGAAAAACGTCGCGCATGACCCGATCGACAGACCCATGGATATCTTTATCCTTAAGAAACGGGCCGAATTGATAGAAAAGCCAAAACAGATTGCGCCATATGACGTAGTCAGCCGGAATCGTGTGATTGACCGCCCATTTCTTATCTATGAATTCTAGTCCGTTGTCCGTCCGAATCAGATTCCAGAACGCGAAATCAAGTGCGGCGCCGTCCACCAGCAAATAGCCATCTTGGTCCATGTCCCCGGAACCAAACCTTTTCACTAGCTCGTCCTTTGTTTCCTGTGCTAGCGCCGTTATCTTGGCTTGCCATTCTTTTGACAGCAGCGCGGCATAGGCCTCGCTGGTCAAAGCATCGCCGGCGATATAGTCAGCGTCTGCTAGAGTAAAACCGATTTGTCCCAGATCGATTCGCGGCTGTCCCTCACGCAACGGTTGCCGCTTTACAAGGTAGCCGCCGGCCTGCTTAGGCGCCAACGTAATCGTATGATGCAGCTCCGGCCGGCCGCTATTGCTGAACTTCTTGATCAGCCAGTCGGTTGCCTGGTTGACATTTGGCTTCGTGGAACAGACAACCAAGAACGAGTTAGAGAAATGCCAGAGCATCTTATCTTTGACGAGGGTCTCCAACATAACTTGGTCGGGTAAGATGAATAGCCTTTCGCTCATATAGTCTTCTGCGAAACCGCGGAACCAGTGATGTGGGTTAAGGGTTAGCGTTTCATCGCTCTCACGCATCAGAACACTCGTCAGCTTGTAGTCAGGGAACAAATGATAGAACTGGAGCGATTGGAAACCCGACTCGCGCAAAATGGACTCAAGCTCGGTCCGACTGAATGTGACGGCAGATTTGTTGGGATACCCGACCAAACCTTCGCCGAAACCACCCGTGTGGTCCTCGCCGCAGCCGGCCCAATATTTCAGACCTAGGCGGTTTTCGATGGCTAACACATAAGACCCGTCGGGTGCGAGCGTCTGTCTGACTTTGTCTAGGAAACTGATGCAGGCCTCTCTTGGGTCGCCGTCTTGATATGCCGGGACGTACTCGAGCGATCCGATCTGCGCAACAACATCAACGTTCTCAGGAAACGGCGCTTTTAGCATATCGCCGACCAACAGCCTGACGTTCGCCAGACCCGCTGTTCGCTGCCGGTTTACTTTCGCGCGGGGCAGATTGCCCTCGATCGAGTCGACGTGCGCGAAGTTGTCGGCCAACCATCTGGTTATACTGCCGGTTCCCGCACCCAGTTCAAATACGGTGCGGTCTTTTGTATTGTCTTTTCCTAAGATTTCCTTGACGCCCTCGAGAAGATTGGCTCGGCGATGAGATAAATGGTACCGCGACGGCCAGTCCTTGATATACTTTTTCAGCTCTATTGGATACACGCTTGTGCCGCCGGTTGCGCTGAAGACTTCTGTCAAATAGTCCTCGCTGCCGTCTCGATAGTCAACCACCGTGCCGTCATTACTGATCCATAGGTCGGACTGTTTGTCATATGTGTAATGGTCGTTGATGCTCATCGCTTCTTAGGCCTCATCTTTTGTTGCCACCGCGACAAAGTAGAGCGCATCACCGGGGTCGTTTTCATGTAGAGTCTG
Organism: Actinomycetota bacterium; assembly: GCA_025355855.1. Classification (GTDB taxonomy): domain Bacteria; phylum Actinomycetota; class JAHEXW01; order JAHEXW01; family JAHEXW01; genus JAHEXW01. Next base: position 22,360 of record JANXYU010000013.1, read on the forward strand.
TCGTCGGGGAAACGTTACTGTCCCCATGTCGTCAGCGCGCCGCGACTCGCGTTCCGCGATAAGGTTGAAATCACCGTAGCGCAGCAGTTGCTCTATCAACTGCTGCGCTGTGATCCACAGTCTGTGTTCGCGCTCTCGGGTTAGTTGCTCGACGTGTTTTGTAGACTGAACCAGAGACTCGACAACAGCCGCTACGGCGCGAACATCTTTGCGGCCCCCGAGGAACATCTTTGCCTTACGCATTATTCCAGGCCAACGGGATTCGCTCAGATTAACAGTGCGCCGCATGGCTCTCACTTGCTCCCCAATGACCTCGTCTGACAAACCCTGAACCGGTTCGTAGCGCATCTCTTGCAGCCTGACCAAGAGAAGCTCGAGCATGCAAAGATTTACCTCATAATCGAGGTTGTCCCCGGAAATCGGCGCCTCGGGCTTTTGAAAAAACATATTCACTTCCGAAAAATGTTTCTTCAATAACGACTCGAACTCTGTTTTTGAGAACTCGGTAATATGAAAGGGGTTGCTGCCGTCCCCAGTATCCGCCGAGTATTGCTCGACATTAGGACTGGATATGACGAGCTTACCGCCCGGCTTTAGGACTCTCCTTGCCTCAAACAGAAACGCCTCATGATCCGGGATATGCTCAATCGTCTCAAACGAACAAACCAAATCAAAGGACTCGTCCTTGAAAGACATCGCCGCTACGTCCATCACGCGGAATTCAACATTCTCCATCTCATACGTCATAGCCGCATGAGCCACCGCGTCTTCAGCGATATCTACGCCAATCACCTTTAACGCCCCATTTCGAGCCAGGTAGTGGCTGCCATATCCCGAACCGCAAGCAGCATCCAGAACTATCTTCCCGCGCGCATAGGGCTTACTGAAGACATACCTCAGTATATGGTGCTGGTATAATTCAGCCAGTTCCGGTTTTTCGGGAACCAAGCGTTCGCCTGTAAATTCCATGTAGAGATCGCTCTCCTAATCTAACAAGATAGTATGTTTTTGCCGGAATCTGAATCGGTAATGACGATCTTTGAATCTAGGTTTGCAATTCCCATCATCGTTCCATCATCCCTGACCTTAAAGGACAGCACGTTAGTTCGCCAGTCATAATATCTGGTTGCATCCGGGTACGCGACAGCCGGGCTAATCAAATACTCGCCGCCGCACAGCCTCATATCTTGTTGAAACTCAACAGTAACTGTCTGGCCCGCCTTAAATAAACCGGTCTTGACGCCGCGCCAGAGGGTATTAGTGCCGTAAACGTTTTTGCCGTCCAAACCATCAATGACGAATCCGAAAATGGGATCCCGGGCATCGGCGTGAAAATCAACGGTCAAGCGCAGCTTCGTTCTCTCTTTCGATTCGAGCCCCAAAGTCTCGATTCCGGCGGCGTTTAGAAGTTCGACTTTAGTGATCTCCGCCTCGCGGGTGCCTAACCGCTCGCGCTCTTTGTTCTCCCGGCCTTCCAGATAATCAAGATCTTTGTCCGCGATCGAGCTGCGGTAAGCACCGATAACCGTAGCGGCCATACCGTCTTCCAGGATAACACCATTTTCCATATATATTGCTCTATCGCACACCTTGCGCACAGCGTCCAAATCGTGAGAAACAAAGATGATTGTTTTGCCTTGATACTGCATCTCGCTTATCTTCTCGTAGCATTTGCTTTGGAAGTGCTGATCGCCTACTGCCAACACCTCGTCGACAAGCAGAATATCAGGGTCGACATTAATGGCGACGGCGAAACCGAGACGAGTATACATGCCGGACGAATAATTCTTGACCGGCTGGTCAATAAACTCCTCAAGCTCGGAAAACGCCACGATGTCATCGAACACTGCGTCTATTTGTTTGCGAGTAAGACATAATATTGCTCCGTTCAAGTAGACATTATCCCGGCCTGTCAAATCAGGATGGAACCCGGCGCCCAGCTCCAACAAAGCAGAAACCTTACCGCCTATTTTGACGGACCCGCTGGTAGGGATATAAATGCCCGACAACAATTTAAGAAGGGTGCTTTTACCTGAACCATTCTGCCCGATGATGCCCAAGGTCTGTCCGGCTTGAACAGTAAATGAAACATCATTGACCGCCATCAGTTCATCGAACCGGCGCCGGCGGAACAATAAAAGCTCTTTTAAAGTGTCTCGCCGTTCACGATAAATCCGGAAAGTTTTAGAAACGTTCTCCAATTCCACAATCATTTTGTCCGCCATTCTAAAGCTCTTCCGCGAAGGCTGGCGCGAGTCTTTTGAAGGTCAGATAACCGACGACGAGAGCAGCCACGGCAGTTGCCGCCGCCACACCAAGCGCCGTCCAGGATGGCCAAGTCGCTTCATACATCATATTCCGGTACATGATCATGTAGGGCGTCATCGGGTTCAATTGATATAGGCTCAGAAGCCATGGATACGTTTTGAACAGCGTGATCTTCTGTACCATGCTGATGTTGTAGAGGATAGGAGTCGCGTAGAACAGGGCCATCAGGACCACGTTGACGATATATTGGATGTCCCGGAAGTAGACGTTAACGCCAGATAAAAATAAGCAAACGCCTATCGTAAACAGTGTCTGAATGACAATGGCGACTAAAATCAACGGCACGTAAAGATAGAAGTGATAGCCATAAATTGCCAGAAATATGAATAAGAGCGCCATCGCAATAAGAAAGTTTACCAATTCGGCCAAGACGGCCGCGATCGGAAGAAGCTCTCTGGGAAAGTAAATCTTCTTAACCAGAGCGGCGTTCGCGAGAACCGAAGCGGTGCCCCCCGCAACGGCCATGTTAAAGAAATTCCACGGCAAGAGGCCGGTCAGCAGGAATATCGGAAAGTCCTTGATTCCCAACTTAAATACGTGAGCAAAAACAAACGTAAAGATCAACATCATGAGCAACGGGTTCAAAAGCGACCAAAAGAACCCAAGGGCCGAGCTCTTATATCTAACTTTAAGATCCTTGATCACGAAATTGATCAGCAATTCCCGGTATTTGATTATCTCCGCGGCCTTCTTAAACAAACGCAACCTCGCGTTTAGGAATCTGACGCCATTGCGTCAGTTAACGGCCGCCACCACGCGTCGCTGTCCTTATACCACTTGATTGTTTCCGATAAGGCTGAGGCGAAATCATGACGCGGTGTCCAGCCAAGAGCTTGGGCTTTGCTTGAATCCAGTGAATAGCGCCGGTCGTGCCCAAGGCGATCCTCGACATAGGAGATTAAGTCATCGTTGACCCCGGTGTCCCTTACGATCTGCCGGACGATATCGATGTTCGCGACCTCGTTTCCGCCGCCGATGTTGTAAACTTCGCCGACGTTGCCCTCATGAAAAACGATGTCCAGGCCCTCGCAATTGTCTGCAACATAGATCCAATCGCGCACGTTAAGACCGTCGCCGTAGACCGGCAAGGGTTTGCCGTCGATGGCGTTTGTGGTCAATCGGGGAATCAGTTTCTCGGGGTACTGATACGGCCCAAAGTTGTTGGACGAACGCGTTACTAGCACTGGTGTTCCGTAGGTGTGATAGTAAGCGCGGCAGATCAGGTCTCCGCCCGCCTTGCTGGCCGAATAAGGGCTGTTCGGCTCGATGGGGTCGGTTTCCATGCTGGAACGCCCCTCCGGGATCGACCCGTATACTTCGTCGGTCGAGATATGCAAGAACCGGTCGACATTATGTTTTTTGACAGCTTCTAGGATATTCTGAGTGCCCAGCACGTCAGTTACGACAAATGACTGCGGATCCTCGATCGACCGGTCGACATGGCTTTCCGCCGCGAAATTAATGATGCCGTCGACACGGCCCGCCAGATCATCGATGAGGTCGACGTCGCAGATATCGCCTTGGACGAACTCGTAGCGCGGATCGTTCTCGATATCGCGCAGGTTATCGAGGTTGCCGGCGTATGTCAGCTTATCTAGATTAATGATCATATAATTCGGGTATTTGCCCAGCATATGCCGGATGAAGTTGGAGCCGATAAAACCCGCTCCGCCCGTAACTAATAACTTCAACACTCGCTCCTTGTGCGCTTGGCTCTCGTTGTGTTCCTTGTCTGCGTCTGTTTAGCCATGTTTAAGAGACCAGTCATACGGTATCTCCGGGCTGTTGTAAGGCAGACGCTCTTCATCGGGTGCCGCATAGTCATACAATTCAGTCGGGCAATTAACGACCATTGACTCCGTTTCGCTCACGCATTTCCAGCCATGGTAGACATTACTCGGAATGCGCACAAGCGTCGGATTGTACTCACCGATGAACATCTCGTTGACTTCGCCTTTTGTCGGACTTCCCTCGCGGGAATCGAACATAACCAGCTTGATCATGCCCTTGATGCAGGCCACGTTATCGATTTGATTTTTATGGAAATGCCAGGCTTTTATGACTCCTGGATAATTAGTCGTCATATACAACTGGCCGAATTTCTCAAACATCTCGTCGTCGTTGCGCATGATCTCGGTCAAACGACCTCGCTCGTCAGGCACAACCTTCAGCTTTTTTGTTTTAACGCCATCTATCATCTTTGCTCCCTGGATCATGTTTACCTATATTTGGAATTTTCTATTTTTTATTACTGTTAACCAATGTCGACTTTGCTGGAATCACCCAGCATCAAGCGATAGGCCTTCGGTTTGCGGTTGGACCGGGTAACTTCCACGTTCTGTCCGATCAGGCTGTCTTCAATGCGCTCTTGAATATCCAGAATCGAGCTCTTCTCAAGGACAACCGAGTGCTCGACTTCGCTATTTCTAATGGTGACATCATAGTATATCGAGGTAAATGGCCCGATATAAGCGTGGTCGATGACCGAGTTCTCGCCGATTATGGCCGGGCCGCGGACGACTGACTTAATGACCCGGGCGCCAGTCTCGATGACCACCTTGCCGTGTAGCTCCGATTCTTCATCAACGGTTCCATCACAACGTGGTTCAAGGACATCCAACATAATCCGATTGGCCTCTAGAATATCTCCGATCTTGCCGGTATCCTTCCACCAGCCGTCGATAATATGCGGATTGACTTGGAATCCTTGATCAATAAGGTACTGGATGGCATCGGTGATTTCCAACTCATCTCGCCAGGACGGCTTGATGGCCTTGACAGCATCCATGATGTTTTTGTCGAACATATAAACTCCGACGAGGGCGAGATCGCTGGCCGGTTCTTTCGGTTTCTCAATCAACCTGACAACTTTGCCGTCCGTAAGCTCAGCCACTCCGAAATGCTGCGGTTCGAGAACGTGCGCCAGCAAAATCTGAGCGTTGGCGCCGCTTTGCCTGTAGCTATCCACCAACGCAGTGATGCCGTCTTTCACCAGGTTGTCTCCCAAATACATGACAAAACTGTCGTCACCAAGGAACTGTTCGGAGATTATAACCGTATGCGCCAGACCGCGCGGCTCGTCTTGTTTAATGTAGGTAACGCTGACACCCCAGGCGCTGCCATCACCCACAGCGGCTTTGACTTCTTCGGCTGTTTCGCCGACTATGATCCCGATGTCGGTTATACCGGCGTCGCGCACCGCTTCAATGGCATAAAAAAGTACCGGTTTATTGGCAATCGGTACCAGTTGTTTGGCGCTCGTATGAGTTATCGGCCGCAAGCGTGTCCCGCTGCCGCCGGCCAAAATCAATGCTTTCAAGAACAGGCCTCCTAACGACAATCTTAGTCTATAAGGATATCATAATCAGGCAAACATATTATTTGTCGGGGGCTGTACAGGGGTCGGCGAGAAACTTAGTAGTGGACGTTAACCGGCGTTCCGATGGGCGCCCAAGCGTAGATCCAGGCGCCTGCGTCGACCGGCACGTTCACGCAACCGTGGCTGCGAACGTTACCAAAGTCGTTGTGCCAATAAGCGCCGTGAATGGAGTAGCTACCGAAGAACCACAGAATATACGGGACGTTCGGCACATAGTATTCCTCCGCCGTTCCGGCAAAGCCGGACATGTCGGCCACTGCGTCTTTTGCGTAAACCTGGAAATTACCAGTCGGCGTAGCAAACGGGCTGCGCCCGGATGAGACAAGCGTCGAATACACAGTATGGCCGACCCACCGGAAAACACCCTCGTCCACCTCATCCAAAGAGTTTTGATTGCAGTAGAGAGTCTGGATAGAAAGATTGACGTCGATTGTCTTACCGGTGGCGATTCCGGCTCGCGGTAAAAATGTCGACGCGTTGGCGATCTTGGATTGGGTCGCGTCCCAGTTGCCTGTGCCGCTTGCCCACGCTTGATGCGGCCCTAGGGTCGTCCCGTTCGAGGTGAACATCCATAGGCGAGAGGTTGAGTTGCCGTAATCGTAGAGAGCCGCGATATCGTCCGCGCCGGCGCCGTCAAAATTTCCGGCGACCAGTTTTGCTCGGCTGGAGTCAAAACCTTGCGCGCCCCAAGCCAATGTCGGGGTCATTGTCGTTCCGTTGGAGATAAAGGTCCAGATGCGGCTAGTCGAACTGCCGTAGTCATAAAGCGTCGCGACGTCATCGGCTCCCGTCCCGTCGAAATTGCCAGCGACGAATTTTGCCCGCGCAGCGTCGAACCCTTGCGAGCCCCAAGCTAGATGCGGCGCTAGCGCTGTTCCATCGGAGATAAATGTCCAGATGCGGCTAGTCGAACTGCCATAGTCATAAAGGACCGCTATGTCGTCGGGGCCGCTGCCGTCGAAATTGCCAGCGACGATCTTCGCCCTGGCGGCATCAAAACCCGGCCCGTTCCAGGCCATTATCGGCGTCATGTTGGCGCCATCGGAAATAAACAGCCAGATTCGGCTGTTGCCGTTACCGTAGTCGTAAAGCATCGCGATGTCGGCCTTCCCGTCGGCATTAAAATCGCCAGCGACCATTTTAGCGCGCGCCGCGTTGAATCCCGGTCCATACCAGGCCAGCGTTGGCGTAAATGTCGCGCCGTTGGAGGAATACAGCCACAAACGGCTGGTGCTGCTGCCGTAATCGTACAAGACCGCGGCGTCATCCGACCCGACACCGTCAAAATTGCCGGCGACGATTTTGGCGCGAGAAGCCTCAAACGCTCCGGAGCCCCACACAAAGGAAGGTGTGAATGACACGCCGTTCGAACTGAATCCCCACAGCCGGGTAGTGGAACTGCCATAGTCGTAGGACGCGACAACGTCGTCCCGGCCATCGCCGTTGAAGTCGGAACTAGCGACGATGGCGGAACCGCCCAACACTAATAGAAAGGCGGTTGCCAGGAAAAGACCGACGATAAAGCGTAGTTTGCGATTACATGTCATGGCAATATTATATCCCAGTAATAACGGTTTCCGTAAGGACTTGGAACAAACACTTTTGTTGCTTCGCTTAGCGGTACCTAAATTTCGAACACGCCCATTAAGGCGACGAGTTCTGAGAGTCTAGTAGTTGATGGTGGCCAAAAGCGCCGGCAGATAGGCGTTGAATACGGTGGCGGGACTGCCGTTGGCTTGGTCGGGTGTCATTTCTACCGTAATCGACGGACTGCCGTAAGCCTGGCCAAACCAACGGGTGGCGTCACCAGAAATCGACAGAGGGCCGGCTACCGGCAGGCCGGCTTTGCCGCCAAATAGGTACGCCAGATCTACGCCGGTTTGACCCCAATAAACGCAGCCTTCCGCATCGTGCACCGTTACCATGGCGCGGAAGGACTTGCCAGCGCACAGACCAGCGACCGCGACCGTTTCAGGCTCGGAAAATGGCACAGGTCCTGGGTAGTTGAACGAGTAAGGAATTCCGGTTATGACGGCCGACATGTCTCTTAGAGGCACAAGACCGGCGGCTTCTGCCGCGGTTATCGAGGTCACATCATATAAGCCCCAATCATTTGTCCCATAATTGCGGTTCAAATTAACGCCGCGCGCGTTCCAACGCGTACCGGCCGCCAACCCGTCGGGATTAAGGAACGGTATGATCCAAACCTCGGTATCTACAGGAACGGCGTCTGGGTGAACCGACAGGTAGGTGCGGAATTGATCCAAAGTCCAACCGCCTTGCGGTTCATCTCCGTGGTGCACACCGACAAAAAGGTAGCGGCGAGCACCGCTGCCGATTCTTGTAGCGATAAGCGGACGACCCAGAACAGAGTAGCCGATAACATAGTTGTTTATGTCAATTGCCGCGGAGCCGCTTTCGGCGTCTGCCAGCCTTGTCCTGTTCCAATCAAAACCGGCTTGTTCGCTATACCAGAAAATATCCGGAGAGAAGTTCGCGCCATCTGATTTAAACACCCAAAAGCGACTGGTGGCTCCTTTATAATCGTAAAGCATGGAAATGTCGGACTTACCGTCGTTGTCGTAGTCCCCACTCGTCAGCTTGACATTTACTGAAGCGAACTTGCCGGAACCGCTGTACCAAGCGATTGCTGGGGTCAGGGAAATGCCGTCCGACCTGAAGAGCCAGATTCGGCTGGTCGCGTTGCCGTAGTCGTAGAGTACGGCGATGTCGAACTTACCGTCGCCGTCGTAGTCGCCGCAAGTCATCATGGCGCGGCCGGCGGCGAATTTACCCAGACCACTATACCAGGCAATAGCTGGCGCCAGAGTCGTGCCATCTGCCTTAAAAACCCACAGTCGGCTGGTTCCGCTCCCATAGTCATAGAGCGCGGCGACATCAGTTTTGCCGTCCCCGTCAAAGTCGCCGCTTTTAATTACGGCGTGGCCCGAAGTGAACTTGCCGGTGCCGCTATCCCAGGCGGTAGATGGCGCAAATGTCGCGCCATCCGACTTGAAGAACCAGAAACGGCTTGTTGAGTTGCCATAATCGTAGAGTGCCGCGATGTCAGCTTTGCCGTCTCCATCAAAGTCGCCCGAGACAAGTTTGGCCCGGGAGGCATCGAACTTGCCGGGGCCGCTATACCAAGCTAGGGAAGGTGCCATATTAGAGCCGTCCGACTTAAATATCCAGATGCGGCTGGTCGAGTTGCCATAGTCGTAGAGGATGGCGACGTCGGATTTGCTGTCTCCGTCGAAGTCTCCCGAGACAAGTTTGGTGCGAGTGGCGTCGAATTGGCCCTGACCGGAAAACCACAAGAGCGCGGGGATGAAAGATGACCCGTCAGACCTAAATCCCCAGAGGCGGGTGGTGGCGTTGCCGTAATCATACGAGGTGACCACGTCAGCCGTTTTGTCGCCGTCGTAGTCGCTGCTTGTTGCCAGCGCCGGATGGATTGCCGCCGACAGGAATGTGCCTATAGCACAGAGCAGAACAAGGAGAGCTGTTTTTAGTCCTAATGTGTGGGAACCTGTGGTCATCATAGGCCTAGTATAGGCCTAGCGGAGCTTCCTAAAAAGCCTAGTCAAGCACCTTGTATTAAAGCTAGGGATTTACCCAGGTTCTAATTGGTAACCTTAACCCGGCTAGCGTCGAACGCTCCCGTGCCTCCATACCAAGCGATACCCGGATCAAAGGTTGTTGTCCCGGAAGCGCCGGTTGCCGTGAATGTCCACAGGCGAGACGTGGCGTCGCCATAATCGTAGAGCATACTGACGTCTGTTCTGCCGTCGCCGTCATAGTCGCCACTGGTCAACTTGACACGGTTGGAGTCAAAGGCCCCCTCGCCGCCGTACCAGGCGAGGCCCGGCTGGAAGTGGGGAGCACCAACCGAGCCGGTCGCGGCAAAGGTCCAGAGTCGAGATGTAGCGTTGCTATAGTCGTAAAGCACTGCAAGGTCGGCCTTGCCGTCGCCTGTATAGTCGCCGCTGGTCAACTTGACCCGGTTGGCGTCAAACGCGCCCGCACCGCCGTACCAAGTGATGGAGGGCTGGAAGACAATGTGACTGGGCGAACCCGTTCCCAAAAAGGTCCAAAACCCGCTGGTCGCATTGCCATAATCGTACAGCATGCTGACGTCACACCGGCCGTCACCGTCATAGTCGCCGCTCGTGAGTCTGACTCGAGACGCATCGAAAGCGCCTACCCCGCCGGACCACGAAAGCGAAGGAAGGAAGCCGGGAGCGCCCGGGGAACCATTCGCCTGAAATGTCCATAGGCGCGCCGTGGCATTACCGTAGTCATAGAGCATCGCGATATCACACATACGGTCGCCGTTATAGTCGCCGCTGGTCAGCTTGACTCGACTGGCGTCAAAACCACCGACACCGCTGTACCAGACAACCGTTGGCGTAAACTCCGGAACGTCAATCGTTCCGGGCTTGATGGACGCCGTAAAAACCCACAACCGGCTGGTGGAATTGCCGTAGTCGTATAGCATCGCGATATCGGTTTTGCCGTCGCCGTCATAATCGCCGCTGGCTATCTGGACGCGGGCGGGGTCAAAACCGCCAACGCCCCCAAACCAGCCGATCGACGGAGCGAAACTGGTCGCGCCCAGCGTCCCCGTTCCGGTAAAAGCCCATAATCGCGACGTCGCGTTGCCGTAGTCATATAGCATGCCGATATCGGATACACCATTGCCGCCAAAATCACTAAGGAACGCGAAGGCGATCTTGACTTTCACTGTGGCTGATAATGAACCGCTAGTGATCGTAATTAGGAAGTCCGTGCCCTCGCTGGTCGCGGCCGTATATGTCGTCGTTGCTCCCGTCTGCGGCGCGACACTCCCGCCGGTCGCCGACCAGTTGATCACTGCCCCGCTGATAGGATTGTTGTAAACATCCTGGACCGTAGCGGTCAATTGTCTAGTCTTCCCAATCCCGATGGAAATCTGGTCCGGTGAAACAGATATGTGATCCGGTGCCGCCGGATTAACAACAAAAGTCGCGCTGCTGCCTGTGACCGCCGACGCGCCGAAAACCGCCGTGATCCTATCGGTGTCGGTTGCCTTAGTAATGGTAACGTTGCCGGTCCAGACACCTCCGCTAAACGCACCGCTTTGCGCCGGACTAAGCGAACCTGTCGTATCGCTTAAAGTAACATTCTGGTTAAAATCCCCGACAGTCGCGTTCGCTTTGTCTTTGGCGGTGACGATAATGGAAAAGGCTGTGCCGGCCGTTCTGGGACCGGTCGCTTCAACCGTAAAGTGGTCGACCAAGGTCAGCGCGGCAGCCGCATTGACCCGGCCATAGCCGTAAAAGTCATCCCGACCTGTTGTTCCAAGATCGTCAGCTGTTGCCTCGATCCGGCTGGTCACCTGATCGGGAGTCCATGTCGGATAGAGCTCGGTAAGCAGCGCAGCTAAGCCTGCTACGAGCGGTGAGGCCATCGATGTGCCGCTACCCTGTCCGTATGTATTTCCGTTACCGGCGGTCCAAAAAGTGCTGATAATATTTACTCCGGGCGCCGCGACGTCCACGAACGATCCATAGTTAGAGAAACTAGCCCTGTTGTCTGCACTATCGGTGGCGGCCACCGCGACAACGTGATTGCAGGCCGCCGGATAGGTCAGCTCACCAGGCGTGTTGCCTGCCGCAGCGACGATCATCACACCCTTGCCGTAGGCGTAGTCGATCGCCGATTGCATTGTTTGCGGGTATGATGACGCCCCGCCCAAACTCATATTGATGACTTTAGCGCCGTGATCGGCAGCCCAGACGATGCCGCTGGCGATATCCGAGTCATAACCGTTACCAGCCGCATCCAGGACTCGGACCGGCATCAAGCGAGCGTTCCAGTCCATGCCGGCAACCCCGACGCCGTTGTTGGTTATCGCCGCCGCGATTCCCGCGACGTGCGTACCGTGGCCGTTCAAATCGGTCGGATCGGAATCGTTATCAATGAAATCATAACCGGCGACTATCTTGCCGGCCAGGTCGGGGTGGGAGACCGAAACACCGGTATCGATTACCGCAATTATTCCGGACGTACTGCCACGCGTAATGTCCCAAGCCGCATCGGCCCTCGTCGTCCGCAAGTTCCATTGACTAGAAGCGTAATCGGGATCGTTTGGCGTCGTCGCACTTACAGAACGGCGGTAGTTCGGTTCGGCGTAAGCTACAGCCGTGTCACGCCTAAGCTCATTGATTTTGGCATTAATGTCGCCATTGACCGATACTTCTTGGACCCGAGCATCGCCCACTGTCTTCCTGGTTCGTACCCCATGCAATGCGTTTTTGAGCTGGGTTTCTGAGTACGTATAACCAGGTTTGTAAGCGACAATAATGTTGTCCGTCGCGGCGGAGGCGGCCAGAGCGGCTGGTCCACCCGCTAGAAATAAGGCGGCCGCTAGAAATATAGCGGCCGAGCTATTCTGGATTATTCTAAATCGGCTTGACGTCATTGCAAATCACCTTGATATGAACGTGTTAATTAGTCCCTTATATATACTTCGGCCGATTATGCCGCACGGTAAAGCCTTTATGGTGCGACGGAATAGACACCGACGCGGACGGCTGGGTTGCCGATCGACCCAAAACCCGCGTCAACGGCCAAGTAGTAATGCATGATGGCGGAATACCCGGAGCCTCGGGAAGCGCGCCAGCGGGCGCCGTTCATGCAGATCCCGTAGCCGTGCCCTCTAAGTGTATGACCGGCGCAGACATCCATGTCCGAAACGCCAATACACCAGGGGTAAAGGCCGGTCTTGCTTGTCCCGTCGCAATCGCTGAAATAAGGCACGCGCGCCGCCACCCCATGGTACGTCACGACCTGCCCGTTGGTGGCGCTGATCGCCGCTGCTAGATTGCCGCCTTGCGTCTCTCGCGCGTAACCGATATACCATTGACAGCTGCCTGGATCGTTGCAAAGATCGAATGCTTCCGCGGGATGCTTGTCTTTCTTGACCACGACATCATAAGCATAGCTGCGGAACGCGAGCGCGGAGAGTTTTAGAAACTCCTGATATTGCGCGGCCGTCCCACCAGGTTCGCCCGCCCCGCCCGGCCAGACCTCCGGCTCTTCGCCCATACCATTTAAGTAACTGTTAAGGTCTAGTTCGTTTATGATCCATTGCTTGTTGGAAACGGGAGAATAGCGGACTTCCAAGACGCCGCGATATTGTTGATAAGTCGGGATAGACAAAGCTTGGACTATGGTAGCTCCGACAGGCGTGATACGCACCGGCAAACCGACCGAAGCGGCCTGGCCGTTAGAGGCGCGGACATAGTAGTTGCCGTACTGGTAGCTGACCGTTACCGTCTGCCCGCTCGTCAGGCTGGCCAAGATGTTGTTGCTAGTGTCGCGTACCTGGTAAGCACCGTTTGCGGTAAACGAGAACGGCGCAAAAGCGATACCCGCATACGGGTCGGCCTCTGCTCTAGCCTGGTTCGCGTCAAAGCTCCCGGCGCCGCTAGACCAGGCCAGGTTTAAGGTCATAGCCGTGGCGTCAGAAACAGCCGTCCAGATTCTGGTTGTCGCATTGCCATAATCGTAAAGCAGAGCGATATCGGACGTAGCGTCGCCGCCGAAGTTACCACTCGTCATCTTGACGCGAGACGCGTCGAAACCAGGCCCGCTCGCCCAGGACAAAACAGGTGATATCTGAGAACCATTGCTGATCATTGACCATATCTTAGAGGTCGCGTTGCCGTAATCGTAAAGTAACGCAACGTCATATTTGGCGTCGCCGCCGAAGTTACCGCTGACAATTTTCGTGCGGTTAGCGTCCCAGCCGCCGATACCGCTAGTCCAAACTTTTATGGGCGAGAATGTCGTTCCGTTGCTTGTCATAGACCATATTGACGTGGTCGAACCACCATCATCGTAGAGCAAGTAGACGTCGGACCGACTATCCCCGTTGAAGTCCCCACAGACAAGCTTGGTCCTTGACGCATCCCATGCGCCAACGCCACTGTACCAGGCGCGATTGCCTCCGTTGCTGGGTGACAACGTTGTTCCGTTGCTGATCATTGACCAAAGGCCCGCGCCATCGCTGCCATAATCGTAGAGCATCGCAATGTCTGTCTTTCCGTCACCGTTGAAATCGCCGCTCGAGATTTTCGTACGAGATGGGTCCCACCCACCCGTGCCGCTTGACCAGGCAAGAACGGGCGACAGCTTGCCATTGCCTTGATTGTCCAGGAACAGCCAGATGCCAACCGTGGCGCCCCCATAGTCATATAGAATTGCGACATCGCCGGTCCCGTCACCGTCATAGTCCCCCGTCGTAACCTGGCAACGCTTAGCGTCGAAACCTCCGGTGGCGCCAGACCAGGCCACATTGGGAGTGAACTGAGGGGTTGTGCCCCCGCTGCTGAGCATGGCCCACAGCTTGGAGGTTCCGCCGCCATAATCATAGAGCAGCGGGTAGCTGCGATTGGCCGCCGGCTCGCCGGCGATGGCAAACGAGTCGGGCGCACTGTAACCGGTTATATAGCCGGCACCGGTTTTAGCAATTACCCTGTAATAGAAAGTCCGTCCGCCGGTGAGCGCCGTTGTGTCATAGGTTAAAGAAGCGGTCGCTGACGTGGCTACCGCTATCCTCTGGCTGCTGGCAGTCGTGGATTCGGCCTCGAAAGCGGACGGCAATGCGTTTAGAATTTCGACATCGTAGCTGGTAGCGCCGGTAATCGCGCTCCAACTCAACGTCACGGATGAACCCACCTCGTGGCCGGCCAGAAGTGACGACATCAGCGGACGGAGCACCGTAACGGTATTCCCTGCCGCCGAACTCTCCCCCTCGACCTTGGTCTGTTTAGCGTCAAATCGACAAGTGCCACTGTACCAAGCCTGACTCATCGTCAGCGTCGCGCCATTGCTGACGCCGATCCAGATGCGCGTCGCGGCGTTGCCATAGTCATAGAGCAGGGCGACATCAGATTTAGCGTCGCCGCCGAAGTCGCCGCTTGCGATCTTGGCGCGGGAGGCGTCGAAGCTGGCTCCGTACCAGGCCAGCTCCGGCGTCATCGTTGCGCCGTTGGACAGGAATGTCCATATCCTCGATGTGGAGTTGCCGTAGTCATATAACATAGCTACATCGTCTGCCCCAACGCCGTTGAAGTTTCCTGCTGTCATTTTCACTCTGGAGGCATCGAAACCGGGTCCATACCAGGCCAGCGCCGGCGTCATCGTTGTTCCGTTAGAGGTGAAAGTCCACAAACGAGAGGTCGCGTTGCCGTAATCGTAGAGCATAGCGATATCGTCGGCACCGGCGCCGTTGAAGTTGCCGGCAACCAATTTGACGCGGGACGCGTCAAAACCGGACCCATACCAGGCCATTACCGGTGTCGTCGTGACTCCGCCAGAGGTAAAAGTCCAAAGACGCGAGGTCGCGTTGCCGTAATCGTATAGTATGGCGACGTCGTCCCCGCCGACGCCGTTGAAGTTCCCGGCGACTAGCTTGGCGCGGGACGAGTCAAAACCGCCCAACGCGCTCTGCCAGACCATTACCGGCGTCATTTTGCCGTTGCCCTGATTGTTTAAGAATAGCCACAGGGCTGATGTAGAGCCGCCGTAATCATAGAGCACAGCTACGTCACCGTTCGTGTCGCTGTCGAAATCTCCCGCCGCCACCTGGCAGCGCTTGGGGTCAAATCCGCCGAGTCCGCCGGCCCAAGCCTCAACTGGCCAGACCGTAGGCGAAGCTTCGTCGCAACGCCCGACGGTCCATAACCGGGAGTTACCATTGCCGTAGTCGTACAACAGCGGGAACATCTGGGCGGCTTTGGTCGACGGCGGATTTGTCGGCGGGGGTGACGGCGAATCAGATGGTGTAATAAACGAAACGATGGCGTTCTTAATGCCCGAAGCGACCGCCCACTGGAAAGACGCGTTTCCCAGCAATTGCGCCTCGGCGTTGTTATCGATGAACAAAACTTCGGTCAGAACGGACGGCGGCGTGTAGTTGCGAATATAGAAATTGGCCGTCTTAACGCCCCGGTCACTTGTTGCGTAGGGATAAGCTTGGATCGCCGCGACTTCGCCGGCCTGGACTCGTTCGGCCAAAGTCCGATCCCGGGTATCGGCAGGGTTCTTAGGGGCGTTGGTACTATAATACGTCTCAGTTCCGACGGCCGTGCCGCCGTCGGCATTACAGTGGATTGATATACATGCCCCGGCGCCAGAAGTATTGATGAGATTGTCGATAGCCGGTTCTGACATGACCACGTTGCCGGAGCGAGTTATTAGAACTTGATAACCGGCCTGTTGTAGGAGGCTGCTTACCTTTAATCCGATGGCCAGGTTGATGTCGCTTTCATGCAGATCGTATAGTGCATTATAGGCTCCGTCTGAAACGCCGGCGGTGCCGTGGCCCGGCTCAATAACAACATCAGTGGCGTGAGCGGATCCCGCAACAATCCAGGCGTTGGCAATCATAAACACCGCCATAAATACTGTCGTGGTAAAAAGTCGCCTTAGGTTGAATGTGTCACAAATGCGTCGGGTCAATCTATTAACACCTCTAATAAACATATCGTCATTAGGGTTGCCCCATAGTAGCGCTATTGCGCGATAAGGCTCTCGTCGCGCTGTATCGGTTGTGCCAAATCAAGATTCCCGTATCGGCTAGAGGCTTGGCCATCGACTAGTAACTGAACTCGCTCGATACCAGGAATCCCGGTCAGAGTATCAACGACGGAGTAGATGAACATCATTTCGCCCGCTGATCCCTGCGGATAGAGACTGGCAAATGTAGGGCCAAAACTCGCACGAGCAAGGTCTCCCTCAATGGAAACCGATTGGATTGTCATTCCCGATGGAATGGTTCGGATGTGGCCGGCGTCCGCCGGACCCTTGATAAGCTCCTCGATGGCAGCTTTCGCACTGGTTGTCTTGGGAACCGTTTTGTTCTCGGCATGCAAGAGACTAAACTGGTTGTCGGTGAAGAACACAGATACGGATACTGTTTCCGTACCGGCCGACTCACCGTTTTGGGCGTCGTCAGCGATAGCGCTGTCGGTGCGCGTCTCCGCTGTTGAACTGGCTTTCTTCGACACATCCGCCGGTGCGATGGCGCGTCCCGCATACCAGCCGACGCCGGCGGCAGTCCCTGCGACTAAACAAAATATCACCATCGCGGCAACAATCGTCTTCCGTTTCATACCGAACGCCTCCTTGCGGCTACCGACTTATGTCGTGTAAGCCGACATTCATACGTTCGGCACACCCATAACAATTTTAGCATATAAGCACCGATAGAAAGCCGTCCGACAACTTAGTTCAACCGCCAGCGGCCGACTTCGAAGGCGCCTGCGCCGCTATACCAGACGCTGTTCGGGGTCATCTTGTCGCCGCTGCCGGAGAATATCCAGACGCGCCCAGTGTCGTTGCCTTCATCATAGATAGCCGCGATATCCGCGACGGCGTCGTCGTTAAACAGGCCGGCCGTGATCTTCGAGCGGGCGGCGTTGAAACAACCAGGCTCGCTGGCCCAGGCCAGTGTTGGCCCGAAAGTCGACCCGCTAGACATAAACGTCCAGATGCGCGAGGTGGAATTGCCATAGTCATATAGTGCGGCGACGTCGTCCGGGCCGGTCCCATTGAAGTTGCCGGCAGTCAACTGGGCCTGGGCCGGGTTAAAACCGCCGGGGCCGCTAGACCAGGCCATCATGGGTGTCATGCTCGAGCCGTCATTGACGAAAGTCCACAGACGAGAGGTTGCGTTCCCGTAATCATAGAGCATGGCAATATCGTCGGCGCCGCTACCATTGAAATTGCCGGCGACCAGTTTGACGCGGGACGCGTCGAAACCTCCCAGGCCGCTTGACCATACCAGACGTGGCGTCATTGTCACGCCGTTGTTAGTGAAAACCCAGAGACGGCTGGTTGCATTGCCGTAGTCGTAGAGCATAGCGACGTCGTCCGGCCAAACACCGTCGAAATTGCCAGACACGATTTTGGCACGCGACGCTTCAAAGCCGCCGCTGCCCCAGGCCAAGCAAGGTGTATAGCTGCCGTGACTCCACCTGTAGGTCCAGAGCCGGGCGATGGAAGACCCATAATCATATAGCATGGCAACGTCCATAAGTCCCGTCCCGGTCGTGAATTCTCCACTGGTCATCTTGGCTCGCGCCGGGTCGAAAGCGTTGGAGCCGCTGTACCAGGTCATGACGGGATTAAGGTTGGCACCGCTTCGCGTCATTGCCCACAGCGATGCCGTCGCGCCGCCATAGTCGTAGAGTAGCGAGAAGCTGTTCGCCGACGCCGGTTGCGGTGATTCGACCGACGATCCAAGCCAACTTAACGGGTCGATTGTGTAGTAGAAGGGATACGGGGCGCGAGAGGCGTCGTTGAAGTTGTAAACCTCGAAATGCAAATGGGCGCCCGTCGAAAGGGACCCAGTATTACCGGATAAGGCAATCGGCTGGCCTTGCAGAACGTTGGCACCCACCGCGACCCTGATGCCGCCCGTTTTCAGATGGCAATAACGTGTGGTAAAGCCGCCTCCATGGTCTATCTCGATTGTGTTACCGACACTATCGCTCCACTCGACCACGGTGACTCTACCGGCCAGCGGCGCGACAACAACCGTCCCTTCGTCGACACCGATGTCCAAGCCGTAATGAAACCTAAGGTCGCCGTAGATGGGGTGGATGCGCCAGCCGTAGGGCGAGGTAATAAGTGATTCGTTGCCCGCCGGCCACATGGGAACGGATAAGGCTCCCACCTCCTGCGATCCCTTCGCGAATTGTCGCGCGGCATCGCTGATAGCTTGCTGTTGAGAGGTAATCGGGTCGCGGACTTCGGTAGCGCCGGAACCGAAAGCGGTGGGCGCGGCGATCAGCGTCAGAGCCAGTACCAGGAAACCAAGTTTGATCAAAACAAGAATCCGCAGTTTAGCTATCATGCCTTAGATTATACGCCTGTCTCAGATCGCGTGGGGCCTAGCTCGCAGAACGCAAGCGTTTTCCTAATCTATCTTCGCCCGGCTGGTGTCGAACTGGCCGTTACCGCTAAACCACGACATAGTGGGCTTCCCGTTGTTGTAGTTGGGGTCGGTCGGCTCGTAGTCGAGCGTCCAGACGCGGGTCGTGCCGCTCCCGTAGTCGTAGACGAAGGCCGTCTCGCTCCTGCCGTCGCCATCGTAGTCGCCTGATGACGCGTTTATGCCAATCAGGAAATCGGCCGAGATCCCGCCCGAGGAAACGCGAGCATAGAAACCGGGCCCGGGCGTCAATCCGGCGGTATACGTCGTGGTTGAACCGGTAGCGTCACTTAACGTACCTCCGGTCGCGACCCAAGAATACGTCAGCTCGCCGATCGGGTTATGCCAGGCGTCATCGCCTTGGACAGTAAGACTAAGCTGGCCGCCTCGGCGCAAATTTGCATAGCCGGTTATAGGCGTAACATCCAGATGGTCCAGAGCTCCCGCCTGAACAGTGAAGGCGTTAGACGTAATCGCGAACGCGCCGATCGACGCGACCAGATGTTGAGACAGCGCAACCTGGGTCAGCGTTATCGTGCCGTTCCAGACGCCCGACGCGAATGATCCGGTCTTCCAAGGATCCACAGTCCCAGTGGTCATCGTTAACGGTACCCAGTTGTTGAATCCCGTCACCACGGCATCCGACGCGTCTTTGGCCGTGATTGTGACGGGAACACTCGTTCCGGCCGACACGGTCGCAGGGATCGCGCTCATCTCGAAGTGATTAACCGGGCAGACAGCCGTCGCGGGGTTCGGCAGAGCGATTCTGCCCGCCCCGTAGAGGTAATCAAACCCGGCCGTCCCGAGATCCAGAGCTGAGGACTTTATATAACCGCCTAAAGCAGACATGGTTTTGGAAACGTCGGCTCCCCGCCAGAGCGCGGCTTCGCCGGCGGCATGCGGGGCGGCGGCTGACGTGCCCGCAAATCCTGTGGCGCCATATGACGCGGTCGTAACGCGGTCCGGCGCTACGACATCGGGTTTCGCGCGTCCATCCGTCGTCGGTCCCTGCGAGCTGAACCACTCCAGGCTGTCGTTTGACACCTGCGTCGCTCCGACCGCAATCGCGTTCGCATTGTCGGCCGGGCAGGTCAGGCTCGCCGCAGCCGTCTGATACTGCATCGGGTGATTCGTCGTCGTGAACAGCTCGAGCGGTGTGGCTTGCGAATAATGCGAGCTGTAGTCATTAATCACGATTGAGTAGGTCCCGTTGACCGGTGCGGTGTAGACGAGCGCCTCGTAACCGGGGTTCGTGTCGTTATATGGCTGTATGCCGGTTGACCAGGCGACCACGTTATTGGATGGGGTTGCCGAATCAAGGAGATAGAGATCAAAGTCATGCCAGGCAAAATATGGCGCAGTAAACGGGTATTGCGGCCAGCGCATCCAGACCACCAAAGTGTCGCCTGCCATCACGGTGACGCGGTTGCGAATGCCTATAGCGGGTTCAAACATTTGATACCAATCGGTCAACCCGGTATCAGAGTCATAAAAGGGGCAAGGTGCGTACAAGGCCTTGTAATGTGACTGGGCTTGGTTGCCGGCGGCGGAGAACCAGAGGATGCCGGCCGCCGCGGCCTCATTGACCCTTTGATCGATTGAACCGGTCCCGTCGCCTAAATCGCAGTTGAACCAGCTGATCGAGTGGCTGACGATATCAACATGCTGGCTGATCAAATAATCGACCGCTTGCGCGTATTCAACATCGGTATCGAAATTTACCAGGTAAAGTTGGGCGTTGGGCGCGACGTCGTGCACGATTTCCGAACAGGCCGTGCCATGCACCTCTCCGCCGCCCGTGACATCGCCGTCAGCCCGAAATGACCGCGTGATAACTGAGGCTGGCAGATCAGAACCTAGCAGGCTTTGATATCCCTGGAAGCCGAAATCGAGGATGGCGACCTTGGCCCCTGCTCCGGTCCGGCCCGCAGCCTGCCACGTGTTGGGCACCGCGCTGTGATGAAACCGGGCATGATCCCGCAAGGGGAATGGTATTTTCCGGCCGTGTAGCTGTCGGGCGGCCGCGTAGTGTCAGTGACGCTTTGAAAGCGGCCCAAAAACGCACGTTGGGCCGGGCCATCTCGCCAGCGGTGGCTGGCGCTGTTGGAGAAGCTGAGCGTGGCGGTGAAAGAGGATTTGCGTTTAGGTCTGGTGGGTCCGTCGTTGGCGCAGGAGTTGACGCGGTTGCCCGTGGGCAACCAGGAAGCGTTGTTGGCGCTGGCGCGGCGGGCCACCTTGACGATGCCGGAAGTGAGCGGCGTCATCGATCTGCTCGTCGGGGCGAGCGCCGAGCAGGCGGCGTTCGTCCTGGCCAAGCCGCGCGAGGCGTTGGCGCAGGTGCATGGCATGCCGGTGGCCTTGGCGGATCCGCGACTGAGCCGGGCGGGGAACTGGCTGGCCAGGCATCTGCGGCAGGCGCAAGAAGCACTGGTGCGCGTGGAGAACTGGCTGCGCACGCCGAACGAACGCGAGTTGCACGAGAGTGATCGGGAGATTTTGCGACCCCTACTGGCGCGTGTCGGCGATCAGGCGAGCGTGGTGGCGGAGTTGGTGCTGGGGCCCCCTCTGAAACAGGAGAGATCCTCATGAACGAAGCCGTGCGGTTGGAGATCGTGCAGCGGCGTCAGACCGGGATGTCGCAGCGGGCGATTGCCGACGAGTTGGGCATCACGCGCGGCGCCGTGCGGCGGGTGCTGGCGCATGTGCAGGCCCAGCGTGACGGGCATGCCAGGCCCGCGCCGAGACCTCGGCCACGCCAAAGCATCATCGATCCCTTCGAGCCGATCCTGCGCGAACTGCTTGCCAAGTATCCGAACATCACCACCGAGCGCGCCGTGCAGGAACTGCAAGCCCGCGGCTTCACCGGCAAGTACACGGTCGTGCATCGACGCCTGCGTTTGTTGCGACCACGCGCCACGCCGGCGCGCGTGCCACGCTTTGAAACGTGCGAAGGGGCGCAAGCGCAAATGGACCATGGAGTGTATGACATCGACTTCACGCGTGAAGGCCGGCG
>JANXYU010000029.1 GCA_025355855.1 Actinomycetota bacterium
ATAACTGTTATAAAAGAGGTAGCCAACACGTTGCGGGCGCCTAAGACCGAGCCCGTGAGCCGGGCCGGGGACGATCTCTATCTGACCACGGGCCGCGGCCGGGGCAAGCTAAGCGTCTCGATAGCGACCGTTAGCCCCACGTCAGGGTTGATACACGCCGGAATCAACGTCAGCGAGGCTGGGACGCCTATTAACGCTGCCGGCCTGGTCGATTTGGAGATAGATGAGCGAGAGTTCGCGGCTGAGGTAGTTGCCGCTTTTGCAGCTGAGGTAGAGGGAATCGACGAAGCGCGGTTCAAGACGCGTGCCGTACAGTAGGGGGAGATTAAGCAAAATGGCGATCACCGCGCCCATAATCGAAACGTTTTCCAGCCTGCAGGGCGAGGGCAAGTTCGCCGGCAGTCTGCACATTTTTGTCCGCTTTGCCGGTTGCGACCTCAACTGTAAGTTTTGTGACACTCCGGACGCGCGCGATCCGGAGGCCGGCCGACCTGTGACGGTTGAAGAGCTGATCGGAGAGGTCGAGGGCCTCGAGCCCATGTTTCATCGCATGGTTGCTCTGACCGGCGGCGAACCTCTGACACACGCTGAATTTATCGCCCAGTTTCTGCGTACTTGCCGGCGCGAAGGACGAATCAATCTGCCATATCTTTTAGAAACCAATGGTTGTTTGCCTCAAGAACTGGAAAAGGTCATCGCTTACGTAGATGGCGTCAGTATGGACATCAAGTTGCCGGGGGTTTATGGCGGTCCGGCGCAATGGTTCGAACACGCCGAGTTCTTAAAAATCGCGGCCTTGAAAGACCTGTTCGTTAAGGTACCGGTCGATACCGGCATGCCGGCTGCGGAGTTTATGCAAGCCGTAGACCTAGTCAAATCCGTTAGCCGGGACATCCCGTTCTTTATCCAGCCCGTTACACCCCGGGATACCCTCAAACCGCGCGTTTCAGGCGCGGAATTGATTGACTACGCTCGAGCCGCTTCGCACGAGCTGAAGCAGGTTTCGGTCATGCCGCAGCTGCATCGGATTTTGGGAATCAAGTAGTGACGCCGCAAGCGTCGAAGACGCATCTGCTGCGCCGGCTGCGCAATGCCGGCTTCATCTTACTTGGGGTCATTATCGCCGGCACAGTCGGCTATATCTTAATCGAGGGCTGGTCATTTCTCGACGCTCTATACATGACGGTCATCACCATCGCTACCGTCGGCTTCGGAGAAGTTCATCCGCTCAGCGTGCCCGGCCGTGTCTTTACAATACTTTTGATCGCGGGCGGCGTCGCCGGGGCCGGCTATACGTTGGGCCGAGTCGTAGAGTTTATGATTGAGGGCTATTTTAGCGATATTTGGGGAGGTCGCACGATGAGGAAGAAGATCGATCAACTGTCGGGCCATTACATAGTTTGCGGGTTCGGTCGCGTTGGTGAGCAGGTGGCACGCGAATTTACGCGTACCGGCGCTGAATTTGTCGTTTTGGACAACAATCCGGACGTGCAGAAGTTCTTAGACGCCGAAGGTGTTCTGTATATCCAAGGCGACGCCGCCGATGAGGAAATCCTGCGGGCCGCCGGCATTGAGCGAGCCAAAGGCCTGGTCAGCGTGGTGGATAGTGACGCCGACAATGTGTATGTGACACTCACTGCCCGCGCCTTGCGGCCGGATCTGTTCATAATTGCCCGTTCCAACTCCGAGAACTCCGCCTACAAACTGAAGCGTGCCGGAGCAAACCGGGTGGTTAGCCCCTATAGCCTGGGCGGGCGGCGGATTGCTTCGATGGTCATCAAGCCTGTGGTCAGCGATTTTCTGGATACGGTCATGCACGGCGAAAACCTGGAGTTGCAACTGTCTGAGCTTAAGATAGGGCAGGGGAGTCCGCTGGGAAACCACACCGTGAAAGAGGCCGATATCAGGCAGAAGAGCGGCGCGATGGTGTTAAGCATCTACCGTGAAGACGGCAAGTTCGAGAACGATCTGCACGGCGACACCCGCATCGGCGAAGGCGACAGGTTGATCGTTATCGGAACGCGGGATCAGCTCGACAAACTGGAGGCCATAAACAAGCATGCCGGTTAGCGTTAGGATAATACCGCTGGGTAAAATCGACTGCGACGTCCTAGAAGAAATCAGCGCCGCCTTGGCAGCCTCTTTCGGCGCCGACGTGACGATAGACGAGGCGCAACCGCACCCCAATTATGCCTTTGCGGCATGCTATCAACAGTTCAGCGCCCCCAAAGTAATCTACAGACTAGCCACAGACAGCGACGGTGCCTGCACTAAGACGCTCGGCGTAACCGATGTAGATTTGTTCGCGCCAGAAACCAACTATGTCTTTGGAGAAGCGCAGATGGACGGGGAAGTGGCGATAATCTCTCTCTACCGCTTACAGGAGCTTGATCGGGGGCTATTCCTTGAACGGGCCGGGAAAGAAGCGATTCACGAGATCGGTCATACGCTCAATCTGGAACACTGCGACAACGATAGCTGCGTAATGCGTTTTTCCCACACCATAGAGGACACTGACGTGAAATCCGGGGAGTTCTGCGAGAAGTGCCGGGTGACACTCGGCAAGAGCCAGCTCGCCTTGACGTAAAGCGTTTCAGGTGGAGATGTATGTAATTTAGCTCCTCGCGAACGTATCACCCTTGTTGCCCAAGCCGGTAATATGTAATGCAATCGCATTGGGCAGGGGGTGCTTTATATAATGCGGGGAATGCTATGAAAAGTTGATAGACATCAAACACGCAACTTTACATAACATAGATTATGCGAACTACAACTTACCTAGGCTTTTATCCCGGTAGAGCCAAAACCGCCGGCGCCGCGCGTCGTGTCCTCCAAATCTTCCGCAATCTCGAACTGAGCCGTTTCAACCGCTTGGATAACCAGCTGCGCGATCTTGTCGCCCCGTTCGATGTGAAACGCTTCCGTCGGGTCCAGATTGATTAGAATAACCTTTATCTCGCCTCTGTAACCGGAATCTATCAAGCCCGGTCCGTTAACCACCCCGATGCCGTGTTTGGCGGCCAAGCCGCTGCGCGGCTGGACAAAGCCCGCGTAGCCGTCCGGTAAGGCGATGGCTAGGCCTGTGGGTACCATCGACCTTTGGCCTGGCTCCAGCGTCACGTCAGCGGCGCTGCGCAGGTCGCACCCGGCGTCTCCTTGATGCGCGTACACCGGCGCCGGCATCCCCGGGTCGATTAGTTTGATTTTGATGTCGATCAATTTATTGAATCCTCCTCGGGCAGAAAAGCCGAGGCGGCCACCTGATGTTGATTTTTACCGGCTGCTTTAGCGTGGTACAGAGCCTTATCGGCTTGTTTTAGCAGGTCGGCGCCATCTTCGGCGTGAAAGGGGTAGCTCGCGACGCCGATACTGACTGTGAGACTCGCTTTTTGGCTTGGGCCGGCCGAAAAGGCAAACTCGGCCGCCGTTTTTATTATGCGCTCGGCGGCGTTTGAACCTCCCGTCACGCCCGTTTCCGGCAGGAGCACCGTGAATTCTTCGCCTCCGAAGCGGGCCACGATGTCAATGTCTCGGCAGGTGCCGTTGATCAGCGAAGCTAGTTCGCTAAGCGCGTCGTCGCCAGCCAGGTGCCCGAATGAGTCATTGAATTCCTTGAAGTCATCGATATCGATCATTAAACAAGTAATCTGGTGACCGAATCTCTTAGCCCGTTTGATCTCTGAATCCAGTCGATTTATCAGGTACCGATGATTGAATATCATCGTCTTGTCGTCGGTCACGCACAGCTGGCGCGCGGTCTCATACAATACCGCGTTACCAAGCGCTTTAGTCAACTGGTTGACAGTGAGATCCAATACTTCCCCACCCCGGCTAGCCGCGTTTCGATAAGCCTGATTAGTTACGCAAAGGGCGCCATACACTGTCTGGCCGTTGCTTAACGGCAGGTAAACGTGATCGTCCTCTTGCATCACGTGGTTTTCGGGCGGTTCAATGAGTGCGTCTAGAGCCGCGACCGCTTTGTTGCGCGTGTCTTGGCTCATCCCCTTCGTGTCGGAAACGGCGAATCGCCTGTGATTGGCGTCCCAAACAATCAAGGCGTATTCGTCTAAGGCTAGCGAGTCCTCCATGATTGACTTGGCCTTACCTTTCAATTCTTCCATTACTACGGTTGAATGAACCTCGTTGACGATGTTCTTGAAGGCGTCGTGGGTGCGAAACTTACGATCAAGCTCTTCCCTTGTCATGATTAGCTCGTCCCGAAGAAGCTCAATATGAAGATCCTTGTTATGCTCTATAGCCATAATAACCTACCTTGGGAATACCTTAACGTAATTTGGTCGGCACGAACTTATTACATAAGCCGACGGCGTTTTCCAGGTCCTGAATGCGGTAAGGCTTGACCTCAGCCGCCTCCGGCGCTAGGCTCTTGGCCGGATTAAATTGTTGCACAACATATTTTATCGCGCCTTCTTTTGCCAGCTCAGATGCTATACTGGGCAGTTGTTCCAGAGCTACGGCCGGCGGGTACGCGGTGGTGCGAAACTCGTGCTCGACACCAGACCTTAAGATAAGCTTGATGCTTTCCCAGATCGACTCTGGTGCTACGTCGCTTCCCGTTATCGTGCCGTAATCGTTTATGTGTCCTTTGATATCCATAGCGACTGACGCGATTAAGCCATCGTCAAGCAAAGATGAAAGTATATCAGGATTGCTCCCGTTGGTGTCGAGTTTAACCGGATAGCCGAGGGAGCGGATCTCGTCTATCATGGGGCGCAGGGAGGCCGATAGCGTCGGCTCCCCTCCTGTAATCACCACACCGTCGATCCAGCCTTTCTTGCCGGCCAGGTAGGCGGTAACGTCCTCAAACGGCACCGTCGGCTGCTGGTCCGGACAAAGAACCAGTTCAGGGTTATGGCAAAAGGCGCAGCGGAAATTACAGCCGCCCAAGAATAGAACGGTTGCCACCTTCCCTTCCCAATCCAGGAGAGTGACCGGCAGATGTCCTTTGACGTTCATGGCGAAACTAGTGGATTATCCACTCGGCCATCTGGCTGCGGCTGGGAACCTCGCCTCGAAAAGCTTTGATCTCTTTGCCTCCGTCGTCGCAAACGACGATCGACGGAGTCGCCATAATGCCGTAGAAAGCGCCCTCGCTTAAGCCGTCCAAATCGTTTAAGTTGTAGAGCTCGACATTAGGCGCGCCGTCCAGCAGGGCCTTGGCCTCGGGACATTTGGGACAATCATCTTTCCAAAACAGTTTTATCTTCACGCTTTCTCCTTTTAATAATTATATTGGCCGGTTTAGGCCAGACTTGTCCGCTGACGATCCTGCAGTTCCGCCGCTTTACCCTTATTCCAGGTCGGAACCTTGGAGTAATAGCCAACGATCCTGGTTATACCGTAAACGTTGTCGGAATCGCAGCGCGGGCAGACTTCCTTCAGGCCGCGGCTGCTCGTCCGGCAGTCCTCACACACCGTGAACTCAGGCGAAAAAGCGATCTGCTCAGCCTCGGTCTGGGTGAATGTCTTCATGACGAAAGCTTCAATCGCTTTGGGGTCGGGCTGATTCTCGCCTAGCCAGATGTGGATTATGGCGCCCGCCTCGATCAACGGGTGGAAAAGGCTCTGCTGGCGGACCCGCTCGATATAGTCTACCGGAGCGTCGGTCGCTAAGTGGACGGAGTTGGTATAGTAGTAGTTGTCGTCCAACAGCGAACCTTTCAACACCTTGGCCGTTTCCGCCGGAAAATATTTCATGTCCAGCTTAGCGAGCCTATAGGCTGATGACTCGGCTGGTGACTCCTCTAAAACCATCTTGAATCCGTACCGTTCGCTGAGCTTTTTGCATTCCAGATTCATATAAGCCGTCACTTTGAGACCGAATTTCAAGGCCGCTTCGCTTTCGTGCAGCTGGCTGCCGGTGTGCGATTCCACTAGTTCATTAAGGCCGATCAAGCCGCAGAGATAGGTCAACCTGTCCATCTTCAGATAAGGTGTACCATCCTGAGTAGCGCTGAACATATACAGCGGTCCTCGCTCCTTGAGGTCGATGAGCTGGGTAATGAATTCTTTCTTTTGAATGTGCGCCTTGGCCACCAAGTCCATGGCTTTCGATATCTCCTCGAACAGTCTGGCATCGTCACCACGGGCTTTATAAGCCATCCGCGGTAGGTTGAGAGTTACATTCTGCAAAGCTGAGAAACGCATTTTCTCCGGTGTCTTTGTTTCCCGGATGTCTTCTTCGCCAAGTTTGAGTTTTAGACGGCAACATTGCGACACGGTAACGCTGTCGCCCCGATCAAAGACAAAGTATGTAATCCCCTGTTTGGCCGCAACGGCGCAAGCTTGCTCCAGGAACGTCTCGTGGCCGGGTGTCTCGAACAGCTTGTCGTTGATGTGTAAGAGCGGCTTCGGAAAGACAAATGTCTTGCCGGTCACGTCGCCTTCCATATAGACGTCAAACAAGGCGCGCACAAAGTCGTTGGCTTCCTTTTCGAAATCCTTGTATGTAAGGCAATCCTCAGTCGGCTGATCCAAATAAACTATTTCGCCGTCGACCCGGCGCATATAGCGGCCGCCCGGTCCGAGGGCCGGCGTTTCCTCGAAGTGCCGCGGCACGCCGTAGTACAGATTGAAGTCGGTAAACGTTACCTGGGCGCCGCGGCTGCCGGCTAACTGGTTGAACTCGAAGATCAACATCTGGGCGAGCTGGCGCAAGCGGTCGTATGACAATCCCATCAACAACGGCGCGAAGAAGACGTTTACAGCTTCCCAACCGACCGCTCCGGCGTAATGTGACTGCAGTGTTGACGCCATCTTAACCATGTGTCCTATAAGGACCTCGGGATGCTTGGCGGGCTTAGATATCGAGGTAATGTTCGGCAGGCTCAAGCCGTACCTTTTTATGTATTCCAGAGAATGTCCGCCGCAGTACGGCCGAACGATAAAACCAAGGTCATGTAGATGAATATCGCCGATCATATGCGCTGAGCTGATGTCCTCGCTAAACACCTTCCGTAAGGCGAACTCTTTCAAGATGGTTTCGGCCAATGTCAGGTTGATCGATTCCGGGTTGTGCGTCGTGTTGCTGTTTTCCTTGTTGGCGTTGAAGATGATCTGCTCAACGTCGTACATCGGCAAACCTAGATGGCTGTGTTTTTTGTGCATCATGGGCAGATTGCGTTCTAAAAGCTCGATATCGATCAGCTCACGGATAATACTCGTGGTGACGCGGCGGAAATTGCTCTCTAGGATCTTGGTCTCGACCGCCTCCGCCAGCTCTTCGGCCAGCTCGGCACTTGCCCCGGTTTCCAGGACCAAAGAATTGACTATCTTAGCGCGATCCCACCCGTTTATCTCGGCTTTGCTGGCTGTTGAGACCATCAAAGCGATGTCAGTGGCGTCACCTTCCCGAACCGCACTCTTTATTACGCTGATACTGCTTGCCGCTGCACTAGTCATCTTGTAAAACTCGCCTCCTAAAACGCGCCGGCTCTGCCCGAAGCCGAATGGTTATTCTGTACCCTTTCTATTTCCTGGACGAATTCGTGCACGTCCTTAAAGTCTTTATAGACCGAAGCGAAGCGAACGTAAGCCACGGTGTCGATCTCCTGCAGGCGCCTCAGCACCATCTCGCCGATCTCGTCTGACGGTATTTCTCGTTTAAACTGGTTTCGAATCTCGTTCTCGATATCGGCCACAACCCGTTCCAACACGTCACGCGGCACTTCCCTTTTTATGGTGGCTCGCAACAATCCCGCTTGAATCTTGGACGGATTGAATGGTTCTCTCTCGTTGTTCCGCTTGACTACAGTGATCGGAATGTCGTCGATCTTCTCGAAGGTGGTAAACCGCTTCTCACACTGCAGGCATTCGCGTCGGCGGCGGATGGAATCTCCCTCCTCCGTCGGCCGGGAGTCGATTACTTTACTGTCTGCGTCACCGCAAAAAGGACATTTCATGGTTTCTCCCGCCTGACCTGCAATCACAATATTTAGTGACCGCTTAACTATGATAACCACTAGATATTGTGGTTGTCAACAGGTTTGTGAATATTTTATCGCGGCCGTTCAGAGGCGTTAGCGAACATGTGTTTGCTTATCTAGTTTACCATGTGCTACAGTAATGGCAACATTTATCTGTCAAGCTCCAATCGGGAGGTCAAGCAGTGGAACAAGATAAACTTACCAAACGGCAGAAGGAAATCCTGAAGTTTATAATCGGTGAGGTCAGGTTGCACGGTTACCCCCCTTCCGTCCGCGAGATCGGTAGCGCGGTCGGCTTGTCTTCTTCCTCTACGGTTCATGCGCACTTAACAAACCTCGAGCGCAAGGGCTATCTGAAACGCGGCCAGGCACTCCCTCGCGCTATCGGCGTTCTAAAGGATCAAGGTGGCGGTGTCGCGCACGATAGCGGCCGAGTCCGAGATATCCCTTTATTGGGCCGGATCGCGGCCGGACAGCCGCTGCTGGCCGAGGAGAACATTGAAGAGTACATCCCTCTGCCGGCTGATTTCGCTGGTGATAGCGAGAGCTTTCTGCTACAGGTGCAAGGCGAGAGTATGATCGAGGCGGGTATCATGGACGGTGATTATGTTGTCGTCCGCCGGCAAGACGTTGTTGAAAACGGTGAGATCGCCGCGGTTCTGATGGATGATTCCGCTACCGTCAAGCGTTTCTACAAAGAACGAAATCAGTACCGACTGATGCCTGAGAATCGCACGATGAGTCCGATCATAACCAAGGAAGCGGCGGTATTGGGAAAGGTTATCGCGGTCTTAAGACACGTCAACTAGCGCGGCCCGCTAGAAGCAAAACCAAACTTTCTAACCCTTCTCCCGTCTTCGCGGAGACAAAAGCGGCGTCAGGATATGCCAGCCTAAGCCGGTCGATTACGTTTTTGTCGGCGCGGTCTACCTGATTGAAGACTGTCAAGACAGGTCTATCGGCCGCTCCGATCTCCGCCAGCACCTGTTCTACCGCCTCTATCCGGCTGGGCCAGTCTTGGTCGGCCACGTCAACGATGTTGAGCAGAAGATCGGCGTCGCGGACGCCGTCAAGTGTCGAGCGAAACGCGGCCACCAACTCGTGCGGCAAGTTCTTTATGAAACCGACCGTGTCACTGAGGACGACATCGTGTCTAGCCGTAGGTAATGACAGTTTACGCGTCGTGCTGTCGAGAGTCGCAAACAGCTTATCCTCAACGAGCGCGTTGGCTCCAGTCAATTCGTTTAATAGGCTTGATTTGCCGGCGTTAGTGTATCCTACCAGACAGATCTCGAATATACCCTGGCGCCGTCGGCGTTTGGATTGAGTTTGCCGCACGCGGGCTAGGTGCTCCAGTTCTTTCTTTAAGTGCCTAATGCGGGCTTGAATGCGGCGCCTGTCAATCTCCAGCTTTTGTTCTCCCTTGCCCCGCCTGGTGCCTATGCCGCCGCCGATGCGGGACATTTCGATGCCTCGGCCGCGCAAGCGAGGCAGTCGATACTGGCTTTGGGCGAGCTCGACCTGGATGACGCCTTCGTTGGAGACGGCGTGGCGCGAGAAGATGTCCAGGATCAGCCCGGTCCGATCGATGACGCGCACGTCAGTGGCGTCCTCCAGGTTCCCCTGCTGGCCTGGCGTGAGACTATCGTTGAAGATAATCAGGTCAGCGTTCAAAGACTTAGCTAAGTGGCCCAGTTCCTCGGCTTGACCCGACCCGATAAAGGTTTTCGGGTGAATGGCGTCCCGCCGCTCTATCACGGATTCTACGACGATTCCCCCGGCAGTTTCGGCCAAGCGGGCCAACTCGGCCAGCGTAGCGGCGGTTTCCTCTTCACCCGTCCGAGGCAAGCGCATGACTACCAGAACGGTTCTTTCTTTAGAGGTGTTGTTTGATTCGATCAAGAGCTTCCTCAAGGCGGTCATCCTTAACCGTCAGCGAGATACGTATGTAGCCCTCACCCTGCGGACCGTAAGCGCTTCCGGGAGGCACAACTACCCCGGCCTCTTCTAACACCATAGTCGCGAACGATTCGGATGTGTGACCATTCGGCACAGGTACCCACACGAATACCGTACCCTTGGGACGATCTACAGCCAGGCCGATACCG
Source organism: Actinomycetota bacterium (assembly GCA_025355855.1). Lineage (GTDB taxonomy): Bacteria > Actinomycetota > JAHEXW01 > JAHEXW01 > JAHEXW01 > JAHEXW01. The sequence continues at coordinate 10,055 of JANXYU010000029.1, forward strand.
TTTAGCGTGTCAACCACTATGTCTCGGCGACGACGGTATATCTCAACCATGTCGGCCACGCAATCCTGCGGCCCGTCCAAAGCCGCGATGCCCGCGTATTGAACGGCGTTGAATATCCCAGAGTCCACATTTGTTTTAACCCGGCTCATCGCTTCGATCACCTTGGCGTTGCCCGCTACCCAGCCGATGCGCCAACCGGTCATGTTATAGGTCTTACTCAGGCTGTTGAACTCGATAGCGACGTCCTTGGCGCCCGGCACTTCGAGGATACTGGGAGCCCGATAGCCGTCAAAAGTGATTTCTGAATAGGCGAAGTCGTTGGCGATGACAATGTTGTTGTCTCGTCCGAAATCGACTGCCTCCTCATATAGACCGGGTTTGGCGATTGCCGCGGTCGGATTGTTGGGATAATTAATAAGAGCCAGGCGAGCGCGATCCAACTCAATGGAACTGATCGTCGAGAAGTCCGGATTGAACTCGTTGTCCGCTGTCAGCGGCATAAATCGCGCTTGTCCGCCGGCTAGAATCGCGCCTGTTTGATAGACGGGATACCCGGGGTCGGGAATCAAAGCCGCGTCACCCTCGTCGAGCAAGGCTAGGAACATATGCGCCAGCCCCTCTTTACTACCGATCAAGGGCAGGATCTCGGTCTCGGGATCAAGCTCGACGCCGCGCAACTTATAGGACCGGGCGATGGCCTCGCGAAAAGCCGGCATGCCGTAATAAGACGGGTATCGATGATTGGTCGGATCCTGGGCCGCGACGCATAGCGCGTCGATAACATGTTGGGGCGTGGCCTCGACCGGGTCGCCAATCCCTAAGCTGATGACATCGACTCCAGCCGCTTTCTTGGCGGCTATCTTGCGGTCTATCTCGGCAAATAGATACGGCGGCAGTTGTTCTATTCTCCGCGTGAATTCCATACTTTCACCAACCTTTCATATGTCTCGTCGAGCGCTTCCGATATAACCCTGGTGTTGTTGAGAACCGGCATAAAATTGGTATCCTGTCGCCAGCGCGGCACAACGTGAACGTGGACGTGATCTCCGAAGCCGGCACCGGCCGCTTCGCCGATATTCAGGCCGACATTATAGCCGTCCGGCTGGAACGCCAACCGCAGCGCCCTTGTCGCTTGCGTAGTGAGGTCGATCAACTCGTAAGCTTCATCCCCATTCAAAGCCTCCAGTGAGCCGACGTGCCTGTAAGGCGCAATCAATAGGTGGCCTCCCTGATAGGGATAAAGATTTAGCATAACAAAAGCCAAGCGGCCGCGCTGAATAATATAGTTCTCTCGGTCATTATCGCTAGCCGGTTTAACGCAAAATATGCAGCCGTCTGTATTGCCGGCGGCAATATATTTCATTCTCCAGGGAGCCCAAAGAGGTTTCATGTGACGTTCCCTACTGTTCCCGTAAAGACGAGCTGAGCGTCACCCGTAATAAAAACACGTCCGTTCGCGGCCCATTCTACCGCCAAGTCGCCACCCGGCAGGCTGACCTGTACAATACGATCCGTCAGTCCTATGCGACTGGATGCCGCCACGGCCGCGGCGGCGCCGGTCCCGCAGGCGGAAGTCTCGCCCGCACCCCTTTCCCACACTCTCAGATTCAAGCTGGAGCGGGATGTGACTTCGGCAAACTCTACATTGGTGCGGGCCGGAAAATCTGAGTGGTTTTCAATAAGCGGACCGAAGCGCGCTACCTCGGCTTTGGAAATATTGTCTATAAACGTAACGACGTGCGGATTACCCATCGACAAAGCGGTTATATTCAGGGTTGAGCCGTTAACATCGAAAGATTCAAGCACAACCTCGCCGGCCGCTCCGGCCATCGGGACCGCGGCCCGTTCGAAGTTTGGCGCTCCCAAATCGACTCGGATGGTCTGCGCCACCCCTTCTTTTTCAGTGATTATCTCAACCTTCTTCAGGCCCGCTTTTGTCTCGATCATCATCTCCGGCAGGTGAGCCAATCCCTGGTCGAAAGCATACTTGGCGGCACAACGGATGCCGTTACCGCACATCTCGGCTTCAGTTCCGTCGGAATTCAGAGTGCGCATCCTAAACGCTGCGGTCGCGCTAGGCTGCAGCAACAGAATCCCGTCCGCTCCGACGCCTCGATGTCTATCGCAAATATAGCTGATCTCAGCCGAGGATAAACTGATTTGGCCGGTCCGGTCATCAATTATGACAAAGTCGTTGCCCAAGGCCTGAGCTTTGGTAAAAGTCAGCGTGGGATTCATAATAATCAGGTAAACGCCTTTCTATAGCGATCGCGGATGATTAATTCTACCTTATCCGCCAGTTCCGCCGCACCTTCACCCGCCCGGCCTTCGACCCATTCTATGCGTAAATCGGCTTTAAACCAGGTCATCTGGCGCTTGGCATAGTGCCTGGTGGCTAGCCTGATGCGCTCGACAGTTTGCTCTAGGGAAGCCAGTCCCATCAGGTGGTCTCGTAGCTCGCGGTAGCCTAAGGCCTGCCCCGCGGTCCGGCTGATCGAGCGCCCGCCGTAGAACAAGGTTTCGGCTTCTTTGACCCAGCCCCGCTCTATCATTTTGATAGTCCGGACATCGATCCGCCGCATTAATTCGTCTTTTGGGTAGGCAATCCCAATCGTGACTGTGTCGTTCACATACCGGCGTTTCTTAAATGAACCAGCCGCCTCGCTGAACTTGCGCCCGGTAAGTTCATATACTTCCAATGCGCGAATCGTCCGGCGGACATTGTTGGGGTGTATCGACATGGCGGCTGAGGGATCAACCTCCGCGAGCCTTTTGTGCATTTGATAGGCGCCAAGCTCGTCGGCGTCCATCTGTAGTTTTTGGCGCGTCGCGTTAGTCGCGTCGGTCGCCGGGAAGGACATATCATCAAGCGCGGCGCTGACATAGAGACCGGTGCCGCCGGTAATCAGCGGTAGGCGGCCGCGGGCCGTAATATCATAGATGGCGGCCCTCGCCAGCGGCTGGTATTGCGCGGCGCTGAAATCTTCTGTCGGCTCGACGATATTGATCATGTGGTGCGGCACTTGGCGGCGCAGGGCTTCCGGGGGTTTGGCCGTACCGATATCGAGTCCGCGGTAGACCATCATACTATCCGCCGAGACGATCTCACCATCGAGACGGCGGGCAATGTCTATCGCCACGGCACTTTTACCGGACGCGGTTGGGCCGACGATGGCGGCGATAATCTGAGCCGGCCTATTCATATGCGTTTAGAGTCGCCGCTTGACGGTGAAGCGGTATAGGTTGACCGGCTCGTCTGGCCCGATCCCGCCTTTTTGCCGGCAAACTGCTATCTGTTCGGCCGGCGTGTCGATTCCCTCAATATCTGGTAGCAACAAACCGCGGCGTCCGTCGCACTCGACGATGCACCCATAACGTTTCGGATCGAGAGACTCAGGACCCGTGGCCGCCTCAGGCTTGCCCAAAACGTCAACCGAGTATGACAATTCGGACAGTTCGGTCGGCTCGACCGGTGAAAAACGAGGATCTTGGGAGGCAGCCAGTATCGCGCTGCTGATTATCTCGGCCGCGGCGCTGGGTTCCGTCGCACCGATCGTACCGATGCAGCCCCTTAACCGGCCAGCCTCTTTAAGAGAAACAAATACACCGGCCGGCTCCAAAAGCCGCTGGGGAACGTCGGCGGGCATCTCGATGCGTTTGCCAGATTGGACGAACGCTTCAACGGCTTGGCGGGCTAGGTCTGCCTCATATTCCATGTCAGTCGAGCGCGTCGCGCAGCTTATTTGTCAGCAGAGTCTCGCGAAGCTCTTTTGATAATGCGGCTAGATCTTCGAGCGTGTCGACAGCGTGAGCGCGAGCGTCCTCACTGCGCTGCAGCAGTATCGGCGCGACTATTTGCGTCAAGAAAGAGCTTTCACGCTGCGCGAAGTTTTCGTACATCCTCAGGTGACGGGGTTCCACGCCATGGCGCGCCAGGCTTTTGACAAGGTGCATGACGCGGACATTACCAGCGTCGAACAGTTTGCCTTTCGGTCCATCGACCGGCTCGACCAGACCGTACGTTACCAATTCGCTAATCTCTCGCGCGCTTAAGCCGGCGGCTTCTGAGGCCTCATCGGCTGTCATCGTCTTACTTCTATCGGTCAGGTCGTGGGAGACCTCGTTTTTGTCAGAGTGACCGCTGACCAGTTCGCTGGCGTTTAGACGTCCACGCGCTACTTCCCGGACCTTCTCGCGGATAACCTTCAGTGGCAGGTACTGTTCCTTTTGCATCGTTAGAATAAGACGTAGCGTCTCCGCGTCTGACTCCGTATAGCGCCGGTAACCGCCCTTACTGCGCTTCGGGTTGAGTAAGCCCTCATCCTCCAGATACCTGACCTTGCTTATGCTAAGGTCGGGAAATTCTTTGCTCAAGCCGTCTACAACTGCGCCGATACTGAGATAGTCTTTCTTTAGAGTGCGGCTGCCCACCGTCTCCCCCTTCGCTTCTAGTTTACCGTCGCGCCGCGGCGGTCAAGAATATCATTTTGAACTTACCGATCTGAATCTCGTCTTGATCGTGCAGGTCAGCGCGTTCAACCTCTTGCCGGTTAACATAGGTGCCGTTCAAGCTGCCGTTATCTTGCAGAATAAAACCTGAATCACCCCGTAAAATGCGAGCGTGTTCCCGGGACACAGTAATGTCCGATAGAAATATGTCAGCTTCCGGGTGACGGCCGAGCAAGATGCCGTCGCCCTCTATCCGCCGGGTCTCTCCCCTATTTGGACCGTTCTCAATCATTAACACGGGAACATCTTCACGGAGGTCATCAAGGCTGAGCGCGACCGTATCGTCTGATTTTTCAACCTCTATCTCGGTCGGCGAATAGATGATCGTCGTGTCCGCCGGAGAATCTCCCCCTAGCATTGATCCGCAAGAAGCGCAAAATCGCGCCTCGTTTTCGTTGACATGACCGCAGGCTGAACATTTCATAGTCTATTCCTCAAATTTAAAGTCCCAGGCCGCGAACGCCTTGCGCATTTCCTCATCAATGGCCTTAAGGACCGTCTCGTCTTCCATCACTTTTTCCAGCTGAGTCTCGTTTACCCTGTTACGAACGAACGGGTCGTTGAGAATGGCGCTCACTTGTCGCCCCTGATGGAGTTCCCTGATTATGTAGTGGACGACCCGATCCTCAGCTACGTCGATCGAAGCGTCAGTAAGAATCTTGGCGATCGCCGCTCTTAACCCATGGTCTTTTTCCATCAGCGCCTCCGTTACGCATAGACAAAGTTATAGTAAAGGTTGAGATAATGTCTTCATTATACTCACCCGCACTAATGTCAGGCAAGGGTTTAAGGTTAGTGACTATCAACCAGTTCGCCCGCTGTGACCAGCGTATATCCCTTTGCGTGCAAATAGTCGATCAGACCGGAAAGAACGGCGACGGTTTTATCTCTTTTTCCGCCAGCGTTATTGACCAAGGCTCCACCGTCGTGAAATAAGATAACCGCGCCGGGGCGAACGAAATGCCGGACCCGCCAGGCGATCATCGGTGCGCTCAAGACACTCCAATCGGCGGCGCTGACCGACCATAAGACTATGCGGTAGCCCCGTGCCAGCAGGGCCTGCCGGACGGTGTTATTAAAGAGGCCCCGCGGCGGTCTAAACAGAACCGGCTTTATGCCTGTCGCGTCAAGGACGGCTTGATGTCCGCGGTCTATCTCGTCGGCCAATGCCGCCGCTTTTAGAAATATCATATTGACGTGGCTATACGTGTGATTGCCGACCTCGTGTCCTTCGGCCGTGACGCGGCGCGCTATATCGGTATGCTTGGCGGCCATCTGCCCTGTTAAAAAGAAAGTGGCTTTGACGTTCTTAGCGGCCAGAATGTCCAGTATCGCGGGGGTGTAGGCGGCGCTTGGTCCGTCGTCGAAAGTTAGAGCGGCTAGCCGCCTTTTTTGCCCGGCGCCGTGACGGAAAACGCCTACCTGCAAGCCGAAGCCATGGTATTCATAGTAGCTGGATATGGCTACAATTATAGCGATGACCAGGAGGCTGGAAATGGCTGCGAGAGTAAATACCATATGTGGCGCAAATGTCCTAGAAAAGTTCTTCGTCCGTTGTCGTGTCACCTAAGGACGACTCTTTAGTCAATATCTCGCCCAAGCGCACAATATCTTCCTTGCTGAATAGGCGCTCACCGCGTTGTTGCTTTCCTTTAAGTCGGTCGACAAGCTCGGCGCGCAGAACATCGATCTTTCCGTGCAGAATACGGCGCCGATAGGAGACCCGTTCCTCTTCAGCTCTCAGCTTTTCCAGTGTTTGTTTTAATTCCGCGTCCGGCATACCGGATAGCTCTTTAGCCAGATCGGCGCGTTGCTTCTCGTCATTGTCCATGCTTTTTTACGCCTTTCCCTTTAGATTCGTGCTAATCGCTCTTTTCGGCTCCCTGTCTGTTGTATTGTATCCTACGACGAAAAGCGCTGTAAACCAAGAGCCACGGCGGTTTCGACAACCGAAAGCGCGGTTTCGGCGCCTTTGTTCCCCTTATCGCCGCCGGCTCGCGCTTCAGCCTGGGCGTAGGTATCGGTCGTCAATACTCCGAATCCGACCGGCACCCCGGTATCCAGGCTGACGCGCAGTAACCCTTGCGCAGCCGCGGCGGATACGTAGTCAAAATGCGGCGTCTCTCCCCTAATGACCGCACCCAGCGCGATTATTCCATCGTATTGCCCGGTGTCGGCCAACGATTTTGCCAGAAGCGGCAACTCGAAACACCCGGGAACCCGGTAGACTTCCGTAGCTCGCGCGGCTGCCCCGGCGCGACTCAGCGCTTTCAGCGCCCCGGCCAGCAGTTGGTCTGTAATAGTAGCATTAAAGCGGGCGGCGACCACGGCCAAACGCATGCCGGAAGCGTCCGGCAACCCATCATCGCGAAATAGCTCTTTGTCTTCGGCCATCTTTATCCCGCCTCCTATATGGTCAAGTCGTCGTCAAGCAGGTCATGACCAAGTTTAATTTTCTTTGTCTTCAGGTATTGGACGTTACCCGCTTGCGCTTTGACGCGCAGAGGTATCCGCTTTGTAACCTTTAGCCCGTATCCCTCCAGCCCGACTATTTTTCGCGGGTTGTTGGTCATCAAATGGATTGTGGTCAATCCCAGGTCGGCCAGTATCTGGGCACCGATGCCGTACGTTCTGAGGTCGGGCGCAAAACCTAGATCAAGGTTCGCCTCAACGGTATCGCGGCCTTGTTCCTGCAGTTCATAGGCCTTAAGTTTGTTTAGCAGACCAATTCCTCTGCCCTCTTCGGCCATATATAGAAGAACCCCGGAGCCTTCACGTTCGATCATTGCCAGTGCCGTTTCCAATTGCTCACCGCAATCACAGCGCAATGATTTCATAACGTCCCCGGTCAAGCATTCGGAATGAACGCGCACCAGTACGTCTTTTCGGCCGGCTACGTCGCCTTTTACCAGGGCAACGTGCGCTTTATCATCCGGCAGAGAACGGTAAGCGACCGCCCTGAAATGGCCAAAGCGGGTCGGCATGTCGACCTCGGCTTCCCGTTCGATCAATCGCTCTGTCCGGCGTCTGTATTCTATTAGATCCGCGACCGTTATCATTTTTAGACCATGTTCAGTCGCGACTTTCTGCAATTCCGGCACCCGTGCCATAGTGCCGTCTTCCTGCATAATCTCGCAAATAACACCCGCCGGATACAACCCGGCCAGTCTGGCCAGGTCAACCGCGGCTTCCGTATGTCCGGCCCGGGCCAGCACGCCTCCTTCGCGGGCGCGCAACGGAAATACATGGCCGGGGCGGCTGATGTCTTCAGGTTTTGTCGCCTGTTCAACTACCGTTTTGACGGTCACGGCGCGGTCACGGGCCGAGATCCCGGTTGTTATCTTGCCTTTGGCTCCGATGCTAACGTGGAAGGCTGTTTGCTGCTCACTTGTATTGTCCGCGACCATAACGGGGATCTTCAGCTCGTCCAAACGCGCCCCTGTCATGGGCAGACAGATCAGCCCGCGACCGTAGCGCGCCATGAAATTAATCGCCGCGGCTGTTATCTTGGCCGCCGCCATAACGAAATCTCCTTCGTTCTCGCGATCCTCATCATCTGTGACTATAACCATGCGCCCGTGTTTTATATCGTCGAGCGCCGCTTCGATTGTCGCGAAACTCACGGATTCCTCCTTATGTACCTGGCTAGCATATCGACCTCTATGTTCACGGGAGAGCCCTCGCTTTTGGCCCCAAGTGTCGTCACGGCCAAAGTATGCGGAATCAACGAAACCGTAAAACCGGTCTCGTTAACGTCGACGACGGTCAGGCTGATGCCGTCTATCGCGACGCTGCCTTTAGGCGCGATAAATTCTAACAACGCCGGCTCCATCGCAAAACCCAAAATCACGGCGTTCTGTTCAGACACGCTGGACACGATTCGGCCGGCGCAATCGACATGGCCGCTGACGAAATGTCCGCCTAGACGGTCGCCAACCCGCAACGCCATCTCCAGATTGACCGGGTCGCCAGGTTGCAGGTCGCCCAGATCGGTTTTACGCAGCGTCTCGGGCATGACATCGGCTGTGAATGTGTCCGGGGCGTCGCCGGTCACTGTGAGACAAACGCCGTTCACCGCAATGCTGTCGCCGATCTTTACGTCATTGAGCCAGTCCTCGGCTCTAATCACGAGACGCGGCGAGGCGCCTACATCTATTTCTACAACGCGCCCTAGTTTCTCTATGATTCCAGAAAACATGTCCATTCCTCCCGATGACGCGTTCCCTTAGGTTTGTGGGTACGCTTCGATCATGATGTCTTCGCCAACGGTTTGGCATGTTTCAAAGCGCAGTCCGCGAGCGTCTTTAATGTCTTCGACGCCGACTCCGCCGTAAAAGCCAAGTGCCGCCGTGCCGCCAATGAGCTTAGGCGCAATGAAGAATACGTACTTGTCGACTAAGCCTTCGGTGATGAAGGCCGTTGTCAACGCGGCTCCGCCCTCGACCATTATCGAGACCATACCGCGTTGCCCCAATTCGCGCAGAAGCCGCTGCAGGTCGATGCGCTCACCGTGACGCGGCACAACCATGATCTCAGCTCCCGCCGCGCTCAGTTTCTGAGACGCGTCCAGACTCATCAAATCGGTCGTGGCGATAATCGTCGTCTGCTCAGGCGCTCCCTGAATGACTAAAGCGCTTGCCGGTATCCTGCCTTTTCCATCAACAACGACGCGAACAGGCTGGTGTCCATTGTAGCCGTCCAGGCGAACGTCAAGCCGCGGATCGTCTGCCAGCACCGTGCCGATTCCGGTTAAAACGACATCGTTAACGCTTCTTAAGGTATGGACCCGGTTCCTCGCCGGCTCTCCGGTAATCCAGCGCGAGCTGCCTGTTTTAGTGGCGATGCGGCCGTCTAGGCTCATCGCTGTCTTAAGGGTCACAAAAGGCAAACCGCTGGTAATATACTTGTTATACGCCTCGTTCAACCTCTTGGCCTCATCCGTCAGCGGGCCTTCCTCAACGGTCACTCCAGCGGCCCGCAAGGCCAGCACCCCTCGTCCGCTCACCGCCGGATTCGGGTCGAGAGTGCCGAAGATAACGCGGTTGATCCCGGCTTTAACAATTGCGTCCGTGCAAGGCGGTGTTCTTCCGTGAGTATTGCAGGGTTCTAAACTGACGTACATCGTGCCGCCGTAAGCCGCTTGTCCCGCCGCCTGCAAGGCATTAACCTCGGCATGCGGTCCGCCCGCATACTGATGCCAACCCTCGCCCACGATACCGCCCGATTGAACGATAACGGCCCCGACCGCCGGATTCGGGCTTGTTTGCCCTAGTCCGCGGCCGCCAAGTTCGATCGCGCGCTGCATGAATCGATCGTGTTCTGCCAAGACTCTCTCCCTATTCAAACAAAAAACGCCCGATGCCAGTGCATCAAGCGCCGCGTCCCAAACGTTCGTGTTCGCTAAATAGTTATTAGACGGCGCCCTCTTTCATCCGGACTATACCGTCGGCTCCGGCTTATATCGGAATCTACTCCGATCTAAGAATCGGAGCTCGCGGGCTGTCCACCGTTGTGGGTTACCGCCGGTCGGGAATCTCACCCTGCCCTGAAGGCTGTGTGTGAATTATATCATCAATCGTCGCGACTGCGAAGAATCAGGTATAGGAGCGTGACCACAGCGGACGCGGCGGCCGCCACATATGTTAGCGCCGCGGCGCTCAATACCCGGCGCGTGGGCTGGTATTCGTCGCCGGTGATGATACCGCTGTCGGCCAGTTGGGCCATCGCTCGGCGGCTGGCGTTGAACTCAACAGGCAATGTGACAATTTGAAACAAGACCGCTATGGCAAAAATGACTATCCCGATATTCATGATCAGATAACCTACCGAGGAATGAAACCAACCCACGACCAGCAGGCCGACGAAAAACATCGGAATCGCCATCTGGCTGCCGAAATTTGCGGCCGGTACTAGGCCGGCTCGCAGGCGCATCGGCCAGTAGCCGCGGGCGTCCTGCATCGCGTGGCCCGCTTCATGGGCCGCGACACCCAGCGCCGCTAACGACAAGCCATCATATACATCGGGTGACAAGTGGAGAATGCGCGCCCGGGGATCGTAGTTGTCGCTCAAATTACCTTGGACCTTATCAATCGCGACATCTTGAAGGTTATTGCTGTCCAACAACCGGCGGCTCGCTTGCGCGCCTGTCAGACCGGAAAGGGGCGCCACCTGGGAATACTTACGAAACGCTGACTTCACCCTGTACTGCGCAAAGAGGGTAAAGATTAAAACTGGCGCCATTAGTATCAGGTAAAGAGGGTCAAAGAAAAACATAGGTTTATTCTACCACTGCTCCCGGCCGAGGCCGGTAGCCTCGATTGAACTCCGCCCCTGTTAATCGGGCACGGCCCGCCGGCTGCAATTCGAGTAATAGTAAAGCGCCTGAACCGCAAGCAATCACGGGTCCGGCTGCGGTTAGTTCAACAATCGTGCCGGGGGTTGCCGGCTCCGCCAGCGGCCGAGCGGCCGCGCGCCAGACTTTGATCCGACCGCCTGCGAACATGAAATATGCTCCCGGATTCGGATTAAGACCGCGCACGAGGTTCTTAAGATTAATGGCGTCACCCGCCCAGTTTAACTTGGCTTCGGCTTTGTCGATTTTGGACGCGTACGTCGCGCCGTCCGATTGGGGCCGCCAAACCGCTTGGCCGCTTTCAATCAGGTCAAGTGCATCCAATAGCAATTCCGCTCCTACCAGGCTGAGTTTGCCGAACATGTCGCCGGCCGTGTCATCCGCCTCGATTGGTAGCGTAGCCGTTAGCAGGGTTTCACCGGTATCAACCTCCGGTGCGACCTTAACAATCGTCACTCCGGTTTCGGTGTCGCCGTTGATCACCGCTCTTTGAATGGGCGCCGCCCCGCGATAGCGAGGCAAAATCGAGCCGTGAATGTTTATCGCTCCGAACCGCGGTTCTGTCCATGCCCAAGACGGCAGTATGCGCCCATAGGCGGCGACTACCACCAATTCCGGTTGATAGGACATAAATCTGTCTTGGGCCGCCTGATCGCGTAGGGATTCCGGCTGCCAGACCGTCACGCCGCCAGCCGCGGCAGCAGTATGCACCGGGGTAGGAATCATCTTAAGACCACGTCCGCTTGGCCGGTCGGGCTGGCTGATTGCGACCACGAGTTCGTGGCGGCTCTCCAGGAGAGCCAGTAACGGCGGGACGGCGAAAGCGCCCGTACCCATATAGGCGAGCCGGATTATCCTCTGTCCTCTCGAATCATTTCGTGGATAAGGCGGCGCCGTTCTTCTTCGGTTGTGCGGTCAACAATCATCACGCCGTTCAAGTGATCAATCTCATGTTGAAAAAGCCTAGCCAACAAGCCTTCGGCATCTATCTCTTGGATTGCGCCAAGCTCGTCGAACGCCTTGATCTTTACGGCCGCGCGACGACGTACAGTTACCTCGCCGCCGGGGATACTTAAACAGCCTTCCGTATCTTCCTCCATTTCAGGGCTTTCCCACACTACTTGCGGATTGAGCATGACGCGCAGGCCCTCGCCCATATCGTAAACAAAGATACGCTTTAGGATGCCGACCTGGGGCGCGGCTAAGCCTAAGCCCTTCGCCTCGCGCAAGGTATCGGTCATATCGTTGATTATCGTCTTCAGCTCAGCCGAATCGATATCCCCTTCCGGAACCGGATATCTTAACACCGGATCGCCCAATTTATGAATCGACAGAACCATCACTAACCTCCTCTGATAAGCATATCAGAGGAGACTCATCGGGTCGACGTCATAGGTCAGGGCAGGCCCGTCGCGGCCGTCGCGCGGCACTAGGCTCCCATAAACGTCGCGTAAGAAGCGTTTGACCGCCGGGTCTCCGTCGGTCTTCAGCAAGATGTGCCAACGGTAACGGTTTTTCAGCCGGCTCAGCGGTGCCGGAGCCGGTCCCAGCAGTTCTTTAACGCTGGGCAGCAGGCCGTCCCCCATCTTGTCTCGCACCAGGTCGGCAGCCCTGTTTGCCAGCGCAATAGCCGCGTCTTCGTCAGTGGCTGATATCCCGATATTGATCAGTTCAGAGAATGGAGGATAATCCAACGCGTCTCGCAGCGTCACTTCGTGTTCATAGAAGGTGTCGTAGTCGCCGGTCAGTAGGGCTTGAATCGCATAGTTGTCTGGGTTATACGTTTGAACTAATACTTTGCCCGACGACGCCCCTCGCCCGGCCCTACCTCCCACCTGCATCATCAATTGAAAAGTTCGCTCGCCAGCTCGAAAATCAGGCAGGTTCAAAGCTGTATCAGCGTTTATTATGCCCACGAGCGTAACGTCTGGGAAGTCAAGGCCTTTTGCAATCATTTGCGTGCCTAATAGAATTCCCCCCGTCTGGGCTCGAAAGGCGACCAGCTTTGTTCGGTGCGCGTCTTTGGCGGTTGTTGTGTCTGAATCCATCCGTGTTAGCGGCGTGTCCGGGTAGAGTTCTTTGAGTTCGGATTCGACACGTTCCGTGCCCGCGCCGAAAAAGCCGATCCCGCGTCCCCCGCACTCCGGACAGACCGATGGAGCCGGTTCGGTGAAGCCGCAATGATGACACATCAGGGCTCTCTCGCGGCTGTGATAGGTCAAAGACACGTTGCAGCGAACGCAATTTATGACATGACCGCAATCACGGCAGATAATAAAATTGGCGAAACCGCGACGATTAAGAAACAAGATAGCTTTGTCGCCGCGCCTTATCGTCTCACTCAGTTCGTCCAGTAAACGCGTGCTGAAAAAACCAGACTCACCGACGCGCTCGGCGGACTTCATGTCCACTATCTCCACAGTGGGCATCGGCCGGTCTTCAATGCGCTTTGTCAGTTTGACCAGGCGGTACTCGGACTTGTCCGCATGGTAGCGGCTCTCGACAGAGGGGGTGGCGCTCCCCATTATGACGCCGGCCCTAGACAATTCCGCTCGCTTTATCGCGACCTCGCGAGCGTGATAGCGTGGCGTGCGGTCTTGTTTGTAGCTAGGCTCGTGCTCCTCATCAATGACGATCAGACCAAGGTTTTCGACCGGCGCCCAGACAGCCGAGCGCGCCCCCACGACAACCGAGTAGCTGCCGTCGCGAATACGCCGCCACTGGTCGTACCGCTCGCCCAGACCTAGCCCGCTATGGAGAACGGCAACTTTTCCCCCGAACCGTGTTCGGAAGCGGCTAACCGTTTGCGGTGTCAGCGCGATTTCGGGAACGAGAGCGATGGCCGTCTGACCCCGTTCCAGAACACGTTCAATGGCGCGCAGATAGATCTCTGTTTTGCCACTGCCGGTCACACCTTGCAAGAGAAACGGACGGCCACCCGAGTCGGACCCGGTTATGGCCGTCAAGGCCTGCTGTTGTTCCGCAGTAAGCTGCAGATCTAGCGGCAGCTCTTCGGGATATGTAAAGTCCGGTTCGCGGTAGGTGTCTTCCATATATAAAGCCACCAGTCCCTTGGCGGCGAGAGCCCGCAGCGTAGCTGACGAGGCTCCGGTGAATGCCGCTACCCGATGAGCCGGCAACGGGCCGTCGGCCAGAGCTCGCAACGCTGCCGCCTGCCGCGGCGCGCGGCTTAATTCTAAAGCCGCTTGCAGCGCTTCGTCCGCCGTTATCATAAGCCTGGCATATCTCTCTTTTTTAATGTTTACTTGAGGTTGAGATATTGAGTACCGGGGTTCTTTGTCGGCAGCCGACGTCTCCTGCCGCAACCGGCGACTTCGGCCGGGCGGCAACATCAGTCGGATTACATCAGACACCGAGCAGATATATTTTTCGGCGGTCCAGATGGCCAGGGAAGCCATGGTTTCGTCAAAAGCGCGCGGTTCGGCCAAAACTGCCTTGATCAATTGATGTTTAGATCGGGACGGTTGGGCTAGAACTTCGATCACGTAGCCGAGCCGAGGCGTTTTTCCGAAAGGCACGACGACCGTGGCGCCGACTTGGGCGCTTTCGATCAATGTCTCTGGAATCTCATACTCAAAAGGCCGGTCGATACCTTTGGCCGAAATATCTATGATTACTGACGCGTAGCCAGACATTTAGGCCCTTTCGACCTTAAAGATTCAAGGATTGACTCCGTCTAACGAAGTGGTCGGGCGGGCGGGATTCGAACCCGCGGCCTCTAGACCCCCAGTCTAGTGCGCTAACCAAGCTGCGCTACCGCCCGACGCTTAAGTTTTACATTATAGCTATCGGGGCGATGAAACGCCAAAATGAGCGGTCAATCGAATTTGTAGCCCTCTCTAAATATTTGTACGCAAGCGTCAACGACGGTCTCGTCATACAGGCTTCCCCGCCCCGCTTTGATTTCGGTTATCGCTTCATCGCAGCCAAGCATAGCCCGGTAGGGCCGGTTACTGCACATCGACTCGACGACATCGGCCACGGCCAATATCCTTGCCTCCAGGCAGATTTCGCCGTTCTTCAGACCTTGGGGGTAACCGCTGCCGTCGATTCTTTCGTGATGTTGCAGTACGGCCTTGGCGATCGGCCACGGAAAATCGATCTTCTCCAAAATGTCCGCCCCAAACCGGGAGTGGGTTTGCACCATCCCGAACTCTATGTCGGTGAGTCCCGTCGGCTTTACCAGTATCTCGGACGGGACGTATATCTTGCCGATGTCATGCACCATGGCCGCGATCCGGACCCCCTCTATCCGCTCCTCGCTAAAACCCAGTAACCGCGAGATGGCTGTAGCTAACGTGACCACACGTTCTTGATGACCTGCCGTGTAGGGGTCCTTTTTCTCCGCAGTCACGGCCAAAGCGCTAACTGTCTCTTGAACCATGCGGCGCAGTTGAAGCAGACTTTCGCGCAACGCCGCATCGGCGATATCACGGGCCCGCGCTATGTCTAGCTTCTGAATCGCCAATGTTATCTGTTTGGCGACGGACCCGGTGAACTCCAATTCATCCTTTGTCCAGTCGCGCCGTTGTGTTACTTGGTTAAAAACCAGCGAATAAAATTTCTGGTCTTCATAAAAGAACGGATACCAAAGCAGACTTTTGATGCCCATGCTGCCGTGCAACAGTTCCGAAGAACTGTCTCCTACCAGTACCGAGTTGACTTCGTTATAATGGCTGACCAAAGGCTGCCGTTTCTTCCAAAGACTGACAGCGCCGCGCAAAAAGACATCAAGCGGAAAATCGTTCCTGGTTGATTTAGCGGTCTTGGATTTAGGATTTAGCCACTCACTTAGGCCCTCGATTATTTCCTTGTTGAAATCGACCCGGTAAATCAACACGCGATCGATTCCGAGAGTTTCACCGACAGTCTCGACCATCTGCTGCAACAATCCCTGCCGGTCCTCGGTAGCGATGATAGCCTCAGCTAGAGCGCTGACGCTTTTTGCGTACCCGAGACGTTGTTTCAGCTCCGCCTCGCTTCTCGCAATGGCGATCTCGGCGACCTTGCGGTCGGTTATATCGCGCGAGAAACCAATAACGCCTCGGACCTTTCCCGCGCCATCTTTTACCGGAACCAAGCGCGTACTCAGCCAGATATTCTGCGCTCCGAAAGCGGACCAGTCTTCACACAACACTGTTTCGCCATTACCAAAAACACGTTGCAAGCTCTTAAGCTGATGTTCGGCCGCTTGCGGCGGGAATAGGTCGGAAATGGATTGACCCATGATCATCTCCGGACTGCCGCCCAGCTGGCTGGCGCCATAGGTGTTGACGTAAACAACACGCATATCTGTATCAATAATGTAGATACTATCCTCGGCCGCCTCGGCTATCAAACGATAGTCGGCCTGAATATCGCGCGTGGCTCTTTCCTTTTTTGTTTTGGTTCCGGCCATCTTAAGAGTCAGCTCCCACGAACAATTGAGCATTGGTTCTCGCTAACAAGTCTACACCAATGCCGCTTACTCTTTAAGCCGTAAATGTATTAGCATTGCCTTATGACTAGCAATCGGTCATCTTGGAACCCACCAAAACGCCGAACGGTCATCCTGGGATTCGACCATTAAGTTGAATCGCAGGAACTGAGACGAATCCCACTATCCAGCTAAAATCGTGCGTGGTAGGTCAGTAAACGATAACGCTCTACGTCATTGCGAGGCGCTCACGAAGTGAGCAACGAAGCAAACTCCGAAAAAACCTTGAAACCTCTCCTCTCCTCGTGCTACACTATCCTTCCAATACGAACACATGTTCGCTACTTACGAGGCACTTTATGATCGAGGAAATCAAAGAAACCATACGGGTTAAAGCCATCTTCACCGACGGCCGCCTGCGGCCTGAGGCCTTCGTTTGGCGGCGGCGCGTCTATGGGGTCAAAGATATTCACGGCGCCTACGACAACCGTCTGGGCCGGGCTAAACAACTGCACTATGCGGTCGGTTGCGGCAACGATGACGTCTATGAGATCGCCCTGGACACGGATAAAATGGAGTGGCGTCTTGACAGGATTCATACCCCGGGATAGCGCGGCCGTCGACTCTCCCCCGCTCGCGACCGCTTCTGATATTATTCACTTGGATATGGACGCCTATTTCGCGTCTGTCGAGCAACGCGACATGCCTCTTTATCGCGGCCGCCCCCTGGTCGTCTGCCACACGGACGACCCGAACTCTCTCCGCGGCGTGGTTTCTGCGGCCTCTTACGAGGCCCGGACCTATGGGGTCAAGGCCGGCGTTTCCGTACTGGAGGCGAAAAAGGTGCTCAAAAACGCCATCTTCATCGCCGGCAACTACGACAAATATCTCCACACCACCCGCCAGATCAAGGATATCTGCCGGCGCTACTCCGATGTCGTCGAGGTTTATTCCGTCGACGAGCTGTTTATCGACGCGTCCAAAGTCAAACATCTTTTCGGCGGGACCGCTCGCGTCGCTCTGGAAATCAAACGAGCCATTCAAAACGAGCTCAACCTGACAGCGTCCGTTGGTGTCGGCCCCAACAAACTGGTGGCCAAAATGGCGTCGGAACTCAACAAACCCGACGGCTTCACCGTCATCGAACCGCAGGATCTGCCCGACGTATTCGCGTCTTTGCCCGTCGGAGACATCGTCGGCGTCGGCCGGCGGATGAAACGTCATTTCGACGCCATCGGGGTCAAAACGATCGGCGATCTGTCGCGCGTCCCGGTATCTTATCTGACGGCCAAATTCGGCGTAGTGGGAGCGGCCCTGCACAACGCGTCGCTGGGCATAGACGGTTCAGTCGTAGCGGGACGCCAGGCCAGGGAGATAGTCAAATCCTTTGGCCACACCAATGCTCTCAGCGGGGGCTTATCAGACAAGCGCGAACTAAAAAGGTTGCTTCTGGGGCTTACGGAAGGCGTAGCGCGACGGATGCGCCGAGAGGGCTATTACGGCCGAGCCATAACGCTTCGCCTATCGCTAGCCCGCATGTTCTCAATTTCCCGTTCTAAAACCACCGCATATTTCACCCAGGAAGCTAAGGATATTTACCCCATCGCCGTCGCCCTGTTCGACCGGGAAAGCGAGCTTGTCGAGCAATATCCGCCGTCTTTGATCGGCGTCTCAGTCAGCCGTCTGATAAGAACGGAAGACGGCATCCAGCTGTCGGTTTTCGACCTAATCGAAAGAAAGAACAAGGAGCTTACCGGTGCAGTTGACGCCGTCCGGGATAAATTCGGGGAAAGAGCAGTTTTCCGGGCCTCGCTCGACACCTGGAAACGGCAACACCATACCGTCCCCCGGCTGGAGGTTGCTAAGTAACTAGTTTGAACCCTTTCTTAAATATCGTAGCGGCCGCATCGGCCACAACGGGGTCGTAGAGCCGTCCTCGATTCTTCTTGATCTCAGCCAGCGCGTCCTCTACCGTAAGAGCGGGACGGTAAGGTCGGTGGCTCGCCATTGCTTCTATCACGTCGGCGACGGCGAGAATGCGCGCTTCCAGCCGGATGTCGTCGCCTTTTAGACCTTGCGGATAACCTGACCCGTCCATTCGTTCGTGATGCTGCAGCGCGATGTCGGCGACCGGCCAGGGGAAGTCTATCTCGTTTAACACTTCGTAACTATAGCGCGGGTGAACCTTGATCATCCGGAATTCCAGGTCGGTCAACGCGCCCGGTTTGCTTAGTATCTCCGCCGGCACATATATCTTACCGACGTCATGCAATGTCGCAGCTATACGCAGGCCCTGTCGCGTATCCTCACTCAATTTCATCTCCTCGGCGATAGCCAAGGCTATTTGAACTACTTGACGCTCGTGGCCGACTGTATACGGATCTTTATGCTCGGCCAAGGTGGCAATCGCCTTAACCGAGTCCTCCATTGCTTTGTTTATCTGCCGGTAGCTTTGTTTAAGTTCTTTTTGACGTTCCATTCCGCCTAAAGCGAACGAGATGTTGCCTGCGACTCTATCCAAGAGTCGTACCTCTTCCTCGTCTCACAAACCCGGGTCGCCGCTAAAAGCGATAAGCGCCCCCACCGCCGCTCCGTTGATAACCAGCGGAAAGGCTCCGGATATCGCGAAACCGGCTCGCGCGTTCATCTCTCGCCAGGCCGGGGTAACCTTAGAATCACGCATGTCTATGCAAATCACGTTCTTAGCCTTCTCCATAAGGTCACCTAGCATCGGGTTGTCCGGGGTCAAATGCTCTAGATACTTATCTAGCGATTGCTTGAAATCCGCCGGTTTGCCAAGCCAGGTGTATGTTTTTAGCTTGTCTTTGTCTTTCATCAGTATAGCGGCCCAGGAATAGTCGGCGTTTTCAACCAATATTCTGCAGACGGCTTGACTCAATCTTTTGCGATCATGTATGCGCAACGTGTTCTCACTGATCTCGCCCAGAACCGTATACATCGTCAAGGAACGATCAAGTTTTTTATAGCTGTCTATAAGTTCTTCTTGCCGCTTGACTAGATCGTTCTCATATTGTTTCTTGTCAGTGATCTCGATTGTATAGACGCGCATGCCGCCGGGCTCATCAGATGGAACGATTGATTCCGCGAAGAAACTCTCGCCCACCTTAACCTCCCGGTAGAGGGCGGCCCTAGTGCGGTTGCTGGCCATTGAAGTCATTAAGGTTCTATAGTCCGCGGGTTTAAACAGATCGTATTTGCCGTCCTGTCCAGCCTGTTGCAGTTTTTGTGTAGCGGCGCTGTTGTTGAATATGAGCGCACCCGTTTGATCGAATTCAACTATCGGGCTGGGGTTCTGGCGCGGGAAGGACGCCGCATGCTCCAGCTCCATTGTCCGGTAGGCGACAGCCTGAGTCAGATAGCGCTGCCTGTCCAACACCCCGGTCACGATAATAGACAGCAGCAGTACGATTATCGTGCCCCCAGCCAACATGCTTATCTGACGGTTGGCGACAGACGCGGCCCAACCGCCCTTCGGAACGGCCGCGACCTCCCAATAACCGCCTGGCACATATACCTTATAGACGACCGGGTCAGCCCCGAACACATCGGCTTTTTGATAAAGAACATCTCCGCTCTTGGTGCGTAAGGCGACGTTAAGCGACGTCGATTTGTTATCCAGACCTGTCTCTTTAATCAATTGGGATACGTTAAAGACGATCTGGGTGGTGGCGTAGAAACTGCCGTCCGGGTTAAATAGCGGTTCTCTGGCGACAAAACCGCTGCCGCCTTGCAATAACTCATAAGGACCGCCGACAATCGTCTTTTTAGTTGCGATACCTCTCTTGATGTCGTTTTGGACCGCGACCCTTTTGTCATGCAAGAGGTCGGCTCCGATTGCCGCTTCGTTGCCTTCACGCGGATAAACGTAGGTAATTATGGCGTTCGGTGCAATCTCAACCGCGCGAATCCCCGGATCGCGCGACACCAACCCTCGGGCAAACGAATCAAACTCGTTTGTCAGCTCGCTCGGAGTGTGGCTAATAAGGAGAAACGCCGTAAGACCGTTCAGTTGCCCTAAACGCTCGCTGAGCTGCAACTCGAGAACGTCCTTATATGACGCCAAATCCTGGGCGACATGTTGCCTTGATTCCTCCAGCAGACGCGCTTGGTATTCACGGTATGCTATGAGCGAGGGTACGGCGAGAACGAGAAAGACAATTGAGAATATTACCAATAGCCGCGCCGCGTACGCCGGCTTCGGGACCCGATACTTAGAGGTTGTTTTCGGAGCGGTTGTCCGCGTCACGTGCGCCTTCCTTAGATCAGTAAGGCTTGCCCTCTAGAATACGTTTGCCCAGGCGTTCGGCCCAAGCTTTTATGGCGGCCGGATCGCGATAGTCGCCTAGCGGCGCCTTGCTTTGCTTGACTGACCAGCGCAGCACCATGCTCAGCTTGTCGGGATCGCGCACCCCGCCAAAGATTCCTAGGTCCCACGGGCGTTGCTCAAAGCGCAGTTTATTCAAAACGGCCGCGACATGTTTGCGGTTCTCATCGGTAGGCTCGGCCATCAGCATGCTCAGCGCGAAGAACGCGGCCGGTTTGCCGCGCATGTCGTCTCGCCACTTCTCCATAAATTCGGCGGCTTCGGGCAAAACGTCCTCTCCCTTGACGGCTGTCCCCAGCACTACGAAGTCATAATTGCTTAAATTGTCTACATCCCCGGCCGCCTTGGTGTCAACCTTCAAGCCGAGACCCTTAAGACCTTCGGCCACTGTCTCAGCGGCTTCCTTTGTATACCCGTGCCTGCTGGCGTACGCGACTAACACGTTTTCCATAGAGTTCCCTTTCCTTAGTCTATGCCGGATTAATTGACATTCTTGTTGTACAGGTCACGCGCTTCTTTCTCCAACTTATCCGCTTCGGCAAATTTTGCTTTGAACTCATCTTCATATTTCTTAATCGACTTTTCGAACCAAGTACTAAAGTCGCCTGTCGCTCCGACAGAATCCGCCGCTGACGACGCGTCTTGCAGCTTCGTCGTCAACTCGTTTTGCAGGGTGGTCATCGTGGCCAGATCTTGCGCCTGCGCGGCTTGCAGGAAACTGCGCATGACCGGCATTACCGCTCGGAATTTCTCGCTAACAGTAATCATGTCGGCGATATCCTGAGAATCTATCGATTCGTTAGCAGTCTTGAGCGCCGTTTCCGCGGCCGCGAGGGACGCGTCCGCTTCGTCCACCTTGGCTAGCGCGCCGGCATAATCAGCGGAGCCCATTGAGGCCGTAACCTCATCAATGACGGCAAACCCCGTCGTCATTCGGTCTACTCCGTCGATGACGTAGGCCAGCGAACCGACCATTTTTCGACTCTCGGAGAACGCTTTCATTAGCGATTCTAAGCCGGCGCGCGCGGCCGCGTCACGGCGTGTAAGTGTATCTATGTAAGACTTCTCCCAATCCGGCAGCCTGAGTCTAGCTGCGCTGGCCAGATCTTTATCCGCCGCGTCTAACAAGTCGATGTCTTCTTGGGCTGTGCTTTCCAGTTTTGTAACCTCGTCTTTGAAGTTTTGCATAGACGCGGTCGAGGTGTCTTTGTTTAGTGCTGCCCCTAAAGTCGAAGCGGAAGTGTTCATTCCTGTACCGGAATCGACAACGGTCGCGTAGTTTTTATTGGCCGCGTCAATTAGTTTTTTGGCCGCCGCTGTCTGATATGAGCCAGGCCCCAGGCCGAAATACCAGCCAAGTCCACCGGTTGCGCAGCAGCACAACAATAGGACTAGCAATACGCCGACAGTTATCCCGATTTTCGTGCCCGTTTTCACTTCGCCCTCCTTGTCTTCCACCTCTGATTTGTCGCCTACATTTTAGCATAGAAGACCTCGTTTACCCGCACGAACGCGTTAATTGACGGAGCCAGTAAACCGCCTTGCGACCGGTAGCGAGAGAGCGCGGCTATTTTTCGCGCCTCATCTGCCCAAGGCAGATCAAGGGTGAACGCGCGGCATTTTATTAAGCCGTGCTCCAGCGGCGATATTGAGCCCGCCGGGTCAAGCCAAGGAGGCCAAGGCCACAAGCAACCGTGATGGGTAATGTAGGTAAAAGCGGCTCCCCTGTAGCGCAGACTACGCAGAACTCGGCCCGTAAAGAGCGCTGTGGCCCAATGGTCATGATGTTGATCGGCTAGGTCGGGATAAATCACTACCGTGGGTTGAAAGGCCTTGACTGCGGCAGTCAAGTCGCTCTCCAGTGACCGGCCGGTGTACGGCGCGCCGGGGCGCCAGGCATAGCCGTTATTCTCAACCGCTACCCTGCCGTTAGCGCCCACATGGGTCGCATACCGATTGCGGTCCCATAGGGAATTCGTGGCGCCGTCCGGATAGCATAAAAATACCATTGAGGTCAATGGCAATCCTAGGTCGCCCGCGGCTTGCAGCGCCTCGCGATGACGCAGTTTACCTAGGCTTAGGTAGGCGGCGGCGTCCGGTCGCCGCCCCCGATTCAAGAAACGCGCCGCCGAGGGATTGGCATCCCCATCGTTTATCCAAAGTACCTCGACGGCGTCAGCGACTCGCCCGGCGCGCAGGATGACGCCCGCGCACGCCAATGATTCGTCATCGGGATGAGGCGAAATGACCATAACGCGCTGGCCGCGCAGATTCGGAAAGGGAGTTGTGGCGGTTGGTGCGAGATTAGCATCTATGGCTTGACGCGCTGCAAGAATTACGATTGCGGCAGTAATGACAGACAGATAGACGACTAGCCCTCTTTTGGCGGCCTGGCGGTTGGACGCGGTCATCGCTGATTATGGGGTAAAGACGACTACCCGGTTACGTCCGCTCTCCTTGGCTTGATACATGGCTTTGTCACCCTGTCCCAGCACTGTGTCGGGCACCGCGCTCCCGTCAATAGGGGCAACACCGATGCTTAAGGTAAGATTGAAATCCCAATCCCCGTCTCGATAACCGTCCACCTCTTGACGCATCCGTTCCGCTACCAGCAATGCCTCATCTATGCCCTGGCCCTCCAGCAGCGCGGCAAACTCGTCTCCGCCGACGCGGCCCAGCATGTCCTCTTTCCTAATCCAGCGCGTAAGCGCGACTGTTAGATCACAGAGGGTATTGTCACCAACTTCATGCCCGAATGTGTCGTTGACCTTCTTGAAATAATCAACGTCAATAAATAGCAGGGAGCTTACTCGTCCGCGCGCCGCGCGCGCCACCGCTCGCTCCAGCGCTTCCTGCAAAGCACGCCGGTTGGCGACGCCGGTCAAGGGATCGTGGGCCGCCATGAACGCCATACTCTCGGTGTATTCTTTGGTCTCAGTAACGTCATAACATGACCCAACGTACCCGCCAAACGACCCGTTCAGCGCTTCGTAAGGCCGCCCGAAATCCTTTATCCAGCGATAAACGCCGTCATACCTGCGCAACCTATACTCCATGTCGAAAGGTTCACGCTTTGCAAAAGCATCCACATAAGTCTGAAAACACCTATCCAGATCATCCGAATGGACTCCCTCGGCCCAGCCGTCACCTAGCTCTCGTTCTAATGTTCGGCCGGTAAACTCTAGCCAGGCCTTGTTAAAATAGTCACACTTGCCGTCAAGTCCGCTGCGCCATATCAAAGCCGGAAAATCGTCAAACATCTTTAGCGCGAGCTCACACTCGTCGTTATTGACCGGTCGTTTGTCGCTCGCGTCAGTCATCTATCGTCTCCACCTTGTCGAGCTTTAGGCTTATCTTGTTTAACCTTCGGTCGGCTTCGTCGTATTTGCCCGCGGCGTTCTTTAAATGAGTTCCCAAGGTTTCGAAGTCGCCAGCGAACCGTCCGACGTCGCCCCTGACGCGGCTGATAAGATCGACGATCTCAGCGGCTCGTTCTTCGACTTTCAAACCCCTCAGACCTAACATAACGGTCTGCAGGTAAGCGAAGGTCGTGCTGGGCGAAACGGGGATCACTTTGCGACCGACGGCGTAATCAGCCGCATTACTGCCGGTGGCGTCGTCGCGTGCGATAACCTCATAATAGATGCTCTCTGTCGGTAGATACATTAAAGCGAAATCATATGTGTTTTCGTCAGGCAGGATGTATTTTTCGGCTATAGCATCGGCGTGTTTTTTCACGTCCGACGCGAACTGGCGGCGCCATTTAGCTTTCTGGTCATCCCCCGCCGCGTCCACCATCTTGCGAAAACTCTCCAGCGGAAACTTGGCATCGACTGGCACCAAACGGTCGCCCAGGCGAATAACGGCGTCAACCGTCGCGCCGGATTTAAAACTGTACTGGAATGAGCAGTTCCCGGGCAAGATCTGAGTCAGCACTTCTTGCAAGAGAACTTCACCAAGGATGCCGCGCATCTTCGGCGGTTTTAGAACATCCTGCAAAGCGGAAATGTCTTGACCTACCTCCAGAATGCGTCGGCTGGCTGCTCCCAATTCGCCTAAATGAAGCTGGACTCCGGACAGCGTCTGATTGGCGCCGTCCAGTCTGGTGTCTATGCGCCCTGTCGTCTCCATAAGCTGCTTGTTCATTGCGTTCAATCGGTCGGCTATTTCGAGCCGGAGCTTTTGACTCTGTCGCCCCACGGCACCTATGGCGACGACCAGCCCAACCACCACGATGACCAGCAAAACAGTAATTAACGTTTCCATGGGCATAGTATACTATGCGCTTTCCCGGCACGGCGCGAAAGATAAACGGTGTACCGGAGACGGACCATGAGTTCGTAAGGCTTTGAGATGTCCCGCGCTGCCGTAGCCCTTGTGCCCCGCAAACCCGTATTCCGGGTACGTTCCCGCCAATTCAATCATTATGCGGTCGCGGCTGACCTTCGCGATGATAGACGCCGCTGCAATGGATGGGTGCGTTTCTTCACCGTTTGCTACGCCATGCCAGGGCAGGCCGAATGCGGGATTTTCGTACCAGTCGGCAAGCACACAATCAGGCTGATCAGCCAGCGCCGTCACGGCTTGCTCGAGCGCGTTGATATTGGCTTGCTGGATACCGACCCGATCAATATCGGCCGGGCTAATGGCGGCGACAGCCAGGGCCACCGCTTTTTCGGCAATCAATATATACCAAGTGTCGCGTTGCGCGGGAGTGAGTTTCTTACTGTCCTTTACGCCCTTAAGAGCTTTGTTTACAGGTAGAATCACCGCCGCGGCGACGATAGGTCCAGCCAAAGCGCCACGTCCCGCTTCATCGGTTCCGGCCACCAGATGATAACCCCGAGCGACTAGCCAGCGTTTTAGTTCAGAGGGAGCAGCCTTAATACGGGACGCGGGCATGGCTGAGGGGCCACCATATGACCATAACCTTGCCTAGAATATCCGACTTCTCAACCGGCCCGAACCTCCGGCTGTCTTGGCTAACCGTTCGATTGTCACCCATGACAAAATATTCTCCCGCGCCGATGCGGATGGGACCGATCGTATCAACCGACCTGTCTCTGGCGATATAGGGTTCGGAAATCTTTTTGTCGTTAACATAGACTACGCCGTTGCGCATCTCAAACGTGTCGTTAGGACCCGCGATTATGCGCTTTATAAAATCATCCTGGCTTCCCATTGGGTCGATGAGGATCACGATGTCGCCGCGCTTGGGGTCGGTGACTTTATAAACAAGGCGGTTTATGAATACCCTGTCATTCTCGAAAAAGTTAGGCTCCATAGAATGTTGCCTGATGACAAAGTTACCGAAGACAAAATTCTGTAGCAGATACGCTAGCGCGAAAGCGACAACGAAAATAATCGCGTATTCGATTACAACGGAAATTAAACTGCGCTCGGATCCGCCTTCAGCCATTATTTAAGCGGGCTTCTCGTCTTCGGGCTTTGCTTCGGCGACACTTGCGTCTTCGGCGACCGGAGCGTCATCGGCCACGCTCGCGTCATCGGAGCCAACGTCCGCAACCGTTTCTTCAGCGGCAGGCGCTTCTTCATTGGCCACCGCCGGCGTCGTTTCCTCGGAACGCTCTACGTCATTGCGCGGAGTCTCCTTTTCAGAAACGCTCACGTCAGCACGAGGAGTCTGTTCTTCAGACTCAGTGGTGATCTCCGCCTCCGTCTCGACAACCTCGTCTAAGCCTAAGCGTTTGCGCTCGCTGTCGGAATGTGCGATCTCCTCGCTAACTGGAATGCCGCCATCGACAAACATCTCTTTGACGCGGGCTTTCTTACCAACCCGTTCGCGCAGGTAGTAGAGCTTGGCGCGTCGCACCGTGCCGCGCGCTTTAATCTCGATCTTGGCCAGCATCGGGCTATGCGTCGGAAATGTACGCTCGGTGCCTACGCCGAAACTTATCTTGCGGACAGTGAACGTTTCTTGCAGGCCGCTGCCCTGTCTTTTGATCACCGTACCCTGAAATACCTGGATGCGTTCACGCTCTCCCTCAACCACCCGGACGTGCACCTTTACGGTATCGCCCGCCTTGAAATCGGGAATGTTCTTGCGCAGATACTCACTTTCAAACGCTTCGATCTTGCCCATTAATCCTTCTCTCCCCTTCGCTCTTTCTCGCATTCTTGCAACAGCCTCTCGGCCAGCTGTGTTTCTTCTTTGGTCAGGTTCGCCCGCCGCAACAGATCGGGCCGGCGCCGCGCGGTAGCGATTATCGCTTGGTCGCGACGCCATCTAGAGATTTTACCATGATTCCCGCTTAAAAGAACATCCGGAACCGACCGCTCGTTAAATATCTGCGGCCGAGTATACTGCGGGTATTCCAGCAGACCGTCTTCAAAAGATTCTTCGACTAACGAGGCCGAATCGCCCAAGACGCCCGGCAGCAGCCGGGTTACCGCGTCCGCAATAACGGCGGCCGCGGGCTCTCCGCCGCTCAAAACGTAATCGCCGATCGATATCTCATCCGTGGCCAGCTCGTGTATCCGCTCGTCCAAGCCCTCATAGTGACCGCAAACCAAAACCAACCGCTTGGCTTGGGCCAGGTCGCCAGCCAACGATTGGTCAAAGACGCGGCCGCGGGGCGTAAGAATCACCAATCTGCTATCACGCGGTCCTGTAGCCGCGCCGGCC
Source organism: Actinomycetota bacterium (assembly GCA_025355855.1). GTDB lineage: Bacteria > Actinomycetota > JAHEXW01 > JAHEXW01 > JAHEXW01 > JAHEXW01. Next base: position 37,344 of record JANXYU010000029.1, read on the forward strand.
ATGGCTTTGGCGATCGCCAATGAGACTGGCTCCGGCTTCATCACCATCCCCGGACCGCCCCCGAAAGGACAATCGTCCACCGTGCGATGCGCGTCGTTCGTAAAGTCACGGATATCGGTGACAATAAAATCGAGCAAACCCTTATCCGCCGCGACACGCCCAACGCCCTCAGCGCAAAAATCAGCAAAATAGCCGGGAAATATTGTTAGGACTTCAATCCGGTAGGGCGAACTCCCGTGCTGCTGCTTCATAATTCAAGCAACCCCGGCAGCGGCTCAATAACCATCTTGCCTGCTTCCAAGTCTATATCCTTTACGACCTGGTGAATCGCGGGCAACAGAAACTCGGCGCCGTTTTCGCCACGGACGGAATAGACATCATTGGCGCCGGTAAACATGACCCTGGCAATCCGACCAAGCAATCGGCCGTCTGTCGTTTCCACGGTCAAACCTATAATCTCGTCGCAATCGTATTCAGATACGCCCGCGCCCATTTACTTATCGTCGATTTCAATATTGATATCGACATCTCCGCCGGCGGCGGCCCGCAGTATGGTGCGCAGAGCCGAAGCGACTCTGCCTTTCTTCCCGATCACGCGGCCCATATCGTCAGTCGCGACCTGAACGTGGAGGGTTAATCCTTGCCCCTGCTCGCTCGTTGTTACTTGAACCTCTTCCTTAGCATTAGCAACGGCCGTGACTAGCGTTTGCGCCAGCTGCTGCAGCCTGTCTTGATTCTCCATCTAGACTGCCTTTTTCGCGATTTTGATAGCGGCCTTCTTTGGTGTGTCTTCGATCGCGCCTGCTATCGTCAGTAGTTTCTTGACTGTGTTCGTTGGTTGCGCTCCCTGGCCAAGCCAGGCCTTCGCTTTGGCCACGTCTATCTCGACAACCGAAGGTTCGGTCTTCGGATCGTAAAACCCTATGCTTTCGATAAAGCGCCCGTCGCGCGGCATCCTGGAATCGGCGACGACGACGCGATATGATGGAAGTTTTTTTCTCCCTGTCCTGGTCAACCTAATTTTTACTGCCAAACTGTGCACCTCCTTTGTGGTCTCTTTAGTAACCTGAATTTATCCTGGAAAACCAGCCGGCCAACCTCGTTTCTTCGATTTACCCTGGGCTGATTTGACCATCTTGCGCATGGCTTCAAATTGTTTAAGCAGGCCGTTGACCTCTGTAACCGTCGTTCCGCTCCCGCGGGCTATGCGAGCCCGCCGGCTACCGTCGATCAATCGCGGCGTTTGACGCTCTTGGCTGGTCATAGACTGAATTATCGCTTTTGTCCGGCCCAACCCCGATTCTTCCACTTCCGCCCCGCGCAACTCCTTGGGCAGCATGTGGCTTGGCAGCATGCTAATCATATCATTGAGCCCGCCCATCTTGCTTATCTGTTCCAATTGCGACAAGAAATCATCCAGGGTGAAGGCCTCCCGTTCCAGCTTCTCAGCTAAGGCCCGCGCCTCGGATTCGTCAACGGCTGACTCGGCTCGTTCGATCAGGCTAATAACGTCGCCCATTCCAAGTATTCGGGCAGCCATCCTGTCGGGATGAAAAACCTCGAAGTCTTGCGGTTTTTCACCGGTTGAAACAAACATGATCGGCTTACCCGTGACCTGTTTAATCGATAACGCCGCGCCGCCGCGAGCGTCGCCGTCGAGTTTCGTCAAGATGACGCCATCAAAGTCCAGAGCGTCGTCGAACGCGCTCGCTTGATTAACCGCGTCCTGTCCGATCATGGCGTCCGCCACGAACAAGATGTGCCCGGGCGTGACCGCCGTCTTTAGAGCGACTATTTCTCGCATAAGCTCATCGTCTATATGCAAACGGCCGGCCGTGTCGACTATAACAACGTCGTGCGGCGTCGCGGATTCGGCTTGGACTGCCGCTGACGCGATGTCTACGGCCGTTTGGCCAGGTTCGCCTCGCCAAACATCTACCCCCAACTCAGCGCCGAGACTAACCAATTGATCTTGCGCCGCCGGACGATAGGTGTCGGCCGCCACAAGCAAAGTCTTCTTGCCTTCCCGCCTAAGATAGAGCGCCAGCTTGGCGGCCGCTGTTGTCTTACCACAGCCCTGCAATCCGGCCAATATGATGACATCCGGCCTCTTGCCGATCCTGAGAGGCACGGCTGATTCTCCCATTACGCGAGCCAGTTCGTCACGCAACACCTTGACAACCTGTTGACCTGGCGTAAGACTCTTCAAAACCGACTCGCCCAGCGCGAGACTTTTGACGTCGGCCACAATTTCCTTGACGACCTTGAAGTTGACGTCGGCTTCCAACAGCGCTAAACGAATCTGTCGGCTCGCTTCCGCGACATCCTTTTCATCGATGCGGCCCCGGCCGCGAATTCCGGCCAATATATCAGTGAATCGTCCGGCTAATGTGTCAAACATGAGCCTGCTCCCCTATACCCATAAAAAAAGACCCCGCTAAGAGTCTTTTGCGCAGGTCTTTAAGTGTTTCTATTCTAAAGAGTTTCTCGACGCGTGTCAATCCAGCAAGGCCGCCGCGAAATCGTCAGAATCGAAGTCGACCAGGTCCGTTTCAGTCTCGCCGGTACCCAACATGACTACCGGCAAGCCGGTCGCGCGCGCTACCGCAACCACGATTCCGCCCTTCGCAGTGCCGTCCAGTTTAGTAAGAATCAATCCGTCCAAGCCAATCCTATCAGCAAAGGCGCTCGCTTGCGCCACGCCGTTTTGTCCAGTCGTGGCGTCCATTACCAACCACGAAAGCAAGCGAGCTTCCGGCAGCTCTCTTTCGATTACCCCCTTGACCTTTTTCAGTTCTTCCATTAGAGGCGTCTTTGTCTGCAGACGGCCCGCAGTATCGATGATAAGATAATCGGCTCCCCTGGCCGTAGCGGCTGCGGCAGCGTCATAGGCGACCGCGGCGCTATCACCGCCGCGCGTATGCTTGACGAGATAAGCGCCGGTTCTGGCGGCCCAAACCGCAACTTGTTCGATGGCGGCCGCTCGGAAGGTGTCGGCCGCCGCGATAATCACGGTACCCCCCGCGTCGGCAAACCGGCGGGCGAGTTTTCCGGCCGTAGTCGTCTTGCCCGTTCCATTAACACCGACCAGGAGGATTACGGTCAGCGAGGAGTTGCCGTCATCAGATAAAGTCTGTGCGGGGACCAATTCGGCAGCAATGGCGGCTTGCAGCATTGTCTTAAGCTCAGCGGAATCAGCGGGTGGATGTCGAAGCGACTCGCGTCGGAGATGTTCGATTATCTCCAACGCGGCCGGTAGGCCCATGTCCGCGCTGATCAACACCTCTTCCAGCTCGTCCCACGTGCTTTCGTCAAAGACTCCTCGGCCAAGGACCTTGTTTACCGGTGCCGCGATAGATGCGCGGGTCTTGGCCATCGCGCCTCTGACCCGGTTCAACCAACCGCCGGCCGGCACGACGCTCATTAGACCGTTGCTTCTTCCAATTTCTGCGACAGAACCTTGGACACTCCGTCCTTTTGCATGGTCACGCCGTATAAGATATCAGCTACTTCCATCGTACGTCTCTGATGGGTAACGATCAGGAATTGGGCCTGATTTTTGAATCTCTTAATCAGAGCGACAAATCGCTGCAGGTTGACATCGTCCAAGGCCACGTCGGCTTCATCTAAAAGGTAGAATGGGGCCGGGTTTATCTGGAACAAACCGAAGAGCAATGCCAATGCAGTCATAGCGCTTTCTCCCCCGCTCAGAAGCGACACTTTCTTCAGACGCCGCCCGCTTGGTTGGGCTTCGATCTCAATACCTGTGGCCATTATGTCATCCGGGTCGGTCAAAATAAGCTGGGCTTTGCCGTCGGGGAACATGTTTTTAAACACTTCTTGAAACGATTCGTTAACCCGGTTGAATATCTCCAGGAACTTCTCGCTCATCTGCGTGTCCATTAGCCCGATGACCTTATGCAAACTGCGCTCACTGCGCCGTAGGTCTTGTGTTTGTGTTTCCAGATGTTCCTGCCGTTCCTGTACTTCCGCAAATTCCTCCGCCGCGATCGGGTTGATCGGCCCCATATAGTCGATTTTCGCTCGCGCGTCGCGCATCACGCTTAACAGTTCTTCTTTCACTCGCGGCTCTGGATAAGCCTTAACGGCCGCGGCCGGGGTCAAAGAGAACTCAGCCTCCAGTTGGTCGATTAAAGCGCTGATCTTAGGTTCAAGCTGTGCCTCGGAAATCTCTTCCCGGTGACGGTCGTTTTCAATCAAGGCTATCTGCTTGTCGACCTCGGCCAACTGACGTCTGGTGCCCGAAAGTTCCTCGCGCGTTTGCCGTTCGGTCGTCCTAGACCGGGCAATCTCCTCTTCCGTCATTGTTTCGTAACGGTTGATCACTGTCGTCAGGCGCTGGATGAGCTGGCGGACATTCGCTAGCGTCTCCGCTTCAGCGCGCATCATCGCCCCGTCCACAGGCGCCTCTTCCGACCGCGCGGCCACTCTCACGCCGGCCGCTTGGCTGCGTTGACGCAAAACACGTTCGCGCTCTTCCATGACCTGAAGTTGTATCTTCCTGGCAGCGACTTCTTTTACCCAAGGCGCCAATGCATAGTCTCGCTTTGCTTGAGCCGCCATCGCGGTGCCTTGCGCTTTTTCGGCTGCCGCGCGTTGCTTGTCGAGGGCGACGATTTCAGTCCGTAGGTCTTCCAGGCGGCGCTGCCTCACCAAAATGTCTTCCGTGCCGCGCGCGCGCGGCGTCGCCAGACCACCGTTTATTGTTTCTCCGGCCGCGGTGAGAAACACCGCGCCGTCAAACTCTGCCTTGGCGGCGTGTTTCAAAGCGACATCGAGGTCTTCTGCCAGAAAAGCGGCGCCAAAGAGCGCCTCATAGATGCGTTCATCCAGCCCTTTCGCCTTAACGAAAACGGTAAAACACGTTAATCCCGGGACGCTCTCGGCGCCGCTAACTGGCGCCGGCGCTAAAGCGCCGATATATATAGCCGGCCATTCGCCGCCTGATTCTATAATGCGGCGCGCCGAGGCAACGTCTCGCCCCACCAAGGCAGAAAGACGGCGGCCGAGCAGTTTCTCAACGGCAGCTTCCTGCCCGCTTTCTATTTCAATAAGATCCCACAAATAGCCGCTTATGCCAGCCGGCCATGCTTTCTTCGCCGGGGTGCTCTCGTCGGCCAGCTGCGCCAAAAAGGCTTCCTCGGCCTGAACTTTAGCCGTAACAATCCGAGCTGCCGCTTCCAGCCTGGCGCTATCTTCCTGAGCCGCTGCGGTAGTCAAGGTGATCGGGTTCTGCTCATCCGCGCGGGCCAAGGCTTTCTCCGCGTCCGCCAAAAGGGTCGCTAGATTGTTTTTCTCCTCTAATAAGGCGGTCAGCTCGGCCGCCAGCCCCGCCGCCTCGTCAACAAAACGCTCACCAACCAGGCGCAAATTATTTTCTTTCTCGCGCAAAACGCCGACGCGTCCGCGCAATCGCTCGGCGTTAGTAGCTAATGAAAAGCGTCTGTCTTTCAATGACTCAAGCCGAGCCAGCGTTTCCGTTAACAGGGTTTCCAACCGAGCAATTTGTTCCCGGCCTGCTGCGGCAGTTGCGGCAGTAGTCACGAGGCGCTTGTCGGCCGCTTCGGCTTCCATTTTTTGCCGGTCCCGAATCTTAGTTAAATCGGCTAGTTCCCGGACAATATACTCAGCTTCGGCAGTGCGCAGCGTGTCGACCAGACTTTTGTGATCCTTGGCGACTTTCGCCTGTGTTTCCAGTGGCTTCAGCTGCCTTCTGATCTCGGCCAATATGTCTCTAACCCGAACGAGGTTTCTCTCTGTCGCGGCCAGCTTTCTTAACGCCTTTTCTTTTCGTCTTTTGTATTTGGCCAGGCCAGCCGCTTCTTCGATCAATACGCGGCGTTCATCGGGACGGCTGTTCAGGATAGAGTCAAGGCGACCTTGTCCGATAATGCTGTACATCTCGCGGCCCATATTTGTATGGACGAGTAGTTCGTTGATGTCAGCCAGACGGCACGCCGAGCCATTAAGAAGGTACTCGCTCTCGCCAGATTTATATAGACGCCGGGTAAACGCGACTTCGCCGTAATCAATCGGAAAAACACGGCTGCCGTTGTCGAAAGTGAGAGTCACTTCGGATACACCCATCGGTGATTTCTGGGCACTGCCGGCGAAGATCACATCTTGCATTTTTGTCGAGCGTAAAGAACGAGCGCTTTGTTCGCCCGTGACCCAGAGGAAGGCGTCCACGATGTTGCTTTTACCGCTGCCGTTCGGCCCGACGATTACTGTTGTTCCGGGTTCAAAGTTCAGATCGCTTTTGGCGGCGAACGACTTGAACCCTTTCATTGTGAGTGATTTTAGATACATTTCTGTTTACTTCGCAATTCTGTAACTCTGCAGCCGCCAGACGTACGCTGCCTGGGTAAAAAGCATCTTCGTTTCACCGGCTTGGCTGCCTACAGCCGCTACGGGGCCGATTCCCGGCGCCCACCAAACGTACATCACGGTGCGCTCTGTTTGCTTGCCCGCTCCTACCGGCTCACGAATGGCTCGCACCATAAAACAGTCAAAAAAAGCGCCGGCCGGCGTCAGAATCTCGCCTCGCGCTACAACGCTTCTCGTTATCACGTATTTGATGGTTGGTGTATTCTTGGCCGCAATCGTGTCTTTCCAACTATTCCCTATCGTCAAAGGAAAGACCAGCAATCGCTCGGGATTTGTATATCTTTTGTAGGTCGCCGCGCCCGTTGAGTCCTCAGAACTCTGACCATAGACACTAATTGCCTTGGTCGACCGGCCGACAAAATTAAATAGCGGCACCTCGCCTGACTGGACTGAAGGAAATACCTCTTCCGCGTATGCGGCCTCGGGAAATTGCTCGCGGGCCGGTGATTGGCTTAGCTTCACTAGACGACTCCGAAAGATGGCGTCTCCGCTTTTTTGGGTAAAGTCCCATGGGCCTTGTAAATCAAACGATACCGTCCGAGTCGCTTCAAGACCGCTGTTTTGATACGCGGCGAATGTCGTTCCTGTAGTAGCTGGGATATCCTCGGCCACCATGACGGTCTTGGGTGACAAAGCACAACCGCCGATTAAGAGGGAAAGAATAATCAGGCACGGTGCCAATCTGCGCGTAAAAAAGAGTCTCATGACAGCTCTAAAGCTCGGCCAGAACTAGCGTACGACGGGCGGGCGTTTCGGCGCAGCGGGTGCAATCGATCTGCCAAAAATATATGGCCTTAGGGTGCTTGCCAGACTTAGTTCTGACGTAGCTCAATAGACTCGAGACGGCCGCCATAACATCGCGGCGGGAACCTGACGATACCTTTGCGATAACGTTCGCACCTGCCAGGCTTGACATCCGCGAACCCATATCCAGGGCTGGTTTATCAACCGCAATCCATAAGGAACCCCTAAACAGTGAATCGCGCAACAGGACGACGTTGGGGGTAGCCTCAATCAGACCGGCTGCCGCCAGCTCCCGGCGGGCCTTTTCTTCCCTTCTTCCCCGTCCGATGGGCAGGTGAAAAAACATCGGCATCTTGGTCGTAAAGAAAGGGGTGTCGTCCCATTGTCTTTCGACGAGATCCCATTCAACATCGTCGATTACCGGGCAACCGCAAGCAGAAATAGGCAGATCCAAGTTCTCTCCTCTGTCAAATGAGCGCGCCAATTTAACCAGATTATCATACCATAAACCGAAATTCTCGCTCCTCGCTGGCAGCTATATCTATATCGTTCCATAACTCCTGGTTATTTACATATAGGCTGATAAAGATTAGAATATTAATAGGATTTAATCACTCGGACTTAGCATCAGGACGTGAACCATTGTCAAGCATGCCGCAGACAACCATCATGACCGTCGGAGAACTCGCCCTCTATTTGCGCCTGCATGAACAAACGGTTTATAAGATGGCCAAAGAGGGTCGCGTTCCCGCTTTTAAAGTCGGTAACCGATGGCGCTTCCGCCAGACTGATATCAACGAATGGCTCCAGTCGCAGCAATTCGGTCAGAAAGACGACCCGACGAACGACGTCCGAGGACTCACCCAATGACGCCTCTGCGCGCCCCGCTCAATGACCTAAGACAACGGGCCTACAATGTCGGCATCGCCAGTAAGATCATTGTCCCTTTCATAGGGCTGGCGCTACTCCTTTCCATAGCAGGCGGCTACGGGACGGCTTTGTGGACAACGAAAATAATGGACGACGCAGCCGCGCAGACGTTGACCGCGGCGACGCTGGCCACGGCGCACGCTTTCAAGGACTACGACGATAAGGTTAGAGTATTTGCCCGTTCGCTGGCCGATACCGACAAGTTGGGCGAAGCCATCACGGCCGGCCAGGTAGACAGTTTCCGGCCTATTTTGCTGACAGGCTCTAATCATTTCGGTTTGGACTATTTCGAGGTCCTGGATGCCGGAGGCTCAGTTATTCTGGAAAACAACGGTCCTTACGCGAAAGGGACGGCTCTGCAGAGCCATCCTTTGGTCCAGGCAACGGCTTTGACCGACAACCGGCCAACAGCGATGGTCAAGTACCCGACAGGATACGCGCTTAGCAGTATCGCCATTATAACGAATCACGGACAGCCTGCCGGGTATATTATCACCGGATTCTTGGTTAACAGTAAACTATTGACCAAGATAAAGCCGGATAGCTTATCACAGGTCGCTGTCTTCAACCACACGGAACTCGTCGCCGCCAGCAGCACCGGGCCATCACATCAATTATGTTCCAGCAGCGGTTGCCATGACGTCGGATTCGGTAGCTCTCTGGCGGACATCGTGTCGGTCGCCAGCGTCCGGCCGATCTCGACTCGAATGGACGGACATACATTTTTGATCCGGCATGATGATCTGCCGGTTTTCGGCTCGACAGCCGCCCACCTGGTCGTGATGATGCCCATGGACGGCGTAGTCGCTACACAGACAACGATCCGGGTGACCATCTTCTTGAGCGCCGCGTTATTGATGGTCTTAGTCACACTCCTTGGTTTTTTTATCAGTCGAGGCATAGCGCGGCCTGTCCGAGAGCTGTCGATCATTGCCAGGAAAGTCGCGCGCGGCGACTTGACTCCGCGCGCGATCTACCCCGGCACCGACGATGAGATCGGTGAGCTAGCGTCGTCTTTCAACAAGATGACCGAGAGCCTGCAGAGATACACGGCTAACCTGCGAAAGCGCCTCTTGGAACTGTCTGTCCTATATGAATCGGCCATGAGCTCCCGCAGTATCTATAATCTTGAGGAGCTCTTGGACGTTCTCTTGCAGAACGCCGCCAAAGCCATCAACGCCGACTGCGGCAGTCTTCTGCTCTACGATGACGCCGCCGGCCGGTATGTCGTGCGCGGGGTGTACAAGATTCCCGATACGCTCAAGAATAACGTCTGTCTTGATCGCTTGACAGGCAATCCGACCTGGATGACCGGCCGTCACACTAACAGCGACCAAGAAGCCGGCACGCTCGCCAAAATATGCCTTTTGGTTAACGCGAGAGCCGGCGACGAAGCGCTGCTGGTGACTCCCGACAACGCCGACCCGGCTACCCGTGAGAAATTGCTCAAAACCGGAACCGTCGCTTTAATGAGCGTTCCAATGGTCATAGGCGGCAAGGTTATCGGCTTGTTAAATCTAGCGCGCAACGGCGACAGCCGGCCCTTTACAGAAGAGGATAAGACGTTCCTAGTCACGCTGACTAACCAGGCAGCTGTCAGCCTTAACAACCAGCAACTGATTGCTAACCTGCGCGAATCTTATATTTCGACCGTGCGCGCGTTGGCGGAAGCCATCGACGCCAAGGACCACTATACTCAAGGTCATTCTACCCGGGTCGCGCGTTACTCGGTCGCAATTGCTCGTGAGCTTGGCTTGCCGGAAGAAGACATAGAGGGCATTGAAACCGCGTCCTACCTGCACGATGTGGGCAAGATCGGCATTTCCAACGAAATACTTATGAAGCCGGGCAAGCTGAGCCCGATCGAAATGGACATGGTGCGCAATCACCCCCTGATCGGCGCCAAGATCTTGTCACCGATCAAATTCCCCTGGGAGATCGTTCCGATCGTCATTCAGCATCACGAACGTTACAGCGGAGGCGGTTATCCAAACCAGCTGGCCTATGACGACATCCATATCGGCGCTCGAGTTCTTATCGTTGCCGATTCCTACGAGGCCATGATCAGCGAGCGGCCCTACCGAGCCGCTTTGAGCCAAGATAAAGCGATTGCTGAATTACGAGCCGGCGCCGGTACCCAATTCGATCCCAAAGTCGTCAAGGCTTTCGTTGATGTCCTTGAGGCCGGCTTCGACGACAAGACCGAAGCCGAAGACCCCGCCGTTTAACAACAAACTACCAACGACTAATAATATAAAGGCCCCGACCGTTTGGTCGGGGCCTTTATATATACTTACAACCTTACTACCTCTTACGCAGACAACCTCGTCATCAGGTTATCAATCAAAATAACTATGACGATGGAACTGTTACCATGCTGCTGCCGTTCCACTTGAAAGGCCCATACCATTTCCAATGGCCATCGCGGTAATGGAGATGTATTTTGCAGTTAATCCCCGCGACGCTACCGTCATAGTTGCCGTAGTTCCAGCCAAGCGCCGGGCTCCACGAGTAGATACATTGACCCAATTGATAGTACGATCCGCACATGTAGAAGTAGGCAAAACCGGTCGAGAGATTGTTCTGGCTGCCCGCCATTCTTGTATGCATCGTCGCACCGAATGCAGGCGCCACAAACAGCATCATGATCACGGCGCAAAGACATAGTACGAGTAAGATTCGTTTCATAGCATAGCTCCTTCTAGGGATACCCAAAATAGGCTTCTATAGACTATGACCCGGGTACGTTAATAACCTGGCCGTCAAACATGAATGGGCCGAACCATTTTGTATGGCCATCCTTGTAGTGCAGGTAAATCTTGTACATGAAACCGTGGTTCTGGCTGGCCCAACTTGCTGTACACTTCTTAAGGTATTCATCCCAGTGATACGTGCGAGTTCCTTCATTAATCCATTTGTTCGTCTCATTGATGTAGAGTGTTCCCGTCGAACCGCTATTGCTCATATAGGGCATCCTGGTGGACATAGTTGATGTGGCAAGCGCAGGCGCGGCCAGCAACGCAACAAACATGATGAAAAGTGATACCGTCAGTAACATTCGTCTCATTGGTTAACTCCTTCTAAGAATGGCCAAATATGACTATAGTAGACAGATTCACCCCCTCACAGAAATAGACTGGCTCATTCATAGCATTGTGAGATATTTTGGTCAATAGAAACTTTATTAATATCTGCGCGTCTCTATGTTCTATTGATACAGCGATAAGAGGAGGTGTTCAAATTAAGAGAAGTAGGCAAAATATAAGAGGACCGCAGTTTGAACTGCAGTCCTCTTATATTTACCCCCGCAACTTACTACTCTCCCACGCAGTCGCCCACGGAGTACCATCGTCCCTAGAGGGCTTAACTTCTCTGTTCGGAATGGGAAGAGGTGTAGCCCCTCCGGCATGGTCACGGGGAATCTTTGGTTTTCAAATGTGCGCCTTCAAAGCCGCATAGCGGTATTCCATGAATGTGTCGAAAGAACTCTAGTCAAGTCCTCGACCTATTAGTACCGGTCAGCTCAATCCATTACTGGACTTACACTTCCGGCCTATCAACCTCATAGTCTATGAGGGGTCTTACTCTGTCCGAAGACAGATGGGAGATCTCATCTTGAAGTCGGCTTCGCACTTAGATGCTTTCAGCGCTTATCCGATCCCGACGTAGCTAATCAGCGGTGCCCCTGGCGGGACAACTGACACACCAGCGGTCGGTTCACTCCGGTCCTCTCGTACTAGGAGCAACTCTTCTCAAATCTCCTGCGCCCGCAATGGATAGGGACCGAACTGTCTCACGACGTTCTGAACCCAGCTCGCGTACCGCTTTAATGGGCGAACAGCCCAACCCTTGGGACCTACTCCAGCCCCAGGATGCGATGAGCCGACATCGAGGTGCCAAACCTCCCCGTCGATGTGAACTCTTAGGGGAGATAAGCCTGTTATCCCCGGAGTACCTTTTATCCGTTGAGCGACGGCACTTCCACATGTAGCCGCCGGATCACTATGGCCGACTTTCGTCTCTGCTCGACTTGTAAGTCTCACAGTCAGGCTCCCTTATGCCATTACACTCTACGTATGGTTTCCAATCATACTGAGGGAACCTTTGCGCGCCTCCGTTACTGTTTAGGAGGCGACCGCCCCAGTCAAACTGCCTACCTGACACTGTTCCCCGGCCGGATTACGGCTCAGGGTTAGGGTTTCAAGACATTCAGGGTGGTATTTCAAGGTTGGCTCCACCCGAACTAGCGTCCGAGCTTCAAAGCCTCCCACCTATCCTACACAAAATGCATCAAAATCCAATATCAAGCTACAGTAAAGGTTCACGGGGTCTTTCCGTCCTATTGCGGGTAACCGGCATCTTTACCGGTATTACAATTTCGCCGAGTCCCTCGTTGAGACAGTGCCCAAATCGTTACGCCATTCGTGCAGGTCGGAACTTACCCGACAAGGAATTTCGCTACCTTAGGACCGTTATAGTTACGGCCGCCGTTTACTGGGGCTTAGATTCAAAGCTTCTCTGTCCGAAGACAGATGACCTCTCCTCGTAACCTTCCAGCACCGGGCAGGCGTCAGCCCCTATACATCGTCTTACGACTTAGCAGAGACCTGTGTTTTTGGTAAACAGTCGCTTGGGCCTGATCACTGCGACCCCTTCACGCTCCATCCGCAAGGGATTTCACGTTAATAGGGCACCCCTTCTCCCGAAGTTACGGGGTTAATGTGCCGAGTTCCTTAACGAGGGTTCTCTCGTCCACCTTGGTATTCTCTACCTGTCTACCTGTGTCGGTTTTAGTACGGGCGTTAAATCACTTCCTAGAGGTTTTTCTTGGCAGCATGGGATCAATCACTTCGCCTAAAGCGGCTCCCCATCACATCTCAGGGTTAATGTCCCGACGGATTTACCTATCAGGACCCCCTACGTGCTTGGACGCGGACAACCATCGCCGCGCTTGACCTACCCTCCTGCGTCACCCCATTGGTACGTCCCCGAAGGGACACGTAATCCAACGGTACTGGAATATCAACCAGTCGTCCATCGCCTACGCCTCTCGGCCTCGGCTTAGGTCCCGACTAACCCTGGGCGGATCAGCCTTCCCCAGGAAACCTTAGACATCCGGTGGATGGGATTCTCACCCATCACGCGCTACTCATGCCTGCATTCTCTCTTCCCATCAGTCCACCGTCCCTTACAGGACGACTTCAACCCGATGGGGATGCTCCCCTACCATACCCATTTGGATATCCGCAGCTTCGGTAATATGCTTGAGCCCCGTTGATTTTCGGCGCGAAAGCGCTCGACCAGTGAGCTATTACGCTTTCTTTAAAGGATGGCTGCTTCTAAGCCAACCTCCTGGCTGTTTGAGTACTTTCACTGCCTTTGCCACTTAGCATATATTTAGGGACCTTAGCTGGCGGTCTGGGCTGTTTCCCTCTCGACAATGGAGCTTATCCCCCACTGTCTGACTCCCGGATTTTTGATGTTACGGTATTCGGAGTTTGATTGAGTTTGGTAACCGGTGAAGGCCCCTAGCTCATTCAGTGCTCTACCCCCGTAACAGAACATCCGAGGCTAGCCCTAAAGCTATTTCGGGGAGAACCAGCTATCTCTGAGTTTGATTAGCCTTTCACTCCGATCCACAGCTCATCCCCTAGGTTTTCAACCCTAGTGGGTTCGGCCCTCCATTCCGTATTACCGGAACTTCAGCCTGGCCATGGATAGATCACTCAGTTTCGGGTCTACAACGCGCAACTAATTCGCCCTATTCAGACTCGCTTTCGCTACGGCTCCACCAATCGGCTTAACCTCGCTACGCATCGTAACTCGCAGGCTCATTCTACAAAAGGCACGCCATCACCCGCCCGAAGGCAGGCTCTGACTGTTTGTAAGCACACGGTTTCAGGTACTATTTCACTCCCCTCCCGGGGGACTTTTCACCTTTCCCTCACGGTACTTTTCCGCTATCGGTCACCAGAGAGTATTTAGCCTTACGGAGTGGTCTCCGTAGATTCCGACAGGGTTTCACGTGTCCCGCCGTACTCAGGTGGCTGTCCAGGAAGATCAAGCCATTTCGCCTACAGGGCTATTACCTGCTGTGGCGCCTGTTTCCACAGGCTTCGGCTATGACAAGATTTTTTGACTTCCCGCCCTCCTTGCAGAGAGGACCAGACAACTCCTACAACCCTTATCAGACAACGACTGCAATCTTGACATCTGACAAGTTTGGGCTCTTCCCCTTTCGCTCGCCGCTACTAAGGGAATCGAATTTCTTTCTCTTCCTCAGGCTAATGAGATGTTTCAGTTCACCTGGTTGTCCTCCGCCGCTTATGTATTGGGCGACGGATAACCCGACATAACTCGGGCTGGGTTTCCCCATTCGGAAATCTCCGGATCAAAGGTTGTTTGCGCCTCCCCGGAGCTTATCGCAGCTTACCACGTCCTTCATCGGCTTCTGGTGCCAAGGCATCCACCGTGTGCTCTTACTAACTTGAACGAGAGTTCTTAATTTCGGCTATTCATTTCTTACCGCTATGCAGTTTTCAAGGTGCAACGCGGCCTTGCGGCCGCAGCCGTTAGTAGTGTTCACAACCGCTAACAACTGAAGTTGCGGTTAAGCAACTCGCTTGAGGGCGCTCCCTCAAAACTGAATAGCGCGCTTGAAGAGTCTATGAGTAAGGGCTCAGTACTGTTGGTGTGCGTCCCTAACACTTACATGTTCGAGACGGTTGACTAGGAGTTATCTTAAATATCTCCCTAGAAAGGAGGTGATCCAGCCGCAGGTTCTCCTACGGCTACCTTGTTACGACTTCACCCCAATCACCGATCCCACCTTCGACGGCTGCCTCCTAAAAGGTTAGCTCACCGGCTTCGGGTGTTACCGACTTTCGTGGTGTGACGGGCGGTGTGTACAAGGCCCGGGAACGTATTCACCGTAGCGTGCTGATCTACGATTACTAGCGATTCCGACTTCATGAAGGCGAGTTGCAGCCTTCAATCCGAACTTGGGCCGACTTTATGGGATTCGCTTACCCTCGCGGGTTCGCAACCCTTTGTATCGGCCATTGTAGCACGTGTGCAGCCCAGGGCATAAAGGGCATGATGATTTGACGTCATCCCCACCTTCCTCCGGTTTGACACCGGCAGTCTTCTGTGAGTTCCCAACTAAATGGTGGCAACACAGAACAAGGGTTGCGCTCGTTGCGGGACTTAACCCAACACCTCACGGCACGAGCTGACGACAACCATGCACCACCTGTGATAGAGCTCCGAAGAGGGGCTTGTGTTTCCACAAGCTTTCACTAACATGTCAAGCCCTGGTAAGGTTTTTCGCGTTGCGTCGAATTAAGCCACATGCTCCACCGCTTGTGCGGGCCCCCGTCAATTCCTTTGAGTTTTAGCCTTGCGGCCGTACTCCCCAGGCGGGACACTTAATGCGTTAGCTGCGGCACGGGCGGCGTCAACGGCCCCCCACACCTAGTGTCCATCGTTTACGGCTAGGACTACCAGGGTATCTAATCCTGTTTGCTCCCCTAGCTTTCGCTCCTCAGCGTCAGTCACATCCCAGCAAGCCGCCTTCGCCACTGGTGTTCTTCCCGATATCTGCGCATTCCACCGCTACACCGGGAATTCCACTTGCCTCTTCTGGACTCGAGTCGATCAGTTTCGAATGCAGGCACAGGGTTGAGCCCTGGGTTTTCACATCCGACTTAATCGACCGCCTACGAGCGCTTTACGCCCAATGATTCCGAACAACGCTTGCCCCCTACGTCTTACCGCGGCTGCTGGCACGTAGTTGGCCGGGGCTTCTTCTGCAGGTACCGTCACTTTCGCTTCGTCCCTGCTGAAAGGAGTTTACAACCCGAAAGCTGTCATCCTCCACGCGGCGTTGCTCCGTCAGGCTTTCGCCCATTGCGGAAAATTCCTCACTGCTGCCTCCCGTAGGAGTCTGGACCGTGTCTCAGTTCCAGTGTGGCCGTTCATCCTCTCAGACCGGCTATCCATCATAGCCTTGGTGGGCTGTTACCCCGCCAACTAGCTAATAGAATGTGGGCCCATCCAAAAGCGACATAAATGCCTTTGCTCTCATCGGGATGCCCCGACAAGACAGTATCCGGTATTAGCCCATGTTTCCACAGGTTATCCCAGACTTAAGGGTAGGTTGCCCACACATTACTCACCCGTTCGCCGCTATCCCGAATGTTCTCATTTTGATTTGAGCAAGCTCTCATCTCGATTCGAACGAAGGATCGCTCGACTTGCATGTGTTAGGCACGCCGCCAGCGTTTGTTCTGAGCCAGGATCAAACTCTCCGAAGAATTGTTACAGGTCTTCGATTCATAACCTTACTCATCTAAACTTCGACATATCCCATGTTAATAAGATACATCGTGGCGCGCTATTCAGTTTTCAAGGAACAGTCCCGTTCTTAGGGCATAAAAAAACCGCCCCTCAAACTTCTTGAGGCGGTAACCTCCGTTTCTCCTGCCGCAGCTTTAATCAGCGACCCGAGCAACGCAGACTACATCGCCTCCGTTCTTGCATTTTCAAAATGATAAAAATCGCACCCGGCAAGTCTTATTAACAAGCCTGTGACTCCTTAATCTGCCATTTTAGTTACTGCCTTAAGACATACTAACAATCCCGCCGCACTGTGTCAACTAGGAAGATTCGATCGCCAGACTTGCCGACGCTTTTGTCTTAAAACCAGTTCAGTAGGGACATTGCCTAACTAAGTATAACACGTCCGACGCGCCGTTTGCCGACGGTTAGCAACATACCGTTGACTAGCGCTATCTCGGCATCCTCGGCATCGACCGCTACGCCATCGATCCGTACAGCTCCTTGGCGGACCAAACGCCGCGCTTCGCCTTTACTAGACGCGAAACCCGCGCTTTCTATTAGGTCGATGATTCTGATGAGGCCGGCCGTTATCAGAGCTTTATCCGGGGTGATTTCTTCCGCCAGCTTAGCCAAATCATCGCTGCCGGCGTGACCGACCTTGTGTTTGACGTTGAACGCTTCCTCGGCGGCCAGCGCGGTCGGCCCGTCATAATAGAGAGCGACTATCGTCCTCGCTAAGCGTCGTTTGGTTTCACCCGGATGCAAGCCGCCGTCCTCCAGCCCCGCCTCGATAAAGGCAATCTCTTTGTCAGAGATATCTGTGACCAGCCGAAAGTATCTAACTATCAGTTCGTCCGGCAGCGACATAGATTTGCCAAACATATCCTCCGGTGCATCCGTCACCCCGATGTAGTTGCCCAGGCTCTTGCTCATCTTGTTTAGGCCATCGGTACCTTCCAATAGCGGCATCGTCATAACTACCTGTGCTTCCTGGCCATACTCGCGTTGCATGTCGCGTCCAACGAGAAGATTGAACTTTTGATCTGTGCCGCCCAACTCGATATCCGCTTTGACCGCCACCGAATCATACCCTTGGAGCAGCGGGTACATGAACTCTCGCAGGCTGATGGGTTGATTGTTTTGATAACGTTGGCAGAAGTCATCGCGTTCCAGCATCCTGGCGACGGTATACGCGCCGGTCAGACGTAACGTGTCAGCCATCGTCATTTTCCCCAGCCAAAAACTGTTGAATACCACCTCGGTTTGCGCCGGGTTCAAGATCCGCATCAGTTGGTCTACATACGTCGCCGCGTTGTCCTTGACCTCTGATTCCGTAAGCTGAGGCCGCATCGCCGTACGGCCTGTCGGATCGCCGATCATACCGGTGAAATCGCCTACGATCAAAACAGCCGTATGGCCGAGATCCTGAAACTGACGTAACTTGCGCAGAACAACGGTGTGACCTAAATGGATGTCGGG
The DNA here is from genome assembly GCA_025355855.1 of Actinomycetota bacterium. Lineage (GTDB taxonomy): Bacteria > Actinomycetota > JAHEXW01 > JAHEXW01 > JAHEXW01 > JAHEXW01. The sequence continues at coordinate 55,245 of JANXYU010000029.1, forward strand.
GGCGCTAGGGTCAAGGCCTAGTTTGACGCGTAAAGGCCGGCGGTCTTTGGCGGCGGCCTTCAATTTGGCCTCTAAGCCGTCCGCGGGGATTATTTCGTCGGCGCCTCGATATATGATGGCAAGTTGTTTAGTGATATCCACGATGCTTGATTTTAACACGAACACGCGAATCATAACTATCCTGATATACTTATGTAGATATGGCAAAACGCAAACTGACGCATAAATCAGCCAAAGTAAAACGAGTGCTCAAGCGGGTCGGCATCGGCATCCTTGTCTTTTCTGTCATTGTGGGAGGAGGTTTGGCCGGCATCGCGACGGGATATATGGGCGGGTTGCCCAAACTGAGCGCCTATAAAGATCTCGGACGCGACCAGACTTCCAAAATGTACGCAGCCGACGGTACCCTTTTGGCCACCTTGCATGCCGAACAGGATCGCGAGGTCATACCGAGCACGGATATCCCAAAATCTTTGCAACAGGCAATTGTTGCCATTGAGGACTCGCGTTTCTATCAGCACAATGGGGTCGACCTGCGCGGTATCTTGCGAGCGATCTACGTGAACTGGCGTTATGGTTCCGGTGAAGGCGGTTCTACCCTGACTCAGCAGTACGTCCGTAACAGCTTTATCAAGCCCGAACCGACGATATCTCGCAAAATAAAGGAAGCGGCTCTCGCCTACCAGCTTGAGCAGCGTTATGCAAAAGACAAAATCCTGGAAATGTACTTGAACACCGTTTACTTTGGTGAGGGCTGCTATGGAATCGAAGCGGCCGCCCAAACATACTTCGGTAAACACGCCAAAGAACTTACTTTGCCGGAATCGGCTTTGATCGCCGGACTGCCGGGGGCGCCTAACCTGTTCGATCCTTATGTCAACGCTAAGCTCTGCAAAACGCGGCGTGACCGGGTCTTAACCAAAATGGTCGAACAACACTTTGTGAGTGCCAAAGACGCGGCTGCTGCCAAGCAGACACCTATAACGGTAAAGCCGGCCAAACTGCCGACCGAAGCCGCACCTTCAATAGCCCCCTATTTTGTCGAGCACGTTAAGCTGGCATTGATTGAAAAATATGGGGCCAATATGGTCTACCGCGGCGGCTTGCGTATCTACACGACTCTGGACATGAATATGCAGAAATCGGCTGAGGCGTCTGTTTTTGGCACGCTCAATGAACCAGGGGACCCCGAGGCGGCCCTGGTTGCGATCGACCCCAAGACAGGGTCCATCAAAGCTCTTGTGGGCGGCCGTGACTTTAACACAAACAAATACAACCTGGCGACGCAGGCGCTGCGCAGTCCTGGCTCCGCATTCAAAGTAATGGGCCTAGCCGCGGCTTTGGAAAGCAACATCAGCCCCAGCCGGACGTATGACGCGTCGGCCCCCAAAACAATTAAGAACGGCGACGAGACTTGGCGGGTTGAGAACTACGAGGGCGGGAGTTTTAGCGGCCAGATGAGTGTGGCCGAAGCGACCGTCTGGTCGGTTAACGCGGTTTACGCGCAGCTGGCCATGGACGTAAAGGCTAGTAAAATCGCCGAAACCGCCCAGAAGCTGGGTATCGTGACTCCGGTCCCCAGCTACCCTTCCATTATCTTGGGGGCTTTGCCTGATGGAGCAACGGTTTTGGAAATGGCCAGCGCTTACGCGACGCTGGCCGACGACGGCGTTTATAACCGCCCCTCAGGCATAGCGAAGTTGACGGATTCGGAAGGCACGGTCATCGAGATGGCCAAGATTCAAGGAAAACAAGCTGTCAGTCAGAACACAGCCCGGACGGTCAGCAAAATACTCGAACAAGTTATCAGTCGTGGGACCGGGTTTAGGGCCAATATCGGCCGGCCGGCCGCCGGCAAGACCGGTACCGCAGAATACAAGCAAGACGCGTGGTTCTGCGGCTATACCCCTGATCTAGCCTGCGCCGTTTGGATGGGTTATCCGGAAGGTTCGGTTGATATGGGTTATGTTCACGGCTATCCGCCTTACGGCGGCAGCCTGCCGGCTCTCATGTGGCGACAATTCATGAGCGCGGCGCTCACCGACGTAGCGGTTTCTGATTTTCCGGACGCTGGGAACGTGACTTACATCAACGAGGGAGTAAAAGTTAAAGTCTGCGCTGTCAGCGGACTGCTGGCTACGCCGTACTGCCCAGACACGGTTGATAAATATTTCAGTCCTGGTGACGTACCCAAAGACTACTGTAAAATCCACACTGGTCCGCCCGCTCCGCCTCCCCCGCCCAGCAGCGGCTCAACAACCTCTCTGCATTAAGTCCTTTTTACCCTGATCAAGCCGGAGAAGGCCGCGACGTCGATACCTTTTTTCTCCAACGCGTCCAAGATGAGGTTTAAGCCGATGCTGTCGCTGGCGATATGGCCGGCTATCACGACATTCAGATGATGTTTGACGGCCTCGTCCCTGGTCTTCTCGCTCATATGCATGCCGACAATGGTTCCTACTCCGGCATTGACGAGTTTCTCGATTGCTTTTGGCGGTCCGCCGGTGCCCCCGGTCATATCGATAAAGATGGTTCCGGCCCGGCTGTCCGGCCCGCCAACTACAATCGTGGGCCCTGAACCGGCTTTTGCGGCCGCCTTGTATTCCGGATATGTCTTAAGCCAGTCAACGACGTCCTGCAGTGTGTCAGGTGCTGCCGCCGCGACGTCCTTCGTCAATAGCGATGTCACCATATTGTCAGCCGGCGTGTGGCAACACATAAAGGGCAAATCGAGCAGCCGCGCCGCGTCAAGGGGACGGTCTTTGTTGACCGGCATTATGCCGCGCGCGACTTCTCTCATTCTTTCATCGAGCAGGGCGTCCCCCACGTTGACCGGCACGCCGAAGCCCTGCCACAAATCGCTTTGCATCGGCATCACGTCCGCTAAACCGGCATACGCCGACGCCTCCGGATGGTGTCCAATCACAAGGTCGATCGTCTGGCCTTTGGCGCGCAATCTATCGACGAGCAGCAGTTCCGGCGTTTCAACATCGATTCCGGCGATTACTGAACGCACTTCCAGCTTTTCGTCACCGTACAAAACCCTGGTGTCGGCGAAGGGATTCGTCAACCGTTCTTTGTCGAACTCATCTTTCAAAGGGGCGGGTAGTTTCTCGAAAGTCTTCTTGGCTTTTGCCAGTTGGCGCTGCGCTGGCACCGGGCCGCGCGGATCGTTGTCCAGGCCCATTTGAACGGCTAGCTTGTAAATATCCTTAAGCTTCATCATCTAAACGGCTCCTCCTTTATACAGCTTGACGCCGTTGTAAGTGACCGCCTTATAGGGATGCCCGTCTTGCACATATACCTTCGGAACGCGCGAGTTTATGCTTGTCCGACGAGCGGCGATCGTCGCGACATCACCAGCGACGATATTGAATAGCTGAGTTACGTCAACATTCGTATGCTGCATCGAAACGCGGCCGACAATCGGTGTAACCTGGCCTTTTATCTCTATCGGTCCAACGGCTCGGCTGGCCTTCATCCCTAAGCGCGTGAGAAATCGTTTGAGGAAAAACCGCGGTTTGATGGCGATGCTTTCCGGCAGGAGCGTGAAACCGTCCGAGAAGCCGATTGGCAATGTCGCCAGCACCATGCCCTTTTTGGTTCTCGCTTCAGCCCCGTAACCCACGACTTGAGAACTCTGGTACTCGCGCACAAACATTACTGTCGATTTAAGCTGCCAAGTTGTTTTAAGGTCAAGCTTCTTTTCCACTGCGGCGGAAGGATACTGGCCATAGATGAGATTGCCGATTCGCACCATGTCCATATGCGCCTCCGGCATGTCAAGCGTCGCGGCGCTATTGCAAACGTGTTTAAGTGGAGGGGAATAACCGGCCGCTGCCAGCGCGTCGACCGCTTTCTGAAACTTGCCAAGCTGTTCGTAACTGTGACGTTTGTCTTTCTCATCGGCCGTCGCAAAGTGGGTATAGACGCCTTCTATCTCAAAATTTCCCATTTCCTCGATCTTCTTCATAAAAGCGACAGCTTCCTCGGGAAATGCCCCGCCGCGCCCAAAACCCGTCTCGATTTTCAGATGGGCTTTTATATCCTCGCCTAACGCATAGGCGCGATGCGACAACATTTCCGCAGTCTTCATTGAGGCCAACGTGACGCTGAGGTCATATTTTATCAATAAGTCGGCTTCTTCTCCGATGCCGGGGTTGTAGACGAGAATGGGCGCGTCCACACCGCTGCGCCGCAGCTCAACGCCTTCTTCAAGGGTGCTGACACCTAACCATGTAGCGCCGGCCTCGACCGCCGCTTCAGCGACCTCTACGGCTCCGTGCCCGTAGCCGTCCGCTTTAACCACGGCCATCAGTTTTGTTTCTTCTTTAAGAAGTGACAGAACCTGCCGCACGTTGTACTTGATTGCGTCGATGTCAACCTCTACCCAGGTGAGTCCGATATTTCTCATGGTACCTCCCGCGCGCTCGCTGTGTTTAGCGGCGCAGCATCTTTCTGAGTCTGGTATAGACCGGCATTCCATAGTCATGCAGCCAGGCGAACAACGGCTGATATACCGTTTGGTATTCGCCGATGTATTTGACGGGATAGGCCCCGAATCCGGTCTTAAATCTGACTAAGCCGTGCAACGGATGGTCTGGCGACAGGTCGCAAGGCACGCCGCGAAAATCGTAGATCGGGCAGTCCCGTTCTTTGGCCCATTTTATCATAGCCCATTGGAGGGCATGGTTCGGCATCACATTGCGGTGCTCGTTGCCGGAAGCGCCGTAAACGTACCAGCATTTGTTCGAAAACGCCAAAGCAATCGTTCCCGAGATCGGTTTCCCTTCGTAATCGGCGATAAAAAGCCGCAGCATGTCCCTGGCCGCCATGGCTTCATACATCTTTCTAAAATATCCGATGTTTCGTATCAAGAAGTCGTCGCGCTTGCCGGTTACCTCGAGCAGTCGGTAAAAATCGTCGATGTCGGCCACGGTCTTGCCCACCCGTATCTCGACGCCTTTGCGTCCGGCTAAGCGGATATTGTAACGCCATTTCTCAGTCATTCGTCCCAGAACATCGTCGTCCGAACCCGTAACGTCGAGATGCATAACGCAGCGAGGTTGAATGCCTTCAAAACCGCCGTCGCCTTCTGCTGTCGACTTGAAGCCGGCCCCTGCCAGGGCTGATTTTAAGTCGTCTCGAGAGTCATCCCAGGAAGGATCAAGCTTCACAAATATGGCTCGCCGTACCCTCGCCAACTCACGAATCTTCTCCGCAATTTCTTTTACGAGAGCGGCGTTGGCCAAATCGGCCGCGGGACCGCATGGTATATAGAATATGCAGCGGCCTAAAGCTTTTATCGGCCTCTCTAGCAACTGGAAACCGCCGACTGTTTTGCCGTCCGCCTTAATCAAATAGCGATAGGGAATCCAACCACTCCAGGCCTTGACCTCGCCCCACGCATACGACTGAAAGACGTGCGCTTCAAGCTGGGCGGCGACGGCGGCATCATATTCCTCTCGCTGGGATTCATTGATTTCTACAAATTCGTACATTGTGTCCTTTCGTTACGTCATTTGCCAACGAACAAAGTCAGTGAAAGCAAACTCCCAGTTCCTTCTTACTTCAGCATCTTAAGCATCTCGGCAAGCGGCCGAGTATTGATTATATCTCGGGCTTCTAGCCAAGCGCGCCGCCCGACGGCTACGCCATACATCATAAAGGAAAGCTGAGCCGCCATATGCGAGTCTGTTCCCAAAGATAGCACTACGCCGCGCTTCCTAGCTTCCCGCGCGTGATCATCTTTCAAATCGAGACGATCAGGAAAAGCATTCACTTCTAGAACAGTTCCTGTCGCGGCAGCTCCGTCCATAAGAGCCTCGATATCGACGTTATATGGATTACGCTTACCGATAATGCGCCCCGTCGGGTGTGCGATTATTTGAATATATTTGTTTTCCATTGCCCGCCGAAGGCGGAGCATTATCTTCTCGCGCGGCTGCGCGAAACCACCATGGATAGCACCGAGCCTGATATCAAATTCTCGCAATAGTTCCGGGCCGTAGTCGACATCTCCATTGTTGTCGATATTCAGTTCTACACCGTTGAGCACAGTAATCCCCGCCACCTCTTTGTTCACCTCGTCGATCACGCGGCGGCGAGCGGCGATGTCGGCGCGGGTCATTCCGCCGGCGATCTTCAGTTTCTCCGCGTGATCCGTCAAGGCGAGATACTCATAACCGATCTCGCGCGCGGCCTCCGCCATCTCTTTCACGCCGTTTAGACCGTCGCTCCAGTTAGAATGGGCGTGCAACTCGCCTTGTACGTCATCCAGCGTGACCACAACCGGCAGGGTGCGGGCCGCCGCCGCGTCTATCTCGCCGTGATCCTCTCTTAGTTCGGGATCTATATAATCAAGGCCCATCGCTGCGTAGATCTCGTGCTCAGTAGCACCGCCGATACGGTTGCCGGTTTTGACGTCGAATATCCCGTATTCGCTGATCTTGAGACCCTGTCGTTTGGCCAAATCACGCAAACGGATATTATGATCTTTGGAACCGGTAAAATACTGCAACGCGCTGCCGTATTCGGCAGGTGAGACGACGCGCAGATCAACCTGCAGGCCGACGGGCGTTAAGATACTAGCTTTCGTGTCACCCGCCGCCAGCACGCGTGCCACGCCAGGGCCCGCGATGAATTTTGAGGTCACGGCCGACGGATCCGCAGCGGCCGCGATAATGTCTATGTCCCCTATCGTTTCTTTCATACGGCGCAGTGAGCCGGCAAAATCCGCTGTCTCTACGCCGGCCTCTGCCCGCAGGGTTTCCACAAGACGCGAAGCCAGCGGATAAGCCTCGTGCAACAGCATCCGACCCTGGCCGGCGCGAACAAGTTCAATGCCGTTTATTATGTTTGCTTCGGTTTTAGCGCTCATCCCCGGCAGGGTACGAATTCGCTGAGCTCGAGCCGCCTCCAGCAGTTCGTCGATAGTTGTAACGTGGAGCTCGTCAAAGAGAAGTTTTGCTTTCCGGGGACCTAGCCCAGGAACGCGCATCAGTTCAAGAACGCGTGGTGAAACTTGCTCTTTAAGCTCGTCATAATACGCCATCTTGCCCGTGTCGACGAGCTCGGTAATGCGTTCGGCTAGGCTTGCTCCAACCCCAGACAGTTCTGTAAGACGGCCCGCGCGCGCCAGAGCGTTAACGTCCTTCGTAGAAGTTCGGACGCTTTCCGCCGCACGGTGATGCGCGCGCACCCGAAATAGATTCTCGCCGATTATCTCGAGCGTGTCGCCGATATCGTCCAGCACCTGCGCGACGTCTTTGTTACTAAGCATGTTTATCAGGCGCCGGGTGACGGGTCGTTCCCGCGCGCTGCGATAAGTCCTCGGGCAGCGGTAATCTGCGATTTAAGTTGCTTAGGCGCCACTCCGCCCGCGCTTTCGCGGCGTTCAACGCTCCGCTTCACTCTGATCACATCCAGTACGTCGCGTTCGAACAGCGGTGAGAAATCTTTATATTCTTCTAAGGTCACGTCGGTTAGACGTTTATTCTTCCGCACGCATATTTTGACGATGTTGCCCACGATCGTGTGCGCGGCGCTAAACGGTATACCTTTGACGGCCAAATAGTCCGCGAGGTCAGTCGCGGTAATAAAATCATCATCGGCTGCTTTGCTCATGCGAGCGGCGTCAAACGTCAGCGTCCGCACGACGCCGGCCATGATGCGTAAACATTTTTTCAAAGTGTCGGCGGCGTCAAACAGGGCCTCTTTGTCTTCCTGAAGATCCTTGTTATAGGCCAGCGGCAGGCCTTTCATTACGGTCAGCATGGCCATCAGGTCGCCTGTCACCCGTCCCGTCTTACCGCGCACGAGTTCAGCCGCATCGGGGTTCTTTTTTTGAGGCATAATGCTTGACCCCGTCGAAAATGATTCCGACATTCGAGCGAAACCGAACTCGCGCGAGGTCCACAAGATAAGCTCCTCGGCAAAGCGGCTCAGATGAGTCATTGTAATCGCCGCATCCGCCATAAATTCTAGAACGAAATCCCTGTCCGCGACGCCATCCAGGCTGTTGGCAGAGACTTTTGAGAAACCAAGCTCCTTGGCTACCAGGTCGCGGTCAATAGGAAATGTCGTGCCCGCCAAAGCGCCCGATCCTAGACTTAGAATGTCAACACGCGTTCGACAATCGATAAAGCGCGCCGCGTCCCGGTCCAACATAAAGACATACGACATCAAGTGATGCCCGAGCGTGATTGGTTGCGCCTTTTGCATATGTGTATAACCGGGCATGATCGCTCCGCCCTCGCTCTCCGCTCGGTCGGTCAAGGCCGCCATAAGATCAGCGATAAGCATGGCAACTTGATCGATATCGCTCATGACATAGAGCCGCAAATCGGTAACAGCCTGGTCGTTACGGCTGCGCCCAGTGCGCAGTTTTCCCGCCGTCTCACCGATCTTTTCTCCCAGGCCGCGCTCAACCGCTGTATGAATATCTTCGTCACTTGGCGAAAAGGTGAACTTACCCTTATCCATATCGGTTAATATCTCTTTTAGCCCCTTGGTTATCGCCTTGGCGTCCTCCGCTGAAATGATCCCGGTCTTGCCCAGCATCATTGCGTGGGCCCGGCTAACGGCAATGTCTTCGCGATATAGTCGTCGGTCGAACGAGAGCGACGCGTTGAACTCCTCCATTATCTCAACCGGTTCAGTTTCGAAACGTCCGCCCCATAACTTCAAATCATTCGCTCCCCTCGTTTGTGCTTTTTGGCCCATTCAGTTAACGGCAATCCCCAAAGCTCGATAAAGCCGGCTGCGGCGTCGTGGTCAAAGGTGTCCGCTTTGTCGTATGTCGCCAGCCCGTATTGGTAAAGTGAGTCCGGAGAGCGGCGGCCGACAACCGCTAAGGTTCCTTTGTGAAACCTCAACCTTATGTCACCGTTTACCTTTGTTTGCAGGGAATCAAAGAGCTCGTCAAGGGCAGTGCGCAACGGCGAGAACCATTGGCCGTTATAGACGAGTTCCGCGTACTTCTGCTCGGCCAAGCGTTTGTAGCGCGCCGCCTCGCGTTCCAGCGTTAAATCTTCGAGCGCGCGGTGTGCGGTAATGATTGTTAACGCAGCCGGCGCTTCGTAGACTTCGCGAGATTTAATGCCGACTAGACGATTCTCGATCATATCTAAGCGGCCGACTCCGTTACGACCCGCTATTTCATTCAAATCAACGATTATGTCCTTTAACGATAGAGCGCGACCGTCTAAAGCTACAGGCAGCCCGTTTTCAAAGGATATTTCGGCGTAGCAAGGTTCTGTGGGCGCGTCGGCAACGCTCGCGGTCATCAGGTAGATGTCCTCGTCCGGCTCGTTCCACGGGTCCTCAAGATTTCCGCCTTCGATGGCGCAACCCCAGATATTGGCGTCGATGCTGTACACTTTGGCCTTGTCAACCTTGATTTCAATCTTGCGGGCCGCCGCGTAGTCAATCTCTTCTTCCCGGGACATCTTCCACTCACGAATAGGCGCTACTATTCGCAAGTCCGGCGCCAAAGTCTTTATTCCAACGTCGAATCGGACCTGATCGTTTCCTTTCCCCGTGCAACCATGCGCCACCGCCACCGCGTTACTGGCCAGCGCCTGCTCAACCAGGTGCTTGACGATTAACGGACGTCCCAGGGCCGTCGCCAGAGGATACTTATCTTCGTAGACGGCGTTCGCCTTGATGGCTCGGGCCAGATATTCGTCGGCGAATTCGCTGGCCGCGTCAATACCGTAAGCTTCTACGGCGCCGTTACGGCGGGCGCGTTCGATGGCTTCGGCCATGTCTTCTCCGCCTCCCAGCGACACAGCTACCGCCACAACGTCGAACCCATGGTTCTCTTTTAGCCAGGTTATGGCAACCGATGTATCCAAGCCCCCGGAATAAGCTAACACTATCTTTTCAGCCATCTTTATCCTTCCTTTTGCAGGCGATCGATAAATCCTTGAGCGGCTGTCTCGTCAGCCGCCACCACCAGTATAGTATCATCGCCCGCGACGCTTCCGAGCAGCAGCGGGTCGGCTAAGGAATCGACCGCGGCCGCCACGCCTTGGGCGTATCCGGGCATCGTCTTAATCACGGCTAGATTACCTGCGTAACGAGCCTTTATGACAAAAGTGTCAGCCATCTTCAGTAACACCGGCCAGCCTCCGGCTGCCGTCGGCTGGGGCGAGTATCTTAACCTGCCGTTCTCTCCGCGCGCCTTGCCTATGCCCATTTCCGTTAAGTCGCGAGACAGCGTTGCTTGAGTAATAACAAATCCGCGTTTCTTCATTTCGTCAACCAGTTGATCCTGAGTTTCGATAGCGCCGGTATCAATCACTAAACGCAGCGTATGCTGCCGGGCCGCTTTGCCTTTCATCTCTCGCCTCGCGGTTTCATTAGCATAACCATAAGTGCCTTTTGCGCGTGCAGACGATTCTCAGCTTGGTCGAGAATTACCGAATTCGGCCCGTCAAGAACGGCGGCGCTGATTTCCTGTCCGCGATGCGCTGGCAGACAATGCATGACCAAAGCGTCCGATTTGGCTGCCCCCAATATTGCTTCGTCTATACGATACGGCGCCAGTGCGGTTAGACGGGCGCTTTTCTCATCTTCTTGACCCATGCTCACCCAGACGTCGGTGTAGAGCGCGTCAGCTTTGTCAGCCGCTGCACGGGCGTCATCAGTGATTACTATCTGAGAGCCGCTGTCTATCGCCAGCTTGTTCGCGATTGCGAGAACAGCGGGCGCCGGCTGGTAATCGGCCGGACAGGCAACTGTCATATTCATTCCAGCCGTAGCTGAGGCGAGCAACAGCGAGTGACACACATTGTTCCCGTCACCAAAATAGGCCAATTTCAACCCTGCCAGATTGCCCCGGCGTTCCCTGATGGTCAGCATATCGGCCAACGCCTGGCAAGGATGGTATAAATCACTGAGCGCGTTAATTACCGGCACTGTTGCCGCGCGCGCTAAAGCCTCTAGTTTGGCTTGTTCAAAGGTCCTGATAACGATGGCGTCGCAATAACGAGCCAGCACCCGGCCAGTGTCTTCAATCGTCTCCCCGCGCCCTAGTTGCATATCGCGACCGCTCAGGACGACAGAATGAGCGCCCAATTGAAATAGGCCGACTTCGAAAGAAACGCGCGTCCTAGTCGATGGTTTTTCAAAGATAACGGCAACGCTCATCCCGTTCAGCGGCCGCGCCTTGGCGTCGCTTTTTTGGTGTTTCTTGAGTTTGAGGCTTAGATTCAGCAGATCGTCTATATCACGCGCCCCTGCCTCCAGGCCGGTTACGAAATCCTTGCCTTTCATAGTTCCTCCAAGACGTTTTTTAGAACGACCGCTAGGCGGTCGATATGTTCGGTTGTAACAATTAAGGGCGGTAAGAAGCGCAGCGTGGTTGCTGATGTCCTATTGATCACAACACCGGCCGCTAAGCATTTGTCTACCACGCTGGCGGCCAAAGGTTCCTTAAGTTCGGCCGCTTGCATCAGTCCGAGACCGCGTATGTCGCTGATTCGGTCTGTGGCGTCCCTAATCTCAAGCAGTCGCTCCCGCAAATAAGCTCCCATATCCTCAGCGTTTTGGCACAAATTGTTTCCAACAATAAAGTCCAAGGCGGCTAAGCCGGCCGACGCGGTCAGCAACGAACCGCCAAACGTTGAACCGTGGTCTCCAGCACGCAACAGTCCGCAGGCTTGCTCACCTGCAATAGCGGCGCCTATCGGCAGACCTCCGCCGAGCGCTTTAGCGATTGTCATAATGTCCGGCGTCACATCGAAATGCTGGCAGGCAAACATTTTTCCGGTCCGGCCTAAACCCGTCTGCACTTCGTCGATGACTAGTAACATATTATGCTTGTCGCAAAGCTCGCGCGCGGCCTTGACGTAGTCCGGTGACGCGACATGCACGCCGCCCTCGCCCTGCACGACCTCGAGCATGACCGCGCAAGCGCCTGCCTGGGCGGCCCGGGTCAACGAGTCGACATCGTTAAAGGGCACGTGGACGAAGCCCTGAGGCATCGGCGCGAACGGGACTTGCTTATCCGGCTGCCCGGTAGCGGCCAGGGTAGCGAGAGTTCGGCCGTGAAAAGATCTGGTCGCGGTCAGTATAATACCGGCGCGTCCGTTGTCGTTGGCAAACCGCCGCGCCATTTTGATTGCGGCCTCATTGGCTTCGGCCCCGCTATTGGCAAAAAACACCTGTCCCGGAAAACTCAGATCGACCAGCTTTTTGGCCAGCCGCGCAGGCTGTTCCGTATAGAAAAGATTGCTAACATGCACTAACGTCTTCGCTTGCGCGCTGACGGCCTCAGCAACCGCCGGATTCGCGTGCCCGACGGCGGCGACGCCCAGGCCGCCGACAAAATCTATATATTCTTTGCCATCTGCGTCCCAAAGACTAACGCCCGCGCCTTTCACGAAGACCACCGGCAAGCGCGCGTAGGTATTCATGACGTATTTATTGTCCATCTCAATTACTTGCTTAGAATCCACGCCGCTCGTACGCCTCCTATGTGATCATTGTCCCCACACCCTGCTCCGTGAATACCTCCAGCAACAGGGCATGCTTGATAGTACCGTCTAGGATGTGAGCTCGATTAACACCCTCGTCCAGCGCCTTTAGACAGCCGGTCAGTTTAGGCAACATGCCCGCCGCGATCATTTTCTCATCGACCATCGTTCGGCATTTTGCGGCCGATAATTCGCTGATCAACGAGGTCTTGTCATTAAAGTCTTGGTAAAGACCGGCAACGTCCGTCAGGAATATTATTTTGTCCGCTCCGATCGACGCGGCGATCTCACCGGCAGCCAGGTCAGCGTTAATGTTGTATGTCTTCCCATCTTCTCCTACAGCCACGGTAGCGATTATAGGGATCAGCCCGCCGTTAATGATGTCGATCAGTTCCTTTGGCATCACCCGTGAGACCTCACCGACGAATCCCAAGTCGACATCGCTTGGTTGTTTCCTGGCGCGAATCAAGCCGTCGTCGCCTATGACACCCGCCGCCAGCTTGCCGTGATTATTGACCAATTCAACCAGGTTTCTATTTATTTTTTCCGCCAGAACCGACTTGACTATCTTCATCGTCGCCTCGTCCGTTATTCGTAACCCGTTAACGAATTTGACTTCGATATTGGCTTCTTGCATGGCTGCGCTGATATCCGGCCCTCCGCCATGGACGAGCACAGGATTCATGCCGACGTACTTCATCAAAACGACATCGGAGGCTATCGAGGCTTTCAGCTCCTCGTTGATCATGGCGTTGCCCCCATATTTGATGACAACCGTTTTGCCGAAATGCTCCTTGATATACGGGAGCGCCTCCATCAAAACGGATGCCTTATACATGGCGTCTTTCACTTTAAGCTCCTTACAGTCGCTGATTATGAGGATTATAGGGATTATAGGGAGTATGGTAACGTACAAACAGAGGTAATTTGCTCTCCATAATCCTTATGCTCCCTATACTCTCCATACTCTCCTATGTACGGTAGTGGGCGTTGAACTTTACGTAACCGACCGATAGGTCGGTCGTCAGCACCGACGCCGCGCCAGAACCTTGTTTGAGATCTAACGTAATCTCGATATCGCGCTCCCTCATCGCCGCGTCCAGCGCCGGCTGATTATCAATGGCGGCGCCTCCGTCTCGCATTATCACGAGGCCGTTAATGGCAATACCCATGGTTCGGGGATCGAATTCAACGTCCGCCGCCCCTGCCGCCGCGGCAATCCTGCCCCAGTTAGCGTCTTTGCCGAATAGGGCACATTTGACAAGGACAGACTCCGCAATCTTCATGGCTATTTTCTTGGCTGTACCATAGCAGTCCGCGCCCTCGACAGTCACGCGAACGAACTTCGTCGCTTCCTCTCCATCGCGCACCATCTGTTCGGCCAAATCAGCCATAACCACCGCCAGCCCGGCCTGAAACGTCTCGGCAGCTTTGGTATCGCGCAATATGTGCGTGTTGCCCGCCGCTCCATTAGCTAAAACAAACACGGTGTCGTTGGTGCTCATATCTCCGTCTATGGTCACACAGTTAAACGAGATCTCAACAGCCGCGCGTATCGTTGTCTCCAGCGCTTGACGGCAAATATCGGCGTCAGTTGTTACCGTCGCGATCATTGTCGCCATGTTCGGAGCGATCATACCGACTCCCTTGGCCATACCGCCAATGCGCACCGGCTGGCGTCCAACCATAATTTCAACAGCGCTTTCCTTGATCACTGTGTCCGTCGTCATTATAGCTGCGGCCGCGGCCGTATGACCTGTACGGCTAAGTAATCGACCGGTTGTCTTGATGCCGGCCAGAATCTTTTCAATCGGCAGATATGTCCCGATGACACCGGTGCTTGCCACCAGGAATTCTTGATCGGCTTTGCCGCAAACCAGGGCCGCGGTTTCGCACATCCTCTCGGCGTCGGTAACGCCTTGGGCGCCCGTACAGGCGTTCGCGTTACCGCTGCTGATCACAATCCCGCCGACCCGCTTAGCGCCGACCCGCGCCATCGATACGACGACCGGTGCCGCCTTGACGGCATTGGTTGTGAACATGGCAAACGCCTTCGCCGCGGGTTCGCTGGCAATCATAGCGATATCCAGAGCGCCGCTTTTCTTGACGCCGCAGGCCGCGCCCGCCGCGGTAAATCCCGTCGCGGCTGTTACCCCGCCGTCAATCTTCTTTATGGCCATATAGCGCCCTGTTCAAGACCCATTGTCTCCGGCAACCCAAACATAATGTTCATGTTTTGAACCGCTTGACCGGAGGCCCCTTTGATTAGATTATCAATCGCGGACACAACGACTAAGCGCCCGGCCCGCGCGTCAACAGCTAAGCCGATATGACAGAAATTCGATCCCCGCACCGCTTTCAGTTCCGGCATTACTCCAGCCGGCAATACCTTGACGAACGGCTCGTCCGCGTAGCGTTCGCCATACACCTCTAGCATCTGATCTATCGACTTCGGCCCGGCCAGGTTGGCGTAAACCGTAGTATAGATTCCGCGCGAAAAGGGCCCAAGGTGCGGCGTAAATGATATTGTCACCCGCGCGTCCGCCGCGATACTCAGATATTGCTCCATTTCCGGAATATGTTGATGTCCGCCCCCGGCTTTGTAGGCAGCCACGCTCTCTGAGCGTACGCAGAAATGCGTATTTTCATCCGCCGCGCGTCCGGCGCCGCTGACCCCGCTTAGGCTGTCGACGACAATGCCCTCAGGCGTCACGAGGTTCTTTTCCAGCGCGGGCAATAGCGCCAATATCGCCGAGGTCGGATAGCAGCCTGGATTGCTCACCAAACCAGCCTCCGGGATTATCCTTTTGTTCAGCTCCGGCAATCCGTACACGGCGGAGTCCAGCAGACCAGGAAGGGTGTGCGGCATCTTATACCACTCCGTGTAAACCTCGCCAGCAGCTAGGCGAAAATCACCTGACAAATCGATTACCCTGCGTTTATCGGCTATCAAATCACCTACAACTGTCATTGAGCGTCCGTGCGGCAAGGCAGTGAAAACGATGTCTGCTCCCGTTTCAACCGCCTGCTCCGGTGTCACAAACTTCTGGTCCGCCGATCTCGTCAAGTGCGGGTAAAGCGTCGACGCTGCTTGCCCGGCGTAGGTCTCGCTGGTTGCGGCGACCACAGCCGCATTGGGATGTTGGCCTAACAGGCGCAACAGTTCCGCGCCCGTATAGCCGGAAGCGCCAATTATGATTGCTTTAATCACGTGCTTTGTCACCTCTACTTTCTATCCGCGAACAGCAATATGAACAATGTTGTATATTATACGTCTTTCCGGATAACTATGCAAGGGGATCCTGCGTGGAATTAGGAACCGATCGGCCAGGCGGCCGTAATAGTTGTCCCTTCACCTGCCGCCGAGCGGACATCGAACGTACCGTTAGAAAGTTGAACCCTCTCACGCATGCTGACAAAACCGAGAGCGCCCCGTTGGATTGATTCAATTTGGGTCTGATGGAAGTCGAATCCGCAACCGTTATCGGTAACCTCCAGCACGAGTGTGTGTTTACGCTTCCCGAGATATATGGATAGGCTATCGCACCCGCTATGCTTGGCGACATTGTTCATTGACTCCTGCATAATGCGAAATAACGCCGGACGCAAAGCCGTGGGAACGTCTGGCTCATCGACCTTTAATCTGGTCACGACCTTAATATCCGGATAGGTAACCCGATAATTCTTGGCAAACGATTTTATGGCTGCCACGATTCCGAAGTCATCGAGAATCGCGGGGTGAAGGTCTCTTTGCAGACGCTTAACATCAATAATCGTCTGCTGGATAACAGGCAAGACGGCCTCTAAGGAGGTTGCGGGCGTCCGCGGCGCGTTGGTTGCTATACGGTTCATGACGTTCTGGGTGCGGATCTTGATGGCCGCCAGAGATTGGCCGACACTATCGTGTATCTCACGCGCCACCCGCTTCCGTTCGTCTTCTTGCGCCACCAACAAGCGGTGTGAAAGATAGCGCAGGCGTCGCTCCGACTCTTCGAGTTCCTCGCGCTGTTGTGTCGCCTCCGTGATGTCGTAAGATATTCCGATAGTGCCGATGACGTTTTTGGTTTCGTCATACAACGGCTCGACGTGCGCATGCCAGATCATATCGGCGAAGCCAAAGTCGCATTCTGCCGATTCCCCGCGCAAAACCCTTTCTAAATACGTCATAATGTCTTGAGTACCGTGTGTGTCTACTCCATTAGTGAAAACGGGACCGGTAACAATTTGTCCAAGCATGTCCGCCTCCTGAAAACCGGCTCTCTCGCTTATCCTCCCTAGAAAAGACGTGTAGCGCAAATCGCTACCGGTGCTCCATAAGATAATCGGAGTCTGGTCGAGGACAAGTCTCATTGTCTGTTCTCGATCCCGCAATGATCTTTCCGCCTCGCGCCTCTTCCGTCTATCGCGCGCGTCTTTTAGCTCCCGCGAAACCGCCGGACATAGCCTTGCCAGGTTGCTCTTTTCAACAAAGTCCTGAGCCCCCGCCTTCATCGCGGCTACAGCCACGTCCATGTCGATCGTTCCGGAAACGATTATGAAGGGTATATCCAGCTGCAGCTGCTTTAGGACATCCAGTGCGGCCGGCGCGTTGAAACGCGGCATATTGTGGTCGCAGATGATCACGTCCCAGCGCTGATCGGCGAATGCGGCGGTCATCGCCTCTTTGTTGTCGACTCGCCGCACAGCCGGCGCAAATCCGCCAGCCTTTAAATACCTCTCAATTAAGACGGCGTCATCTTCGTTATCTTCAACCAACAGCACAGCTATTGTTTTTGGCATATTAGCAGCCATTTCCACCCGGCGGACCTTCGTTCAATACAAGCCAATAGAGCTCGAGTTGTTTTACGGCTTCACTAAATTTGACAAAATCGACCGGCTTGCGGACATAACTGTTGGCTCCCAGGCTGTAGCTCTCACACATATCCCGCTCTTCTGAGGACGATGTCAGCACAATAACGGGCGTCAACTTGGTTCGCTTGGCGGCGCGCAATTCTTTTAATACCTGCAGGCCGTCGACTTTTGGGAGCTTCAGGTCAAGCAAAATTATGACGGGGTCTTCCTCTTTTGGGCGGCCCGCGAATTGGTTGCGGGCGAAAAGATAATCAAGCGCCTCGGCGCCGTCGCGCGCCACAACGATAATGTTCATGATGTTGTTTTGTTTGAAGGCCCGCTCCGTCAGTAAAACGTCGTCGGGATTGTCTTCGACTAAAAGAATTACGTTTTGGCTCATATCTGCTCCTCGCTAGCTTAAAGTAAAACTGAACTTAGCGCCTTTGCCCGGTTTGCTGGTCGCCCAGACCTGACCGCCATGGCGATTAATAATCCTTTGCACCGTAGCCAACCCGATGCCGGTCCCTGGAAACTCCGCCGCATGATGCAGCCGCTGGAAAGGCCCGAAAAGTTTATCAGCGTATTTCATGTCAAAACCGACAC
This sequence comes from Actinomycetota bacterium, assembly GCA_025355855.1. Taxonomy (GTDB): domain Bacteria; phylum Actinomycetota; class JAHEXW01; order JAHEXW01; family JAHEXW01; genus JAHEXW01. Next base: position 73,160 of record JANXYU010000029.1, read on the forward strand.
CGTTGTCCCGAACGAAGTATGTTTTTTCCCTATCCTTCTCTCTTGAACCTACCTCAATTCTAGCCTTCTCGGTTTGCGACGTGAACTTCCACGCGTTACCAATCAGGTTCCCTAAGGCCACCTCTAACAGCTTGGGATCTCCGTCCGCGACCATGCCAGGCTCAATGTCTATTTTGACCTTTCGTTCCGGCGACTGTTCGGCAAGATTCTTTGCAATCTTTTCCGCCAGTGCGGTCACATCTACGCGATGCCTTGTCATGTCCTGACGCGTCATCCGCGACAGATTTAGAAGGTCATCTATCAACTGTGCCATCTTTTGGCTTCCCTTTCGCAAGCGGACTAGATAGTCGGTGCCGGTTGCATCCAGCTGGTCAGAGTAGTCTTCAAGCAACGCTCGACTGAACCCGTCCAGTGAGCGCAGCGGCGCCCGCAGATCGTGACTGACTGAATAGGCGAACGTTTCCAACTCCTGATTGGCTGTAGCAAGGGCCGCCGCCGACAGGCGCAGTTCCTCCTCAGTTCGTTTACGTCTGATCATCTCCCAGGAAAGGTTTCCCAGGTGGGTCAGCGCCGCTACATCAGCCTCGGTGTAGTCGGTCGCTTTGTTGCCAACGCCGAATATGGCCACTACCTGACCGTTCTTCGTGATTGGGATGACCAGCTCGCGCACGACCGTAACGTGCCCGGCCGGCGTTCCTCTGCGGTTCGGCAATGAACTATAGTCGTTGTGGATGATCGGCCGCCCTTGCCGAGCACAATCGGCCCAAACGCCCGCGTCCGCAATAGGATAGCGGGTGCCGATACCCTCCGCGGTGCAAGCATTGGCGAGAGTCTTCGTTGAATAATTCTGCAGAATCAGCATTTGTTGGTCCTCATCGACGAAATGGCAAAACCCGATCTGGCTCCCGGTAAGCGATTCGCACTCGTCTAAAAATATCTGCAATATATCGTCTAGGAACTGGGCAGACGTGTTCGCCTCGGTCAGCATGTGCAGCTGCGAACGCATAAACTCATCCGCCTTTTTCCTCTCGGTTATATCTTGCACCATTCCCACCGACCGAACGACTCGGCCTTCGTTGTTCCTGAAGTGCTGGCCTTTGTCTTCGACAAAACGGATGTCACCGTTCGCTCTGTTTACGATCCTATGCATAATCTCAAAGCTATCCTGCCCCTCGCAAAGCGAGCTCGCATAAGCTTCATCTGCGGCCGCTCTATCAGCCGGGTGAACTATATCTAGAAACGCGGCATAAGTCGCTTCAAACGCTTGCTTTTCTAATCCGAAGATTCGGAATATTTCATCCGACCATGTCATTTTGTTCGTAATCAGATTTAGTTCCCAGCTTCCCACCTTCGCGATTGATTGGGCGCGATTCAGGCGGTCTTCGCTGCTCTCAAGCGCTTTAGTAAGCTCGTCTTTTCTAACCAACAATCGCGCCAGCCGAATATTGTTGTAGCTAAGCTGGGAAATGTTTGCCGCGAGTTTAAGATAGACGTTTATAGTCAGATCAACGTCAGCGCGAGTGACCCTCGGTACTATCTCCAGCGCTGCCAGGTAGGCATCCTTCGCGAACCCGTATCGTTTTGCTTGGTTGGCAAAAAACGCGCGGTCCACAGCTTCGTCGGCAAAAAAGAACTGGCCGCAAAAGAGGTTGCCCAGGTGTTCGCCACCGATAATTATGGGGGTAGCCATGTCCCACATGCCGTTCTTGCAGCGATATAGCTTGAACTCTCCGGCTGGAATGCCTTCCGTCAGGTGAATATCGCTCTCAACGCAAAAACGACAGGTTTCCTCGTTAATCCGGTGAAAGCGAGTGCATATATCCTGCCAGCCGACCCCTACGACAACATCACCTTTGAGGTCGATGAGCGCCATGGGAATGCCGGAGATCGCGTAGAAGTCATTCACCAACGACTGAATGGCCGCCGCGTCGACTATATCGGCAAGTTCAAGAGCGCCTAAATCTCCCTCCGGAGATAGAACGTTCTCCAGTTGTCGGCGGACACGTTGCTCGCTTGACTTTAGTGCCTCCTCTGCTTCCATACGTTTAGTAATATCAAGGACTTGGGACAAAACTGATATCAAATTTTCGTTGGAATCGTAAACCGCCGAGTCGTACCATTCACACCAGATAACCGAACCGTCTTTGCGCACATTACGATTTGTGTTTAGACTGCGCGGCGTCTTCGCGCTAAAAAGATTCCTTGACTCTTCTTCAACAATCTGCAGGTCCTCTTCGTATATCCAGGCCAAATCGGTCATCTTTATGCCAATCACCTCTTCCGCGGCCCAGCCGAACACGTTTTCCGCTTCCTCAGACCACTTAGTGATGTGAAATTCCGAATCGAATTCGATTATCGCGAGCGGGGAGTTGTTGATTTGGTCATCAAGAATATGTTTGGCGGTTCGGAGCTCATTCTCCAGTAGTTTCCGCTTTGTAATGTCTAGCGCATAGAGCCTGACGGCTTTTTCTTCCGGCGCGTAAACAAACGTCAGATGGTAGCACGTGGCGCCTATTTCCAACTCTCGGGTCAAGTTGCCCGATGGGTCGTTTCTGAGCTTCTCGACAAGCTTGTCCCAGTTGCCCATCAAAGGATGAAAGCGTCCCAGTTTTACAAGGTCGGGGAACGTCTTTTTACCACTCTTGTTGATATAGAGGACGCTACCGTTGAGGTTTAGTTCGGCAACCGGGTTGGGGTTTAGCTCGGGGAAAGATGCTAACCGTTTCCTTTCGGCCGTGTCTTCCTTGTTTTTCCGGCTCGCGTTTCGCGGAGTCCCTGCTGTCATAATTGCACCTTCCTGCGGCGAGCTTGGGGAATACGTTAACTCCTGACCACGCCTGTGTTTATGCCAAACCTGATAAGCGCGGCCTGGTTGTGGATGTCTAGCTTCTTCATTATATTCATGCGGTGAAATTCAATCGTCTTAACGCTGACGAACATCTTCTCGGCCATCTCTTTGTTGGAATTGCCCTGCGTAATTAGCGTCAATACCTCTTTTTCCTTCGGCGTCAGCGTGTCCATCGGATTGGCTTCCGTCAAAGGGTGATCAAGATAGCGTTTGATTACCTCGCCTGACACGCTAGGGCTAAGAAACTTCTTGCCGAGTTTAACGGCGTCGATTGCGGCCAATAGTTCGTCGAAAGCCGCCTCTTTCAGAACATAACCGTCGGCGCCGTTTTTGAAAACCTGATAGATGTACTCTTCGCTATCATGAATGGTCAGAATGATAACCTTTAGTTCAGGGTGTTTCTTTTTCGCTTGTTTGGTGGCGCTTAGCCCATCTAAATTGGGCATACTCAAATCCATAAGCAGCAAATCGGGACCGAGCTCGTCAACAAGACGAAGCGCTTCAACCCCGTCCCCCGCCTCGCCTACAACATCAAAAAGCGGATTGCCGGCCAACAGACCAATAATGCCTTCTCGCACGATAGCGTGGTCTTCAGCGATCAATATCTTTAGCTTATCCATAGTGTGATTTTATCCTTAGAGAAGTTCTTCAGGCAAGACGTAGGCCGGGTTTTCGTAAAAAACGCCACGGTCAATCAACTGTGTTGAATCTCAATCAAATCGTGCGTAGTAGTCTCTGACATCAGCCGCCGGTCATAAAGTAATAGCAGAGTGGCGGGGAGTTTCGCGAGAACCTTACTGAGCGCTACCTCGCGCTCAAGCAAAGCGCGTCCGTCTAAATGGCAGAGAAAATCTGTAACGGCGAAGACACAACGATAACTGGCAAAACCGCACACAGTTAGGCTGGGATTAATAGATTTGCCGAGATCAAATGAATCGATCATATTCACGGCGGACGCGCTTAGCGGACACTCCATTAGTTCCTCGCACAGAACCAATTGCCCGCTAAAAGCCAACATAGCCGTGTCAAGGCCTTTGGCGCTCAGTTGCCGGCGGATCTTATTTAACCTGGGCTCACCCGCGATAACGGCGCATTTCTCATTTGCCATCAAGCCTGCGGTTATAAACGGCAGAACTGTGGCCTCCATATCCGAATCTGACTCGTAAAGACAACATAAGTGTTGCCCGAGTTTGGTTTTCGGGATACCGCGGTTAAGACTGTATTGCGCTTTTAGCTGCCGGTTCGCAATCACTTTAAGGGTGCCGTTAGCTAGCCATGGCCGGTACCCGGCCGTATTCCGCTTCCTCGATAGTCGTCGGCACGTCTTCGCTTTGCTCGAGACGGCGGTCATATTCATCTATCACGGCCGTCTGCATCATTTCTCTTACTTCAGGCTTAATCGGATGCGCGATGTCGCGAAACTCGCCGTTCGGCAACTTCCGGCTCGGCATGGCCACAAACAAGCCTTTTTGCCCGTCTATGACACGCAGATCGTGGACGACGAATTCGTCGTCGATTGTAATCGAGGCGAAGGCGCGCACCTTCTCCTGGTCAACGACCCTCATAGATACAGCGGTAATCTTCATGCCGTGCTCCTTTCCCTCGCTTTTGTAAAGCTCCACGTTTCTTGTTTCTCAAACCTTACCTGACTTAACGATTGTTCGATAACTAGGTAATCCCCTAGAGTGGCAGCACCCGACCGCCACCCTTTACGAGGTGCTTGGCGGCATACATTCGGCGATCAGCCTTTTGGAGAAGATTTGTCAAAGAGGATCGGAGGGTCGCGGTGGCACACCCATAGCTCAAAGAAATCGGTGACTTTTTATGTCTGGCATTGTCACCTTCCATAGCTTGTTCGACTCGGGCAGCCGCCTCCGCCGCGGCTTCCTCGTCGCTATTGGGCAGTAAAACCGCGAATTCGTCACCACCGATTCGGGCCACTATATCCCCTGAGCGAAAAGCCATTTTTAGTATGCGTCCGACCCGCCGCAGGAGAGCGTCGCCGGCCGCGTGACCTTGACGGTCGTTTGTCACTTTTAGATTGTCGACATCGACCATCATGACGCTGATCGGAAACTCCCGGCCGCCTTCCAGGCGCGTCATTTCCTCCTGAAAATAGCCTCGATTGCAGAGGTTGGTTAGAGGATCATACATGGTCAAATATCGTAGCTCCGCTTCCGTTTGTTTTTGCCGGGTAATGTCCGTTACCGCCAAGCGGCATTCTTTGCCGTTGTTGGCCACTTTAGCTTCCATGGCAACAATCAGCGGCTCGTTATCGTGCTTTGCCAACGGCATCTCCGTGCTTTCATTGAATCTACTGCTGAAGACGCGAGCAAGATAGTGAACAAACTGAAGATGAGATTCGGGGGCTATGAAATCGTTAAAAGAACGGCCTGTCAGGATGTTCCGATCAATTGCGAGCAAAGACGCCGCGCTCTGGTTGGCTTCGCGGATGATCGAAGCCCGATCAAGAGTGAAATAGCAAATACAGGAGAATTCATAAAGGTCGGAATATTGAGCCAGTAACGCCTCGGCCCAACCACGGGCCTTGCGGAGTTCGGCAACCTGTTTTTTTAGCGCCTCGTGGAGAGCACGCAGGTCTTCCACGCTTTCAGGAGTTCGAGTGGTCGTAAACCCGGCTGGTTTGGCCATTAAAAAGGCTCCCGTAGACTGTCATTGTCTGACACTCTACGTCACCTTAAGCAGCCTGTTAACTAGGGTAATACCTGGACTATTAACAATCCTAATGCGTTCTTGGGGCTAGTCACGGTTGCGGCGGCGGCTGCGCGCGGTGCCCCCGCCTCCGTACGACCCGAGATCGAGCACGATACCCAGACCGATCAGGGCCCAATCAAACCCCGTGACTCCGCCCGGAGAGACAATCACGTACATTAACGTCGTCCAGGGCAACAGGAAAAAACCGATCACTGGAACCAGCCAGCCATTAAAGGCCGCGGCTAGTTGCCCCGGTCGAAATATCCAGTAGAAAAGAATAGCGACTCGCGGCGCCCCTGCTAGTACTAAGGCCAGCAAACAACAACCCATGACTCCCCCTAACTGTCCCGCATTTTGTGGCGCTTACGGTCTAAGCATACCAATCATCTCGGCGCAGCGGCAGCCTACTTTGGCCTTGTTCATCCGGCCTGGTCAAAAGCGTTTGATAAACATTAATATAGCCTTTGTCGTCTTTATCTTATCTGTACTTTAAACTCACTCTGCAGCGCTTGCAAGACCAGAGCGTGGGCCGCATCGGTCTCCTCTATTGTCAGCGTGCGCTCCGGACTTTGATAGATGAGGCGATAGGCCAGGCTCTTCAGACCTTCCGGCACACTGTTCCCTTCATACAGATCAAACAGCCTTACTTCGGCCAATAAATCGCCGCCCGCCTTCCGGATCACTTCGCTCAGCGTGGCAACCGGGAGCGCTTGTTCTACGAAAATAGATATATCTCGCGTCATCGCGGGATAGCGGCCGGGCGCGACCACGCGTTTATCAGCTTGTGTGGCCTGCGTTATCAGGCCAGCTGCCATCTCAAAAGCGTAGACGCCGCCGAACAGCTGGTAGTTTTTAGCAATCGTCGGGTGCAGCAGACCGAAAGAGCCCAAATTGCTTCCGCCAGCGAATACATCAGCGCGCTGGCCGGGGCTGAGCAGGCTATCTTGCGAAACCTCGAATGATACGTCCGTAAGCGACAAACCAGTCGCGTATGCCTCGATTACTCCCTTAAGGTCATAGAAATCGATGACACGCCGCTGGCTGTACCAGGCGTCTTCTTCCCATACCCCCGTCAAAACACCGGCGATCATATTTCTTTCTTCCGGCATTTGTCCGGCGGCCTTCGCAGGTATGAACACGCGCCCGATCTCAAACAGCTGCACCGAGCCATTGCCATAGCCGGCGTTGAAGCGCGCGGTTCGCAGGAGGCCGGGCAACAGCGTCGGCCGCATGACACTTTGATTCGCGCTTAATGGATTTTGTAGGGCTAACGCTTGCCTGCGAGGATCTTCGTCTGGCAACACCAAACGAGTCAGGTCGGCCGGGTCAATGAAAGCGTAGTTAATGCATTCTCGCAGACCCGCCGCGCTTAGCAGATCACGGGACGCGCGCACAGTGTGTTGCTCGACAGTAAGGGCGGCCGCGCTGCCTTGCGCGTCCGGAATCGTCGCCGGAATATTAGC
>JANXYU010000030.1 GCA_025355855.1 Actinomycetota bacterium
GCCTTCCGACGCCGCGCCTTCCATCTCGATGGCGCCGGCCGGACATACCTCGGCGCAAGAGCCGCAAACCGTGCAATGTCCGGACAGGATCGCCTGTCCCTCAAATAATTCCAGGGCGCCGTAGGGACAGACGTCTACGCAAACGCCGCAACCGATGCACTTCTTGGTTATACGGGCCGCCATCTAAAGCACTCCCGCTTCTTTTAGCTTCTCGACCAAACGGTCGACCTGTTGTTCGACAGTTCCGGTAATCATTTCGCCAGTCTTCACTCGCTCGGGTACGTACGTCTCGACGACCTGTGTTGGAGAGCCAGACAAGCCGAATCGTTTCACGTCATCTCCCAGGTCGCTGGCAGACCAAGTGACTATCTCCGCTTTCTTCGCCGCCATGATGCCGCGCAACGAGGGCAAGCGAGGGTCATTGATTTCTTTGACCACAGTGATGACGCACGGGGTCGGGATATCCAAGACCTCATAGCCGTCCTCGACCAAACGCTCAACCCGTAGTTTGCCGCCGTCGGCACTCTCAATCTTCTTGACGTATGTTGCGAACGGCAGCTTCAGGTGCATCGCAACCTCCGGACCGACCTGTCCGGTATCGCCGTCGAGCGTTTGTTTACCCGCGATAACGACGTCCGCCCCGCCTATTTTGCGGATAGCCGCGGCCAACGTAAATGAGGTCGCCAAGGTATCGGCGCCCGCGAACGCTCGGTCAGACACGAGAATGGCGCGATCCGCCCCCACCGACAAAGCCTGTTTCAATGCCTCAGCGGCTTGCGGCGGCCCCATTGTCAGTACCGTAACCGTTCCGCCGTTTGCTTCCTTCAGGCGTACGGCCTCCTCGACCGCATAGGTGTCGAAAGGATTGACAATAGCCTCCACGCCGTCGCGGATCAGGGTATTAGTTTTCGGGTCGACCTTTATTTCAGTCGATCCGGGAACTTGCTTGATTAAAACAACTATATTCATTGGTCTCCCCATTTGACCGCAGGATCATTGAGAGTATGACGATTATAAGGATTATGAAACCAAAACCCAACCGAGGTTTTATACTCCCTATACTCTTTATTCTCCTTATAATCTTCCGCGCTAGCGGAGTGTTTCCTTAATCAAATTCGCGGCGATCACGTTGCGTTGAATCTGGTTTGTTCCCTCGTAGATCTGGGTTATCTTAGCGTCCCGCATCATTTTCTCAACCGGATATTCACGCATGTAACCATGTCCGCCCATGACCTGGACAGCGTCCGTCGCCACGCGCATAGCTACGTCCGAGGCAAAGCACTTAGCCATGCTGGCTTCTTTTGAATAAGTCTTGGCGCCGGCATCGATAGTGCGAGCCGCGGCGTACGTCAAAGCGCGAGCGGCTTCGACCTGCATTGCCATATCCGCGAGCATATGTTGCACAGCTTGGTATTGAATAACCGGCTGGCCGCCCTGTTGGCGTTCTTTGGCAAACTTCAGCGCTTCCTCTAATGCGCCTTGAGCGATGCCTACCGCCTGCGCCGCGACACCAGGCCTCGACAGATCCAGTGTCTTCAGCGCGATAATGAAGCCCATACCCTCTTTGGAGAGCAGATTCTTGACCGGCACGCGGCAATTGTCGAAGATAAGCTCCGTTGTAGACGAAGCCCTGATCCCCATCTTCTTCTCTTTCTTGCCATAGGTGAAACCGGGCGTATCCGCCTCGACAATAAAGGCGCTGGCGCCCCGGCTGCCCTTGTCTTTGTCGGTCATCGCGATAACGGTATAGAATAAGGCGTTCCCGCCGTTTGTGATCCATTGTTTGGTACCGTTGATTACGTAATCGTCCCCGTCTTTGACCGCCGTCGTCTGGATATTGGACGCGTCCGACCCCGCTGACGCTTCGGTCAGGGCAAACGCCGCCAGGGCGCCGGCCGCGATCTTCGGCAGGACGTCTTTCTTTTGTTCCTCGTTGCCAAACAGCAATACGGGAATCGTACCCAGCAGAGTGGCCGCATATGACAAAGCCACACCGCCGCAAACCCGGCTGATCTCCTCGATTATCAGGCACTCGTCCAGAACGCCGCCGCCCATCCCGTCATATTCCTCGGGCACAAACACGCGAAACAGGTCCGAGTCTCCCATGACTTTCATTATTTGGGTTGGAAACTCTTCCTTTTCGTCCAGCTCCGCGCGAACCGGCAATACCTTATCCTCGGCGATAGCGCGAGCCAGGTCACGTATCATCTGCTGCTCTTCGGTAAGTTGATAGTCCACCTATTGCCCCCTAGGGTGTTTGCTTAAGATTTCTTAGCCCAGCGAATAACATTGGCGCCCCAAGTAAGACCGGCGCCGAACCCGACAGTCAGTACGATGTTTCCGTATTTTAAGCGACCGCTTCTCCAGAGCTCGTCTAAAGCGAGCGGAATTGACGCGGTCGACGTATTCCCGTAGTTAACGATATTGCTGACCACCTTCTCAGGTGGTAGTTTCAACCGTTTCGCGGCGGCCTCGGTGATACGCGCGTTCGCCTGATGCGGAACGAAGAAATCTATGTCCTCGCGATGCAGACCCGCTTGCTTTAGAGCTTTCGTGGCCGCGTCCAAAGACACGCGGGCCGCGAATTTGTATACTTCATTACCATTCATCTTGATAAAGCGGTCGTCGACCGGTACTTCCAGCAAATCGGCGCCCGTTCCGTCAGCTCCGGTAAAACTCGCCATAAAGCCGTAGCCGAACTCAACGCGTTCCAATACAACCGCACCTGCGGCGTCGCCGAACAGCACGCATGTGCCGCGGTCCGTCCAATCTACCAGGCGGCTGATCGTCTCGGCGCCGATGACAAGAACGCAATCAGCCCGCCGCGTTTCCACGAACTGCGATCCCACGGTCAAAGCATAGACGAATCCGGCGCACGCGGCTTGCAGGTCGAAGGCGCTGGCGTTCACCGCGCCCAATTTTGCCTGGACGTGACAAGCCGTAGAGGGCCATATCTGGTCGGGAGATGCGGAAGTCACTATTATCATATCGACGTCGGTCGGTTGTTTGCCGGCGCTCTTTAAGGCTTTTTTGGCCGCCAGCACCGCTAAGTCGCTGGTCAATACGTTATCAGCAGCAATGTGACGTTCCGAAATACCAGTCCGCGCGACTATCCATTCATCGGTCGTGTCAACCGTTTTCGACAAATCGTCGTTGGTAACGACCTTTGGCGGCACATAACTGCCGATGCCCGTAATTCCGGCCCAAACCAATTCTTTCCGGCCCGTCGCGCGGTCTTTCAATTTCGAACCCAACTTATACATTGGGCTTGGCTTCTTCTTTTTCTGCTTTGACTGGCGCTTCGTTACTTCTGGCGTCATACGGCGCCTCGTTTGATACGGCCGACAACGTCGTGCTCGACGCTGCTTATCGCGACGCGCGCCGCGTTGGCAATAGCCGTAGCGCTGGAACGTCCGTGCGCGATAATGGCCACGCCGTCTATGCCTAACAATACGGCCCCGCCAGTTTCTTCGGGATCATTCCGCCGCCAAATCTCGGCCAGAGCCGGTTTTAGAAGCAGCGCTCCCGCCTTCGACGTTACGCCTTTGGTAATGCTTTCCTTAAGCGAATCAAACAGCATCTTGCCGACGCCCTCGACAACCTTTAGGAAAACGTTGCCCGTAAAGCCATCAGTCACAACCACGTCAGCTTGGCCTTCGAAGACCTCACGGCCCTCGACATTGCCAGTGAAATTCACGGCAGACGCCTCCAGCAGTTTATAGGCCTCTTTGGTAAAGGTACTGCCTTTGCCCGGCTCTCCCCCGATATTTAATAGCCCGACTCGCGGACTCTGTATTCCCAAAACCTGTTCCGCGTAGACAGAGCCCATCAAGGCGAACTGAGGCAGGTATTCCGGTTTGCAGTCGGCGTTGGCGCCAGCGTCCACAAGTACGAAGCGGCCCGCGGCCGAAGGTAGGATAACCCCGATAGCCGGTCTCTTTATACCCGCGACCCGGCCGCAGTTCAAAAGGGCCGCCGCCATCGCGGCTCCGGTGTTGCCAGCCGAGATGAACGCATGACCGCGACCCTCTTTGACCAGGCGCGCCGCGGTTACCAGAGATGAATTCGGTTTAGATCTTACGGCCCGGCCCGGCTCCTCGGCCATGTCTACGATATCCGGGGCGTCGACTATCTCGACATTTTCCAGATTTCCGTACGCAGATAACTCAGCCGCGATTGTTGCTTGAGGACCGGTGATAATAAAACCGGTGTCGGGATTATTAGCGGCGGAAGTGGCCACGCCTTTGACGATCTCAACCGGCGCGAAGTCCCCACCCATGCCGTCAATTACTATTGTAACCTCGGTTTTTGACATCAGCGCCCCAGAATCAAGGGAATGAATGACCGCCGGCGGCCCCTAGGCCAGCTGACGAGATCAGTCGACCTTTATGGCCGGACGGCCTCGATAATACCCACAATTGGGGCAGGCATGGTGCGGTAATTTCGGCTGGTGGCACTGCGGACAGGCACCCGTGTTCGGGGCCGTCAATTTGTGATGCGACCGGCGGCTATCTCGTTTCGATTTTGATGTTTTCCTCTTCGGTACTGCCATTAATCTAAATCCTCCTACGAACCCTTGTTGTCTTGCGGATGTTCTTTCAAATATTGCTGCAAAGCCGCCTTGTAATCAGGCATATCCTCATCGTTGTCGTCATGCTCGTGCGGTTTGACGTTCAAATCCTCGCCACAGATGGAACATAAACCACGGCACCCTTCTTCGCACAGCGGCGAGAAAGGTACCGCTAGTACTAACGCCTGGGAAAGCATCGGCGTCAGATCGATCTTTTGTTCATCAATCGCGAAGAGCTCTTCTTCCTTTTGCTCTTCCGGGTCTTCGCGGTTGAAATCGCTGTGACGCCGGAATACTTCCTCGAACGGCTGCGTAACGGTCAATCTAAACGTATTCAAACAACGACCGCAGGTCAACGTCACATCCGCCGTAAGCGCGCCTTGCACCATTACCGTTCCGCTTGCTTCCTTAAGCGTGATATCCGCACGCATCGGTCCATTGACAACGATTCGCTCCTGACCCTTGTAGGCCGGCGGCAGCGAATCCTCAATGTGAAGTGTTTCGCGCGAGCCGCGTTTTTTCAGCAAGCCCGAAACATCAATACGCAGGGCAGGCATTAGAACTGGGTCTCGTCCGAAGCGTCGTCTTCTATCATCTCGACGTCCTGGACCTTCTCCACCTTCCCCTGCAGTTTCTCGCGTCCCTTGCGAATCGTTGACACTAGGCGGTGCAGCGTCGCTTCCAGATTCGCCAGTTTCTCGTCAGCGTAATCCTCGGCTTCCAGCCTGATTTTGCGGGCGTTTGACCGTGCTTCTTCCAGCATTTCAGCTGATTCCTTCTTCGCCGCGCGCACAACTTCCGTTTCCGCGACCATTTCCTCGGCCCGCATCCGCGCTTCGGCCAGTATCTTGTCCGCCTCGCGCCGCGCCTCGTCCAACATCTCGCTGCGTTCCTTGATGATCCAACGCGCTTGTTTCAACTCTTCCGGCAGGTTGGCTCGCAACTGGTCTATCAGGTCAAATAGGCCCTTTTCGCTGACCATGATGGAGCTCGACAGAGGCACCCTTCTAGCTTTTGAAACAAGTTCTTCCAGTTCATTGATCTGTGTTTCCAGATCCATTGCTTAACCTCCTTTCGCAGAAGCGATCTTCTTCTGTAAAGCGAGCTCGACGACCGGCGGAACAAGACTTTTTACAACCCCGCCATACTCGGCGATCTCACGAACCGCGCTGGAGCTCAGATAAGCATACTCCGGGCTCGCCATGACAAAGACCGTTTCCACGCTGGCGTTTAGCTCCCGATTAAGCTGCGCCATCTGGAACTCGTGCTCGAAATCGGAAACGGCGCGCAAACCGCGAACAATCGCGTGCGCGTCCTTTGCGACCGCGAACTCAACAGTCAAGGAATCGAAGCTCTCCACCGTCACGTTAGCTAATTCAGCGACGGCCGCCTGCGCGAGCTCGACTCTTTCGTCCAACGAGAATAACGGCGTCTTGGCCACGTTTACAGCGACTCCGATTACTATCTTATCGAACAAGTGGCTGACCCGCCGAATCACGTCCAAATGTCCGCTGGTGATCGGGTCAAAACTGCCGGGCACAATCGCGATTCTCAAACGTCGCCATCCTCAGATCGGCTTATAAAATAGCAAACGGCTATCTCCATAGGCGCGGTTCTTGACTTCCCTAAAGCCCGGCCTTTCCGGTGGCACGATCTTGGTCTGCAAACGCAGAACTAAAAGACCCTCGTCAGCGACAAGATTGCCATTACGGAGAACCTCAAAGACAGCCGCTAAATCGTTCACATCAATTCTAAAGGGTGGGTCCAAAAAAATCAAATCGTAGACGGAGCCCAAAACGGCCTCACGCTCGAGAAACGTAACCACGTTCTGCCTTGTCACACGGGCTTTGTCGGTCAGTTTCGTATGCGCTAGATTGGCTTTGACCGCCGTGACTGCGTCCTCGGAGAGGTCCACAAAAACAGCTTCTCGCGCGCCGCGGCTGAGCGCCTCGATGCCCATTGAACCGCTCCCGGCGTAGAGGTCAAGGACACGCCTGTCGACGACCGCATCGGTTAGCATGCTGAAGAGCGCTTCCTTTTGGCGATCAAGCGGCGGACGGGTAGCGTCGCCTTCCGGCGCGATCAACTTATGCCCTCTCGCGAGGCCGGCGATAACTCTCACAGCCGCGGAGCCTTCGGTTTCGGCTTTGTCTTGGTCCGCACAAACTTGCCGTCCACATACTTTAAGCCGCTTGTTCGGCTCGTTTCGTACCGGCCAGGGCTTCTCGGACCGGCAGCAGCTTCGCCAAAAACGCACAACCGCAATCCCAATCTAGCCAACAGCTCTTCAAACGTTTTGGCCTTCGCCTTCTTGGCCGCCTCGATGGCGATAATCGCCGAGGCGTAGGCGTCGTCAGAGGCGTCGTGGTGCTTGAATTCCACGCCCAGATGCGCGGCCATCGTATTCAGTTTGTGGTTCGCGACAATTTGCGGTTTGGCCCACACCTTGCGGGCGACCTCGACCGTACACCCGTATAAAAATGTTGGATAGGGTAACTCATAGAGATCAAGTGCGTTCTTCAGTACGCCTATGTCGAAGCCGGCGTTGTGGGCAACGATATTCTGGTCCTCGATAAACACCCGGATAGCGTCCCAGCGCTGGCTGAAATCGGGCATATCGGCCACCATATCTTCGGTTATACCGTGAATGTCGGAATAAAACTTGGGAATGTTCAGCTCATACGGTCTGATCAGCCAGGACTCGCGCCGAACGATCGCCCCGTTCTCGACGACTGCCAACCCCAGCGAGCAGGGATGCCCCTTTTCATTCGCGGTTTCAAAGTCGATGGCGGTGAAGTTCATGTTTCTATTATCCGCTAAGTTGCCAATCCGTGCTGCCGCGAAAGGCGCGGCGGACGTCGTCCAGCAATTTGGGGTGATTGGCCAGCTCGGGGTCGGCGGCAACCAAGGCGAAGGCGTCGTCGCGCGCTTCCAGAAGAATCGCCAGATCCCGAACGACCGAGGCGATCTTGAAATCGGGCAGGCCGGATTGTTTGGCCCCGAAAACTTGCCCCTCCCCGCGAATCTTAAGATCGGCTTCGGCCAGCTCAAAGCCGTCTAAGGTCTCGCCAAAGGCCTTGAGGCGTGCGGCGGCATCAGGCGTTACCGGGTCGCCGAAGAGAATGCAGAAACTTTTGTGCTCTCCCCGGCCAATGCGGCCGCGTAACTGATGCAGTTGGGACAGACCAAAACGGTCGGCATTCTCAATCAGCATGACCGCGGCGTTGGGAACATCGATTCCCACCTCGATAACGGTTGTCGCAATCAGAATTTTCAAGCCCCCGTCGCGCCAATCTTTCATGACCGCCTCTTTCTCGGATGATTTCATTTGCCCGTGAATCACGTCGACCGCCACGTCCGGAAAGACCTCGTTCTTCAGCCGGTTCGCCTCGGCAGTCGCTGCTTTTAGGTCAAGTTTGTCCGATTTGTCTACAAGAGCGCAGACAATATAGGCTTGCCGCCCTTGGGCGACCTGCTGCCTGATTAACTCGTAGGCTTCGTCGCGGTGCTCTTGGTCGGCGATGATCGTTTCAATTTCCTGACGGCCGGCGGGCAACTCGTCGAGGATGGACACGTCTAGGTCCCCGTAAAGGGTCAGCGCCAGCGTGCGCGGAATCGGCGTCGCTGTCATAACCAGAATGTCGGGCGCCGCGCCTTTACGCCGCAGATCCAAGCGCTGCCTGACGCCAAAGCGATGCTGTTCGTCGATAACCGCCAGTCCGAGCTTCTTGAAATCAACGTTCTCTTGGATGACCGCGTGCGTGCCCACCACAATATCGATAGTACCGGCTTGGAGGCCGGCTAATATCTTTTCCTTTGCTTTAGCCGGCGTGCTGCCGGTCAGGAGGACCATAGTTAACCCGGCCGGCAACATTTCCCCGATCTTCAGCGCGTGTTGTTCGGCCAATACCTCGGTCGGCGCCATTATCGCCCCCTGGAACCCTCCGCCTACAGCCGCGACCAGGGCCGCGACCGCGACGACGGTTTTACCGCTGCCAACCTCGCCCTGCAGCAGCCGGTGCATAGATTTCGGCGCCGCCATGTCGGCTAGAATTTCATTTAAGACTTTCTGCTGACTACCCGTGAGTTGCCACGGCAGACCGGCAAAGAACTCGTCGAGGAGCATACCAGAAATTTGATGGGTTGTTCCCTGCGCCTTGGTCGCCAGACGCGCCTTGCGCATCCCCAGGCCGAGTTCGAGAATGAAGAATTCGTCGTAAATCAAGCGGCGGCGGGCGGCTCGCAAATCCTCGATCTGGTCCGGAAGATGGATGTTGCGGATGGCCGCATTGAGGTCGACCAGGCAACGCCGGCGTTTGATCTCAGCGGGCAGCGGGTCGTCGAGCGGCGGTAACGCCTCGAGAAGGTTTATTACGATTCTCTTTATCGTATTGGTTTGAATCTCCGCGCTGGCCGGATATAGGGGAATAACCCTGCCTGTATTCCGGTTGTTTCTTGGCTCTCCGCTCTCTGCTCCCTGCTCAACGCTACCGAGGACATCAAACGCCGGATTCGTCATTTGCAGCTTGCCGTAGCTAAAGGTGACCTTGCCGCTGAACGAAACCTCGGTCCCGGCCGGCATCTTGTCGGCGTGCCACCAGTTATTGAACCAGACAGCTGACAAATAGCCGGCGCCGTCGGCAATATCGACGGTGAGTATCTTTTTGCGTGTGCGGGGACTGAATTTTTTGTCGACATTGACGACTCGGCCGACCACGGTGACCTCTTCGCCCAGCTTCAGCTTGTTCAACGGAGCTATTTTGCTGCGGTCCAGGTAGCGGCGGGGGTAATAACGCAACAGATCCTCAGCTGTTTCCACGCCGAGAGAGACGAACTTCTCGGCCAGCTTCGGACCTACCCCGCTGACATACCTGATGGAATCGGTTAGAGCGACCACCAACCGATTATACCAACCCGAGGGTGTGAAGAACTGGCCAAACCGCTGATCCGCAGTCGGCCTTACTATTTCCCGGCGTAAGGCAGTCCGACTTGGACAGTGACCTCGGCGAGCGTCGTTGATTGGCCGGTTTTGTTGTAGGCGATGACTTTGACGGTGGAGTGGTAGATGCTGGTGTCCCAGTTCATTGAGTAGACACCGTTGGCGTCCGGCGTTTTTGAAGTCCCGATGAGAACGCCGTCAACAAAGAACTCCACCCGGTCGATGGTGCCGAAATCAATTGTCGGATGAACCAGGATCGTATACGGATTGGAAGTAATGACCTGCCCCGCGGTCAGGTTGATGAGCGCGCCTGATCCGGGCAAAGCAGCGAACACAGGCGTCCCCGCTAGGGTGTCCAACATGACATCGGCGCCGTCGGTCACCCAAGCGACATGGTTGCCGTCGATCGTCGGAATGTCCAAGGCGTCGCCGGGATCGGCAAGTGTCGTCTCCGCGCCCGTTGTTAGATTGTACAGGATGAC
>JANXYU010000001.1 GCA_025355855.1 Actinomycetota bacterium
AGGTGTCTTATCGCTTTGCACTAGGTAAAAGCCTAGTAATCAAGCTAAGCATAGGCGTCCTTATGTTAAGATATTCGCTGTGGCTTAAAGTCACCCCACGCAAGATGCCGAAGATAATCTTGGTTAGAGGTAATAAGACTAGGAGAAACGTGTGAACACAGGAATCAGGAGTTTCGTTCTCGCTTGTTTGTTTATCGTCGCAATCACCGCGGTCAGCCTATACGGCATCGTGAACCTCGTGACTATTTTTCCTCAGGCTTTGCCATGGACCGCAGAAACAAAGATTTCCAAAGTAGTCTTGCCGACAGATATTCCTCTATATAAAGGCAGTGTCTTGGCCGAGAGTGAGGACAGGGGCGATCGGCTGATCTTCAAGTACATAGTGCCTCTAGGCGCGCAAACAACGGTGCGTACTTATTACATCGCGACGATGCCGCAGCAGGGCTGGACCCAATTGGTCGGCGACACAAACTTTTTAGAGTTCTATAAAGGAGACGGCAAGCGCCGGACAATTATCCGGGTCACTTACGAAAACGGTCGCCCGGTTGTCTCGATCGAAATATCCGGCAACCAAAACAAGGATTAGTCATAACTCATGAGCGCCTCACGGTCCGAACGCCGCCGGCAGCCGGGCAAAACGGATAAGGAAGAACCCCGCTCGGGATTAAAGCCATTTATCGAGGCTTGGGGCGTTATCGCGCTTTTAATCGTCGTGCTCGCTCTGGGCGTAACTATTCCCGCTTATTTGATAAAGAATCAACCGGCCGTGACTGAAACTGAAACCGCATCCACCGACCGAAAGAGTCCTCAGGGTGTTCCAGTGATACCAGGGGCGGTCCTCGTCCGGCAAACCGCCAGCGGCACGACGTCTATCTACAGCTACACCATCGCGCAAGGCTCGCTCGCCTCCATCCAGGCGTATTACCGAAAGGAATTAGAGCGGAAGGATTGGGTTCGCCAGCCGCGCAGCAACAGTACTGAATCCGAATATGTCGCCCAGGACAAGAAGCTGATTATTACCTTAAGTTATCAAGCTTCCCACGTTCAAATCGTAATGAAGTACACGATTAAGCGCTAATCACAAGCATGTAGCCTTGTGAAAACTATCTTTAACCTGGGCAAACTTGCAATTATCCGGCATTACATCATATAATGCGAAGACAGGCGCGGTAGATTAAATAGGCCGCGTTTTTTGTTGAAAAAAGGAGAAGATTTGCGTTTAGTTGTTTGTTTAAAGCAGGTGCCGGACGCCTCGGAAGTAAAAATCGATCCAATTAAAGGAACAATGGTTCGGGCAGGCGTTCCCTCGATCGCTAATCCGTATGACATGCACGCCTTGGAAGAGGCGCTGCGTCTCAAAGACAAATATGGCGCGCGCGTATCCATTTTGACGATGGGACCGCCACAAGCCACGGACGTTATCAAGCGAGCTGTCTCGTTGGGCGCCGATGACGGCGTTCTCCTGTCGGACCGCGCTTTCGCCGGTTCGGACACGTTGGCGACGTCATATATCCTAGCTCAAGCAATCCGCAAAATGGGTGAAGAAGAAGCCATTGATGTAGTGTTTTGCGGCAAAATGGCCATTGATGGCGATACTGCCCAGGTGGGTCCCGGGATCGGCAGCCGGCTTGATTGCGCGGTCACCACGTACGTCGTCGGGGTGCGTTCTCTCGATAAAGATAAAAAGACAGTAGTCGTCGAACGTCGTTTGGAGCGGGGTGTTGAGGTTGTTGAGGCTGATATGCCGGTCCTATTGACCGTGAACAAAGAAGCCAACGACATTCGCTACGCGGCCTTGCCCGCTTTGATCGAATCCATCAAATATGAAGTCCCCGTGTGGACCGCTGAAGATGTTCAGTTGGATCTGGCCCAGTGCGGTCTCAAGGGGAGCCCGACGCAGGTTAAGAAGATATTTCCGCCACCGCAGAAAGATATCGAGACAGTGATGGTAACCGACACGATCAGCGACCCGGCGCAAATCGCTAAACTGCTGGTCGATAAGATTGAAGAGGCGGGGATGTTGGCATGAGCCAGCCGGCAGTCTGGATCCTTATCGAACAAAATGACGGCGTGATCGCCGACGTCTCTTGGGAGCTGATGGGTAAAGGCCGGGAATTGGCCGACGACCTTGGCGGCGAAGTCGCCGGGATTCTGGTGGGGCATAACATCAAGGACCAGGCCAAAGAGGCCTTTTATTATGGCGCCGACAAAGTCTACGTGATTGACGACCCAACGCTCGAATACTACCGGACTCAAGCCTACGCGCACGCGATCTCTGACATCGCCAAGAAACATAAGCCGGAAATCTTCCTGATGGCAGCAACAAGTTTAGGCCGAGACCTGTCCGGGGCGATAGCGACTCCGCTCGGCGCGGGACTGACGGCCGATTGCACGGTTCTCGAGATAGATCCGGAGACCAAGCTTCTGCATCAGACCCGGCCCGCCTTCGGCGGCAACATCATGGCGACAATTTATTGCCAGATAGCCCGGCCTCAGATGGCCAGCGTGCGGCCGCGGCTCTTGCCGATTCCCGAGCGGGATGAAAAACGGACCGGGACGGTTATCGAAGAGAAAACCAGCCTTCAGGAAACGGATATCAAGACCAGACGCGTTGAGTTCATTCCCGATGAGGGAGCGACCGTCAATATCGAGGACGCTGAATGTGTCGTGGCCGGCGGGCGCGGCATCGGCAATGCGGATAATCTGAAGGTTATCGAAGAGCTGGCGAACGCTTTGGGCGGAACTGTTGGCTGCAGCCGGCCTCTGGTAGACGCAGGCATCCTTCCCCACGCGCATCAAGTCGGGATGTCGGGTCATACAATAAGGCCGAAGCTATACATCGGCGCCGGCATATCGGGCGCCATCCATCATGTGGTTGGCATGGAAGGCGCTGACTTGACCATTGTCATCAATAAAGATCCTGACGCGGCCCTGCTGAGGGTCGCGGATTATGGCGTTGTCGGGAACCTCTTTGACATTGTTCCAGCGATAACTAAAGAAATAAAAGCAAGGAAGGGGGCTTAAGATGGCGGCCATCGAGAAATATGATCTGATTGTGGTCGGCGCCGGCCCCGCCGGCAGCGCGGCCGCTTTAGTCGCCGCTCGGGCCGGCCTAAGGGTCATTATGTTTGAGCGGGGCGAATACCCCGGCTCCAAAAACATGTTTGGCGGCGTTCTGTTCGGACACGATATCAACGAGCTGATTCCGAATTTCTGGGAAAGCGCTCCGGTCGAACGCGCGCTTATTGAGGAACGGTATTTCTTGGTCTCCGGCAGCTCAGCGACGACTATTGCTTTGAGAACGAAGGATTTCGCCGAACCGCCGTATAACGGCTTCAGCGTGTTGCGGGCCCGTTTTGACAAATGGTTCGCCGAGCAAGCCGTCGCGGCCGGAGCTCTTCTAGTCTGTGAAACTCTTGTCGAATCACTGATCATGGACCACGGTAAGTGCGTGGGAGTAAAGACAGGGCGGGCTGACGGGTCTGTTTATGCCGATTGCGTGATTGTCGCGGAGGGCGTCAATTCTCTGCTGACGCGCGATGCGGGCATTCATCAAGAATGGAAGAAAAACGAGGTCGGCGTCGGCGTCAAAGAACTAATCAAAATGCCAAAGGACGTTCTGGAAAACCGCTTCAACCTGAAGGGCCAAGAAGGTATTTCGATGCGTATTCTGGGTCTAACTAAGGGCATGACCGGGGGTGTCTTCCTTTACACCAACAAGGAAACAGTCAGCCTCGGTTTTGTGGCCATGATTGAAGACTTAGCGGCGCGAGGTTTTAAGCCAAACGAACTGATGGAAGAAATCAAGTCCAATCCGATGGTCGCCCCCTTTATCGAGGGCGGCTCAACGGTTGAGTATACGGCCCACATGGTCCCGGAGCAGGGGTATAAGTCTGTGCCGCCCTTGGTGCATGACGGCCTGTTAATCGCCGGGGACGCGGCCATGATCTCGAATCTTTTGACAGGCGAGGGCGCGAATCTAGCGGTCACGACCGGCCGACTCGCGGGTGAAGCTGTTGTTGCCGCTAAGGCGGCCGCCGATTTTTCAGCGCAGGGCTTGCGTAGCTATCAAGACGCGCTAGACGCCAGTTATGTAATGAAGGATCTCAAGCAGTTCAAGGGATTCGCCGGTTACCTGCACGGCAACCCCGATCTAATGGAACTTTATCCCCAGCTGGCCAACGACTTTCTAAAAGGCTTATTGACCGCTGACGGAACACCGCGGGGCGCCAAAGCGAAAGCACTGCTGGCCGAGGTCAAGAAGACGAAATCTTTGTTTGGAATTGCCAAAGACCTTTGGCGCGGCTGGAGAGTGATTAAATGAAACTAGAAGACAAGCTTTTTCAAGACAGATACATTGTGGACGAAGAACATCCCCATCTTAAAATAAAGGACCCTGAGGCGTGTTTGAAATGCGAGGTCAAGCAGTGCACCCAGATATGTCCGTCTGAGGTCTATACCTGGGAAGAGGACCACATCAATGTCGCTTATGGCGATTGCCTGGAATGCGGCACATGCCGGGTAGCGTGTGCCGAATTCAACAACATCGAATGGCGCTATCCACGCGGGGGTTTTGGGGTAATGTTCAAATTTGGATAAAACAGTGCTAGAATAACTCGCAAGATAAAAAACAACACTAGATGCTTCAGGACTCGAAAACTCACACTAGGTTTTCGGGTCCTTTTTGTTTATATAGGTTTGCACGGAAGGTTTTTCGAGCCAATGGAGGTGAACCGGATGAACAGAACCGCCCTAACAACGGCCGCTGTTTTGCTGGTAATACTAGTGGTCGCGGTCCTGGGCTATGGGATCGCGGAGCAGCCATTCTCCTGCCGGGTCTGTCATGACGAGAACAAGATAGGTATGTCGTGGGAGAAGACCCCGATGGGCAAAGCCGGCATCACTTGCATGGATTGCCATTCTGACCCGGGTTTATTTAATCATCTAGGCGTTCACGTAAGCGGGATCGCCTTTATTTTCAAAACCAGCCGCACGGCTAAGGCCAACGTGCCGCAGTCTCGTTGCCTGCGCTGTCACTTCTCATATAAGACGGATTCAGACCGCTCGGTCGCGGCCGACCATTACAGTAAATATATGAAGCAGACTGACAAGTGTCAGGAATGCCATTTCCAAGGCAGCCACATGGTGTTGGATTCCAAACGTGTGCCGAAAACCGTCGCCGACGGCTGGGCGGGCGTCAGCGTTTGTATGAAATGTCATCCCGACAAATACGCGGCCTGGAGCGAGAATTCTCTCCACGCGACGGCTATGGACGCGCTGCAGCCGGCGATGGTCGGTAACGAAAATTGTATTGGCTGCCACACGGTAGGCTACAAGCAAGGCGGTTTCATCAGCCTGGCAAAAACGCCGCTCCTGGCCAACGTTCAATGCGAGAACTGTCACGGTAAGGGCGGGAAGCACATCGCGACGCCGCGGGAGGATAACGCGCCTAAAGCGTCTTTGAGCGCCTCGATGTGCGGCCTCTGTCACAGCAGCTCGCATCACAACACCTTCAGTGACGCCGAGTGGAAATCAACCAAACACGCGGCAGCGTTAAAAACCCTAGTCAAACTAAACGCGACTGCGCCAGGATCGGTCAGCAATGGGTGCCTGCAATGTCACAGCGCAGACTACATTCTGGCTCCTGATAACGAGAAGCCGTCGCTGAGTGAGGCTCAATTTCCGCTTACCTGTCCGGCCTGCCATGATGGACATTCCACCCAAACAAGACTACCCGTCAATCAGCTATGTCAAAGTTGTCATTCGGGTGGCGCATTAAAGGTCGGGATGGACGTTCATCATCCCACCAAAGAGATGCTGCTGGGTCGCTACATCCCGGGTACGACCATCTTCAATCCGCCCGCAACCAAGCATGTTGCCAACGGCGTCGGCTGTCCAAACTGCCACATGACCAAGAGCCCGTTCGTCAGTGAAGCGCAACCGGCCAAAACAGGTCATGATTTCCTGGCAAAACCGGAAGGTTGTGTGCCTTGCCACACTGACCGGACGGCG
Organism: Actinomycetota bacterium; assembly: GCA_025355855.1. GTDB lineage: Bacteria > Actinomycetota > JAHEXW01 > JAHEXW01 > JAHEXW01 > JAHEXW01. The sequence continues at coordinate 6,013 of JANXYU010000001.1, forward strand.
GAGCAGAACGCAGCGTTGATTGCCGAGATTCAGGCTCCGACAATCGCGGCTTTGGCTGAGCTGAAACCGAGAGCGGAAGCCGCCAAGGCTAAGTACGCCACCTTGTCCAAGAAGGGCAAAGCAAAAGTAAAGGCCTCGATCAAACAGCCTTATGATTTAGCCATCATGGGATATGACTTTGTCGACCAGGATAGTTCACGAGGATTTCATAATCCGGGTTATGCGGCAAAGATGATCGACCTCTGCCGGACGAACCTGCCGCTGTTCGAGGCCGCGGCGCCTTAACTTTCATTTGTAACCTAACCAAAAGGAGCCGGGGGCATTTGCGCCGCCGGCTCTTTTTGCGTTTGCTATAATCTAATCCTTAGCAAGGGCGTTTAGCTCAGTGGGAGAGCGCTTCCCTCACACGGAAGAAGTCGTAGGTTCAAATCCTACAACGCCCACCATTCTTACCCTCTCCCTAGCACAAACGGCTCCGGTTCGCACTTTTGCCAGAAATATGCGGTATAATGTATATACTGCGACTGGGAGCTCCTTGACGGAGTGAAGCCAGTCGCTTTTGTTTGCGTCAAGAAAGCGTAAGAAAATGACATGGGGGAAGACCTGCCCCCGGGGACCAGCAAGGCACAGCCCCACGCGTCGCTTAGGAACTAACAACAAGTAAGCGAAACGCAGGCGATATCGGAGGTGTGTTTGAGGTACCAAAGACGTTTAGCAGCAGTGGTGGTCGCGCTGGCGGTTTTACCCGCCCTGGGAGCCGCGATCGGAAACAGGGCGATAGCGACCACACAAGAACCAACAAACCCGATCCAACAGTCATACTACAACCCCGCGCCGGCCCCGCAATGGTCAAGCATCCAGATAGCGATGCAGCAGGCGCAAGAACGCAAAGCCAAAGCCCGCAGGGCCGCGCTCGAAAGCTACCTGGCAAACCATGGTTCCCCCTTGGCGTCCTTCGCTCAAGAGTTCATCGAGGCCGGGGACACGTACGGAGTCGATTACAGAGTGGTTGTCGCAATCTCGGGTCGCGAGCAGACGTTCGGCGTCGCCTGGCCCGGTTCAAGCAACAACTTCTGGGGTTACGGCGGCTATCGCTGGCCTGATGTCTCCAGCGCTATCCGGGAATACACTAGGTTGCTAGGTCGGGAGTATCCGAGTCTATGCCAAGGCGATATCTATAGTTCGGCTTCCCGTTACGCTGCCTCAACGACCTGGGCTTCTGGAGTCGCGGAGTTCTACGGCGAATTGATCCGGGCGTGTCCGGAGGGCTAAGGGTATATAATTTACTGTATGGTGATACCCGAAAAATATCACAACCTGGTAAGCAATCCTCGTATGCGGCGAGAAGCCGCAACCGTAAGCGCGATGATCGAGGTCTTTTGTGCTGAGCGGCACGGCTCGCCAGACGGCGAACTGTGTGACTCGTGCGCGGAGCTAAGGGAGTATTCCTGGCTTAGGCTGAGCAAATGCCCGTTCCAGGAAGGCAAGACCACCTGTGGCAAATGTCGAGTTCATTGCTACAAGCCGGATATGCGGCAGCGCGCGAAAGACATGATGCGAACAGCCGGACCGCGTATGGCCTATCGTCATCCAATCATGACGGCGCGACATTTTATCGACGGTTGGAGAAAAACGGCGCGTCGCCCGAGATGACTGTATGGCATTACGGTCACATTGATACAAATACAAACATTCCACAAGTGCTTGCTTATTAACGTTGCAACCAGTAAGATTGTCTTGTGAAATGATACACACGAAGGATGGATATGCGCCAGCTCGCTAAGTTTATTTCCAACCAAGAAGAAGAAATACTTAAGCGCGCCATATGGTATGCGGACAAGCAAGGCTACCTGGAAATCACCTCCCAGGTGCCGCTCGCTTGGCGTCTCGCAATCCGCGGTCTTTCCGATTCCCTCGATAAACTGACGACCACCTGTGAGGAAATCCCCGAACTGACACCGGGAGAGGACTATCGCAGCGGCCCCGCAGGGGATTTTGCTATCCTGGAAGCGAAGATGCACAGCGACAGGGGCGTAACATTACCGCAGTTCTTGGGCATGATGAAATATTTCCGACAGTCATTCAATGACGCGGTGACGGATGCGTCGTTCGACCGAGAAACACGCTACAAATACCACCGCTACCTTGACCGGTTTTTTGATCGGGTCGAGTTGGGCTTTATCTCAGCTTGGGTAGCCAGCCCTGAGTTTATCCACGAGGTCTGAATCTAAAGGACAGCTTTTCGCCGCGCCGCAGACGCGGTATCTCGAAAGACGCCACTACGGCACCCCCGAACACGACCAAGGCTAACAGCCCCATTCCCACAAGGCGCAGCCAGCCAAGCTCGAGCAAACCGGAATCCTCAGGCTTAACCGTTGCCGGCGGTGTACGAAATTGATAATCCGCGGACAGGCATTCCATGCCGGCCTTATTACGACCGCTTACTCGATAGTGATAAGTTTGGCCCGGTTTCAGGTTTTGGAGCGTGACCGTATGCTGCAGAATCGCGTTGTCGAGTGAAAAGAAGTCGCCATACACGGCAGATAGGCCATACCGCACGCGCGTGGAAGTCATTCCATCGGTCGTCCAGACGATAGTCGCGTTTTCGCTTCTAATATCTTTGGCAAAAACGTTTGAGATCAACGGCGGTCGCCCAGTTGCCATCCCCAAACCCTCTATGGGTCCGGTTATGCTTGTGGAAGGCGGTTTATAGTATATGACCATCTGTGGTTGGTTGGTCGGTGACTCGTTACTGTAGAAAGTCGCGACGTAGTCTTTTTGCGATCCGTCGGCCAGGAATAACCCGTGATCCGGATAGGTACCATTTAACCAACCGATAACAAGATTGGTTACCTCGAAACTTTTATATCCGGGAGCGGCATTTATCGTGTTGCTCGTCAAAGGACCTGGCCCGACCGGTTTGGTTTGCCAGCTGATTGACCCTTCGTCCCAGGCACTCGTGGCGCGATAGACCCCCAAAACGACGCTGCTTCGGCCGAGCAAGTTCTTCAGGTAGATACGAATAGTTGCTTCGCTTATCGTCGAGTCTCGCGGGATGTTGCTAAGGTCAAAGTTAAAATAAACGGCAGCGTTTCGATTGGCCTGAGAGTTGTACCGGGTGTAGAGGTTGGCCGATTTACCGAAGTTGACGGTTGGCTGAGCCGTGTCAACATAGGCGTCAGCGGTCGGATTAATGATTGCCATTTCAGCCTGCGTCGGAGTTGCGGTTAGCAGAAACATTGTCATTGACAACGTCAGGAAGGCCAGCATTCCTCGCCGGTTTGTTTTCACGCCTGCTCCTTCGTCGTTGTGTTTTCTCCAGGAATATAATACTACACAGAGCGACCATTTTGGCCTATTCTTATAGTGGTAAACCACCTAGCAATGCACAGAGAGGCGGCGACAGTATAAATGAAATTGATGAATCGCCAAGTTGAACATCCGTACCTGGACGTAATGGCCTTGCTGTTAGTGATTGTCGTAATCGGGGGCAGCATTTTTGGTTTTACCCGTTTTCGGGCTGTTGAAGTGGCCAAGCAAGCGTTGGCAGATAAGCAGAAGTTGCGCAGTATTAGTATCGGCCGCTTCGATTCGCTGATGACCTTAAGGGAAGAGTTTCTGGCGGTTTCGTCGCGAACCGATTCAGCTTTGAGCGCGGTAGGTGACAAAGTAATTAGTGCTGTGGGCGCCAAACAAGCCTGGGATCAGGAATATGACGATAACATGGCAACGTTTCAGGAACAGGTCGCGGCCGTGAAAGCTCACAATGACGCCGAAGACGCTCGCTACCGGTCCGACCCCAGATATAGACAGCGAGATTATTGGACATTGCCCAGCCCCCCTGCCGCACCGGCCGCCATTGCCGTTGATTTCTCGCCTGAAATAATCCGTTTAGAGACGGAATCCGCCTCGGTCAAACAATATGTGACCAAGGTCCGCGCGGCGCAAGACAAGTATTCCAACGCGGACGTCAATCAGATATATGCCGCGCTGCGTCGCTCCGCCGAGGAGATGGACAGCGCTGTCGATCGCGATCTGGATATATTGCGAGACGTTGTTACTGTTGGCAAGGAAGGCCAGGTAGTCAGTGCCATAAAGGCCGATATGCTGAAATATGACGCGGAAGACGCAAGTCTGGCAATTGTAAACTCAAAAGCGGTAGCTTTTGTAAAAGCGCAAGGCTTGGATATCAAGGACTATGATCTGCCGGGTGGTTCAGACGCTAATCCGGCGGACAAAAGCAGGCTGCTCTAACCTTTCTTCATGCACTTCGTGCAGAGACTCATCTTTTTGGCTTGGCCATTGACCATTACCGTGGCCTGCTGGATGTTTGGGGTCCAACGGCGCCGGGATTTACGATGGCTGTGGCTGACGTTATTTCCGAAAAGCGGTTTCTTACCGCATTTGTCACAAATCTGGGACACGATCTTCCTCCTCGTAACTGCAATAGCAAAGCTTAATTATAAGGCGGCGGCCCAAAAGGGTCAAGCTGTGATAAAATCGAAATCACGTATTTGGTGAAAGATCTGCGAAAGTCTTGGAGGGTATTGCCTTATGGTTGAGACTGGTTCGGGTGGGCGAATAGACATTACCGAAGAAGCGATTGCTGAGCTGGCAGGCCATACCGCTATGCAATCCTACGGGGTCGTCGGCTTAGATTACCCGACTCTTGGGTCCAGGCTGCGCCGGCTATTTCGACCAGGCGAACAGTCGCGCGGGATTCGGGTGACGCAGACCGACAACGTCGTCCAGATCGACCTCTTTATTATTGTCGAAAACGGCACCAACATTCGCGAGATCTCCCGCAATCTTGTTGATCAGATTACTTACACAGTCGCCAAACACACCGGCTTGACGATCAAAGAAGTCAATGTCCACATCTCGAACATCAAGATCTGAAGCATGGGATCAACAATTTCCGCGTCTGAGCTGCAAGCCATTGTTACCGGCTGGCTCCGTGATTTAGAAAAGCATCGCGACGAAATAAACGCGCTAAACGTCTTCCCGGTTCCTGACGGCGATACTGGTACTAATATGTACCTGACCCTGCAAAGCGTCGCCAACCAGGTCGGCTCGACTGCCGAAAAAACGGTAGCGGGTTATTCTCAAGCTATTAAGGACGGGTCTCTCAAGGGCGCGCGCGGCAATTCCGGCGTCATCCTGTCACAGATTCTACGCGGTATGAGTGATGTCATTATCGAGGGCGGCGACCTGGACTCCAAGCTTCTCGCCAAGGCGATCACCGGCGGCGCCGATGTTGCCTATGAAGCGGTTATGAAGCCGGTCGAGGGAACGATGTTGACGGTCATAAAAGATATGGGCCGCGCGGCCCGGCGGGCGTCCCGCAAATCCGAAGATATAACGGAATTTCTGCGAGCCGTAGTCGACGAAGGCATGGAGTCGCTGGCCCGAACGCCAGAACTCCTGGACACTCTTAAAGAAGCCGGGGTTGTTGACGCCGGTGGGAAAGGGCTCGTCGTGCTGGCCGAGAGCGCTTTGGCCACTATATCGGGCGATACCGAATGGGTTGAGCGGCCAGTCGAGTTTGCGGTGTCGCCTGCGGATTTCATGGCCGGCGTTGTCTCCGATGAACGTGAGATCGACTTGGAGTATACCTACTGCACAGAGTTTTTCCTCAAAGGCCAGAACATCGACACCATCGAGTTTCGTGAAGAGATTGCGCCCCTAGGGGGCAGCTTGATGGTTGTTGGCGACGGCCTGATCGTCAAAACACACATACATACAAACGATCCAGGCGCTGTATTAGCGGCGGCAACGGCTCGCGGAGAGTTATCAGGGCTAAAGATAGACAATATGAGAGAGCAAACGGCCGAAACCGCTGACAAGATGATAACGGCCGCGGCCGCCCTCGAGCATAAAGCGGTTGGCGTTGTCGCAATCGCCGTCGGCAATGGCATCAAGGATATTCTGCGCAGCCTAGGCGTCGCGACGATTGTCGACGGGGGCCAAACGATGAACCCCTCGACCGAGGATATCGTTAAGGCCGTCGAAGCAGCGCCGGCTGACTCGGTAATCGTTCTACCTAATAACAAGAACATTATCTTGACCGCGAAGCAGGCGGCGACCTTGACTGATAAACGGGTCTACGTGGTGCCGACGAGATCCGCGCCTGAAGCGTTCAGCGCCCTGATCGCCTATGATGACAGCAAGTCTTTGAACGAGAACGGGCAGGCAATGGACGCCGCCGCGGCATTGGTGACGACCGGCGAGATAACGACTGCCAGCCGCGACTCTAAGGTTAACAAAAAGAAGGTCACCAAGGGCGACATTATTGGGATCGCCAGCGGCAGCCTGATTGCCGGCGGAGGAACTGTCGCTGAAACAGCAATAAAACTCATTAAGGCAATGGCCAACCAAGACACTGAGGTTATTACGCTTATCAAAGGCGCCGGCTTGGATGAGGCAGAGTTGCCGAAGCTTCTCGAAAAGCTGGAGAAGAAATTCCCGCTGGCCGACACCAATGTGTACGAAGGCGGTCAACCGCTTTACCCGCTCATTATAGGTATTGAGTAAGGTACGAAGAGTACGATTAATCCAGGGTTTCACTGGAGGTCTTCATGCGTATTGGCATAGTGACTGATAGTACGACGGACAGGACAGCGGCCGAGTATGCGGAGCGCGACATCGTCATGGTTCCCCTAGTTGTTCGATTCGGCGACGAGGTTCATTTTGATTGGGTCGACGTCGAGCCGCAAGAGTTTTACCGGCGGATGCGCGCCTCAGCTGTTTTGCCCCAGACCAGCCAACCGCCTGTTCAGGATTTTATCGACGCTTATCGCGCTCTGGCAAAAGACTGCGACCACATCATTTCCATTCATCTGACCAGCCGTCTTTCCGGTACCGTACACAGCGCTGAAGCCGCCGCGAACATGGTCAAAGATGAAATAGGCGTGACGGTGATCGATAGCGAGGTTATCTCGATATTGCTATGGGCGGTTATCGAAAGGATGGACGAGGCGCGCCGCGCCGGTCAAACGCTGGAGCAGATCCTAAACATCATAGAAGAATGCAAGAAACGCGCCAAATTATTCTTCATGGTCGACACGATGAAATATCTGCAAATGGGCGGACGGGTAGGCAAGGCGCAAGCGTTCCTGGGCCAAATGCTGAACATTAAACCCATCTTGACGCTTACGGACGGCGGTACGCCCACGCCGCAAGCAAAAGCGAAAGGTACGAAGGCGGCCGTTCGTGAGCTGGTAGCGCTGGCCCGCGCCGAGATAGATTCGCGCCCTGCAGACCAAGAAATCACATTGATTGCCGCGCATGCCGATAATCCTGAGATGCTGGCTTATCTGGAGAAACTGGTTGCCGAAGCCGGTTTGAGGTATACAAAACTAATCACCGGTTGGGTTGGCGCGGTCGTCGGTTCATACGTCGGCCCTGGAACAATAGCGATAGGAGTCCTATAAATGAGAATCGGAATAGTGACTGACAGCACAGCGGATCAGCCCGTGGAGTTTTATGGATCGTTTAAAGATATGGTCATGGTGCCCTTGACGGTTCATTTTGGCACAGAAGTCTTTAAAGACTGGATAGACATGCCGCCTGACCTTTTCTATCCCAAAATGGTGGAATCGGTCGCAGGGGGCATTATGCCGAAAACCAGCCAACCACCCAGCGGTGATTTTGTTGACGCGTACAAGAAGTTGGCGGCGGACGGCGTAGAGCATATAATCTCGATTCATATCTCATCAAAGATATCCGGGACCATGCAATCGGCCAAGGCGGCTACGGGCATGTTTAAGGATGTGCCGGTTACGTTGATTGACAGCGAGTACACAGCTGGTTTCTTGGGCGCGCTGGTCGGCAAGTTAGCGGTTGCCCGCGACTCCGGGAGCAGCCTCGAACAGTTGCTAGCCATTATTAATAACTCCAAGGAACGAGGCGCTTTGTTGTTCTCGGTCAAGACGTTGAAATATCTCGAGATTGGCGGGCGCATCGGTAAGGCGCAAGCGCTTCTCGGTACGCTGCTCTCCGTAAAGCCGATTCTGGCGCTGCAGGACGGTATCGTAAATGCGGCCGGCAAGGCGTCGGGCACCAAGAAGGCGATCAAAGAGATGGCAGTTTTACTGAAAAAGAAAGCGGCGGAACATCCGGCCGGCGAACCTCTCACTCTGCTTCTCGCTTATTCCGATAACCCCGAGATCATAGACAAATTGCGCGCTACGGTAGATGAAAGCGGATTGAAATACGGTTCAGTCCACACCAGTCAGGTCGGCTCGGTCATCGGTACTTACGTCGGCCCGGGTGCTTTCATGATGGGAATCCTGTAAGGGGCTTCTGCTATACTTAGTTATACATTTGTATAACAGAGGTGGAGCATGGAGATTACTGTCGCTGAGATTCTCGGCAGCGATTTGCTGAAGGATGCGAAAGTCATAGCGGGCCAGGCGGGGCTGTATCGCCCGGTAGCGTCTGTTACCGTCGGGGAAGTGCCGGACATCGCTGACTGGCTCAAAGGCGGCGAGGTCGTTCTGTCGACGCTATACGCCGTCAGCGAGGACCCGACCGCTCAGCTTGAATTTGTCCGTAAGATAATCGCCAAGAACGCCGCCGCTCTCTTTATTAAGCCAAGCCGCTTTGTTAAAGGTCTGGAAAAGACCTTGATTGCCGAGGCCAAACAGGCCGATTTTCCTCTAATCGAAGTTCCGAATGACATTCGCTGGACCGACCTTGTTCGGGATATCTATGATCGGATGATTCAGTCCGAGGTTGAGATCAGGATGAAAGGGGATTTGATCGACGATCTTTTGGCCGGTCAATATAAACCGACCGAACTTGTCCGGCGGGCCGGGTTTCTAGGAGCGGACCTGGCCGCGGGGTGTCTGGCTATGGTCATGGACATTGATTCGTTCGGAGCCTTGATTAAAGATCGGAACCTGGACGAACAAACGGTACAGAGAATGAAGCGGGAGATGCTTAACGCCGCGACTTGGTCGGTGCGGGCGTATAGCAAAGCTAGCCTGATTAGCCTAAAGAGCGACAACGTGATTGTTTTGCTGGCTCCTCCCGCGGACGGGGATAGCGCTAGTCCAACCGAAGCGGCCGCCCGGCTGGCGACAGAAACGAAAGACGCTTACAGCGAGCGTTACGCCGGGTCGACAGTGTCAGTCGGCATTGGGCGTTTTTACGGTGATCCAGAGCAAATGGCCAAGTCTCTGGAAGAGGCCCGCGCCGCCTTGACCATCAGCCGCGCCCTGGCAAAGACCGCCGCGGTGACCCGATTTGACGATGTGGGCGTCTATAAGCTTTTGCTTCGAGTCTACGAGCAAGCACCGGATGATCTGCTGAACCTGTATAACGAAACCGTCCGGCCATTGGTCGAATATGACGCCCAACACCACGGTGATCTGCTGACAACCCTCGAGAAATACCTGGCCAATAACACCAACCTTAATCATACCGCCGAAGATTTGTTTACCCATCGTCATACGGTCCGCTACCGCTTAGAACGCGTCGCGGCAATCACAGGACTCGACGTAGATAGCTCGGATGAGCTGGAGAAACTCAGCCTCGGCCTTAAAGCCGCCCGGTTGTTGCGAGGCTTGAACCAGCTTTAATCTGATAATTTGGACATATGGCCAAGAATTATGGGGAAAGTTTGGCTGACTGCCCAAAGACCCGCCTCTCATCCAGTCTTACGATAGTAACGTGGAAAGCGCACCACGTGACTTGTCATTTGTAAGGCAATTTAAGAAAACAAGGAGGCGAAAATGAACACAGGGATAAACTCCGGCGATACCGCGTGGATTCTGATTTCCACGGCCCTAGTTATGTTGATGACGCCGGCCGTCGGTTTCTTTTATGCCGGCATGGTGCGAAAAAAGAATGTCTTATCCACCCTGACCATGAGTTTTGTTCTGCTGGCTCTTGTTTCAGTCCAATGGGTAGTTATCGGCTATACCCTATCATTTGGTCCCGACATGGGCGGCATCATCGGCAGCCTGAAGTGGGCCGGTTTGACGGCGGTCGGCCAGACTCCCAATGCCAGCTACGCGGCGACGATCCCCCACCTGGCATTTATGATCTTTCAGATGATGTTCGCGGCCATCACCGTCGCCTTGATCGTAGGCAGTGTCGTGGAGCGGATGAAATTCAGCGCGTTTCTTATATTCTCGCTGCTCTGGGCAACCTTAGTCTACGACCCCATCGCTCATTGGGTATGGGGTGTGGGTGGCTGGTTGCGCCAGCTGGGCGCGCTTGATTTCGCAGGCGGCACGGTTGTACACGTGAATGCCGGTATATCGGCGTTAGCTTTAGTGTTGGTTTTAGGTAAACGGAAGGGATACGGCAAGGATAATATGGAGCCGCATAACATCCCGCACGTAGTTTTGGGAGCGGCTCTGCTTTGGTTCGGTTGGTTCGGTTTCAATGGCGGCAGCGCACTAGCTGCGAATGGTTTGGCCACAAGCGCGTTCGTTGTCACGAACGTCGCCGCGGCCGCGGCCGCTCTGACCTGGATCCTCCTGGCCTGGCGGGAACGCAAACCTAGCGCCCTCGGGTTCGCCACCGGCGCCGTTGTCGGCTTGGTCGCCATTACTCCCGCCAGCGGCTATGTCACCCCGTTAGCGGCTATCGCCATCGGCGCCATCGCTGCAACCTGCAGTTACTATGCGATCAAATTGCGGATGAGACTACGCGTCGACGAGAGTTTGGATGTTCTTGGTTGCCACGGTGTGGGCGGGATGGTCGGCGCCGTCTTGACGGGCGTTTTTGCCTCTACGGCGGTGAACGCGGCTGGCGCCAATGGGCTGCTCTATGGTAACCCGAAACTGGTATTGATCCAGGCAGCGGCCGTTTCTGTAACGCTAGTCTACGGTTTTACAGTGACCTGGGTACTAGCCAAAGTCATCGATAAAACCATCGGCTTGCGTGTAACGGAGAAAGAAGAAGACGTCGGTCTAGACATGTCGCAACACGCTGAAACGGCGTACGCGCTCAGATAAGGGAGGAGGGGAAAGCGATGAAGAAGATAGAGGCCATTATTAGGCCAGAAAAATTGGACGCGGTGAAAGAGGCCCTAGAGGCGAAGGGCCATCACAGCATGACAGTCTACGATGTGGAAGGCCGCGGCCGGCAGAAAGGCATTCAGCTGGAATGGCGGGTCGGAACGTATAACGTCGAATTCCTTCCCAAAATCAAGATGGAGATAATCTGCGCCGACGACGCGTGTCAAATGATAATCGACACGATTTGCGCCGCCGCCGAGACTGGGGAGGTAGGAGACGGCAAGATATTCGTTTCCGAGATACAAAATGTCGTGCGCATTCGGACAAAGGAAAGCGGCAAGACAGCCGTTTAGCAGGCTTAAGACCATGCAGGAAAAGGAGGAGAACGGGTGAACGTAGAGAAGATAGGTAAGTTGATCAAGGAGCAGGACATAAAGATTATTGATCTTAAGTTCAACGACCTGCCAGGATTGTGGCAACATTTCTCGATGCCGGTGGCGGAAGTGCCGGACATCGGGGATGAAACAAGCCGCGTTTGGACGGAAGGGCTAGGCTTCGACGGGTCCAGCATCAGGGGATTCCAGCAGATTCAGGAAAGCGACATGATTATGATCCCGGATCCTTCGACCGCGATCGTCGACCCCATCTGCGAAGTTCCAACGTTGAGTATCATCTGTGACATTTTCGACCCGACGACGAAAGAGCCATATTCGCGCGACCCCAGATATATCGCCAAGAAGGCCGAGGTCTATCTTAAGTCGACCGGGATCGCCGACACGAGCTATTGGGGTCCGGAGCTCGAGTTCTTCGTCTTCGATGACATCCGGTTTGATCAGACGGAAAACGCCGGTTACTACTTTGTCGATTCGGTCGAGGGTGACTGGAACACCGGTCGCGACGAAAAACCTAACCTGGGCTACAAGCCCCGCTACAAAGAGGGCTACTTCCCGGTGCCGCCGCACGATTCGTTCCAGGATATGCGCAGCGCCATGGTTCTGAAGATGATCGAGTCAGGGTTGGAGATCGAGATGCACCACCACGAGGTCGCGACTGCCGGCCAGGCCGAGATAGACATGAAATATAACACCCTTACCCTGATGGGCGACCGGATGATGCTCTACAAGTACATCGTCAAGAACATGGCCAAGAAGGCGGGCAAGGTCGCTACATTCATGCCTAAACCCATCTTCATGGACAACGGTTCCGGGATGCATTGTCACCAGAGCTTGTGGAAGGGCCAAACCAATCTCTTCTATGACGAGAAAGGATACGCGGGCATCAGCGATATGGCCAAGTGGTATATTGGCGGGCTGATCAAACACGGTTCGGCCCTGATGGCCTTCTGCGCGCCGACAACCAACAGCTATAAACGCCTGGTTCCGGGTTACGAGGCGCCGGTTAACCTTGTTTATTCCAAGCGGAATCGCAGTGCGGCCATCCGTATCCCGATGTATAGCGATAATCCGAAATCGAAACGAGTTGAATTCAGGCCGCCGGACCCGTCCGCGAACGGTTATCTGGCTTTCGCCGCTATGTTGATGGCCGGCCTCGACGGCATCCAAAACAAAATCGATCCCGGCCCGGCGCTGGAACACGACATCTTCGAGATGAGCGAGAAGGAAAAGGCGGGCATTCCGCAGGTTCCGGGCTCGCTGGCCGAGTCGCTGGCGGCGTTGGAGAAAGACCAAGAATTCCTGCTCAAAGGCGGCGTCTTCACGAAGGACGTCATCGACGTCTGGACCAAATACAAACAGGAGAACGAGATCAACGCGCTATCGCTGCGCCCGCATCCCTACGAGTTCTACCTGTATTTCGACATCTAGACCAAACGCAAAAAACGCGGGAACTAAGATCGCGGGAATAATTAAGGGCTGGGGGTTTCCACCCCCAGCCCTTTTTGCTTTTGCCGGCCCGCTTGGCCGTATCCCTTTAGACGCCACGCGCGTTATAGGTGTTAGAGTGGTGATATGGACAATGAGACGCTTATCAACCTGGTTAGACAATCGCAAGCGGGCGATACGGAGGCATTCGGACTCTTTTACGACGCCTGTTTCACGCTTGTTTACCGTTACGTATTGGCCAGAACCGGCTCCGTGCCGGACGCTGAGGACGTTACCGAAGAAACGTTCTTGAAAGCGTGGCGAGCTCTGCCTCGGTTCAAAATGGGTGGCGCTCCGGTCACGGCCTGGCTTTTGACAATCGCCAAAAACGCGACAGCTGATCACCACCGCCGGCGCGGCGCCCGGCGAGAGACGCCGGTCGAACACGAGGATTTAGCCGCCCACCCAGACGCCGCGGCGCCGGCCCGTCTGACAGAGGGCCTGGAAGCGGAGGAGCTAGCCCGGCTGCTGGCCGGGTTGACAGAAGATCAGCGCAGCGTATTGATTTACCGGTTTGTTCTGGGAATGCCGATCGCGGTTGTAGCGGCGCAATCAGGCAAATCGGAAGAAGCGGTCAAGGCGCTCCAGCACCGGGCTCTGGCGTCGTTGAAGAAGACGATGGAGAAGAACGATGAAAGACTATAAGGCCAACGACATTCAAGAAGAATACGCGGAGCTCGTCAAGGGGTTGCAAGTCGTCGGCGAGAGTGAGCCGGACCCGGCGTTCCGCACCGCGGCCCGTCAGCGTTTGCTGACCGCGATCGGCGAAACAAGCGGCGAGATAACGTCTCCGGCGAAGGTCGTTCGGTTGCGCCCGCGCCGCATGGCGGTGCGCATTCTGGCGGCGGCCGCGCTGCTGGGTCTCCTTATGACCGGCGTCGGCTTCGCGTCAACCTCCAGTCTGCCCGGCGACACGCTGTATCCGGTGAAACGCGCGATTGAAAATGGCCGTTTGAAATTGACGCGCGGCGAGTCTGCCAAAGCCAAGTTAGAGATAGAGTTTGCCGGACGTCGGAAGCGGGAAAGCGACGCTCTGACACGGGCTAACCGTGCTTCGTTGGCGGCCGGCGCGCGCGCGGAAATGAAGAAGCTGAACGAGAGCGCGAACCGCCGCTTAAAAAAACAAAGGCCCGCCAAAAAGCAAAGGCCGGATAAAATTAAGAAATTTCCGTCCGGCCGTATCCCCGGGGGCCGCACCGGCGTTATTAATGGCGAAGGAGGTGGGAACCATGAGAAAAATGAGAGGAACGCTCGTTTTAATGGCATCAGCAGTAATCCTGGCCGTAGCCCTGTTCCCGGCTTCGGCATTGGCAGCCGGGCACGGAGCCGGTAACTCTGCCGCGGTACGCGCCGACCGTCAACAGATTCGCGCCGACAGGCAAGCTGTGCGCAAGGCCGCTCCGGCCGACAAGCAGACGGCGTTAGACAAAGTCCGCGCAGACCGGGAAAAGATGAAGGCGGATATCAAGACGGCTCGGCAAACCAAGATCGCGGCGCACAAAGCCTCCGTCAAGGATCGCCGCATCTCGAAATTGGAAGCCAAGAAGGCACGGATGGAAGCTAAGGGACATACCAATCTCCCGGCTTACCAAAAGGTCGTTGACTTACTGAACAAGCTGCTCGGCGTTAAGTAGTAGCACCGGTAGCACTAGTAACACCGTTCGTATAAAAATACGGAGAACCAAAAGGCCCGGGGCATTACGACCGGGCCTTTTTGCCTCTACCTAAACGTCACTTTGATCGCGTCCGTCGGACACTTGCGCACGCAACCCGCCAGGCCGTCGCATTTCTCCGGCGTGTTCGATACGGCGGCGCCGTCCCGGATCTCCAGGATGCCCCGCGGACACAGGGAGACGCACGCGCCGCAGGCGATGCATTTATCAGAGTCTATCTTTACGCTGTAGCCCATTTATAACTCCTTTGGCATATTAACCGCTGTTAATATACTAGCACACAATGAACTGACAATGGCGGCTGATCTCTCCCCCTTAAGGGGGAGGGGAATTGAACTGGAGGGGGCCGCCCGCATTGTGCCAAAATTGCGGAAACCATTGCGGAATAGAGTGACAGAAACACGAACACATGGTATACTGCCATAGGAAAAGCAAAGAACAAAATTGCGGAAAAGATTGCGGAAACGATGGAGAAAAGTGGTGCGGAGATGACTGCAAGATACTGGCCGGTAGTATTTAGGCTAAAAATCGACCTAGGCGATCTGGAGCCTGCCCTGGCGGGCGTTGACGCGCTAGCCGAATCCCTGCGGGACTTGCCGCTGCCACCCGCCGCGCGCGCGACCATGGAGAAGCTCAACATCGTCAGGGCGGTCCACGGGACGACGGGGATCGAAGGCAACACGATGTCCGAGGGAGCGGTAGCTGACGTCATAGAGTCGGCCGAGATTGATCGGTCTTGGAGCCGGGAAGAACGCGAGAACGTGAACGCCGTCCGGGCGATGGATCATATGCGCGCGGCCAAGCCATCCACACCGCCAAAGATAACGGAATCGCTTATCAAGGAACTGCACCGCTTGTACACGACAGGCATTCCCAACCAGTGGAACGAACCCGGCCGGTACCGGCGCGACATCGTCTTCGCCGGCGCCCAAGCCTTTGCTGAGCCTGGGGAAGTCCCGCACCTAATGCGCGACTTCGTCAAATTCATTAACAGCCCGACGGTTATACGGCAACCTGTCTTGA
The DNA here is from genome assembly GCA_025355855.1 of Actinomycetota bacterium. Classification (GTDB taxonomy): domain Bacteria; phylum Actinomycetota; class JAHEXW01; order JAHEXW01; family JAHEXW01; genus JAHEXW01. The sequence goes on from JANXYU010000001.1 coordinate 21,562, forward strand.
TACGGGCGATTGCCGCCCATTTCTTCCTGGTCAGCATCCATCCGTTCGGCGACGGAAACGGACGCGTCGGCCGGGCTCTTGAGGCCTACCTGTTGTATCACGGCGGTTATGCCGGCGCCGGTTTCTACTCGCTGGCCAACTACTACTACCGCAATCGTAAGACCTATATCGATCTGCTGGTCAAGACGTGTTTCACGAACGATGGTGACCTCACGAATTTCACTCGTTTCGCGTTAGGCGGCTTTGTGGAGGAATTGGCGGAATTGAACAAGATCGCAATGCCGTATCTAAAGGCAATCGCTTTCGCCAATGAAGTCGACGCGGCAGCCGCCGCCGGCGACATCGGTCCGCGCGTCGCCGCGGCGCTTAAACAGATAGCCGCCTCGCCCGACGGCGTCTCGGCTCGTGAATTGGTCGCGCGCGTGCCTGATTGGGCGCGTATCCTCTACCGCGGCAAATTGGTCCGCACAATCCGCGAGGACCTCACCCGCATTAGGCAAAGCGGCCTCGTCGAAGAACGCTCCGGCCGCCTTTACCTGAACCTTAAGACCTAGAGTCGCGTCGTTCGGTCATTGCCTGCCTGCCGGCAGGCAGGCGAGGAGCTAAGCAACGAAGCAAACTCACCCGCGAACACCAATGCCGCGAACCTTGAGAGTCAAGAACCAACCGAGAACCGTACTGCCAGAAGACAAACATCGTTACTCACAGTAGCTTTCTGTTTACTGTCAGAAAACAGAGAGTTGGCGGCCGAAAACCAAAAACATCCGACCAGGACTTTTTGCAGGACCAAAATCAAACAGAGAGTTTACTCACAGTAGTTGACTCGGTTACCCCGGGTGATATAATTACAAATAGAATCAATAGGAAAAGAACGCTGTGAGGGTTGGTCCTTACGGGGTTCTTTTCTTTTTTAAGGGGTTCTTATACTTAAGCTTCTGTCGTAGCGGATTCATTAACCTAAGCCCTTAATACCAAACCCATGTTCGTTATTAATAGTATGCGCGTGAGTGTTTTGCCCGTGGAATCCTAGAGCTTGGCTGGGTCAAATGATAGTATGGAGTCAACAAGCTTAAGGCATCGTTCGCCACAGACAATCGCAACGAGAGAGGCGCTAGATGGGCTACAGTCGCATCATCCCGTATAACGACCTTCCGTCCCTGCCTCCGCGCATCGATATCGAAACACCGGCCGTTCTGAAAAAGGCGTTGACCGCGGCGCGCGAACTGGCCCAGCTGAAGGGCGCCGGCAGTCTCATTCCAAACCAAGCCATGCTTGTAAATACGGTTGTCTTGCAGGAGGCAAGGGCAAGTTCCGAAATAGAGAATGTAATCACGACTAACGACGCGCTGTTCAAAGCCTTTACGGCCGCCGCCACTCCGGATCCCGCCACCAAAGAAGTCCTTCGCTATCGCGAGGCATCGTGGGCTGGTTTTAGGAAAATCAAGAAGAGCAAGAAGCTTGACGCGAGGCTTTTTGTCGACATAGTAAAGACACTCACCGGCACCGACGATGGCGTTCGCAGTGTGTCAGGCACGACGATTAAAAACGCAAAGACGGGCAGCACCATCTATACGCCGCCGCAGGACAAAGCCATTCTTGAGAAGATGCTAGCCCAGCTGGCGGATTTTGCTAACCGTGATATGTCCATTGACCCGGTCATCAAGTTGCCTCTGATCCACTATCAGTTCGAAGCGATTCATCCGTTCTACGACGGCAACGGGCGAACGGGCCGCATTATCAACATCTTATTCTTGGTGAATGCGGGGTTGTTAGACCTGCCCGTTCTATATCTAAGCGGCGCGATAATCGAGAAGAAGTCCGCGTATTATAAACTCTTGCGCGACGTCACGGAACAAGGAGCTTGGGAGCCGTGGATTCTCTTCATGTTGGCCGCGCTGGAGGAAACCGCTAAACAGACGAGCCGCCGGGTTATGGACATCCGCGTCTTAATGGACGAAACGATTGAAAAAGCAAAGGTGGAGCTTCCTGCCCATGTTTATTCAAAAGAACTCATCGAGCTGTTGTTTCACCAGCCTTACACCAAGGTCAAATTTCTAGTGGACGCGGGTTTAGCGGAACGCAAGACGGCCGCTGAATATCTAAAGGAGCTTGAGAAGATCGGCGTTCTGGAGAACCACAAGGTAGGCAAGGAGAACCTGTATCTGAACGTCGAATTATATGAGTTAGTGTCAAGATGATATGTCCATCCAATGGACATGTTTTGAATAACGTGTCCAACGATACCACTATGTTGGACATTACAGATGAACATGTACATGCGATGGACATGTTCTAAAGACATGAGCAGAAAGGCAACGCATGCCCGCACCGCAAGCCATACTTGATCTCATCGCGCGCTTCGAAATGCACAAGGACGCCTATCACTCCGGCGGCTATAGCGAGGCTGAACTTCGCACGGAATTCATCGATCCTTTCTTCGAAGCCCTCGGTTGGGATGTCTTTAACAAGACAAACAAAGCCGAGCAGTACAAGGACGT
>JANXYU010000033.1 GCA_025355855.1 Actinomycetota bacterium
GGGGTGGTCTCCTGTAATCATGACCGGGTGTATACCGGCGCGCCGACATTCGATAACGGCCTGGCGCGCTTCCTCGCGCGGCGGATCCATTAAACCGACAAAGCCCAAAACAACTAGATTCGTCTCAATTGTCTCCGGCGATATTACCCTGGGTTCCTCTTGCCATAACCGCATGCCGATCGCCAAGACACGAAGACCGTCCGCTGCCATCCGGTTAACCGTGCGTGTCAGTTTCTGTTTATCTAGAGGCTGGGGTCCGGCTATTGTTAGAATAGAGTCCGCTTCCGCCAGAATCGTTTCCGCCGCCCCTTTGGTGAACGAGATAAATGTGTCATCGCGCCACCTGTGAATCGTTGTCATTCGTTTGCGGTCAGAATCAAAGGGCAGCTCGGCCAGTCTGGGATAGGCGCTTGCTAAAGCGTCCTTGGCGAAGCCGTGCGCGGCCGCCAGCTCAAACAGCGCGACCTCGGTCGGGTCACCCAGAGCGGCGCCATCCTTGTCCAGTAGAGCGTCGTTGTTCAGGGCCAGACTCTCAAGAAAGGCGTTGACGTGAGGACTGGCCTCGTTTGTTTTCATCTCATAAGCCGCACGGATGGTGTCGTCAACATAGAATTCGTCGGCAATCATCTTATTAAGTGTCAAAGTACCCGTTTTATCTGAACAAATATATGTAACGCTGCCTAGTGTTTCTACCGCGGGCAGGGTTCTGATGAGCGCGTTCTGCTTAACCAAGCGGCGAGCGCCGATGGCCAGCGAGATAGTGACCAAGGCCGGCAGAGCTTCCGGGATGGCGGCGACAGCCAATGATATGGCGGTTAGCAGCATCAACAGCGGTGCCTCCCCGCGCAAGAGTCCCATCGTAAAAACGACGCCACAGATTACTAGCACGATGATGGCCAGATTGCGGCCGAAAACAGCCAGCCTTTTCTGTAGAGGTGTTTTAACGCCCGCTTCGCCCTGGATCAAATCGGCGATTCGGCCGAGTTCGGTGGCATGTCCCGTCGCGGTCACGACGCCGACGCCGCGGCCATAGGTGACATAGGTTCCTTTGAAGGCCATATTTATTTGGTCGCCCAAAGGGCTATCTTCAGCGAGCGCCACCGCGGCTTTCTTCTCGGACGGGATTGATTCGCCAGTTAGCGCGGCTTCCTCGATCTTCAAACGGGCCGCTTCGATAAGGCGTATGTCAGCGGGAATGACGTTGCCGGCTTCCAGAATGACTAGGTCGCCCGGGACAAGCTCATTGGCTGCAAGTGTCGTCGGCACCCCGTCGCGAATCGCCGTAGCGGCCGGTGCGGCCATCTTTTCTAGGGCGGCGATCGCCTGCCCGGCCCGGTATTCCTGGAAGAAGCCAATAACCGCATTGAGAACCACTATCACGATTATCGCAATGGTGTCCGACAACTCCCCGACAAACCCGGAAATAACGGCGGCGGCCAGCAGAACGATGATCATGAAATCTTTGAATTGATCCAGGATCATTGCGAACGGTGTCTTGGCCGCTTTGGCTGTTAGCTCATTCGCCCCATACGTGACCAGGCGAGCCGCCGCTTCGGCTGCTGATAATCCGAACACACCGGTATTCAGTTCGCGATAAGTAGTTTCTACGTCTTTGGCATGCCACATAGGAAACATCATAGCAAATCCCGTGTGTGCTAAATTTGGCAACCGTAGGTTGTGCGTGAATATTGTTACAAGGTCTTGACATATGTTACAGAACAGTAAATAATTAGTTTAATTCCTAAAGCGACCCGTAATGACCACATTTATGAAGGACTGTACATCATGGAGCATGGCAGTTCTTTTGGCATATTTAGAGATTATGTAAAATAACTGGACGATAAACAGAACTGTTCGGAAGGAGTGGCAACAATGTTTAGGAACAAAAGGGCGCTATTAGTTTTAGCGCTAGCCGTCGTGATGGTCATGACGTTAGTGGCGCCGGTGGCGATGGCGAAAACAAGCACGCCGTCAAACACAAGCACTAGCAGTAAAGCTTTGACCGTGGCGCTTAAGAACGCGGGAGGCAAGCTTGAATTGGCGACTCTCTTTTGGAAGGCCGCGTTCTGGTTCAACGTTGTTGGGCCGCAACGGTTCGGAGTGCAATACGACTTCCCTGTTAGCGTTTGGGATTTGGAGCTCGATCAAGCGCGGGCACAGTATGCCATAGCGTCTAATCCTGCAACTCCGCCAGCGGAAGCTCTGGCCGCGGCGAATCTCTGCTTTACTTTGTCTGAAGCATTAAAGACTAAGATCGAAAATACTATTCATGCCGGCGGACGAAGCAAGGGCGAGTATCAAACCAAGTCGCATCTGCGCGTACTTGTTTTCGGTAGCGACCCCTATGTTCTAGGCGCGGCGTCGCAATGGCTCACGAACTATAACATCCAAAACGATGTTGCCCTTGACAAGACGTTGAAATCGTACAATCTGTCCGACTATGACGTCGTCGTTTTTGATCCGGAGTATTCTGTTTATGGTAAAGCGGCAGGCACCGGAACAGATATTTTCGGCCCAGGTACAGAGGGGCGCTATGGCGGCTTGTCGCCGGAAGATAATGCCTACTTACAGACATATTTATCAACCGGCAAGCTAGGCCTTGTGTACATGGAGCCGGTCTACATTTCCGGATATTTCCAGTCCACCTACTGTGAGTTTGGCCAAATTCCCTTCCTCAAGGTCGCGATGGATTTTTGGGGTGGAGCCTGGAGTGGAGAGCCGGTCAATGTAAACGTTGTTGCGCCTGATAGCCCGATTACCTATGGTTTACCCCCGGCATTCACGGTTTCAACCGGTGGCCAATGGAAACGCATCGATATAATGGCGGACCCCGCGATCACAAATAAGAACGTTGTCTGCACCGCGGACGGATTTGAGATAATCGGGTTCAACTACGGCAAGGGCAGGGTTTCTCTTACCGGTATGGATAACTGGGGCGCCCCGAACGATACCAATGTCGGGAAAATAATTCGCAATAGCGTTCTGTGGAGCAACCCGAACTAGGAACAATTGACTGCCAGAAGTAATTGCTACAATCAGCGCCGCGATCGGTTGATAAACGCCGATCG